>NKJD01000105.1 GCA_002256385.1 Flavobacterium sp. BFFFF2
TTTTTTCTTTGGGAAACTCCTGTATACTGATTGGCTGGATATTGTTGATATTTCTACCGAATTGGATATACACGCAGGCCAGTATTTTGAATGGTCTAATTGTATTGTATGCACTGGTTTATACCTATTTGATTCTGAAAGACATCGGAGATTTCCGTGCTGACAGTTTCAGTTCATTGGCCAATGTAAAAGCCCTGTTTCAAAACGACAATGCCGTGGCTGCTGGTTGGTTTCATTACCTGGCCTTTGACTTGTTTGTAGGAGCTTATATTGTCCGTAAAAGCATTGCTTTGGGTATTTCCAGAGTATTTTACACCCTGGCTTTGCCTTTCACATTTATGTTTGGTCCTATGGGCTATTTGATATTTTTTATCATAAAGTCGCTAAAAACCAAGTCTTTAATGGCGTAATTCTTTTTTTTAATCTTTATTATTCAAATTGTAGAATTTGAGAGATATCCTATTGTCAAATTTAATCTATTAATCACCATGAATTTTTATAAAGAAATAGTTCGTAGAAATGCCTTAATGGCGAATATGGGTACGTTTTTCCTGATTTTAGCAGCAGTGTTAGGACTTTATGCCACTTTAAATACCACCCAAGTATTGGGTATCAACTCCATGATAAAACCCATAAAATTTGCCTTGAGCACATGGATTTATGCATGGTCCATGGCCTATTTGTTGTTTTATGTTGAAAAACAAAAGAACGTAAGGCTATATACTTATCTGGCTGTTGCGACCATGTTATACGAAAATGGAGTAATTACGGTTCAAGCTTTTAGGGGCAAACTCTCTCATTTTAATCAGACAGAGATTGTTGGCGGCATCCTTTATGCTCTGATGGGTATCATGATTGTCTGGTTGACCACCGCTACCTTGGTTTTGACCATACGTTTTATAAGACAAAAAACCTACATCATCAGCGATTCCTTTGCCTTGTCTATTCAAATTGGGCTCCTTATGTTTGTGATATTCAGCTTTTTCGGTGGCTATATGAGTGGCATAAACTCCCACAATGTGGGTGGTGAAATAGGAGCGAAGGGGCTTCCATTGCTCAACTGGAGTACTTTGTTTGGCGACCTACGGGTAGCCCATTTTTTTGGTGTACATGCTTTGCAGTTGATTCCTCTTCTCGGATATTTTGTTTCTCAAAATATGGAAAACCAAGCAAAAGCAAAGCAGCGAGTATGGATATTTTCAGTGCTTTATTTCCTTTTTGTGGTATTCACTATGGTTCAGGCCTTAGCTGGAAAGCCATTTATAGCATAACATAAAATGCGTTCTTGGTCGTTTTGACCAAGAACCTTTATGTTTTATAGACTTTCTACATGTTTCTTGAAATTGTCAAGAATCGCTTGCCAGCCCTCTTTTTGCAATTCCACCGAATTTTCGGTTTCTGCTACAAATATTTCCTTAAGGTGCGTGCCATCACCATTTGCTTCAAAGAAAATGTCTACAGTTCTACCATCTTCCATGGCATAGCTAATTTTCTGATTTTCAATAACTTCACTATAAGTGCCAATAAAATCAAATCCAAAACTCCCGTCCTTGGCTTCCATTCTATTGTTGAA
>NKJD01000093.1 GCA_002256385.1 Flavobacterium sp. BFFFF2
ATAACGTCTGGAAGAATACTAAATCAAATTACCAATAAAGAGATGATACTTAAAGCACAACCAAACCAACAAATGTTAGAATATTTATCAAAAATTGTTGCACCGCACTAAAACGGACAAGTCAGGAAAATAAAATTACAACTATTCTTCTTTCTACTAATTACCTGAAACATTACAAACATTACAGCAAAAAAATGACAGCCCACAAGCCGTCATTAAATAGTCATAACCTGAAACTTGGAACCTGAAACTTATTCTTTGCTGGCACAAGTTCAGAGGAAAGAAGAAAGAAGAAAGAAGAAAGACAAACTTTTTACAACCAAAAGTAGAAAGTATAGGGCACTTCGATACATGCGGGCCATCACCTGTTAAGCTTCGCAGAATTATTAAACATTATAGGTTTTTGATTTTCTTCTTAACTAATCTGGTGCTCGTTTACAACGAGTACCTACTGTTCTTTTGGATGAAAAATGGAGCGTTTGCAACGCGGGTTTTTGATGGGTGTCTTTCTGAAAAAGTTGAAATCAAGTTCGATTGGGAAAGTCAACATCAAATTTAACTTACTATCAAAATGAAAACTGACAAACGTGAGACTACAAACACCTAAAAATGGCACAATAAACCAATCGGAGTTTATTGTGCCATTTTAGATTTATTGATTTGATCTTCATTGTTTTGAATCAGCACACAGACTGCCAAAAAATATTTTTTGTTTAAATATCAATTTCGTATAAAAAGTAAATCAGTCGGCATTTTGAATGCTCACAAAATTGTTGAGTTGTTTTTTGCAATTCAATAAAGAAGTCTGCTCAAAGCCATTCCTTGTGTGGAATAAATTGTTGTTTATTTTTATCAAGGTCAAACTGGCATAAAATAATGTCTTTTTCAGCTATTGCTGCACTATCAAATGATTTTTCATAATCAAAGTGGCATAAATCAGTCAGGTTAAGATATGATGCGCTATGACACATTTGTACTTCTTCAAAATAGAAATAATGCGCTTTTGCAATCTGTTCCGAACAATCTATTGGTAACCCTTTGCAGGTAGCAACTGCATTCGATAGTACCTGATTATTGAGTTCTTTAAATAAAAAGGATACATCAAAGCCATCAAAAAATGACTCTAAGTTATTGTACCAACAATTGATCGGCTCCGGATTGTCGCTCTTGCACTGATAGTTCCATAGCGTTGTTTCTTCATCAAAGACTTCTAGATAACAAATCACAAAATCCATTTTCTCAACTTCTTTTGTGCCAAGAAATGCCTTTGTTGGTTGAATAAAACAAGCCTTTTGACGTTGTCACCAATAGTTCTTTGCCATTGTCTGCTAAATCTTGCATAGATCCCATCGCTGATGAGGCATGGGATCTGTTATGCCAGCTAATGCCATTATTTGTAGAATACTCAATACTGTTTTTAGACGTATTAATTCTAATTAATTCTTTTTGGTAAATAATCATTTGTCCCATATTGTTTTTGTTTTTAAAATTTATATTGGCAAAGTAAATCCCATGCTAAGACAAACTATGACGTTTAAAAACCAATTTTAGTGCTGCCGGTATTTTTATCCCATTTTTCATTTTCACAAAAGGAAACCACCTTTTCAAAGGAGACTTTTGTTCCTAAAATCACGTCCTCCATGATACATTTACGCGCAATGTTTTCCATTTCACCACCAGAAAAAATAAAGGAACTGGCCAAAATGACAGCTTGTTTATTGGAAATCATAGGTAACTTGCTTTTCCAAATCTTTGCGGCATGTTCAGGATTGGGCCTATCAAATTTAATTTTGAATAAAAACCGCCTCTCAAAAGCAGGATCCAAATTATGGACTAAATTGGAGGTTGCAAATAAGATTCCATTGAAGTTTTCCAGTTCTTCTAGCAATATGTTTTGGATGGCATTTTCAGTATCGGCTACCGATGTAGAACCCGCATTTTTGCGCTTCCCAATAATCGCATCCGCTTCATTAAAAAGTAGAATGGGACATACCCTTTCGTCCTTTTTTAATTCATAATAATCAGTGAAAATCTTTTTGACCAATTTTTGACTCTCCCCAAACCACATTGACTTGGTTTCCGCTATGTCCACTTTAAAAATAGGTCTGTTGTATTTTTTGGCAATTTGATAAACTGTTTCTGTTTTCCCGGTTCCAGGTGCACCATACAACAAAGACGTAACACCCAGCGGCAACTTATTCGCCTTTAATCTTTCTTGTAAATCCAAAAATGAGCGCTGTGACATACTTTTTAGTATTGTGTTTAATTGTTGTTTCTCTGCTGGATTGTAAAATAAATTAGTCTTTTGAATGGTATCAGGATAGGCTAACTTGTTGTTTTTATTTTCTTTAAAACCAATTTTAATTCCTTCCATTTCTTCTAACATGGCAAGGGCTTTTTGCGTCAATTGAATTTTATGCTTACTTGCAAATTCCGATCTGTCTTTTTCAAGTAAATCTAATTGCGTTAATTTTGATTTGTGCGCCAAGAAATCCGCCATAAATTCAAAGGTATCCCTCTGTCTATGGGTAAAATCATTGACTGTACTTTGCAGCCCAGATTGAAAATTATTTTCCCCTTTTGCTATGGCATCGATGATGACATCAAAAAACACAAAGCTTTCAATTAATCTTAATCCATTTGCTTGCACATAATGCACCAATTTGAATTTCATGTTTTGTTGGATGAGGGCTGCAAGCTTGAAGTAAAAGAAGGTTGGGTCAATGTCATTTGAATCCTTTTGATCACTCAATTTGTCCATTTTACCCAAAAACTCATGAAAAGTATCTTCTTCAGCCTGGCATTTAATTAATTCGTGCGGAATGGGTAGATTGGCTATGATAAACTCGGTTAAATGTTTCTTGATGCTAAATGAATCGAATGCCGATTGATGTTGGGCCTTCTTATCCAATATTTTTTTGTCCATTAAAATTTGAATATCACTGGTATAATGGATAAACGCCAATTTTTCCATCCCGAAATGCGCACACATGGCCATTGTTTCAATTTCTTCAAAGCAAGAGATACAGATCACGCTTGAAATGAGAATAGCCTGTATTTCATTGATTTTAAAATAATTCGACACAAAATTAATCTCATTTCTCACCTCAGCATATTGTTCCAAAATAAGATTTGAATCTTTTGAATGTAGATGAATTTTCTCAATCACTTTTAAAATGTTTGTTTCCGTTGCTTCCATACCAGTTAAGTTTTAAGTAGGAAGCAAAACTAAAACGACACACCGTCAGGGTGTGTCGTTTTGAAATAATATGATTTAAAAAATCAATACTTTTAATTATATTAATTGATTTTTTTTATTTGATCTTCTTTACTTGGTTTTTGTTGCCATGCTAATTTGCAATAAGAATTATCATTTGGAATAAGAATAAATGTTGCATTTTTCAATAATCCTGCTTCTTTTATAATCCGTTGTTTCCATTTTGGTAAAGCAATAAAATTACTAGAGTTAACAAAATTATCGATAATTTTATTGAAAGAATTATTTACTAAAGATTTAAATATTTTTTTTAAATAATTTCTTTTCCAATCCCTACTATGCGAAAATTCTTTTAAATCACTGCAAATATTTAACAACCACCTTTTTTGACATTCAAAACTGAAAGACCAAGTTCCCCAAACGTCATAATAATTATTATCCCCAACAGTTAGAAAGGCTCTTTTAAAGCTATCAGGTAGTTTTGCACGTAAATCAGGAAAGTAGGTTTTAATAACATGTAATATTTCTCTTAATTTTTCTTTTTCAAATATTTTTGATTCTGATTTATCGCTTACTTCGTAGTCGATACAAAATAAAGCAAAGTCTATTCTTCCGGCACAAAAATTAGTATCTTCTGTATCTTGTATGACTTGTTTTGAATCAAAATCACTATTAATTATTTTTGCTTTTTCAATCTCTTCTTTAACCTGCAGTTCTGCATGTTTTGCTTTAACTACATTTAAAGTTAAGTATTCATAAATATTTAAACAACCAGAAGAGAGTTCTTGAATTAAATTTATTGCTGAAATTAAAGTTGAAGCATTGTTAATCGTTGAATTTTCAACAATATTTCGGATTACCCTCATCCAATGCGAGAAAGACTCTTGATTGAATTCATTTGAACTTAATAAATATTGGGTTTGAGCAAAGAATAAAACACGCTGTTTATATGTTGTTTCACTGTTTTTAATAAACTCAATAAATAAATTATTCTCAATCTTAGTGATATTATTTATTTCAATTTGCCCTTTTTTGCAATAATCCCATAAAGGCAGATCACTTGGTATAATTTCATTATTTGAATCAATTGAGTAATTGTCTAGTGAGCTAACCAAATAATCAAATGCTTTTTTAGTTGGAAAATCAATAGGACTTATTTCATCAGGCGAGTTAAAAAGCAATTGTATTTTGCGCTCTATACGTTCTCTTTTTACCGCATCTTTTGATACAGGTTTTCCATTTGACTTTGTCTCAAGTTCTGCCCTTATCTTACCCTCTTCCCCTTTATGCTCAATTATTTCTAAATTTTGCGCATAATTATTTATTGCAATACCAGATATAAATTTTATAAACTCATTGTCAATTAAATTATCATTCCCTCGATATTTCCAAAATAAGTCTGTCCAAATTGTATCTATTTTATGAGAAAACGTTTCTGTAGGTTTGTCTTTATATTCAACTTCCCAATCAGTTTTATCGGGATTACTTTCTTTAATATATTTTTCAAATTGTGCTTTAAAATTTTCAAATTCTGTTAGAGCTTTACCTCTAGCATTCATTTTAATGTATAAATCGTCTGTTAAACCGACATCATTTAATTCTTTAAAATTAAAAGTAATTACAGAGTTTTCATGGGTAAGTTTTTGCCAAAAAATGTTTAACTCGTTTGTTTTTTTATCTTTCAATATTTCATCTAAAGCATCAAGCATTGTTAGCATTGCTTTGATTGTTGGGTCTTTTTTCCAGGATAGAAAGAACCATTTAGAATCGGATATTTTTTCGCTCAATGTTTCTCCTTCTCCTAAATCATTCCAATTTTTAACAAGTCCATTACAAAATTCTCTTGATGAGATACGTGTTTCATATGTAAATTTCAGAAATATACTTTCGTTTTGTGACAAATTATTTATTCTAATAGCAAGAACCCAATGTAATAGAAACAAAGTGGTTAAACGTTGTTGCCCATCAAGTGGTTGTAAAATGTTATTTTTAACATTTCCATAAACAAAATCTAATTCTAAAGGAAAATTTTCTTTTTCCAAAGTATTAATTATACTGAACAAAAACTTACTTCTGATTTTTTTAGTTTTTTCATCATCTCTTCCTTGTGCATAATCACGTTGAATTAAAGGGATTTCAATTTTATTCTTTTCTATAAGTTGCCAAAAACTTATTCCACTTCCATTAATATTATTGCTCATTTTAATTAGATTTTATGTTTTGAATAATTATAGAATTAATATTTTCTGAATATGACTCTCTGTCTGATTCATTCCATAAATCTAAATGTTCCAAATCTTTTGAATAATATTTCATAAAGACATTCTTTGTACAGATCGGAATAAAAACACCCATTTTTTCATTTTCAATTATTTTTTTTCTTTTTGCTTTAAAAGAGTCATTTTTATAAGAACGATTTGTTCCTCTATCCAATAAACATAGATTTCTGATGTTATTATCTTCTTCTCCTAGCACATATCCTATAATTTCATCAAATTCTTTATCTTCTATTGTTTTTTTAGTCGATTTGATTTTTTCAATTTTTTCATTTAAGCTTTCATTTGTATGTCGCAAATTTGTTTTTACAAAATTGAGATGTAACCATTCTGCCTGAGCCTCTTTATTTACATTAACCTCAGTAGCAATAGCATGAATGTGTTCAATATCCCATTTATCGGTTTTAAATCTATCAAAAGGAAATCTACTGGTTTCTTTCTCAAAATTTAGCATTGTTTGTATATTATGATGAAGTAATACATTTTTCACAGTACCAGCATTCTTATATTCCAAATTATTCAAATCAACTGTGACTTTTTTTGCTATTTCCTCATTTAGAAATCTTTGGAATTCTTTTTTGTTTTTAACTTTATTTAATAAGAATTGAATTTTAACTCCAGTTGCAATTAAAAAGCCAATTTTATGGTAAAGTTCTCTATCTGAAAACCATTCTTCCAATGTTTGAAATATTCGTTTAATTTCTCCCCAATTAGATTCTATTTCTTCATTACTATGTAATTTGAATTTTTCAGAGAAAAAGCGGAATGTTGAGTATTCATCATTACCATATAATTCTTTAATTGTTAAATGTCCATCGCTTATTCTCTGTGTTATTTGTTCATCATTTTTTATTGAATTGTCCTTTCTGTACTTTAATTCAAGACAGTTTTCCTTTGCAACAGAATACATTATATTGAAAATATATTCAATTCTTGTAGGTGGTATAGTATTTAATTCATTTAGAAAATACCAAAATTCATTATTTTGTAAAGTGTATTCTATTCTATCCCATTCAGATGCAATTTCTAATTGTCGCAATCTAATTTCTTCTGCTTCGGAATTGCTGAAATTTGAACTGTTAAGGAATAGTGCTTTTATTAATTCGGAATTTGTCAACCTAATTTTTCCCATATTGATACGAGAAAATATTTCAATGGAATCTTTTGCTGTATCAACTTCATACCAAATAATTTTTGTGCTTTTTAGAAAAGGTGTAATAAATTCTGAACTTATTGAACTATTACCTTGATTTGCTTTTTTCTGAAACCATTCTTTAATTTTCTTAAATGCTTTATAAATATGATAGTAATCTATATTTGTTATGGCTTCTACTTCATTCTTTATTTCAATATTTTTTAAAAACTCCTTACTATTTGAAGTTTTTGTGTTTCTTGTTTCAAATTCTAATTCAAAACTCTTTGTTTCACTCTCTATGAAACGCTCTAATTGCTTTAAGACTAAAAATATTGTAGTTAATCTCTGCTGACCGTCTAAAACCTCATATTTATTTAGACTTTTCTTTATTACAATAGGTTGTAAACAATACCATTCATTTGGTTTTTTACCTGGTTTATGAATAAAATCCCATATATCATCTAACAAGTCTTCAACTTGTCTTTCAGTCCATCGATAACCCCTTTGATAGGAAGGGATAAAAAAGTTTAGTCCTAATAATTCTCCAATAGGTTTTTCTGTTAAGTTGCTCATTTAGTTTATGTACTTTATGTTTTTAATTATCTAGAGTCTATTTGCTTATCCATCTCAAAAACAACTCCGCACAAGCCCGCGCGTCACTCAAGGCATCATGGTGGTTTAATGGAATTTTATGTTCTTTACACAAATCAGCCAAATTGGATTTATACATTTTATAAGTACAAAACTTGTGGTATTCGGGCGTCGATAATCCGTAGTACGATAATGTATTGGATAAAACCGGAAAGTCAAAACCAAATCCATTGTGTGCAATGACGTTTTGGTTGCTAATATAAGGTTCCACTTGATGCCATATTGCATCAAAAGTGGGCGATTTAAAAGTGTCTTTGGCAGATATTCCATGAATAGCTGTAAATCGATCCCAATAGTAATTATTGGGAGGTTGCACTAAAATATCTAATTCCTTGGTGACAATACCATTTTCAACTCTGATTAACCCTACTTGGCAAATGCTCCACCGGTATCCTTGCGCTGTTTCAAAATCGATAGCTGTAAATGTGTTCATATTATTGGTATAAAGCGGCCATTTTCATGATTCGTGCTCTTACATTGAGCTTGAGTGACTCGGGAGCAACCACCGTAACCGCCTCGCCATATTTTAATATTTCCATCACAAAATCATGTGTTGGATGCATAAAATACGAAAAGTGACAGTTCGTTTCATCTTCATAAATCAACTCTTGCGAAGCATGCAGCGGAAGCGTCTTAATGTATTGAGATTGAAAAGCGGTAAAATTTAATATTAATTTTTGAGCTGGTTCATACGTTTCAATACCAAAGGCATGCTCATAATATTGTACTACATCAAAAGGATAAGCCGCGAATTTATGATCTGATATTTTCAAACTGGCAATGCGATCTAAAGAAAAGTTTCTATGCGCTTTTTTATTGACATCAAAACAAATCAAATACCAACGGTTTTGCGATTCCTTGATGGCTATCGGATGCACGGTTCTTATTTCAGGTCCTTCTTTCCAAAAACTTTGGTGCGTGAAAGCGACCTCCAATCGATTGTCAATAGCATACAACAAACCATGTAAGTGCTCTGTTCCTTGGTTTGTTCGTCGCTCTAAGAATAATTTCTGAGAAACGTTATTTGCATAGTTCAGCGCATTAATAATCTCATACGATTCAATAATCCTTTCAATCGGTTTTTCAATAATTGATTCTACCATTTCATAAACGCCTTCCCTCCTATTGTATTGTATATGAATACCAAACAAGGTACGAATGTCGCTTATATCGCGCTGTAAAGTACGCTTACCGATTTCTAATTGATCCCCTGTTATTTCCGCTTGCCGCAGCAAATAACCTTGTAGCTCTTCAAAAGTGGACGCCCTTGATTTTAATCGGTTAATGATAAATATGTAACGCTGGATGAAGTCTCTTTTTGCCATGAATTTAAAATTATTGGGCAAATGTAAATTAGTTTAGCGACAAGGGGTGACGTTGTGTTTGTTTTAAAAATGTTTTTAAAAATTAATTGTCTTATTTGAAAATCACCTTTTGAATTGTACTGACTACGAGAATCCTGTTTAATGTTTATTTCAAAACACCTCTTGTTTTTTGTTTGACATATTTCTGTTTAAACAACATTGTTCATTTTCTTTGCTGGCTCAAAGAAAACGAACCTGTAGGGTCGACCTTTGTGGTCGACCGCAATCAGGGTCGAAAAAACGTTTTTGTTCGCTGTCGCCTAGAACGATTGGTTCTTGGTTTCATATTGTTTTTCATAAGAAATTCAGGTTTGAAAATGACTACTTTCTGTTGAAAGACCTTTGTTCATTTTCTTTGCTGGCTCAAAGAAAACGAACCAAAAGAAAAGGCCTTTTTGGCCCGCATAAAAGGCCATTTTTGCCTTCGGCAAAACCAGTTTAAGCTGCCTTTTATATTGTTTTTTAATGGTCAGCTTGAATCACCTTTTCTTTATTTGTGTTTGCTTCGCAAACTGGTTTTTAGTGGTAATGTTACAAGCCGAAAATCCCTTTTTCTAAAAACTAGTAACTAATAAATTACCAATTTAATTCATAAGTAATTCAGTCCCGGACTTCCACTGGAAGTCCTCCTCTATGTATCATAGGCTTCAGGATTTTTACCGGCTTGAAAAACCTATGACATGAAGTGGTTTAAACTTTTTTGATTGCAGCGAAAAATGAGGGTTTTTGTTCCAGATTTTAGCTTTTTTACACTGCATAGCAGCGCTACGGAGTAATAAAAAGCTGAAATATGGGGCGAAAAGACCATTTTGCAGCCAATTGAAAAAAGTTTAAAGCACTTCAAAATATGCGGGCCGGCACCTGTTAAGCTTCGCAGAACAGTTGACATTGATTGAATATTTTAGAAACCGATTCATAAGACCTTTTGGTTTTGGTTTGACGTATTTCTGCTGAAACAACATTGTATATTTTCTTTGCTGGCTCAAAGTCAGAGGAAAGAGGAAAGAGGAAAGACGGGGATTTGGATTCTATAAGAATTGAATAACGAAGTTTTGACTTTTGGCTTTAGCTTCGCTCCGTTCGGCCCATTTGTTCCAATGGGTCTCGGGTCGACTTTTGACTTTCGACTTTTCGATAAATGCGGACCGGCACTTGCAAAGCTTCGCAGCAATATTAAACATGATAGGTTATTGATTTTATAACTAACTGTTCTGGTGCTCTTTTGCGACGAGTACCTACTGTTCTTTTAGATGAAAAATGGAGCGTTTGCAACGCGGGTTTTTGATAAACTAGATTCAAAACATCTGAAATCGGTCCGAAGACCTTCAAAAGTTAGGAAAATTCGCCAATTACGTCCAAGATGTTTTGTTTTAAATGCTATGTAAACAATGATTATTAGAAGAAAAATGAAGACCAACTATAGCGCTATCACGTATGTATTTTAAAAAAAAATCCTTTAAACACTCAAAATCCGCTTCAAAGTATCTTGCATCGCAATTCTAAAAGAATCATCTTGAGTTACTTTTTTATATAATTCGAGTTCCATTTTACGTTGCTGAGCTATGACCTCATCAAAAATTTTCTTAAAGGCAATTTCTCTGTTTTGGGCATCGGCATTTTCAGAGTACTTTTCTAAGTAATCTGGATGGGCTTTGATACTTTTTGCAAGGCTTACAAATTTTACTCTTTGCTCCTCGGGTGTTGCTTCCCAACCCTGGAACCACCTTTCGTTGAAACTGTTAATTATTAAATCTAAGGGATCTTCTTCTTTTTCCCCAGCATGTGCCCCTCTTGGGTTTGGGTTTTGCGGATCTAGTGCCGTTTCTGAATCGTCCAATCCGATACTGGTATTTAGTTTAACGCGCTCCAAACCATAGGTTGATAAATCGACAGAATGTAACAACTCATCTAGCGCATCAATGGTACCATCAACAATAATTAGTTTTGGAATTAAGAATTTTAAAAACCAAAATAGCTTCTCCCAATTCAATACTTCGTAGGGTAAAATTGACGCCATTTGGCCGTATATTTTAACAAACTGCTTGGCTTTAATCTTGAAATCTGCTTTTTCGCTGTCCTCCAATTCCAATTGAAAATTGAATCGGTCGGCCGCGACATCAATGATTGGACTCAGAAACTGGGCATCTACTTTGTTGAAATATTTATCTATAAAATCTGCCACTTCGGCCCATTCATAGACGCCCACATCGTCTAAAATGGCTTTGATTTCGTGTAAAACATTAACATCCGTCGCCATGTTTAGGGACGTTGCTGTGTAAAATGGATCAAACGCATTTTTCATGTCTTCTGTTGAATTAAAGAAATCCAACACAAACAAATCTTCTGTTTTCTTACCTAGTTTATCGGCTGCACGGTTTAATCTAGATAATGCTTGCACCGCTAAAACACCTTGCAACTTTTTATCAACATACATGGCAGTGAGTTTTGGTTGATCAAAACCTGTTAGGTATTTGTTTGCCACAACTAAAATTCTATAATCGTCGGAATCAAACTGATCTCTGGTGTCTTTTTCTGCAAAACCATTAATGCTGTCTTCCGAATATTCAATGCCATCTATTTTCTTTTTTCCCGAAAAAGCAATGAGCACTTTGAAAGGGTCTCCTTTTTCTTTTAGTATTTTTTGAATAGCAAAAAAGTACTTGATAGCTGATTCAATACTTTGCGTTGCTACCATCGCTTTTGCTTTTCCTTTTAGCTTTTTGGTATTTACTACTTTATTGATAAAATGGTCAACCACAATATCCGCCTTAATGGCAATGGTTTGTTTGTGTTGTTCTACAAATGCCCTTAGTTTTTTTTGTGCTTTATTCGTATCAAACAGCGGATTGTCTTCAATTGACTTTTCAATTTCATAATAACTTTTATACGTGGTATAATTTGCCAATACATCTAAAATAAAGCCTTCTTCAATGGCTTGCTTCATAGAATATAAATCAAATGGTTTAAAAGAACCATCAGCTTGTGGCACACCAAATTTTTCTAAGGTATTTGATTTGGGAGTGGCTGTAAACGCCAAATAAGAGGCATTTTTACTCATCTTACGCGAACGCATGATGGCCAAAATCTTGTCTTGTGGGTCTTCTTCGTCCTCATCGGAAGCATTGCTTCCCATGGCTCGGTTCATATTATCTGCGGCAGAACCACTCTGACTGCTGTGCGCTTCATCAATGATTACTGCAAAACGTTTGTCGCTTAAGTCGGCGATGCCTTCAACGATGAAAGGGAATTTTTGAATGGTCGTAATTATGATGCGTTTCCCACTTTCTAAACTTTCCTTCAATTCTTTGGAAGAATACGCTGGAGCCACAATGTTTTTAACTTCTGAGAACTCTTTGATGTTTTCTCTCAGCTGTTTGTCTAACAGCCTTCGGTCTGTCACCACAATAACGGAATCAAACAGCGGATTGCTTACCCCTTTACTTCCTGGTGTGGTGTCACTTTCAGGATAGGTTTCAATTAACTGATAAGCAGCCCAAGTAATCGAGTTTGATTTACCCGAACCCGCAGAATGTTGAATTAAATAGGTTTGTCCAACGCCCTTTTTGCTGGCATCAGCAATGAGTTTTCGCACCACATTCATTTGGTGATAGCGTGGAAAAAACAAATTCTTTTTGCTTAAGGCATCCGTTTCCTTTCCGTCAAAACGTACAAAATGCTGGATGATGTTCGCCAAGCTTTCACGAGTTAAAACTTCATCCCATAAATAAGCCGTTTTGTGACCAAATGGATTGGGCGGATTGCCCTTACCGTAATTATGTCCTAAGTTGAATGGTAAGAAAAAGGTGTTGCCACCATCTAATTTGGTGGTCATGTACACTTCGTCGGTATCAACGGCAAAATGTACCACACACCGTCCAAAGTTTAATAACGGCTGTGCAATATCTCTTTTAAATTTATATTGATTCTGCCCATGTACTTTGGCGTTTTGCCCTGTCCAATGGTTTTTGAGTTCCATGGTAGAAAACGGCAAACCATTCACAAACAAAACCATGTCGATTTCTTCTCGCTGGTTGGTTATGGAATAGCGCACTTGGCGAGTTACACTAAATTCATTGGCATTAAAGTTGTCTTTAACCGATTGGCTGCTACTGGCCAAAGGCAATACATAAAACAAAGTAAAATGGGCATCGTCCACTTCCAAGCCTTTTCGAAGTACTTTTAACACCCCGTACTTCTTTATGATTCGATCTAAACGCTCTAGGATTTTCAGTTTCCAATCATTTTGCTTCTGAATTTTTGCCAATTCTGCACCTTGGGTCGTTTCAAGAAAATGCCAAAACCGAACCTCATCGATGGCGTATTTGGCATTAAAATCGTTGGCAAAGCCAATATAAAACCCATTCCCCGAACGATACAACCCATGCCGTTCCTGAATATGGCCGCCACTATGCAGCTCTTCCAGACAAGAACCCGTAAGTTTTTTTTCTATTGCAGCTTCAAGCGCTTGTTCGTTGGTTTGACTAGGCATTGGTGTAATGTTTAACTATTTTTTTAATCATTTCTATTTTATGATCTTCAATTTTAGTTATGTCCCAATTGGATACAAAACTGTTAAATATATGAAACGATTTTAAGGTATCAAAAGAATCTCCCTTTTCATTAAACATAGAACGTTTTACATTTACAGATTTATTGCTGTATTCAGAATTTTGAGAAACACTCAAAAGCACTAAATTTCCAAATGAATGCAAGAACTCATTATCTATTTTTGGATGTTGCAATTTATTTTCTGGGTCTTGAGGATAAATATGTTCAACAGAATTTTTAGATGTTATTCTAAAATTAGTAAACATTTCATTTTTTTCTTTCTCCCAATTTTTCCACAGAATGTACTCTAATTTCTGAAACCAGTAATGTTTAAACTTTGTACCTAAACTTGATGATAAATATTCTTCTATCTTGAAGTCTTGTTGGATACTGTTGCTATTATCAAGTAGTTTCCATGATAATTCTTTATCAGTAATACTTTTTGCAGTTGAAAAAATATTATCAATATTTTCTAAGTATTCTAAATGTTTAATATCAGTTGCTGCTAAATTAGTATGATTATCTACCAAATAGCCCAAATAAGTTGTAAGCCAAAATTGTCTTAAATAATCACCCGTAAAATACAAAACACTTTGAAGCATTAAACTTGCAGATTTTTCGTACTTTGATCTACTATAATAACTCTCTTGATTTCTATTAAAATTTACTAATTCTAACGATTCAGTTTTTGTATCAACATCAGTAATCCATTTTATTATGTATTTGTCAAACAGATATCTGACGTCCCAAAGCAACAGAATAAAACGTTTTATTTCATCTGCATTATTTCGCTTTTCAAGATCTTTAAATATTTCAATTATTCTTGACACATGAAATGTTCCTTCAAAATCTTCAAAATCCTGTGAATGCTCAGATATTGCTTTGCTTTCTCTATTTAAATGAATTCGATACGTATGCAAAAGTAATTGCCCAAAATTAATTATCGATCTACAATAAATTTCATCGGAGTCTCTTTTATCCTCATTTAATGCAACTTTCTTTGGTGATTGATAGTGAGGAATTGTATCGATAACTAAATTATCAATTGAAAATATAGTAGTATTTGAATTAGAGATATCAGAATCACTTTCATATCTAAAAATTGAATCATCAAATGATACAAGTTTTTCAAGGTGTATTTTACTCCAGTCAGAGGAAGGAAAAGAAGTTCTAGCATTTCTTTCAAAAAAATTATTCATGTTTTCACATGTCTCCCAAATTTTACTGTACTTAACTTTTTCATCAATTAGGTTTAATAGATTTGCTTTTACAATATCTGTTTGCTCTAGTTGAACACCAGCACTATTTATAGTAGAAAATAACTTGTTTAAATCGGTGTTTTTAGAAGTAGTGTTTTTTATTAATTTTACATTTGTGTAAATATAATTACCGAATAATTCTATTTCATTTTCTGGTAATTGTTTCATATATCCATTAATAAAAACAAGAGCTTTAGCAATGTTTTTTAAATAAGGGTATTTTATCATAAATTCATCATCATAAATTTTCTTCGAAACAGATTCATCTTCAAGTAAAGATTCTAAAAAATCACTTACTTCTTTTCTTATTTCAAAACCTAAACGCAATTGATTTTCTTTTTTTAAGAATTTTGTAATTGTAGAATTAGGGCTTATGGTATTTATTACAAAAGAGATTAACCAAAGAGTTGTAAAACGTTGTTGGCCATCTATCAACTCTGCATGATAGCCATCTTCTTTGGTTAAAAAGTTGCTTACATAATATATTGAATCTTTTGATTGAATAAAAGTAGAATAAAAATCATCTAATATTTTTTTCAATTGCTCATCTCCCCAAACATAAGGTCTCTGGTAAGTAGGTATTGAAAAATTAAAATTTTCAAGTGATTCTAAACTTACTACTTCTGTTTTAAATTTAGTATCCATTTTTTTTATTTTTTATCATTAATGCTATTGCCTCCATTAATTTTTTATCAAAATCTTTAGGTTTATTTTTAAAATATTCTATTGTTTCAAAATCTGTAAAATATCTTTTTAACGTATTAATGTGTTTGCCTTTTGCTGTTGTATTTTCTAAGTTCTCATTATTTAGAGTATAGGTGAACTTTTTTAAATACAGAAATAATTCATCCGGAGTAAATACTTCTAAAATATTATCGATAAATTGATTATCGTATACAAATTTAAATACACTATCCTCTCTTACGTTTCTAGCATGGTATACTCGTAAAGAGTATATCATGCGGTATAACCACAAAGAAGCTTCAAATAACCTATGAAAACCAAATCTACTTACATAAGCTATCGTAGCCATTTCAAAAAGTTCTTTTAAAAACAAGGTGCCGTCATAGCCATGCACCATCTTATTTCTAAATTCGTAAAAAGCATCGTCTATCCTATAATCGTTTATTTTACCAAACAATAATTCTTGCAAATGAATATAATCGTTGATATAATCTAGCGTGTTGTTGCCATTAGCTAATGGCTGTTTTAATTGCTTGTAAGAACTCTCATGCATTTGAAGCAATCTACCTTCTTCATTTTTAACAGCACTATAGTAGTACGAAACATCATCTTGATTGTTCGTTTTTAAAGTGTATTCATCTATAATAGCATTTTTTATTCCTCTGTTATCTCTATAAAACGGAAATTGTTTCCATTTTCTATTGTCCCAAAAACGCATTTTAGTTAATAGTTGCACTACATATTCTACTTTGTTGCTATCAATTGTTTCCCATCTTCGTGCCTGATAATTAATTGTTTTTTTGCAATTAATAGCTCTTAAATGATGTGCTTTTAAAATATCACTTCCGTCTAACCGAACCCCACCCGTATTTTGTGTTTCAAAAAAAGTGTAGGCTAAATCTTCGGTCGGAGTTATAATAAGAGTAACATTAATTGCATTAAAATCAATATATTCGAAAACATCAAATTCACGGTATTCAAAAACATCTTTATCTTTTATACTTTTTAAATACGATAAATTATAGGTTATATTATTTATACTGATTCCTGATGTAAAGGTTATGCCTGTTTTGGCATTGGGTTGTTTTAATTTCTGCAAAAGCAAAGAAGTAGTTATTCTTTGCTGACCATCAATGATTTTTAATTGATTTCCATCTTGGTGCAAAATAATACTACCTAAATAGTACATCGGTTTATCTTCAATTTTAGCAGCATTGTGTTCAATAATACTATCTAATAATTGATTAATTTGCTTTTCTTTCCAGATATATGGTCGTTGGTATTCTGGAATACTCAATTGTCCTTTTATAGTGGTGCCTGGAATTGCAGTAGTATTTGAATTCAATAATTCTTGGAGTGTACAACTAATAACTTTAATTTCCATAATCTATAAATATCCAATTAATGGTTTTAATTCTCCATTCAACGTTTTTTCATACATAGGCAACAAAAAATCCGATGTTTTTGAAAAACAAATAATATGAATTTTAAGTTTCATTTCTAATGGTTTTGACCAATGTAATAATTGTAATCCTTTTTCAGTCGTTTGTTTGTATCCGAAATGTACTTTCATTCGATGTATAATTCCTTTTTGACTTTTACCTAAATACAAGCAGTTTGTTTCCAGTAGCTTGTCATCTTCCTTTTTTAGTGCTGCTTTATTATTAAAATTTAATTTTTCATAAGCAGTTCTGATTTCCTTACGATTTCCATCTGTAATTTCAAAAAAATAGAGACACGGTTTATTTTTAAACTCTTGGATGGGTTGCAAAAATGCCTCTATAGGCTTTACGAGTTCAGCTTCATTCAAATTAAAATTGGGAATCTCAAAATCATTTAAATCAATAGTTAAGCTTAATGATTCAAAAGCATCTATTTGACTAATATGATTTCTAAGTTCTTGATTTTGATTGTAGATTATTTTTTTAGCTATTTCCATCCTTTTTAAATAATTCCTAAAACTTCATTCCAACTTTTGTCATTAATGCTTTAATAATATCTCTTCTTCCAATGATCGAATTGAATTTATCGATAATATCATTCATCATCTCATAATCCTCTAAATTGATCAAGGCTATATTTGGATTGCTATCGTCTGTTCCAAAACGTCCGTTGAAATGAACTCCTTTAATTTGCGGCTCATATTGGTCAGAAAAAATTGTATTCAATTTAGCACCTAAATGTAATAGCTTAGTATAGTAATCTATATATTCTTCTTCGCTTGAATTTTTTAAATGTGGTTCTATAGCTTCTTCTGTTAAACATTCAAATAAATCCATCGAGCCAGAAATCATGATGATTCTAAAGAAATGATTTTCAGGATAATTGATTAATGCTAATGCAGGATTACATCTAATGATAATTTCCATCAACTTTGCCACTGTATCTGCTCTTTCTGCACGATATTCTTTAATTATAAAAGTTGCTAAACCTAGACTTGCAGAACTTTCATCTGTGCTTTTTAAATACTCTTTAACTTGTTTTTCAAAACCATTTAAATCTGCATAATCTAAGCAGTTGTACATAGCATCTAATATTTTTTGCGGTATAAATTGTGGTATCATATTGTATCCATTATTTCTGTTTAACTTACTATAACCTTTTTAGTGTACAAACAAATTATAAAACTGGCTTAATACTTTATCTTAGTTATTCTCCATACAAAACAACTACAAATACCTATCAGTCAAATAATTGATATAAACTTCATTTCCAAAATAAAACTCATTTGATAAATTCATAATAACTTCTTGGTAAGTAATATGTCTGAATTTGACATTATCCTTTTTAGCTATCTCAGCAAATTTTTCAATTTCTTTTCTATGTGCTACTCCATCATTTCCAATAACGTCGTACCAAAGATATAGAAGCGTAAAACCACTTTTACCAAGTTGTTTTTTTAAGCCGAGTATGTGTTTTATTAACTGAGCTGCATCTAGGTTTTTAAAGTCATTGTTATCGGGAGAAATTTTATTTGCTAAGTCTTGTAAATGAGGAAGGCCATTCCAAAATGATACTTCTGATCTATATTTGTCACTAAGTCCTTTTGGGACCTTGGAATATGGTTCTGTAAATTTCGATTCTATGGCATATACATTATGATCGTACTCTATGACAACATCTAAATTAGGTTTCTTTGGAAAATCTATCTTATTGTCGCATATCTCAAACTTCTGTTCAAATTGAACAGCATTAGGCAAGGTATCTGAATTAAAAGGCCTTCTATTAATTAACCTACAGGCTGAAAGTATTGAGCTTACATCTTTTTCCTGCCAATATTGAAATACATTAACAGGTAATGCAGAAGATGAGTGTAATGCTTTCATTTTAGCCAATCGAGTCGTACTATCTTTTGTTTCATTACCATCACCCTCTTTAAAATTTTTATCTGTTTCTTCCGATAACTGTTCATTAAATATATTTGCAGTTATACTATTTAAGTAGTTTTTCTCACCTTCATTGGGAATAGTGCCGCCAAAAAGCGCTAAACCTTTTCTCTTTGCCCAATTTTGTTGTTTTGCTTGTATGTATTTTAATCCATTCATAGTTTTACTATTTAACAAACCCTCACCTTCCCAGTTACCACCCCATCAATCAAACTCATTTTATACTCCATAATTAAAACTATCATTGATTATTTTTTAAATAAATTAATGTCCCATCAGGATATTTTCTTAAGTAATTCACATTACTTTCTGGAAGTTCAAAATTAATATCTACTTCATTCGTGTTGTAGAGATTTTCAATTGCTTTTTGATAAATTCCAATTCTCATCTCATTTTCAAACCAAAATCCAGCTGAAAAATAAGCGATTGGAATGTTATTTTTTTCATTAGGAGTTAATGCAAAATTATATTCTTCTCTTACCCAAAAAATAGGGTTGTCTTTGTCAGTATCTACATCTAAGAAATAAATTGGATCATTTTCATCTTGAATTGGGATTACTATTCCTTCATTTAAAATTGCATCTACCCTATCAAAATCTCCAATTAAATAAAACCAAGAAGCATAATGTAATTTTTTTAATAACCTTAAGTCTTGTAGGTTTGTGCATTCTATCTCAGATAATGCGTAATTTATTGATGATTTTCTATCACTAGGAATTGAATCTAAATTTACATCATTATTATCTTCAAATTTTATACAAACTGGAGCTGCATATTCAAAACATGGATTATATACATTGTCAATTTGTTCCATAGCTTTACTAAGATATCCTCTTTTGCCTGAGACACGACCATTCATAGTACCTTTAGATTCAAACAAACCTAATTTAGTTGAAGTTATATCCAAAAAAACAAAGTCAGGAGTTTTACCTCTAGTTTGAATATTTAAGGTTGTTTGAGTTTTTTCTTTAGCTAAATCAAAATCAATTATATAGGGAAAATTCAATTTTCTTCCAACAAATAATGTATTAATACCTTGCGCCATTTCTCCAATACGAGTACTTTTTGAAAAATCTCTTAAACGTTTATATCTCGATTCACTAAGTAGAAAATTAGTATGTGTTGAGTCTATAAAATTTAAGTGACTTAACATTGAAGCTATTACGTCGAAATACAATTCTTTTTCACTAAGATGATACGAGCATAAAGTTCTAGCTGTAGAATAGGACAAATCAACAATATCAAGTGAAAAAATACCATGAGGTATTTTATTTCTATCATAAAAGCTATCAAATTGATATTCAAAAACATCTAAATCATGACGTTGAAAATCTACTCTTGAAAATCTATTGGTAAATAATTCTATAAACATATCCATATTCATTTGCTTTTTCTTTCTTTCTTAACAAACCCTCACCTTCCCAGTTACAACCCCATCAATCAAACTCAATTTATACTCCTTCAACTTTTCTATCTCTTGCTCTTTTAACGAAATAGCGGTGGCGATTTTAGTAGTGGTGGTTTCTATAAATTCTACAATTTCTTGTTGTTCTTCGATTGATGGTAATGTAATTGGAAAATTTCCTAAATTTTCCATAGATAAATTTGGTTGTGCTGATTGTACAGCTTCTAACCAAGTTAACTCTTTTATAGTATTTGAAACTAGAAAATTAGATAAGAAATAAGGCTGAATTTTATTGTTTGGTCTAATAAATGCAACAGCTTGATTAGTGTTTGCAGGTAAAAACTCATTAGTTAAAACTGCAACTTTTCCTAAACTCGCTCCAGCAATTACAAATAAAACATCATTTAATTTTAAACTAGATCTTTTCATTATAAAATCTGTTTTTTTATCAATAAAAAACAACGGTTTTTCAGTTATAAAACCTTCAAAAATATTTTCTGATTTTAAAAATCTAATTTCACCCTCATGCAAAATTTCCCGTCCTTCAGTTGATGGAGTAGTTCCTTTTGAAATCTTTTCAGAACATTGTTTAATTTTTGCAACTTCCCAATGCTCCGGTATTTCTCCAATCCATTCCACTCCGCTGTCTTTCAACTTCACGTTATCATCTAAACCCCTAGTAACCGCTTTATGAATAAGTATTTGTCTGCGTTCTTTGAGCAATTCTATTTGATTTTGTTTGATGGCAATAGCTTGGTCTATTTTGGTGGTTTTATTTTCAAGAAATTCTGCCATTTTGTTTTGTTCTTCTAGTGGTGGAAAAACAAGTTCGCAATTGGCAATGTGAGTAAAACTCAATGTTTGTCTAACACCAGAACCTAAAGTTTTCATATAAACTACATCAAAAATATGTAGTAACCATTTGAAATAATCTTTATTCAGTTTTAGATTATTGTTTAAAATGATATAACCTGAACTTACCACAACATCTTTGTCAGAAAGTGCAATTCGCAGGCTAACAAGGTCATAATTTAGGTTCAAAGGGTTAATTAAAAAATCCCCGTTTGATAATACTTGATAACTTCTTTTAGTTGATTCAGGTATTTTTTCGTCGTCTTTGTATACTACTTTTCCGAAGCTAATAGAACCACAAGGCAAGTTTACATTTGTAGTTTTCTTTTTCTCGGAAAAAAGATGTTTAAATTTCTTTTCCTCCCAATGCCCCGGGATTTCCCCCAACCAGTCCACGCCGCTGTTTTTGTAGTTGTCGTATTTTTTCATTAGTTTACAAGGTGTTATTTTTGGCAATTTCAATGGCTCTGTGTAGTTTATCTGCAAACCACT
Source organism: Flavobacterium sp. BFFFF2 (assembly GCA_002256385.1). Classification (GTDB taxonomy): domain Bacteria; phylum Bacteroidota; class Bacteroidia; order Flavobacteriales; family Flavobacteriaceae; genus Flavobacterium. The sequence continues at coordinate 21,270 of NKJD01000093.1, forward strand.
CTTTGCTTGGTAGTTCGGTTAAATATTGGGCTACTTTTATGTCTTTTTCTTCGAGCATCAACAATTCTATATGCTCCGTATTTCCTTCGCTACATAGCAATAGTCCAATTGGTTTTTGTTCATCTGCTTGCATGTCATTTTTTTGCAACCAACGCAAGTATAATTCCATTTGTGCTTTGTGTTCGGGCTTAAATTTTCCTAACTTCAAATCAATAGCAACCAGCCGTTTCAACTTACGATGGTAAAAAAGTAAGTCTAAATGATAATCTATAGCATCAATACTGATTCTTTTTTGACGTTCTAAAAAGGCAAAACCATTCCCGAGTTCTAATATAAATCGTTCTAAATTGCTGATTAATGCGTTTTCTAAGTCTTTTTCAGAATAGCTTGCTGGTAAATTTAAAAAATCGAGTACGTAGGTGTTTTTAAAAACCAAGTCGGGGGTTATCTGTTCAGTTGCATTCCATTGTTCTAGTGCCTCTGCAATTGTTGTTTCAGGATTTTTAGAAATCGCCGTTCGTTCAAAAAGTTGTCCATCTATTTGATCTCTTAAAAAACGAACATTCCATTTGTGGCTAATTGCGCTTTGCATGAAAAAAGTGCGTTTTAATTGGTCGTCGATGCTTGAAAGTTCAATCAAATGACTCCAACTTAATTGTTGCGACACGGTCGCAATATTTTGTTGATTAAAAGTTTCGGCCACTTTAATCATTCTGGTTAAGGCAGAATATGAAAATCCTTTTCCTATATTTTGTGTCAATTCTTGCGACAGTGTCACAAGAATTTGCTTCCCATATTGAATTTGATTTTTCTGTTTTAATTCTGAATTAATATAATCACCAATAGACCAATACAGAAGTGTAGTTTCCGCATTAAGGTAAACTGCTGCCTTACTTCTTGTCGCGTAAACAAGGGCTACAATCCTTTCAACCAAATGAGTCGTTGTTTGAACCAAATCAATGTTCGACTCTATATTTTTGGTTGCATCTGGTATGTTTTTTTCCATATCTTTTCGTTACAATCCTAAAATTTCAGCAATCAAACCATCACTTTCTTTTTCCAAAGCCAATATATCAGCCGTTACGGCTTCAATAGCACGCAAAGGTTTGTGTTGGTAAAAGTATTTGTTAAAGCTAATTTCATAACCAATTTTGGTAGCATCCAAATTAATCCACGCTTCATCGACATGCGGTTTTACTTCACGCAAAAAATAATTGTAAATGCTTTCTTTTAGTGGTACATTTTCGGTATCACGCAAATCGCTTTCGGTTTCATAAGTAAGGTATTCCCCTTTTTTAGCGGTTGGGTAATAGCCGTAATTTGGTAATTCGTTTTCAGTGCAATTCAAATGAGCTAACAGGCTGCTTAATTTGTCGCCCGTTAGTTTAACAGTGCCTTTTACCACTTTTTCAGCTTCTGCATCATACCAACTAACGGCATTTAAAATGGCATTCTTATCACTACTGCTAATGTTGATGCCATGTGCTTTTAATAGGGCATCAACTTCAGCTTTAAACAAATTAAAATCAGTATATTCTTTGTTGCCAAGGGCACCCATTAAAGCGGTAGCAACTTGAAGCAAGTCGGCCTGTTTTTTCCATGTTGCTTCGTTAAGCAGTTTTGTTTGGTTGGCACTGGTTAAATTCAATTCTAGTTTCTCGCACCAATCAAGCAATTCCTTTTTGTATTGAAGTAAATGAGTGTAAACACCCTCACCGTAGGTTTCGTAGGCATAAACCATCGCGTCTTTGATCGATTTATCAAAACGCAATTCAGCAATACGCTCAGGCGTAAATTGGGCTTTCAACCGCTTTGGCCGCTCAATGGTTACTTTATGATAGCCAAAATCGCTGTTGTCAAATACTTTGGAAGCAATACCCTCATCGGTCGTGCGCTCAATGGGTTTTAAATCAACGTAAGTTTTTACAATTTCTGTAATGTGTTCTGGTGCAAATTCGCAGTTTTTATTTCCTAAATTCTTGCGCAGTTTGCGGTACAATTGCCCCGCATCAATCAATTGTACTTTGCCTTTGCGGTTGGCCGTTTTATTGTTACTTAAAATCCAGACATAAGTGGTAATCCCCGTGTTATAAAACAAATTATTAGGCATTTGTACAATGGCCTCCAACCAATCGTTTTCAATAATAAACCGGCGAATGTTGCTTTCGCCACCACCCGCATCGCCCGTAAACAAGCTGCTGCCATTATGTACCGAAGCAATTCGAGTTCCCAAAGGGCTTTGCACTACTGATTTCATTTTACTCACCATCTCCATCAAAAACAACAATTGCCCATCAGACGATCGTGGTATGGCATCAGCTTCTTCTTCAACACCCCAATAGTTTTTTAAACGAATTTGAAAACGCGAATCAATAACGTCTTTTCCGTCTTTGATGTATTTTTGCTCACTCGCCCATGATTTCCCATAAGGCGGATTCGACAGCATAAAGTCAAAAGTAGTACCTGCAAATTCATCCGTCGACAAGGTAGAACCTACCCGAATATTCTCCGGATTATTTCCTTTAATCATCATGTCCGATTTGCAAATGGCATAGGTTTCATCATTGATTTCCTTTCCATACAAATAAACATCTGAGTTCACGGCACGTATGTCACCTTCTTCATCTTTAATAAAATTCTGTGCTTCGGTCAACATACCCCCACTCCCGCAGGCCGGATCATAAATGGTCATTACTGGAGGTAAATTATTCTTGATGGGATCAAAAATAATGTGTGTCATCAAATCAATTACTTCACGAGGCGTAAAATGCTCCCCAGCTTCTTCATTATTTTCCTCGTTAAACTTTCTGATTAATTCTTCAAACACATACCCCATGCCAAGATTCGTTAACGCTGGTAGTTTCCGACCATTGCTGTCATTCTTTTCAAATGGTGTTAGGTTAATATCTGGCGAAGTAAATTTTTCCAACACATCAAGCAATACATCTTTGGAAGCCATATGTCTAATTTGACTTCTCAATTTGAATTTCTCAATAATCTCTTTCACATTGCTACTAAAACCATTCAAATAATCTTCAAAATTGGCTTGCAGCAATTGTTGGCTATTAGTTGCCGTATCGTGCAAACGTTGCAAGGTCCAGTCGCTCGTATTGTAAAATACGTAACCCGCAGCAGCGCGTAAGCCATTTTCGTCCCATTCGGTAAAACCTGCTTCATCACGCTGAAAAGTCAACTCTTCCATCACGGCATCTTTTGTTGGTTCCAATAAGGCATCCAACCTTCTCAACACAACCATCGGCAAAATAACATCGCGGTATTTTCCACGAACATAGACATCGCGAAGGCAGTCATCGGCAATGGACCAAATGAAAGAAACTAATTTATTGTGTACGGATTGGTTCATTTTAATAAAATTTATTTCAGTACATGACAAAAAATATATTTCATTGAAAATCAACAAAATAGCCATAAAGAAATTTGGATAAAAGACTGATATTCATTACATTAGAGAATTATTACCACATAATTTTTCTGATGAAGAATACCAGTCCAGTTTGTAAAGATAAAGAGTTA
>NKJD01000002.1 GCA_002256385.1 Flavobacterium sp. BFFFF2
AGTTTTGCCGCCAGCTTCCTTCAGATTCCACCTCACAGTGGACACCCTTGCTATTGGCTAGTGGTTGGCGATTACAAACCCCCACAGTGGACTTACACCACCTAGTTGGTTACCATGCACGGCGCACGAAAAAAAGCCGGCTTTGACCGGCTTTTTACAATATAAAAAATGAAAAAATAACTAAGATTTTAATGCTTCGGCACCACCTACAATTTCAAGAATTTCACCAGTAATAGCCGCTTGACGTGCTTTGTTATAGGTTAACTTTAATTGATTGCGCAAATCGGTGGCGTTGTCTGTTGCTTTGTGCATAGCGGTCATTCGCGCGCCGTGTTCAGAGGCAAATGAATCGCGGATGGCTTTGTACAACTGCGTTTTTAATGATTTAGGAATCAACGTTTCTACGATTTCTTCTTTTGATGGCTCAAACAAATAATCGGCGGCAGTTGCATTCCCACCTTGAACGGGTTTCAAGGGTAAAAAGTCTTCGGTTAACACAACTTGTGTGGCGGCATTTTTAAAATGATTGTACACCAACACAATGGAATCATAAGAACCCGATGTAAATTGACTCATTAAATCTTCGGCAATGATTGCTACATTTTCAAAGGTTAATTGGTCAAAAACTTCACTGTGGTTCGCTATGGTATGTTGCGTTTTTTTCAATACATCATTACCTTTTTTGCCAATGGCATATACATCTACTTGTACACCAGGAAATGAATCGGCTACTACTTTTACTTGCTTAATGACATTGGTATTAAAGGCACCACACAACCCTCTGTTGGATGTGATGGCAACCACCAATACTTTTTTAATGTCGCGCTGCGCTGTATAAGCTCCGCCAACTTCGCCTTCTAAAGTGGCACTGACATTTTGTAAAATTTCAGTCAATTTATTGGCGTAAGGACGCATAGCCGTAATGGCATCTTGGGCTTTTTTCAATTTGGCAGCCGAAACCATCTTCATTGCAGAGGTAATCTGCATTGTAGATTGTACAGAGGTAATGCGGCTGCGAATTTCTTTTAAGTTGGCCATAATCTGCTTACTTTCTAAAAGCCGTTTTTACAAACGGCTCGTCGATGATTAGTTATATTTTGCTGATACTTCGGCAGCTGCTTTTTCCAATACATCAGTGATGGCATCGGTAAATTTACCTGCTTTTAATTCATCTAAAGTACTGCGGTGAGCGCTGTTCAAATAGTCTAAGAAATCTTTTTCAAATTCTTTTACTTTGTTAACAGGCACTTTACGCAATAAGTTTTTAGAACCAGCATAAATGATGGCAACTTGATCTTCTACTTTGTATGGATCGTTTACCGTTTGCTTCAAAATTTCCACATTGCGGCGCCCTTTGTCAATTACATTTTGAGTAACCGCATCCAAATCAGAACCAAATTTTGAAAACGCTTCCAATTCACGGAACTGCGCTTGGTCTAATTTTAACGTACCCGCCACTTTCTTCATCGATTTGATTTGTGCATTTCCACCCACACGCGATACCGAAATACCTACGTTGATCGCTGGACGCACCCCAGAGTTGAACAAGTCAGACTCCAAGAAAATCTGTCCATCTGTAATAGAAATTACATTGGTTGGAATATAGGCAGAAACGTCCCCTGCTTGGGTTTCAATGATTGGTAAAGCCGTTAATGAACCGCCTCCTTTTACCACTGGCCTTAAGGATTCTGGTAAATCGTTCATGTTACGTGCAATGGAGTCATCAGCAATTACTTTAGCCGCACGCTCTAACAAACGAGAGTGCAAATAAAATACGTCACCTGGATAGGCCTCACGTCCCGGTGGACGACGTAACAATAACGACACTTCACGGTAAGCTACCGCTTGTTTCGATAAATCGTCATAGATGATTAAAGCTGGACGACCTGTGTCACGGAAATACTCACCAATAGCGGCACCTGCGAATGGTGCATATACCTGCATTGGAGCTGGGTCAGAAGCATTAGCAGCCACAATGGTTGTATAAGCCATGGCGCCTTTGTCTTCTAATGTTTTGGCGATTAATGCAACTGTTGATGCTTTTTGACCAATAGCTACATAAATACAATATACTGGTTTGCCAGCATCAAAAAATTCTTTTTGATTCAAAATGGTGTCAATACAAACGGTTGTTTTACCTGTTTGGCGGTCACCAATTACTAACTCACGTTGTCCTCTTCCCACTGGAATCATCGCATCAATGGCTTTTATCCCTGTTTGAAGTGGTTCGTTTACTGGTTGACGGTAAATAACACCTGGTGCTTTGCGTTCTAATGGCATTTCATACAACTCCCCGCCAATAGGTCCTTTTCCGTCAATTGGGTTTCCAAGTGTGTCTACTACACGGCCCACCATTTGCTCCCCTACTTTAAGTGAGGCAATACGTTGGGTGCGTTTCACAGTGGCTCCTTCTTTGATGTTGCCGGCAGGTCCTAATAAAACCACCCCCACATTATCTTCTTCCAAGTTCAAAACGATGGCTTCAAGGCCATTGTCAAACTGAACCAATTCGCCATATTGCACATTGGACAAGCCGTAAACGCGGGCAATACCATCGCCTACTTCAAGTACGGTTCCGACTTCTTCTAAGGTAGCTCCTGATTGGAAATCAGCGAGTTGTTTTTTTAATATTGCTGAAATTTCAGCAGGTTTAATGTCTGCCATGTTAAGTATCTTTAAGATAATTAATTACTAAATTTTTGTTTTAAATCTTGCAGCTTGTTCGCTACAGAGGCATTGTATTGTATGTCGCCTACACGTAGAATATATCCACCAATAATGCTTGGATCAATGATGTTTTTAAGTACAATGCGTGGTTGTTTTGACAAGGTTTGTGCCTTTGCCATTACTTTGCTTTCCAAAGCAGCGTCTAAAGCAACTGCTGTTGTTACAGTAGCTTCTTCAAACCCTTTGTGTGCATCAAATACATGTGCATAAGAATGGGCCACCTCACTTAAAATTTCAAAGCGTTTGTTGGCTTTTAACAACCGAAACAAATCGATGGTTTCTTTTTGTGCTCCTTGCATGATTTCAATCAAAGCATTCAATTTTAATTCAGATGCAATGATTGGGCTGTGCATAAACAAGTTCAACTCTTGGTGAGTTTCCAAAGTTTGTTGCAACATCGATAAGTCTGACTGAACCGCATCAGCGCTTCCGGCAGCTTGTGCTACATCAAAAATGGCTTTGGCATATCGAATCGACGCTCGTGACATTCTTTTCAATTAGTTTGAGGTTGTATCTGACAACAAACGGTCAACCAATTTGGCTTGCGTTTCATTGCTAGATAATTCACTGATTAACACTTTTTCGGCAATTTGTAGTGAAAGCTGTGACACTTGCGCTTTGATTTCAGCTACAGCTGCTTGTTTTTCATTTTCGATAGAAAGACGTGCATGTTCAATCATTTTACGTCCTTCCTCTTCGGCTTTCGATTTTGACTCAACGATCATTTTTTCTCTAATTTCGCGAGCTTCTTTGATCATGGCATCTCTCTCTAAACGCGCTTCAGCCAACAATTTTTCGTTGTTAGACTGCACATCTTGCATTTCTTTACGTGCTTTTTCAGCCGCTTGCAAGGCCGATTTGATTCCTTCTTCGCGCTCGTTTACTGCGTCAAGAATGGGTTTCCAAGCAAATTTTTTCAACAACAACACCAAACCGATAAACAATACGGTTTGAAGTATGAATAGACCTAATGAAAAATTACCTAAAAGTTGTTCCATATATTCGTTTCTTTAATTTTTTTAAAAAACCATTGTCACAACCAACCGTTATGACAATGGCTTCATATTATTTCCCTACGAAGAATGCGGCAAAACCGATTCCTTCGATCAATGCAGCGGCGATCAACATCGCTGTTTGAATTTTTCCTGAAGCTTCAGGTTGACGGGCAATGGCATCCATAGCAGAGCCACCAATTTTACCAATACCTAAACCGGCACCGATTACGATTAACCCAGCTCCTACTAAATTTGGAATAGTTGTCATAGTGAATTATTTATTAAATTGAACAAATACTAATTAATGATGCGCTACTTCTTCGTGGTGGTGCTCTTCATTGGCAGCTCCGAAATACAAAGCTGTTAACATGGTGAAGATATACGCCTGCAAAGCAGCAACTAAAATTTCTAATATTGATAAGGCAAACGCCAAAACAAATGACAAGGAACTCCCGACCATATTGTTAAAAGTATACATCATGGCAATGATGCTCATTAATACCACGTGGCCAGCCAACATGTTGGCATATAAACGGACAGTTAACGAGAAGGGTTTAATAAGTGTGCCTAACAACTCAATCGGAGCCAATACGATTTTCATTAATGGTGGCACGCCTGGCATCCAGAATATGTGTCCCCAATAAGATTTATTCGCAGTAACTGTGGTAATCACATACGTTAAAATGGCTAAAGCTGCTGTAACGGCAATGTTGTTCGTTACATTCACCCCAAGTGGTGTAAGGCCAAACATGTTCATGAACCAGATAAAGAAGAACACCGTTAATAAGTGGCTCATGTATTTTTTATAATTCTTTTCGCCAATGTTAGGAATGGCAATTTCATCGCGCACAAAAACAATGATGGGTTCAAAGAAACGACCCACTCCCGTTGGGATGCCATTGTTTTTCTTGTATGATTTGGCAGCCGAACGGAATAACCAAAACATCAGCAAAGAGACCAACAAAATCATGAATACGTTTTTGGTGATGGACAAATCCAATGGCTGTACATTGGTAGGATGCTCATGTTCGTCTAAAGAAATGGTTCCTTCCGCGTCCGTTTTGTATATTTTGTTGTGAAACAACTTGTAATAATTGCCATTGGCCTCAGCCACATGCTCGCCATGGTGAAAAGCACTTGACATGAACACCTGCAATCCGCCATCTACTAAGATCACGGGAAGTGGGAATGATACATGATTGGCATGTTCGCCTTCGCCCGTACTGAACAAATGAAAGTCGTAAGAATCTAACAAGTGGTGCTGAATAAATTCGGCGCGTTCTTCCACTTTTTTATCTTCTTCAGATAGGCTTTCTTTGGGTTCAACAGTGGTTGAATGTTCTGTTATTTCAGTTTTCTGCGCATGTTGATTCGCTGTAAGCGTATCATTCGCAAATGAAAATAACGGCATGATTGCCAACAATGAAGCAATGATGAAATAAGCTGGTTTTTTAGAAATTAACATGTTTGATCACGTAATTTTAAGGGTTCTAAAATTTTGTGCAAAGGTACATCTTTTATTAAACCAGCCAAAAATGACTTGATCTTTTTAATTGAAATTGCAGTTATTTTAGCGTTTCATTGCTTTTTATTCAATAATCGAATCACCAGAAGGGTTTCTATTAGTAAATAGTAAATAAAATAACCTAATACCAATGCTTTTTGCGAACCGATCGGATCGGGTATGTTGATGAGTGAACGAAACAGCACCAAGGTAATCCCAAATTGAATAATTGACACAACTAAAAATGCCATTCCCAGTTGATTTCCATCCTTAAAACCCACGATAAGTACGGCTGCCACTGCTATAAAACTCACGGTTCCTAGTAAAGCATTTACATTTTCTAGCGAATGGGGATATACCGTAATGGTCGTTGATATTGAAAACAGGTTAAGCAACCACGGAATAAAACAACCAATGGCTATGCCAAAGAAAAGCGATAGGCATGTACTTAAAACATCACCCTTTTTTATTGAGATCATTGAGTTGTCGAATTAAATAATACATAGACAAAATAAAACCAAGAAAAATAAAGGTAGTTGGCAACCAAGTTTTATTCGTTGGATATTTGTCTGCCAGCCAATCGCCTAAGCGGAAGAAGCCGTAAATAATGGCACCCATTTGAATGGGAAATGACAGAAAAACAAGCCACTGCGTGCCCTTGTTTTTTTTAGGAGGCTTTGATTCCATCAGTTGATGAGGCAGACATTGCCGGTGATTTCATGACACAGATGGCATTAAAAATGGCGCCTGGCTCCACCAAAAGTTTGGAACAACTTACTTTGCCTTTCACTTTTGCCGTTGCCTTGATACTAAGAAGTTCTTCAACGATGATCGTGCCTTCATATTCCCCTTCAATATCGCAATTTTTGCATTGAATATCGCCCATTACTTGCGATGCTGGGCCAATCACTAATTTGCCTTCTGACAAAATATTACCCGTTAAATAGCCGTCAAATCGAAAATCGGCAGGCGATTGAATGTCGCCTTTAATGATGGTTTTTTCAACAATTCGGTTTGTTTTACCTAATAGATCGGTATATGCTTTTGGTTTTTTATCAAACATGGTTAAGGCTTTTTGACTGCCGGAAAACCAGCGGGTTCTTTTTGGTTGCCACGTCCATTGCCTGGCATGGGGTCCTCGCCGTTTAATCCGTCGGATTGTGAGGGCATATTTTGCCCATCTGCATTTTTCGGATTTCGATTTGGTTGGCCCATTTGCTGCGGCTGACCAGGATTGGTATCGTTGGTATCTTTTGGAGGTTCATTACTGCCTTCTTTTGGCTGTGTATTTGAACCTTTATCAGGTGCGTTTTCGGGTGCTTTGTAATTAAAATGATAGGCGGGTGCTGGTTTACTTGAAATAAATTCCTCGAGGCATTTTTTAATTTGAACCACCTTATAATTATCGGCCGAAATAATGTACATCGGATCTACTATCAAGTAATCCTTGTATTCTTTAAGCACGTGTAAAACCGACTGCGCATTTGCCTCAGTTTTAAAACCATGAATGACAAATAGGTTTTTGTCCATGGTATATAAATCAGTTGACACGGTCAACTTTTCAATGGTTCGCTCTTTGGCAAAAGTGGTCAACTTCTGCAATAACTCTTGTTTTTCTGGGCTGTCAACCGGATCGGCTGGGAACACAATTTTCCAGTTTTTTGAAGGCGCTGCCGAAAATGCAAGTGCGTCTAGCGCCATGACTTGGGTGCCTAATAATTTTTCTGCTTCACGACCTTCGGACGTATTTGGGTAATTCAACGCCACATAATTTAAGTTCTGGGCATAGTCTTTTAGTCCAAATAATCGGCCCGAAAGCCTGGCTTTGAGCAATTCAAATTTAGGAATAAGGTCTTCGCCCGTAAACAGATTAATGGCCTCCAGCACCTGTGGATACGTTTCGCGCAAAGCATCTTGTTGATAGGCTTTGTATAATTTGTCGTATGACTCGCGGGGCGCGTCGGCCAATTGTTGCGCATTGTCTTTTTTGCTCAACAATTCGGCGTAACGTGAATTGGGATAGCCGTTTATAATTTTTTGGCGAACAATTTCTGCTTTGTCTTTGTCAATAATTTCATAGACTTTGTACAAATGATAGAGCGAAGGCAACACAAACCGTTCTTCGGGATGTTGGCGCAATAATCGTTCAAATCGGTCGCTGGAACGTTCGTATTCTTTGAATTTCTCTTTGTAAATCATGGCCAACTGATAGTACGCAAAATTGCGCTCTTTGGCCAAACTATCAATCACCACCTTGCTTTTAGGCAACTTGGCGGTGTAAAATGAAGGTTCATATTCGGGGTTGCTTGTTGTTTCGGTAGGTGCTTTTGCAACACTTGCTGCTGCTGCCAAAGGATCGACTGGTTTAGTGTCGGGCGTTTCCTTGACGTCACTTTTTTGGTCTTTGCTGTTGGTGCGCCAATTTCCTTTGTGTGACCGATCGCCCCAGATTTTTTTAAATTGTTCGCGGCCATAAGAAACCGTTGAAGCCGTGTAAAAGTAAAAACTGCTGGTTGCGCTGTTTGACCGAGCAGCCATCCGATCTAATTGTTGTTGGATGTCGTTTGAAGCAGAAGGCGCATTTTCGCCACTTGGGCCTGCAGATCCACCACCGTCTTTCTTTTTTATTTCTTGGCTTTTAATGGCTGCTAGCACTTCAGCCTTTTTGAGTTGATCAATGTGTTTTTGAAAATAGGTTTCCCGATCAAAAGGAGTCATTGCGCAAATGGCGAGGATACTGTCATTGCGAAGTGCAATCGCTTCATATTTAATAACATCATTTAAATTGTCACGTTTTTTCTTGATCGCTTTGTACTCGCGGCTTTTGGCGTTCAATGCCGTAAGGGTGCTGTCAAAATACATTCCTGCCTTCACGTATTTTGAACTGTTAAAATACGCTTGCGCAATGTTTCTATAATCGGAGGCTTTTAAATAAGCATCTGTTGGGCGTTTTGACAACGAGCGGTTGTATTGGAAAATGGCTTTGTTATAGTCTTTTTTCTTGTCGTAATACAAACCAAGTTGGTGGTGCAATACATCAAGGTAAGGTCGGTTTTCGCGGTCGGCCAATAAATCGGCCATCTTTTTCAGGAACAAAGTGGTGTCTTGAACTGCCGGATTAAATGTTTTTCCTTGGTGCGCATGCGCCTGAATGACATACTGACGCGGTGATTTTCGCTTCATGTCAATAACGCGTTGGTAATACACATAGGCACTATCAGTCTGTTGAATGGACTCGTAAATTTGGCCAATGATGAAAGTGTAACGCGCTCTATCGTCATTGCTTTTGGCAGTCAAACGCGCCGTTTTAAGCCGGGCAATGGCGCTGTCTTTTTGGTTGGTGTTTAAATAAGCTTGCGCCATGGTGGCATGTGCATCGGCAAAAGCTATGTCCTTTTTATTTAATTTAAGTTGCCGCAACAAAGCCGTTAAATTGGTCACCGCCAAATCATCATTATTGAGGCGCATATTGGTTTTTTCGCGCCAAATTTTCACTTGATTAATAACACTGCTGGTTGGGTATTTATACAACACATAATTAAAAGCTTCTAAGGCAGGAATAAAGCGCTGTTCGTAATAACGCGCCATGCCAAGCATTAAGTGGGCCTCATCAATTTGAAAGTTCTTTTCGGTGCCATCAATAAACATCGAATGCTTTTGAATGGCTTTGGTCGCTTTGGTTTCGGCCAACTCAAAGTTTGGGTTTTTGGTTTTACCTTCTAATTGTTTGGGGTCAACGACATTGAGTCGTTCAATGGGTAAAATTTCCCAAAAATTATCTTGATATCCGGCATTAAGTTCAATGATTCCTTTGTCTAAGGCCAAACCACCATTGTACAAAATATTGTATTTGGTACTCAAGGCATGCGAATTGCGAGATAAAAAGTTATCTCGTTGGGTGGAACAAGCCATCACCAACAAAGCTACGCCGAGCATCGGCAAAAAAGGACGCTTTAAATACAAGTAAACATGTTTTTTGAACAACGAGAATGGCATGGTTATATTGTGGAATCGAACGGGTAAAAGTACATTATTTTTTTAGTACGCACTGAATGCTCGATAAATGGCTTTAAAAAATCAGTTACAAACATCAAGTCCCAAAACAAATAATGTAGTTATAATTTCTCCTTTAAATAAACCCCGGTAATCGACGATTCCATGTTTGCCAAGGTTTCTGGCGTGCCAACACCCACACAATATCCGCCATTTTCGCCGCCTTCGGGCCCTAAATCAATGATCCAATCGGCACATTTAATCACGTCTAAATTGTGTTCAATGACAATAACCGAATGACCTAATTCTATGAGCGCATCCAGTGATTTGAGCAATTTTTTGATGTCGTGAAAATGCAAACCTGTTGATGGTTCATCAAAAACAAAGAGTGTTTTGTCTTTGGTGGCACCTTTGACTAAAAAAGAAGCGAGCTTAATGCGTTGCGCCTCCCCTCCCGACAATGTTGAAGACGACTGGCCAAGCTGCACATAATCGAGCCCGACATCTTGCAATGGCTGCAATTTCTGTACAATTTTTGGTTGTTTTTCCGCGGCAAAAAAGACCAACGCCTCAGCAACTGTCATGTTCAGCACATCGTCAATCGATTGTCCACCCACCAACACTTCGAGCACTTCTTTTTTGAAACGTTTGCCCTGACAGGCTTCGCAAGGCAAAGTCACATCGGCCATAAAGACCATTTCCACATTAATAGAACCTTCGCCGCTGCAGGTTTCACAGCGTCCGCCATCAACATTAAACGAAAAATGTTTGGGCTGAAACCCCCTGATTTTGGAAAGTTTTTCTTTAGAAAATAGCTCACGAATGTCGTCGTAGGCTTTTATATATGTGACCGGGTTGGAGCGCGAACTGCGCCCAATGGGGTTTTGGTCAATGTATTCAATTTTTTTAAGGTGCGCATAACTGCCTTCCACGCTGGTAAATTGCCCTGCTTTGTCAGACACACCCACCAATTGTTTTTGCAAAACCGGATACAAAATGCGCTTGACCAAGGTACTTTTTCCGCTGCCAGAAACGCCTGTAATCACCGTTAACACATCAAGCGGAAAGGTGACGTCAATGTTTTTGAGGTTGTGTTCGCGGGCACCAATAATGGTGAGGTGGTTTTTCCACGGCCTTCTTTTTGAAGGAACTTCTATGCGCAAAGTACCATTTAGGTAGCCCGCCGTTAAGGTGTCTTCTTTAATGAGATCATCCCAATTTCCTTCAGCTACTAATTCGCCGCCCAAGCGGCCTGCTTCTGGGCCAATATCGAATAAATAGTCGGCTGCCTTCATGATGTCTTCGTCGTGCTCCACCACGATGACGGTGTTGCCCGCTTCTTTCAATTTTTTCAGCACATGAATGAGGCGGTCGGTGTCTTTGGGGTGCAAGCCGATGCTGGGTTCATCCAAAATATATAACGAACCCACCAAGCTGCTTCCTAACGAGGTAGCTAAGTTGATCCGTTGCGATTCGCCCCCAGACAAAGAAGCCGAATTTCGGTTTAAATTCAGGTAGCTTAAGCCCACATCGGCCAAAAACTGCAAGCGGTTGGTGATTTCAACCAACAAACGTTTGGCCACTTGTTGTTCGTAAGCTGTTAAACTTAATTCTTTGAAAAAAGCACTTAAATGGTGTAACGGCCAATCGACCAATTCGGGCAGCGTTTTGCCGCCCACTTGCACATACGACGCTTCGGGCCGCAGGCGTTTGCCTTTGCAAGCGCTGCATTTTGTTTTGCCTCGGTAGCGCGACAACAGTACCCGATTTTGTATTTTATAATTCTTTTCTTCGAGCTCTTTGAAAAAATCGTGGAGCCCCATGAAATACTTATTTCCTGTCCAAATTAATGCTTTTTGATCGTCGGTTAATTGGTAGAAGGGCTTGTGAATGGGAAAATCAAATTTAAACGCCGCATTCACCAATTGTTCGTTGTACCATTTCATCGACTCGCCCCGCCAAGGATAAATGGCGTTGTCGTAAATGGACAAAGCCGTATTAGGCACCACCAAATCTTCGTCAATACCAATGACGTTGCCGTAGCCTTCGCAGGTGGGGCAGGCCCCATAAGGGTTGTTAAAACTAAACAAGTGCACCGTCGGTTCAATAAACGTTTGGCCGTCTTGCTCAAAGCGGTTGCTAAAAGCATGGCGCTGTTGGTTGCTCAAATCGAGCAAATGGCATTGTCCTTTTCCTTCAAAAAAGGCGGTTTGTATGGCGTCGCCCAAGCGATTCATAAATGCCTCGTCGGTTTCGACCACCACTCGATCTATAACCAATTCGGGGCTTTCGGTAAAAAACTCCCAACTTTTTTGCTCCAACACCTCATCAATGCGGAGGGTTTGTCCATGCACATAAATACGGGCGTAGCCTTGTTGTAAAAACAATTGCAAACGCTCTTCCAAGCCGCGTTCGGCCACCCACTGAATGGGCGCCAATAGCAACAATTTGCTTCCTTCGGCAAATGTTTGCACAGCCTGTAACACATCGGTAACGCTGTGTTTTTGCACTTCTTGGCCGCTGATCGGTGAAATGGTACGTCCAATGCGGGCAAAAAGCAGTTTTAAATAATCGTAAATTTCGGTAGAAGTGCCCACTGTCGAGCGGGCATTGGTGGTATTAACCTTTTGCTCGATGGCAATGGCTGGCGAAATTCCCTTAATGTAATCGACTTTTGGTTTGTCTAAACGGCCCAAAAACTGACGTGCATACGACGACAAACTTTCCACATAGCGGCGTTGTCCTTCGGCGTAGAGCGTGTCAAATGCCAAAGTAGATTTGCCCGAACCCGACAAGCCAGTTATTACAACCAAACGATTTCGCGGAATGGCCACATCGATGTTCTTTAAATTGTGCAATTGGGCTCCTTTAATCAGGATAAATGATTTTGGATCGAGGGTAGATATATCGCGGGTTTTCATAAAATTTGCTAAACGGCATTTGCGGTTGCAAAAGTACGACTTGTGGTTTTAATGTTTGTTTTATTTAATAAACAATTGGTTCTTGGCATGATATTGTTTTTCATAAGACCTTTTGTTTTCTGCCAGACCTCTTACTGTTGAAAGAGCTTTGTTCATTTTCTTTGTTGGCCCAAAGAAAACGAACCTGTAGGGGCGACCCTTGTGGTCGCCCGCAATCAGGGTCGCAAAAAACGTTTTTGTGCGCTGTTGCTAGAACAATTGGTCTATTGTTTTATTATTGTTTTTCATAAGACCCTTTGCTTTCTACTTGTCCTATCACTGATGAAAGACCTTTGTTCATTTTCTTTGCTGGCCCAAAGAAAACGAACCAAAAGAAAGGGCCTTTTTGGCCCGCATAAAAGGTCATTTTTGCCTGCGGCAAAACCAGTTTAAGCTGCCTTTTGTATTGCTTTTTTAAAGGTCAGCTTGAATCACCTTTTCTTTAATTGTGTTTGCTTCGCAAACTGGTTTTTAGTGGTGATGTTTCAAGCCGAAAATCCCTCCAAGGCTTCAAAAATTTTGCCGGCTTGAAAAACCTATGACTACATATGCGGGCCGGCTCCTGCAAAGCTTCGCAGAAAAGTTAACTTTGATTGAAAACCTTATTTTGTCATTTCGACGAAGGAGAAACGTAAGTTCAGCGAAGCTAAATCTCTTTTTAAGCGGAAAGAGAAAAGAGAAAAGAGAAAAGACTCGGTCTTGCACAGCTTCGCAGAACACTGAACATTGATTGAACATTTTAGAAGCCGATTCATAAGATGTTTTAGTTTCTACTTGACCTCTCGCTGTTGTTTCACGTTTTTGTTCATTTTCTTTGCTGGCCCAAAGAAAACGAACCAAAAGAAAGGGCCTTTTTGGCCCGCATAAAAGGTCATTTTTGCCTTCGGCAAAACCAGTTTAAGCTGCGCTTTTTTATTGTTTTTTAAAGGTCAGCTTGAATCACCTTTTCTTTATTTGTGTTTGCTTCGCAAACTGGTTTTTTGTGGTGATGTTTCAAGCCGAAATTTTTTCCAAGGCTTCAAAAATTTTTGCGGCTTGTAAAACCTATGACTACATATGCGGGCCGGCACCTGTTAAGCTTCGCAGAACAGTAAACATTGATTGAAAATCTAAATCAATACAATTTTTCTGTTCTTATAATACATTGAAAGGTCGCCACGACATGTATTCATAATAAAACCCTCGTTTAAAAACAGGGCGGAGGCAAGCCCCGCCCCTACATATCTGTTGGAAGATAGTTAAGCATAAAAAAACATTACAAACTTTTCACATTACAAACATTGCAACATAAACAACAAGGACAGCCGTTAAGCTGTCCCTAGATAGTCAAACCTGAAACTTGACCCGAGACCCGAAGGGGCGAACGGTGCGAAGCAAAACCTGAAACCTGAAACTATTTCTTTGCTGGCCCAAAGAAAACGAACCAAAAGAAAGGGCCTTTTTGGCCCGCATAAATGTCATTTTTGCCTTCGGCAAAAAACCTCATTTACAAGCCAAATTTTTTCCAAGGCTTCAAAAATTTTGTGGCTTGAAAACCTATGCCAACGAAGTGGCCTATACTTTCCTGTACTTATCAGAATTATAGAAATGACTTGGGAAAATAGCCCATTTTACAACCAATAGCAGAAAGTATAGGGCACTTCGATAAATGCGGGCCGGCAACTGTTAAACTTCGCAGAACAGTTAACTTTGATTGAAATTAAAAATATAGCTATTCTTCTTTCTGCTAATTACCAGAAACATTACAAACATTAAAGCAAAAAAATGACAGATCAATAGCTGTCACTAAATAGTCAAAACCTGAAACTTGACCCGAGACCCGAAGGGGCAAACGGTGCGAAGCAAAACTTTAAACTTGAAACTTCTTCATTGCTGGCCAAAAGAAAATGAACAATGGTGTTTCAATAGAAATAAGTTATTTTCAAACCTGAATTTCTGATGAAAAGTAATATTAAACCCAGATTACACATTAGAAATATATTACAAGAAAAAATGACTGCAAATCTGGAAATGTACTCCTTTTTTTGTCCTCAATGTAGCTCTGCTACATCTGTGGTAAAAAAAGTCCGTGCACTCCCAGATTTATTGTCCTTTTCCCTTTCATTGCAAAGTCTAATGCATAATCTGGGTTAAAGCAAGAGCCGATTCTTTCCCCCCCAAAAAAAAAGCCCTGTTTAAAAACAAGGCTTTTCAATAATTATAAAAAAAGATGCTTACATCATGCCAGGCATGCCACCACCCATTGGCATTCCGCCGCCGGCTGGTCCGTCTTCTTTAATGTCAATTAACGCGCATTCGGTGGTTAAAATCATGCCTGCAACCGAAGCCGCATTTTCCAACGCCACACGGGTTACTTTTTTCGGGTCAATGATGCCTGCTTTAAGCATGTCCACGTATTCATCGGTTTTGGCATTGTAGCCAAAACTGTCTTTTCCTTCGGCTACTTTGGCTACAATAACGGAACCTTCCATACCTGCGTTTTCAACAATGGTACGCAAAGGCGATTCAATGGCACGGGCCACAATCTGAACACCAGTTGCCTCATCGGCATTGTCCGTTTTTACAGTGCTTAAGGCAGCTTTGGCGCGCAATAACGCCACACCACCACCAGCAACAATACCTTCTTCTACCGCTGCACGTGTAGCGTGAAGCGCATCGTCTACGCGGTCTTTTTTCTCTTTCATTTCCACTTCAGAAGCAGCACCCACATACAAAACAGCTACGCCGCCAGCCAATTTAGCCAAACGTTCTTGCAATTTTTCACGGTCATAATCAGACGTGGTGGTTTCCATTTGTGCTTTAATTTGGTTCACTCGGTTGTGAATCATATCGGCACTTCCGGCGCCATTTACCAAAGTCGTATTGTCTTTGTCAATAGACACTTTTTCAGCCGTTCCCAGCATGTCAAGTGTTGCGTTTTCAAGCTTGTATCCGCTTTCTTCAGAAATCACTGTTCCACCTGTTAAAATGGCAATGTCTTCCAACATCGCTTTGCGGCGGTCACCAAATCCAGGTGCTTTTACCGCTGCAATTTTAAGTGCGCCACGCAATTTGTTAACCACTAACGTAGATAAAGCTTCTCCATCAACATCTTCAGCAATAATCAACAATGGTTTACCTGACTGAGCAACAGGCTCTAAAACAGGTAGCATTTCTTTTAAAGATGATACTTTTTTGTCGTATAACAAAATGTATGGATTGTCTAATTCCACTTCCATTTTTTCAGGATTCGTCACAAAATAAGGCGACAAATACCCTCTGTCAAATTGCATTCCTTCCACGACGTCTACGTAGGTGTCAGTTCCTTTTGCCTCTTCAACAGTAATTACGCCTTCTTTGCCCACTTTTTCAAAAGCACGGGCAATTAAATCGCCAATTACTTCATCGTTGTTAGCAGAAATAGAGGCCACTTGTTTGATTTTTTCAGACGAACTGCCCACCTCTTGCGCTTGTTTGCCCAAATCGGCCACAATCACTTCAACGGCCTTGTCAATTCCGCGTTTTAAATCCATTGGATTGGCACCTGCAGCCACATTTTTCAAGCCTTCTTTTACAATGGCTTGCGCCAAAACAGTAGCCGTTGTGGTTCCATCACCCGCCAAATCGTTGGTTTTTGAAGCCACTTCTTTCACCATTTGCGCACCCATGTTTTCCAAAGGGTCTTTTAACTCAATTTCTTTTGCTACCGAAACCCCATCTTTGGTCACGGTTGGGCCACCAAATGACTTGCTAATGATTACGTTGCGGCCTTTTGGTCCTAATGTTACTTTTACTGCATTTGCCAAAGCATCCACTCCACGGCGTAAACCGTCGCGGGCATCTACATCAAATTTTATATCTTTTGCCATAGTTTAAAACAATTTGTTATTTTTTTAAAATGTTGTTTGGGTTAAAACCAGATTTGCAGTCATTTTTCCATGTAATAAATTTCTAATGCGTAATCTGGGTTAAATAATAGCCAGAATATCGTCTTCTCGCATAATTAAATAATCGGTGCCATCAAGCTTAAGCTCGGTTCCAGCGTATTTGCCATACAATACTGTATCGCCAACTTGTACCGTCATGGTATGATCTTTTTTGCCTGCACCTACAGCAACGATGGTTCCTCTTTGCGGTTTTTCTTTGGCGGTATCAGGAATAATGATTCCTGAAGCAGTTTGTGTTTCGGCAGCTGCCGGCTCCACGATCACGCGGTCTGAAAGCGGTTTAATGTTTAATGCCATAATACTTTTTTTTTAGGTTAAACGAATGGTTATGTTTTGCCAATAGTTTACGAAAAACGTGCCAAAACAAATCCCTGCCATTTTTTCATTTTTCATTTTTATAAACAGCATGAGAAACGGGCGTAAATCGAAGTTTAGTTTCTGATGATCAGCGAGTTGAGTTATTGCCAAAAAAAATGCCAACCTGACAGGGTTGGCATGTGAAAACAACAGATTGTTGATTATTTTTTAGCTGGAGCAGGCGCAGCCTCTTTTGGCGTTGCTTGCTTAGCTGGCGCTTCAGTAGTAGGAGCTGATTTAGATTCGTCTGTAGCTGCTTGGTTTTGACTAGGAAAACACATGCTCGACAAAAAGATTAACACCATCAATGCACCGGCTAAAACCCAAGTACTGCGGTCTAAAAGGTCGGTTGTTTTTTGAACGCCGCCTAATAATTGTGAGCCGCCAAATGACGATGAAAGACCTCCTCCTTTTGGGTTTTGTACCATTACGGCAATAATCAAAAGAAAGCAGACTATGGTAATTAACGATAATACAATAGAGAACATAATTTTGGTATTAATTGGATGTATGTTGTTGTAACTGTTTAATGTCCGAAATTCGGTCTGCAAAGAAACTACTTTTTTCTGGATATTTCAAAATTAAAATTTCGTATGCCTGAATGGCCTTGGCATATTTTTTTTGTTCCAGGTACACTTGCGCCAAAGTCTCTGTCATTAAGGGAGTTGGTATGTCTTCTTTTAGTTTTAAAGGCGCTACGGGCATGTCTTTTGGAACGGGCACTATTTTTGGGTTGGTTTCAATAAACCGATCAATGAGTGCTGTTTTTTTGCTTTTCTGATCGGCCACTTCAGCATTTAATTCAGAAGTGTTTTCGTCACGGTTAATGGGTTGAAAGCGTGTTAATTGCAGCCATTCTTGAAACGAATGTTTTTCGTTGGCCAAAAACCGCAAAGGTTTTCCAATGTTTAATTTTTCTTCAACGGGCAATGGCACATCAACAACTGTTGCGTCAATTGATGATGCAATAGGAGTAGGGTCAAAGGGTAGTTGCTCGTTTGGTTGCACCCATTCGCTGTCAATAACCTGCATGTTGTTCAGCAATTCTGGGTTTTTCACATAAGAGCCTTTGTGCACTGACGTAAAAGAATCGGATGTAATAAAATCAAACAACACGCCGCGGTCATAGGTGTAAGCGGCAGTCGATTTTAACGAACCATTATATAAATAGCTTTCTTGTTGGTACAATTGCTTCAAATGTAGCACCCGAGCACTCTGAAAATACGGAAAAGTTTCTAACACTTGCTCCAATGATTGGGCATAGGCCGCATTCATGGCTTCGGGCTTGTGTAGTAAAAAGGTGAGGTCGTTTAGGTGCATATTAGTTGTGACTTACACTTACCATTTGGCCAATGAGCCATTAAAAATATCTTGGGTGATGCGTTCAAAAATCACATCCAACGCGTCGGTTAATTGGGTTCCAACCAATTGTTGGGCCCCATCGTAATCATAATAAAAAGAGAATTTCTTTTCAAAATTATCGGCTTCGCTGTTGCGGTTTTTGTACCGAACGTTCACGGTTACCGACAACCTATTCTGTGCAGCAGCCTGATTGGCCGTTGCCGTCATTGGCGCTACCCGGTAATCGACAATTTCACCTTCGTAAAGCAAATCGCCATCGCGCGGAACCAACGTCAGGTTGGTTTGGCTTTGTAAAATATCTTGCAATTTCAACGTAAAATTACGCTCAATACCTGGCTGCACCAAAGGCGCCATATTTTGAAAATAATTGACCTGCACCGTTTTGGCATTGATTTTTCCTGTTCCCGTAAAATTATAACTCACAGCCGAACAACCAGCAACCAATAAAGCCCCCAGCAGGATAAAGGATATAAACCAATATTTTTTCATTTGTAGATGCATATTTTCCTCACCCCCAGCCCCTCTCCCAAGGAGAGGGGGGTGGCTATATTTTAAAAAACAACTTTAAACCTTGAACTTTTTTACCTCACCCCCAGCTATTGTGCTAGTTAGGTGGGTGACTATTTTTATAACAACCTTAAATTTTAAACCTTGAACTTTAAACCTTGAACTTTAAACTTTAAACCTTAAACTTTCACCTTTTTTTACCTCACCCCCAGCTGTTGTGCTAGTTAGATGGGTGACTATTTGTATAACAACTTTAAACCTTAAACCTAAAACTTTCCAACTTTTAACTTTCAACTAAAAAATGCAATTATAAGTCAAATTGTTTAATCTTGCGGTATAATGTGCGTTCTGATATCCCTAATTCGTCAGCGGTTTCTTTTCGCTTGCCTTTGTTCCGATCCAACGCTTTTTTGATGAGTTCAAATTCGTGGTGTTCTAATTTTAACACCTCTTCTTCTTCGACGGTTTCGGCAAACATAAAGGATTGGTCATCTTCTACGTTACTGAAATGTTGGCTATGTCCGTTGGTGGCTTCTGGTTCATAGACTTCCACTTCAGGCCGTGCGTGCAAAGCCAAGCTTGGTTCGGCTACGTTGGCTGGTGTGCCGTATAGTTTTTGTATTAATGATTGTTGCGATTCTTTGACGGCCCCATTTTCGTGTTGCAGCAGTTCAAGGGTGAGTTTTTTAAGGTCGTTCAAATCGTTGCGCATGTCAAACAACACTTTGTATAAAATTTCACGCTCGGTGCTAAAATCACTGTCCGATTTTTTGTCAGACACCACCGAAGGCAAATTGGGCCCATGAATGGGGATATACGACTTGAGCGTAGCCAACGAAATGTCGCGGGTCGCTTCGAGCACCGAAAGCTGTTCGGCCACATTGCGCAACTGCCTGATGTTGCCGCTCCAGCGGTATTGTTGCAAATACCGAACGGCCTCATCGCTCAACCGAATGGCGGGCATTTTATATTTGTGGGCAAAGTCGGCTGAGAATTTGCGGAACAACAAATGAATATCATCCGCTCGCTCACGCAAGGGAGGCAGTGGGATTTCAACGGTGCTGAGTCGGTAAAATAAATCTTCTCTAAAACGGCCTTTGGCAATGGCATCAAGCATATCGACATTGGTGGCAGCCACAATGCGCACATTGGTTTTTTGCACTTGTGACGATCCTACTTTAATAAACTCGCCATTTTCCAACACCCGCAGCAAACGGACCTGGGTGGTAAGCGGTAATTCGCCCACTTCGTCCAAAAAAATGGTGCCACCGTCGGCCACTTCAAAATAACCTTCGCGGGCATTGGTTGCACCTGTAAAGGCGCCTTTTTCGTGACCAAAAAGTTCACTGTCAATGGTTCCTTCTGGAATGGCGCCGCAATTGACCGCAATGTATTTGCCGTGTTTGCGGTGCGATAACGAGTGAATAATGCGCGGGATGCTTTCTTTTCCGACCCCGCTTTCGCCAGCCACCAGCACCGAAATATCGGTAGGGGCCACCTGCATGGCCTTTTCAATGGCGCGGTTAAGTTTGGGGTCGTTCCCAATAATTTCAAAACGTTGTTTGATGGTTTGAACCGATTCCATATTGGATTTCTTCGGGTTAAATGGTTGTTTTATATTTATTCAGCTTGCATCGGACTGTAACCAATAGCCTCACCAATTAAGGTGGCAGATGTGCATTCATGCACTTTAACCAACACAAAATCGCCGAGTTTATAATGTTCTTTCGGGAAAACAACCACGGTGTTTTGCAGGCTTCGTCCGCTCCAATCTGCATCGGATTTCTTCGATGATTTTTCGACCAACACTTCCACCGTTTGGCCCAAAAAGCGCGAAGTGCGAACCAAACTGAGTTCGAGTTGCTTGTCGACAATTTCTTGGAGTCGTCGTTTTTTGACTTCGTCGGGCACGTCGTCGGGCATTTTACGCGCGGCCAAAGTACCTGGTCGTTCAGAATAAGAAAACATATAGCCAAAATCATATTTTACATACTCCATCAGGCTCAAGGTGTCTTGGTGATCGGCTTCGGTTTCAGTGGGGAAACCGGCAATCATGTCTTGCGAAATGGAGCAATCAGGAATAATGGCGTAAATTTTATCCACCAAGGCCATGTATTCTTCACGGGTGTGTTGGCGGTTCATTTCTTGTAAAATGCGGGTGCTGCCACTTTGCACCGGCAAATGAATGTAGTTGCACACATTCGGGTGGCGTGCAATGACATGTAGCACTTCTTCGTGCATATCTTGTGGGTTTGAGGTGGAAAACCGAAACCTCATTTTCGGAAATTGAATGGCACAAGCCTCCAATAATTGGGCAAAATCAACGGCAGTGGCTTTTTGCATCTCCGATGCTTTTTCATACTCTTTTTTGAGCCCACCGCCATACCACAAATAACTATCGACGTTTTGCCCCAACAGTGTCACTTCTTTGAAGCCTCTGTTGTTCAAGTCGCGAATTTCTTCGTAAATACTTTGCGGTTCGCGGCTGCGTTCGCGGCCTCGGGTAAACGGCACCACACAAAACGTGCACATGTTGTCGCAGCCCCGTGTAATGGTTACAAAGGCATTGATGCCGTTGCTGTTGAGTCGGACGGGCGAAATGTCGCCATAAGTTTCGTCTTTCGACAAAATGACATTGATGGCGTCGCGGCCTTCTTCTACTTCTTGCAATAAATTGGGTAAATCTTTATAGGCATCTGGGCCTACCACCAAATCGACTATTTTTTCTTCGTCCAAAAATTGGCTTTTCAGGCGTTCGGCCATACAGCCCAACACGCCCACCTTCATTTTCGGATTGATCCTTTTTATGGCATTGTATTTTTCCAAACGCTTGCGCACCGTTTGTTCGGCTTTGTCCCGAATGGAGCAAGTGTTTACCAACACCAAATCGGCTTCTTCTAACTTTTGAGTGGTATTATAGCCTTGGTCAGCTAAAATAGAAGCCACAATTTCACTATCTGAAAAGTTCATGGAACATCCATAACTTTCAATGAATAGCTTTTTTGTATTGCTCGGTTTGGCTTCAAGGACAAGGCTTTCACCTTGTTTGCTTTCGTCGTGTATCTTTTCCATAAATTACTTTCGGCTTTAGCGCTTGCAAAGATAATACTAAACCTGGATGTCCTGACAAGATGGCAGTAGGTTTTTGGGTTTTTGAATTGAAGGATTGAAAGATTGAAGAATTGAAGGATTTGGAAATGGGTATAATGATTGAAAGATTGAATAATTTGAAAATGAGGTAATTTGGAAATAGATTTATCGTAGCTTGAAAAATTGACCTGAGGCCAGAAGGGACGAACGGTGCATACGATATATAGAATTTGATATTAAGAATTTGATATTAAGAGGAGGAAGCCCAGTGGGCTTCAGATTTGATATTAAGAGGAGGAAGTCCAGTGGACTTCCGGAAAGCGAACTTCAGTTCGCAAATCAAAGAACATTTATTCCGATCAAGCTTTAGCTTGCAAACTAAAACCTTGATGCCCGTTTGAAATGTGGGTACGCAAGCTTCAGCTTGCAAAATCTACCCTGAAACCTGACCCGAGAACCATCGGAACGAATGGTTCGAACATTTGATATTAAGAGGAGGAAGTCCAGTGGACTTCCGGAAAGCGAACTTCAGTTCGCAAATCAAAAAACATTTATTCCGATCAAGCTTTAGCTTGCAAAATTAAACTTGAAACCTGAAACTTGAAACAAAACTATTGCCTTTTCACATAAAAAAATCACCTTTTTTATCCTTTTTGGAGTCCTAGATCGTATTTCAAAGCGGTGATTTTGTCCATTTTTGAATGAATTTGAAAATTATTTTCATTTTCCGAAAATATATAAACTATTCTATTTCAATAAAATACTCAATTTTGATCAGATAACTTTGTCCTAGATCGTCCAGAAATACGATCTAGGACTTTTGGTGTTTGGGGGCTATTTAATTTTAGCCTGATGATCAGATGCAACAATGGCATGATCTCGTTGTTCGACCTATTGGTATTAAAAAAAATTTAAAGATGAAAAAACATGTTTTTGTATGGTCGCTTATCGTAATGAGTTGCACCACTAAAATCGATTACACAGAAACCCAAGACAGCCTTCCGCCCATTACGCAAGTGGGTGCCAATACGGCTGGGTGTTTGATTGATGGAATAGTGCTGGTTCCAAACGACAGTGATTACCGCAATTTAAATTCATCCTATCATGGATTGCGACTTAGTCAAGGCTTGTCGTTTTGGCCCAACAAAAATGATTATTGGCAATTAAAAATCATCAACAGAACGGGTTCCGTATTTTACTTTATGGGCCTTTGGATAAAAAATATGTCGTCTGGTAATGGCATGTATCCAATAGATCAATCCAATGGCGCTGCTTACCCTAACTGCAATATTATTAGCGTTGAAATAACAGCCAATGGGACCTACAAAAAATATTGTTCTGGTCCCAACTCGGGTATTATCAAAATTGACAGGTCCGATTTGGGACCAGGTATATCTATTTATTCAGGCACTTTTCAATGTACCTTATACAATAGAGATAAGCCTTCCGAAACCATACAAATCACGGATGGCCGGTTTGACATCGATGGGTTGACGTTAAATCTATAAAATTTTAAAAAAATGTAACACTTTAAAAAGACCTTCCTATGTGTAGAATGAACACCCCGCTGATCCCCATTTTTTTCAACAAAAAACTGTTGCGCACGATTAAATTATCATGTTGCTTGTTGTCATTTTTATTGATGAGTTGCACATCTGATAACCTTTTCGGTAAAGGTTCAACAGCTGATCGACATGCATATTATTATTTCCGAGATGGAGATTTCCAGAAATTATTGCCATACAAAGAAAACCAAGTTTTGATTTTTAGGAATCAAAACAATCAAGAAAGGCGATTCGGCTTTTCGTCAATTAATTCTAGTTTCAAAAAAGGTTATACTGAAGGAGGAGGTATGGGCTTTTTTTCTTCCTCTGCGACGGTATATTTTTATTATGATGAAAAAGTTGTTGGAATGGTATCGGAATCAGCATGTTACAATCCAGTGGTCCACTTCACTCGCTTGCCGCTTAACTTCAATTTGGCTAAAGCAAATGGCTACACTGAGTACCCATCCCGATTTTACGCATATATTGAAAATTTTCCATATTGGAATCAGTCAGATGAGTATGGCTTAATTTCATACATCCCGATTGACTATCAGCAATCTCAATTCTCCATCAATTGTTTTGGAAAAACTTATTCTCAAGTCTTAATAATTAAATCTAATAGTCAAACGGCGCTGCCCATGAGCAATCCAGATTGTCCGCGAAACGTCCATATTATCTACTATGACATTGCACAAGGCATCATCGGATTTGATGACCTCGACGGGCAACAATGGCGGCTATACGAGATTGTGTCGTTGTAAATAACCCCGAAAACAGGGGTGTTTTCATGAAAAGATTGACCCGAGACCCATTGGAACAAATGGGTCGAACATTTGAAATTAAGATTAGAAAGCCCAATGGACTTCCGGAAAGCGAACTTCAGTTCGCAAATCAAAAAACATTTATTCCGATCAAGCTTTAGCTTGCGCAAACACTTAATTGAAACTTCTTCAAAAGCCCAGTGGGCTTCAGATTTGATATTACGAGGAGGAAGTCCAATGGACTTCCGGAAAGCGAACTTCAGTTCGCAAATCAAAAAACATTTATTCCAATCAAGCTTTAGCTCGCCTAACAAACCTGAAACCTGACCCTAGGCCAAAGGCCGAACGGTCCGAAGGAAAACTTGAAACTTGAAACAAAACTATTGCCTTTCCAACAATTTAATTTTTCAGCAAAAAATGGAAACTAATCTATCCCTAATAAGGTTGATTGAATCTTGAAATTATCTTTTCGGTGAATGATTAATATCTTCCTTTTTTTTTAGTAATATTAGCCTTCATTTTATCAAGTATGCACACTTTTTTGAATGTGGTTTTGTCCGTCGGTGTTTTGCAGGGCTTTAGCTTTGTAGGATATGGATTATTGAGCCAAAAAAACAGGCCATCCGCCTTGAATTATTTGTTGGCGTTTGTGTTTTTCTTGTCGCTGAACAACATCCAAATTGTGCTTTTTGTCAATGACTTGTTTAAAGGCCATTCGCTGCTGCAAAGCATTGAGTTTTCGTGGTATTTGCTGATTATCCCCTATTTTAATGCGTTTGTTATTCATTATTTTGAAATTGACCAAAAAGAAAAGCCCTATATTAAAGCCGCTTGGCTGCTGTTTGTGAGTCAGTTCTTGGTGCGGGCTGTATTTATTGGCTTGGAACAGGCGCAGCAAATTGACCACTCGTATTTGTTTGTGTACACCAAAGTAGAAGAAGTCATTAATTTGGTGGTGTCATTGGGCTTGTTTTACAAAATATCCGTCTATGTGTTGCGCACCGAATACAGTGAAAAAATTGCCGAATTTGACAATTTAAACTGGTTGCGGTATTTTGTAATTGCGGGCTTTATTGTCATTTTCTTTTGGATTACGGCGGTGGTGCTCAACCTCTTTGAAACGGGCAACAACAAATACATGTACAACCCTTTGCGCATTTCAACCACCGTGATGTTGTATTGGATTGCCTATGTGGGCACGCTAAAAATGAATATCACCGCCAACCGCAAACAGTACGTACAAGTCCGCGAACAAAAAATAGTGGCCACCGAAAACGAAACCGTCCATTCTTCGGCTGATTTTGACAAAATCGAACAACACATTACCCAAAACAAACGCTATACCGATCCTTATTTTACCTTAGACCGCTTGGCCATTGAAATGCAAATGAGCCGTGGCTATGTGTCAAAACTAATAAATCAGGAGGCGGGCACTTTTTCAGAATACATCAACATCAAGCGTGTGGAGGCGGCCAAAGTGTTGTTACTAAAAGAAAGCAGCAACCGATTTACCCTTGAGGTATTGGCGTATGAATGTGGTTTTAAGTCAAAATCGAACTTCTTTTTGTTGTTTAAAAAATACACCGACTGCTCGCCCAGCGAGTGGCGCAACCAACAAACACCCAACTAACCGCTTTTTTGAGTCCTAGATTGTACGTTTTGGAGTCCTAAATCGTTCGATTGGCCCTTTTTTGTGGAGGTCGGTTAAAAAAAATTACAACTACACTTTAGTAAAAACAATTGAAATACAGCTTGTTAAAAAACAAGCCGCGTTTTTTTTGTCCTAAATCGTTCTGCGGTACAATCTAGGACTTCATGCACTATTCGGCAAGCTACATTTGGGTAAAATATTACTCAAATGAAAACAATTTGCTGCTGCTTGCTTTTGCCTACGTTGCTTTTGGCTCAACTCAACAAGCACCCCATGAACCTCAAGGGAAAATGGTTTTTTGGGGCTGATGTGGGCAGCAACAACATTACTTCCTTTTACGCGAGCAAACCGGAATATGACACCTTTCAAGCGGGGGTCATGGCCGAGTATTATTATAAAAAAAAGTGGAGCGTTTTGGCGCGCATCAAGTATTTTGAAACAGGTTTGTCGTATTCATATTATGGGAAATATAATGTTTTTAAAGGCGCTGTTTTTGCCATTCCTATTGACTTAAAATACGAATTCAAACTGCTGGGATCTTTTAGAATTCATTTTCAGTTGGGGCTGGCTTATAATTATGAAACAAAGAGCGATTATCTATATAATTATGATGCCAACACGAATAATGCCACACAGTTTATAAGTATCAATTCTGGCATGGGGCTCTCTTGGTATTTGACTAAAGACACCGCCATTTACGGCATGATTGACATTTTTAACTTAGGTGGAAAAAAAGGAAACACGTCCAATTGGATCGTCGATTCACAAAACTATTATGCCAACAACAACCTGCTTTCCATTGGCATTAAACAGCATTTTGGCGGGCAATAATGGGGCTTAACATGTTCATTTTTAACAAATTTTAAAAAATACGAAACCGATGAAACAGCTATTAATCATTGTTTTATGCATGAATTCCGTTTGGACTTACGCGCAACCAAGAGGGATTTTAGCCCAAAACCAATATACCAAAGAAGCCACGTTTTTTAAGGAGTTTAAACGCATTCAAATTGAAACCAAAACAGGCGAAAGACTCGTTGGTCGGTTTCAAATTATTGACGACCACACCATTTTTATGGATGATGAAAACATTTCCGTAGACAACATTGTCAAAATGAAAAGCCAATCAGCTCTTTCGGCCATTTTTTCGACTTCCTTGCTGGTTTTGGGCGTTTCTGTTGGCATTTTTGCGATCGAGGTCGGGGGCATCGGCGCTGTGTTCTTGGCACCCGCAGCTATTCTTGTATTTACCGCGGGCATCATTATTCCCGTACTTGGCACAAGCCACCCAGCTTATTCATGGAAATATACCATTGAAGGAAGTGATCAAGGGGAACAAAAAGAGGAAACAAATCCCGTAAACACCCCATAATCCATGATTATTATAGCCTTTATTTATTTTAAGGGTGCGCTGTTTGGCTTTTTAAAACGGTGGTTTTCACACACCAAGCCATTCATCAGCGAACGCCCTCTTCATCAGCAATTTTAAATCATTCAAACTAAAAATTCAGTCACTATGAAAACCAAGAATCAAACCATTTCAACAAGCGCTGTCTGTGCTTTTTTAGCCGTACTAATGCTTTGCAACTCCGTTGTGGCGCAAATGAGAAACCATAAAATCCGTGCTCCTTTTGGGATATTTCAAAAAGACAGCCTCACAATCGATGGCATTTCTGTCGGATTATGGTCGATTAACCAAAATTCAAGACACACCAAAACCAATGGGGTAAGAGTGGAGTTAATTGGTCTTGGAGTGGTTATGCCTCTGATTTCAAGAAGTCCTGTTGTTGAAACAAAAGAAGGATTTATGAAAGTAAAAAGCATGCCACTTTCGGAACAGGTAAATGGGTTAAACTTATCGGGAACAGGAACTCTTTGCGATTGCAAGATAAATGGACTAACAGCTGGCTTAATTGGACAAATAAATTTTCAGGTCAATGGTATTTCAACCTCACTTTATGGCAACTTATCTCAAAAGCACAACGGGCTTATGGCGGCTTTTGGTTTTAATGAAGCCTTTTATGTGAATGGACTTCAAATGGGAATGGGTAACACGGGTTATATTACAAAAGGAGTTCAGTTGGGATTTATGGGGAATTATGCCAACGAAATGACGGGCCTACAAATCGGATTATTTAACGAATCGAAACACTTAAAAGGCTTACAGCTTGGCTTGTGGAATGTGACCAATAAAAGAAAGTTGCCACTTGTTAATTGGGGTTGGTAAGTCTGTGGCAAAGTAAGTTGACGGGGGGTTGAATTTCGAACTCCGTTGAAAAACCTTGATGTAGCTGCGTCAGAAACCATATTTAAACATGCCGTAAAATGGAAAACATGAAAAAAATAGCATTTTTAATTCTACTTATTGTACCATTTAGTTGCACCAGAGAAAACATCGAAGATGGCGATGGCCTTCCCTATTATGAATTCACGCAAGTTGAAAAAAACCAATTAATTAAGGAGCCAAAGGTGGGTGATGAAGTCGTTTTTAAAAACCAAGATAATGAATTACTAAAATTTGTAGTTGGAAGCTCAAAAACGGGCAAAGCCACTTATACCACAGTGATTTCAAATTTTTTAGGCAGTTACGCCACCGATCGCTTTCATTACGACAGCCAAGAAATTGAATTTTGGTCGAATGGGCAATATACCACTGATAGGTACCAGATCAAAATACAGAAATACCCAATTGATTGCAATTATAACGTACATCCACCAATATCGGGCTCGCCCACATTTTACGGCTATTTTACCTTTCCGCTGTGGAATGGATACCGAGGCACGGATCCTGGGCTAAACACCATTTCAATCGATTTTAATAAGCCGACAACGACCCTATCTTTTAACGGAAAAACATATACCAAAGTGTGCATTTTTTTATCAAACAGAACGGAGGTGCTAATTCCGTCAATCGCTTTACCTACTCATCCCAGAAACGTCCATGTGATCTACTATGATTTTAATGCTGGCATCATTGGCTTTGATGATTTAATTGGAAAAAATTGGCGGTTGGAATAAATCGTTTGGTAACAACAACAAATGGGCGTTTTAAGTGGAACTACCGCCGTCTTTCTTTGCGCCACTAAGCGATTTCCCCTTTCTCTAATCAACCGTAAACCGCTGTTCGTCATGCGAAAAAGCAGGTTGTTTCCTTTCGTTAAATTCGACAGAAATTAAACTTTACTTCTTAAACCCAAATTACGCATTAGAAATTTATTACAAGTAAAAATGACTGCAAATCTGGAAATGTACTCCCTAATTTCAATCAAAACAATTCCTTCATACAGCTTGTCACAAGCTTATGTAAAAAAAAGTACCTTTGTGCCGTTTTGGATGGGGTATTTTTTTGCGTTAGGGATGGCAGTGATATCCTTTTGCCTTTGGCAAAAGATTTAGCGGACAGCCCGACCCGTATCGCCTCGCCAAAGGCGGGCAGACGGGGAACGCCCAAACAAATCAATGCACAATAATTTGTCGGTTTTAACGTTTTGTTAAGTTATCGGCCTAAACGGACCTGGTCCCTTAAAGGAGAATATATGATAGAATTTAAAAACATCAGTCGTTCGCGCGCGCAAGAATCGTCGGCCGCCATTGAACGGATGTATATTACCATGCGCCACTTGTTTAACCGCGGTTTTTACAAGCCTATGGGCGTGTCGGGTGACACCTTGCGCGAGGCTTTGCTCTTGTTGCGCCCCGAAATTTACGGTTCCATTGCCGATGAAAAAGTGGAGCTGAATGGCTTGTTATATGTCATTGAGCGTTTGCCCGTGGGCATCGAGGAGTGTCGTTTTGTGAATTTAACCTCTGACGAAGGCTATTCGCGCTCGCATTTTAAGGCGATTGTGCCGCCCAAACGGAAGCGCAATTGCTACCGCATTGACGAGGAGCAAATGAACGTGGAAATTACCCGTGGCCGATCTGATATTTACGATATTTTAACCCACCTTACTTTTCTGTTTATTGAGTCGCACAAAATCAAGCAAAAAGCATTGATTGACGATTCGAACCCCGAAATGTCACGCGATTGGCAGAAGCTGGAGCAGGTGGTATTTTTGAATAAAAAATTGACCGATTTGGAGCGTGAAAAAGCCATTTCGCACGCTTCTAACTTGTTGGGCCGAAGCTTTGCTGAAGTGCTCGACATTTACAACGGTTTTGCTACTTCCGAAAAACCCGATCGGTTTTTGCACGTCATTTATTGGCTGGGCAAATTGGCCATTGAAGAAGTAACCGACAACAAAAAACGGATGATTACGTTTAGTCCGATGTTGCGCGAGCGGCTTGGACACCACATTCACGGTGAAATTTGGGCCAATAACATCAAAGAAACGCTGAAAGCGAATGGCTTGTTGGGCCGCCCCATTCATGTGATTAGTGCCAATATGCACTCGGTCATGAATTCGATTTTTGCGGTGCCAGCCCTGAAAGGAAAACTCAAAGGCGTGGCCGATTACACGGTGTACGAGGAATTAAGCAAGTCGGGCGCCCATGAATTGCGCGATATTGTGACAGAAGTGGCGCTGAAAAACGGCATGATTTCGTTGCCCGATAATTCAGGAACCAATATTGATGTGCAAGTTTTTGACACCGCACAAATTGATTGGAGCAAAACATCGTTTCCGAAAACCAAATCGGCAAAAAGCGCCCCGGTACTGATTGTCATGGATTATGCCTTTGGCGAACAAGCTTTTGAAACGCTCGATGAATTGTCGAAACCCTTTAAAAACGGCGATGAGAAATTGTTTTTAAACATTGAATCGGTGTCCATTATGGGCAAAGCGGGCATTTTAGAAGGTGGCAAAGGCGACATCATGATTCCGAATGCACACATCAACGAAGGAACCGCCGACAACTATCCATTTGATAATGAATTAAGAGCCGAAGACCTCGAAGGTCATGGCATACCCGTATACGCTGGTCCGATGGTTTCGGTGCTAGGCACTTCGTTGCAAAACAAAGATTTGTTGAAGTTTTTCCACGATTCGTCATGGGGCGCCATCGGTTTGGAAATGGAAGGGGCTTATTACCAAAAGGCCATTCAATCGGCTTCGAAAATCAGAAAAAGCATTCACCCCAATGTAAAGGTGCGCTATGCGTATTATGCCTCAGATAACCCGCTTGAAACGGGCTCTACCTTGGCTTCTGGTGGGTTGGGAACCACGGGAGTAAAACCTACTTACCTGATTACCATTAAAATTTTAGAACAAATTTTTATTACTAAATCATAATTTATGGCTGAAAACCAACGCGAAGTAAACGATGCACAAGAGGTTGATTTAACGGTGTTAACGGGCCAAATTACTGGCTTTTTCAACCGAATCATCGTTTCAATGGTTCGGATGTTTTTATTTATTAAAAAGAAAAAATGGGTGCTAGCTGCTTTGTTTGTAGGCGGAGTAGCACTCGGCATGTACATGGACAATAGCTCCAGAATGTACGATCATAAATTAATTGTCATTCCAAACTTTGGGTCAGTTGATTATATGAACGACAAAGTGGATCTGTTGAGTTCAAAGTTGAATGAAAGAGACAGTGCTTTTTTTAGTGCCATTGGCGTGAAAAATTCAAAAGACATTAAAAAAATTGAAGTGAAGCCCGTCATTGACATTTACAACTTCATTACAAACAGCAAAAACGGGAACAATTACGCCCAAAACCCACCCAATTTTGAACTATTTAAATTGTTTGCTGAAGAAAAAGGCATTGAGAAAGTAGTGAAAGATCCGGTAACAAGCAAAAACTATCCCTTTCATTCGCTGACCATTTCAACCGAAGGGACCACCAACCGTGCGGCCACTATTGATCCTATTTTGCGGTATTTGAACGACTCTGATTATTTTAGAAAGATTCAAAAAGAAACGGTGGGCAATGTGCATGAAAAAATGGTTCAGAACGACAGCATTATTTCGCAAATCAACCACTTTTTGAACGCCATGAACCAACGCGTTGGTCAAGGAAGTTCGAATGATAAATTGGTGTATTACAATGAAAACACCCAATTGAACGATGTCATCAAAACAAAAGACCTATTGGTTTATGAGCAAGGGGCACATCGGGTTGAATTGGTCAACATTGATCAAATAATAAAAGAGAACAGTGCTGCCATTAATTGCTTGAATACCCATGGTTTAAACGGTAAAATGTTTTTAATGCTGCCATTTTTATTCATCATGGGCTTTTTGTCGGTTAGCTTTTTTCAGAAAATCGTCAGAAAACACCAAGTTCAAGCCTCCAAATAGATTTGAAATCGCCTGAAAATCAAGTTTGCATGAACTTGCATAGGTGAACATACGAAGAACCAATTTTGACCATTAAATAACCAAATAGTTATCTAAGATGAAAGGTATTATTTTAGCTGGGGGCTCAGGCACCCGTTTACACCCACTAACCTTGGCGGTTAGTAAACAATTGATGCCTGTTTATGACAAGCCCATGATATATTATCCGTTGTCAACCTTAATGTGGGCGGGCATTCGTGAAATATTGATTATTTCAACCCCGCATGACTTGCCCCTTTTTAGACAATTGTTGGGCGATGGCAGCCGTTTGGGTTGTCGGTTTGAATATGCAGTGCAAGAGCACCCGAATGGGCTGGCAGAAGCTTTCATTATAGGCCGTGAGTTTGTAGGCGACGACAAAGTAGCGCTGATTTTGGGCGATAATATATTTTATGGCACCGGATTGGCCGAGTTGTTGCAATCAAACAATGACCCAGAGGGTGGTATCATTTATGCGTATCATGTGCACGATCCGGAGCGTTATGGCGTGGTAGATTTTGACAAAGACGGCAAAGTGCTTTCAATTGAAGAAAAACCGTTGCAACCGAAGTCTAATTTTGCAGTGCCAGGCATTTATTTTTATGACAACAGCGTCATAGAAGTAGCAGCCAATACCAAACCCAGCCCGCGCGGCGAATTGGAAATCACCGATGTAAACCGCGAATACCTCAACCGAGGACAACTCAAAGTGAGCATCCTTGACCGCGGCACCGCTTGGCTTGATACCGGCACTTTTGTGTCATTGATGCAAGCAGCTCAATTTGTGCAAGTCATTGAAGAGCGCCAAGGCTTAAAAATTGGCGCCATTGAAGAAGCCGCCTACAAAATGGGCTTTATAGATGCACAACAATTGCGGCAATTAGCCGAGCCTTTGTTAAAAAGTGGCTACGGAACCCATTTACTGAGCTTATTGGAAGAATAAATGACCATTATACCCACTCATTTAGAAGGCTGTTTTATTATTGAACCTAAAGTACTGCGCGACGAGCGGGGTTACTTTATGGAAAGTTATAACGCACAAACTTTTGCCCGTGAAACAGGCATCAACATACAATTTGTACAAGACAACCAATCGTTTTCGAGCCGAGGCGTGTTGCGTGGATTGCATTACCAAGCGGGCGACTTTGCCCAAACCAAATTGGTACGTGTCATTCAGGGCGAAGTTCTGGATGTAGCGGTCGATATTAGGCCGAATTCAGCTACTTACGGACAACATGTGGCGGTGAATCTTTCATCGGAAAACCAACGTCAATTGTACATCCCAAAAGGATTTGCGCATGGCTACGCTGTGTTAAGTGAAACCGCGATTTTCTTTTACAAATGCGACACTTTTTATGACCGTGAAAGTGAAGGAGGCGTCAAGTTTGACGATCCTGCATTGGGTATTAATTGGCAATTGAACCCCGAAGAATGGTTGGTTTCTGAAAAAGATTTGCACCAACCCTTGTTTGCCAATTCAAGACCTGCATGGTAATTTTAGTGACAGGCGCCAATGGCCAATTGGGCCAATCTCTTCGGGCTGAAGCAGCTGCGTATTTTGGCGCACACGAACTGGTGTTTTGTTCATCGGCTGATTTGGACATTACCAATGCGGACTCCGTTCAGGCGGCATTTGCCCAATATAAACCCACTTATTGCATTAATACCGCAGCTTATACAGCCGTTGACAAAGCAGAAAGTGAGCCCGAAAAAGCCCACTTAATAAACGTGGAAGGTCCGGCGCTTTTGGCCAAAGCTTGCGCGGAATGGAACACCACTTTGTTGCACATTTCCACCGATTTCGTGTTTGACGGCACCCAATCTACCCCATATAAAGAAACTGATTTGCCCAACCCGACTGGGGTTTATGGGCAAACCAAGCTAGACGGCGAACAACAGATTCAGGCCATTTGGGATAAACATTACATCGTACGCACCGCATGGGTGTATTCTGAATTTGGCAACAACTTTATGAAGACCATGTTGAGGTTGGCACAAGAACGCCCGTTTTTAACAGTGGTCAACGACCAAATGGGTACCCCAACGCATGCGCGCAACTTGGCAGCTGCCTTGTTTCAAATGATTCAAAAAGACGGCACTTTTGCTGAACATCCTTACGGCGTGTATCATTACAGCCAAGAAGGCCAATGCTCGTGGTTTGACTTTGCTTGTGAAATATTGCAAGTAAATAGATTTCAAACGCCTGTTAAACCTTTAAAGACGGTCGATTTTCCGACACCAGCCCAACGCCCAGCCTATAGCGTGTTGGATAAAAGTAAAATTAAAAGTGTGTTTGGACTAGGTATCAAAGGTTGGGAAGAAAGTTTACAAAGCCGTTAGAATTCCGTTGTAACGGAAAAATATATAGATATTTTTACATTGTAACGGAAAAATATATACTTTTGTTCGGTGATTCATCGAAAAGTACGGGATACTATTTTTGGGGAACTGTTCCAACAGAAAGCCATTGTTTTGCTTGGTGCCAGGCAGGTTGGAAAAAGTACGCTATTAAGAAATTTGTTTTTGGACAACAAAGAGGTATTATGGCTTGATGCAGAAAACCCCGATGTCCATTTAATTTTTGAAAACGCCAACGCGAAAAGATTGGCCCTGTTTTTTGAACAAAACAAAATTGTCATCATTGATGAGGCCCAAAAGATTGACAATATCGGCAGTAAACTCAAATTAATTACCGACCATTTACCCCACATTCAAGTGATTGCAACGGGTTCAAGTGCTTTTGAATTAAAAAATCAACTCAACGAGCCTTTAACAGGACGGAAGTTTGAACACAAATTATTTCCCCTATCATTTTCTGAGATGGTGGCCCACCATGGGTTGTTAGAAGAAATGCGCATGTTGCCACACCGCTTGATTTTTGGATATTATCCGGAAGTGGTGACCACACAAAATGGCGAAGAAAAAATATTAAGGTTATTGTCTGACAGTTATTTGTACAAAGACATTTTGCTTTACAAGGGAATTCGAAAACCCGAAAAAATGTTGGAATTGCTCAAGGCTTTGGCATGGCAAATTGGGAGCGAAGTGAATTACCATGAATTGGGCAATTTGATTGGCCTCAAAAGCGAAACGATAGAAGATTACATTCATTTATTGGAGCAATCTTATATCATCTATCGGTTGCCTGCCTACCATACCAACCAAAGAAAGGAAATCAAAAAAGCCAAGAAAATCTATTTTGTCGATCTGGGAATTAGAAACGCCATTATCAATGATTTTTCGCCTTTTGAAACCAGAAAAGACAAAGGCGGACTTTTTGAGAATTTCATTGTGAATGAATTAATTAAAAAGATCGAATACAACGAAACCTTTGAAAAAGCCTTTTTTTGGCGAACCCAAGAACAGCAAGAAATAGATTTAATTTTAGAAAAAAACGGCGTGCTGCATTGTTACGAAATCAAGTATAACGCCAAAGTGAAAGCAAAATTAACCGCTGGTTTTACCAATAAATACAACAACTATACTTTTGGTGTCATTCATTCAGAGAATTTTTACGAGTATTTGCTGTAGCCAATTTTGTAAATGAGCATGTTGCCAAAGGAAGAAAACAAAAGGGGTTGTCTAAGTCAAAAATAAACACCACTTTTGGTCTGGAAAGTAAAAATGGGAAACAAAGTTCAAAAACAATTTCAAAATGAAAATAGTGGTTACCGGTGGCGCCGGATTTGTTGGATCGACGCTTTGTTTGCAACTCAAGGCGAAATATCCTTTGTATGAAATTATGGCTTTTGACAACCTAAAAAGACGTGGTTCCGAGTTGAATTTGATTGATTTTCAACAAAACGGAATTCCATTTATTCATGGTGACATTCGGAATAATGAAGACCTGGTTTCGCTCGGACATTTTGATGTGCTTGTTGAAGCATCGGCTGAACCATCCGTTACCGCAGGCCTTGATTCGGACCCAACCTATGTCATTAACAACAATTTATACGGTTCCATTAACTGTTTTAATGCTTGTTTAAAAAACAAAGCCAAACTTATTTTTCTGTCCACCAGCAGGGTCTATCCAATTGATTGGATTGAAAATGCCAATTATGTGGAGCAAGAAACCCGTTTTGCCTTTTCTGAAAAACAAACCATTCCGGGGATTTCACCCAATGGCATTTCAGAAAGTTTGTCCTTGGCAGGTGCGCGTTCATTTTATGGAACGACCAAATTGGCCTCGGAACTTTTTATCCAAGAATATGCCGCATTTTATGGCTTACAAGCTGCCATTACGAGGTTTGGTGTTATTGCTGGCCCCCGACAAATGGGCAAAACCGACCAAGGCGTCGTGACGCTCTGGATGGCCAAACACTTTTGGAAGCAATCGCTCAAATACATTGGTTACGGCGGCACAGGCAAACAAGTCCGCGACATTTTGCATGTTGATGATTTGGTTGAACTCATTGATATGCAAATGCATCACATTGAAAAATTTGAAGGTAAAATTTACAATGTGGGGGGCGGTGTTGAAAATAGTGCCTCTTTGTTGGAGATGACCAAAATTTGCGAAAAAATAACGGGAAATTCAATTCCAATTGCGTCGGAAGTTGAAACCAGAACGGCTGATCTACGAATTTTTATCACGGACAATTCTCTGATTGAACGCGAAACAGGCTGGAAACCAACAAAGTCTGTAGAGACTGTTTTCCATGACATTTACAAGTGGATTCAGGCAAATGAAAAACAATTAGAAACGATTTTAAAATAGCATGAAAATTACAAAAGCACTTTCTAATCAATCGATTTTATATTTTTTCATAGCCTTCGCAGGTGCCTACATTTTATTTCCAGTTGGGTTCGATATTTTAATTCAACCGTCTACTAGCGCCAGTCCATGGTGGGAAGCACTTGATACTTCTTGGATCATTACTTTAAATTATATCAGCAATCATGATTTTATTTGGGGAAAAGATTTTGTATTCACCTATGGCCCTTTGGGCTTTTTAAGCACAAGATTTGGGTGGGGTGCCAGCAAGTATTCCTTTTTGTTATTTGACTTATTCATCTGTTTACACTGGTTTCTCATTTTTTACACGGCTTTAAAATCAAGTAAAAGTAAGTTAATGACCACTTTACTGATTGGTATTGTTGCGCTGTTTTTGCCCATTTGGATCGGAAGTAAAATATCAATTTATCTGCTTTTGTTTTTAACTTTTTGGATTCGCCAAAGTTTAGAATCAAACAAAATGCTGAATTACATCATGCAAATAAGCATCATTGTTGTTTGCTTTTTCATTAAGTTTAATACCTCTTTAATAGGATTGTTTGTTTTCTTTTTGCTCATTTTTTATAAGTTTTACACAAAAGAAATTAAGATTAAACAACTTGGCATTTTACTTGCAACGCCACTACTTTTCATCTATGCTTTGTCGGTTTACTTTAAAGTTTCTATACTGGCATATATGGCTTCGGGCATGGAACTCATTTCCGGGTATAACGACATTATGTATGAAGAAATGGAACTTCGCAATACCTATCTTTACGTTGTTGTCATTTCAATGGTACTGTGTTCGTTATTGATTTATAATTTCTTCAAAACGAAGGAGTACCCTTTACCAAAGAGAATAATTATTGTGATCATCACTTTTATTCCCTTTTACATAGCCTATAAGCAAGGATTTGTGAGGTCGAACCCCGATTATAATGCAGATTTTTTTGCGAGCCTGTTGATTTTCTTTGTGATATCTACCG
Organism: Flavobacterium sp. BFFFF2; assembly: GCA_002256385.1. GTDB lineage: Bacteria > Bacteroidota > Bacteroidia > Flavobacteriales > Flavobacteriaceae > Flavobacterium. Next base: position 37,341 of record NKJD01000002.1, read on the forward strand.
ATTTGCATTTTGGTAAAACGCAAAAGTATTTTAATATTCCGGTTGTCATTGCCACGCTGTTGGCGGTTCAATTTTTGTATTTTAGAAGGGAAAAACCATTTGAATATGAATTCAAAATGAGCAAAGCTAATTACTATAATAGCTTTACAAATTTTAACCCCAATTCTGATGTGGTTTTTAAAACCAACTGCCCGAAGTTTCCACCAACTATCATTGAGAAAGTAAAAAACGCAACCATCGATTCTTATCCATGGAACGTCAGATTCTTATATGAAAACAACTTAAATTATTTGCCCAGGCCCTCAATTCAAGCCTATTCGAGTTATACCCCTTATTTGGAAAACCTAAATTTTGAGTTTTATAATTCAAAAAACGCCCCCGAATATGTTGTTTATGAATACAATACCCTTGATAACAGGTACCCTTTGTTTGATGAATCAAAAGTAAATGTGGTATTAAAAGAGAACTACCAGATTGATGAAGTGTTTGATTATGAGGGTAAAAAATTAATTTTACTCAAAAAAAAGGCAGATTTTAGAAAAATCAAATTTGTTAAAACGAATGAATATGCCGTGTTAATGAATGCACCATTTGAGCCTAAAGACAATGTGTATTACGAATTAGATCTGTATGAAAATATGCTTGGAAAAGCCTATTCCGTATTGAAACATTCCCCCGCAATCAACTTAAACATTATGGTGGAAGGCGATGGCAAGCATGAATATAAAACATCAAAGAAACTATTGAAAACAGGCATTTTCGGAAACAATTTTTTTGGAGAAACAAAAGATTTTTATGAAACGGGTTCGTTTGGGCAATCAAACAGAAAAGTCGTTTTTTATCAGTTTTCGCCAAAAGACCCTTCTATGTTTCAAGACAAAATTCGGGTGAATGAGTATAAAATCATCAAAGAATGATGAGCTGTATTGCAAGTTCAAATCAGTCCAAGGCCAACAAAATGGACCAAATTTTGCGGAAAAGTGACATGGACATGTTCCAAATGAAGACTGGTGATGAAAGATCGAGAAACAATAAGGACATTGACAAAAAATTGCGCAGCACTAATTAAGAAACAAGACCATTCATGAACCTTAGAACCCAAATTATACAAAAGCTAGTTCACATTAATGAAGCTATTTTCTTTTATCCAAAACTAAAAAAGTTCTATCAAGCGCATTTGAACCATCCGAAGGTTTGTGTGCTCGATGTGGGCGCCAATAAAGGGCAATCAATCGATTTTTTTCTGAAGGTGAATGCAAATGCCGAATTTGATGCGTTTGAACCTAACAAAAAATTGTTTTCTCATTTAACGCTCAAATACAAAGCATCAAATAACATTAGATTACATAATTTTGGCGTGAGCAACCTCAAAGGCGAATTGGTTTTTCATGAGAATATTTTAGATGAAACGTCTACTTTTGAGGAATTGAATTTAAATTCAAAATACTTAGAAAAGAAAGCCAAGGTTTTGGGCGTCGCTAAAGAAAATATCATTGTTGATAGTTACAAAGTAGACGTCATTAAGTTGGCGGATTTTCTAAAAGAGCATCCAAACAAAGTATACGATGTGTTAAAAATAGATGTCGAGGGGCACGAATTGCCATGTTTACAAGGTTTGTTTGCGGCCGAAGACGCCATATTACCAATCCGATTTATTCAATTGGAAAGCCACAACGACGACATGTATTTGAGCAACAACCAGCACCAGGATATTGAAACTATTTTAAACAAGAACGGTTTTGAAAAGGTGGCCGAAATCAAGCATGGGTTTGGCGATTTTGCAGAAATAATATTTGAGAATAAGAGAAAATAAATGAAATTAAGCATTGTAATTCCTGCCTATAACGAAGAAGAATCGATCGCTGAAACGATTGACCAAATTGAAGAGGCATTTGCAAAAGTGAATATCGAGCACGAAATTTACGTGGTCAATGACAATTCCAAAGACGGCACCATTCAGGTTTTGGCGCAATTGGCAGAAAAATATCCTGCACTTACTTATGGAACCAATCTGGGCCCCAATGGGTTTGGATATGCCGTTCGCTATGGTCTAGAAAGATATTCTGGTGATTGTGTAGCTGTCATGATGGCTGATTTGTCTGATTCACCATACGATTTGATTCGCTATTACACCACCATGGTCGAGGGGAATTATGATTGTGTTTTTGGCAGTCGTTTCATTAAAGGCGGAAAAGTAATTGATTATCCGTGGGTAAAAAAAGTGATTAACCGGATTGCCAATTTCATCATCAGAATGGTGATGAGTATTAAATACAATGACACGACAAATGCATTTAAATTATATAAAAGAGAAGTAATTGATGGCGTAAAACCAATCTTGTCGCCGCACTTCAATTTAACCATAGAATTGCCCTTAAAGGCAATTATCAGAGGGTATAATTACACAGTCGTTCCAAATTCATGGACCAACAGAAAATACGGCGTTTCCAAATTAAAAATAAAGGAAATGGGGAGCCGTTATTTCTTTATTTTGGTGTATTGTTTTGTTGAAAAATATTTTTCGCGAGGGGACTTTAAAAGAACGAAAAGAACTTAATATTTAAAAAAAAAAATTAATTTTGCCGAAAAATTTATATTTATGAAATCTATTTTATTTTCAGTCTTTATCATTGCAATGTTATTTGTGGGTTGTAAAAACGAAAAATCAGTTGATGATCTTAACGTCGTTAAATCAGAAGCAGTAGACAATAGTTTTAAAGTTACCGTAAATGTAATAGCGAAGAAAGACGATGATTTTTCATTGTTCTATTCAGAAGATGGTACTACCAATTTTAGTGCAAAACCAATTTGGCAAAAAGTCAAAGGAAATGACGTAGAACAATCGTTGGTTTACACCTTACCTGAAGAAGTGTATCCGACAGAATTAAGATTAGACTTCGGATTAAATAAAGTTCAAGAAGATATTGTTCTTAAAGGTTTGGTTTTAGAATATAAAGGAAAAACAAAATTAATTGCTGGTCCAGAATTGGGTAAATATTTTAGAGCGGACCAAAACAAATGTACTTTTGATCCGGCTACAGGCGTAATAAAAGCTTTGGTAACTAACGGTGAAAGACAAGGCCCATCATTATATCCACACGAAACAGTGTTGAAACCAGAAATGGAAAAACTAGCTAAATAATATTTATTTTAGTTAATTCAAAGCTTAAAAAGAGGTTGATTTCTTTTTAAGCTTTTTGTTTTTATAAAACGATCCAGTATCATTAAAATTGGAAAATATTAAACAAAAGAGTTATTGTGAATTGTAAGATTTGTGGAGGAGAGGCTAAAGTAATTTTCAACGCCAAAATATTATATAAATACGATGTTGATTATTTCCAGTGTGGCCATTGTGGTTTTGGGCAAACAGAAAAACCATATTGGTTAGACGAGGCATACATTAGCTCCATGAATCTTTCTGATACAGGTGTGATGTATCGGAGTGAACGAATGTCCAAGATTACCACTTCGCTCCTTTTTTTGTTTTTCAATGCCAAAGGAAAATTCATTGATTATGCAGGTGGTTTTGGGGTGTTCACCAGACAAATGCGCGATATTGGCTTTGATTTTTACTGGCACGATCCTTATACCAAAAATGAAATCGCAAGAGGTTTTGAAGCTGATTTGAATCAGAAATATGATGGCTTGACCACTTTTGAAAGCTTCGAACATTTTGATGAACCATTGGTAGAATTTGAAAAAATAGCCAAGCTTTCGGACACCATCATTTTAACGACCGATTTAATATCGAGGCCAGCCCCCAAACATCCTGATTGGTGGTATTATGCCTCAGAACACGGCCAACATATTTCTTTTTATTCAAAAGAGTCATTTCAGATTTTGGCGAAAAAATTTAATTTGCATTACTACAATGCTTTAAATGTGCATGTGCTGACCAAGAAAAAGCTAGGGTTTTTGGGCACTTTGTTGTTTAAATTTAAGTATGCCAAACAATTGCTGTATTTATTATTCTTCTTTATCAATCCATTTATTAAATCAAAATCGGTGGACGACATGAATAGTTTTTATAATAGGGAAGTGGCTTAAACCCAGATTACGCAATAGAAATCTATTACATGGAAAAATGACTGTAAATGTGGTAATCTACTCCTTTTTTTGTCCTTTTCCCATTTTAATGGCGTTAATATTTGTTTTTTAATGGTCATTAAGAACCAACTTTTTTAATTTGAGTTTGCAAATGCAAACTTTTTGTAAGTGTTGGTTTCATTACAAAGTTTAATGCATAATCTGGGTTAAACGGTAGTTTTTACTAAAAACTGTTTATAAAACGATGAGTGTATTCAATAAAAAGAAGATTAAAGATTTTATCATTTATGGTTTTGGTCAGGCTGTAAACCTGGCAAGTCCGCTGTTGGTGATGCCCTTGGTGATTGGGGTTTGTGGGCAAGATAGCTTTGGTAAAATTGGCGTTGGGTTTTCTTTAGCGCTCATCTTAAACGGCTTTATTGATTACGGCTCCTACATAAATGGGGTAAAAGCCATTTCAATTAACAGAGATAACCATGAAGTTTTAGAGGCGCATTTTAAAGCAATCTACTTTTCTAAGTTTTTATTATTGCTTTTTGTTCTTGTCCTTTTTAGCCTTCTTTTTGTGACCGTTCCATTTTTTGCCAGAGAGAAGCAGCTGTTTTTCTTTAGTTTACTCATAGTGGTTGGGCAATTTATCAATCCGATTTGGTTTTTTCAAGGCATCGAAAATTTCAAGTGGATATCTTTTGTAAATGTCCTTTCAAAGGGGATCTACATTGCGCTTGTGGTGTTTTTTATTAAAGGCCGAACCGATTATACGTACGTCAATTTGTTTTTGGGAATCGGCTCCATTATTGGCAATTGCATCGGTTTAATATGGCTTATTAGAAAGTATTCGTTTTCCATTGGTTCTTTTTCACTTTCATCGGCGGTAGCCATTTTAAAAGAAGAATTCAGCTTCAGTGCTTCGCAGGTTTTTCTGTCTTTGTATCAATTTTTCCCCATCATTCTCATCAGTTACATCGGCGGCGATTTCATGGCTGGGCAGTACAGGGTAATCGATCAGGTTATTATGCTCTTCAAAACATATTTAAACATGTTTTTTTATTTTGTGTATGCCAACATTTGTTTTGAATTAAACAAAAATGTCCAAAAAGGCATTTTGGCTTGGAAGCAATATAATGGGGCCAATTTTATATTAATTTCTATACTTTTACTACTGGTTTATTTTAATTTGGATTTGATTTTGGGCTATACAAAAATCGACATCAATCAGGTAGCTGAAATTACATCGTACATTACTATTGCTTTGTTTGTTCCGTTACTAACCGCCATTTCGCAGCCGTTGCGGCAATTAATGTTTGCGTTTAACAAGAACAAAATATACATTAATATAACGATTTTGACCACCTTATTGAACTTACTATTACTGGTGGTTTTAATAAAGGCAATTGGTCTAAAAGGGGCCTTTGCCTCCATTATCATGACAGAAACAGTAATTATATTTCTGTATGCTAAGATTTTACATAAAGTGGGCAAATTAGAAAATGGAATGATATAATGAACGCTACACAAAACAACAGATTATTATACCAACTCATTTTTATTGTTTGTGTGGGTGTGCCGTACATCAATAACTATGAATTGACTTTTGCGGTGTGGTTGATTGCTTTGTTAGCGACCGTACAACTGAAATATTCTGTATCCTTTTTAAAGTATGTCCTCCCTTTTGTGGTCATATTGCTGGTTGGCGGTTTTTCCATGTTTAGTTTTGACAATGACATTTACGGCATCATTCGTGACATCACCTATCTGTTGAAGCCCATAATAGGCATGATCGTGGGGTATCAGCTGTGTAAAAATGTGAATCACAAGGCCATTAGCACCGTTATTTATGGTGGACTCGTAATTGCCATCATTCACTTGACCATTATCTTTTTAAGTGCCGTTAAATACCGAATTTTAAACATACACGTTTTAAGGGAATACGGCGGTTATTTTAGCGACTACGAAATCTACGTTTTGATCATCTTGCTGTTTCACAAGCAATTCCAGCTGCAATTTATCAAACGCACATTGTGGCTTTACATCTTTTTGCTTGGTTTTTCATCTGCCTTGTATGTGTCCAGAACCAATTTTATTCAATTTTTCATTTTCTTTATCGCCCTAAAGGGCTATTTATCAGTCAATAAAAAGACTATTGCTGTTTTAGGCAGCATTATTCTCACCACCGTTATTGGGTATTCCATCATTTATAATTTACATTTCTCCAGAAATGGGTCGGGTCTTGATGCCTTTTTCTACAAAATAAAAAATGCACCCATCGAGGCTTTTAAAACCAAAATTGACCAAGATGATTACGAAGACTTTAATGATAATTATCGGTCATTTGAAAACATTAAAACAGTGAAGCAAGTAACAGCTGAAGGTTGGTTTGCCATTGTTTTTGGCAAAGGCTTGGGGTCAAGTGTCGATGTCGGCAGAAGAATGCTTACCAATGACGGAACTTTTGTGCGGCATGAAGCCATTTTACATAATACGTACATGACCGTGTTTTTAAAATCGGGACTCATAGGCGTGCTGTGTTTGCTCTATTCGATGTATGTGTTAACCAAAAATAAGAAGTCCCCTATTCCGAAGGTCAATCAAATCAATTTGTTGCTGTTTGCTACAGGGGTGTTTTTAATTTTAGAAAACTGGGTGTTGCTGGGGCTGTTTCTAAAAACAGAAAGTAAAGCCGTTTTAATTGGTTTCCTTATTTGCTACAAAGAGTTTCTCATCAAGCAACATCAACTTGAAACGGTTACCAATGAATAGTTTGCCTGCTAAAAATAGATTTTTTGTAGATTGTCATGTTTTTGACAAAGGGTTTCAAGGCACTAGGACCTATATACAAGGGTTATATTTGGAATTGATCAAAGACCACGACAAACACTTTTATTTTGCCTCCAATGAGCCTAAAAATCTAAAAGTCGTTTTTGGAAACCAAGCCAACATTACCTATTTAAAATATACCAGCCACAGCGCTTTAATAAGGTTGTTGTTTGAAATACCGCTGCTCATCTTGAAGCACCGCATTCATTTTGCGCATTTTCAATACCGCGTGCCGCCCATCAAATTGTGCAAATACATAGTGACCACTCACGATGTGTTATTTGAAGATTTCCCCGCCGATTTCCCAAAGTTAAACCGACTGCAAAGTTTTATCACCTATAAATTTAGTGCCAAATTATCGGACATCATTTTTACGGTTTCTCAATATTCAAAGGTGCAAATAATGCATCATCTGGGCGTAAAAAACGTGGTGGTCATGCCCAATGGCGTTGATGCGGCATTTTTTCAAGAATACAACAAAAAGGAAATCAAAGAAGAGGTGTTTGCTACCTACGGTATTCATGACTACCTCATTTATGTAAGCAGGTGGGAGCCCAGAAAAAACCACCATTTGCTATTAAAAACATTTATTAATTTAAAACTATATGAAAACTATAGTTTGGTTTTTGTGGGGAACGACACCTTCCACAACAAAGAATATGACCAGCTGTTTAATGGCTTAGATGAAACAATTCAGCAAAAAATTCACAGTTTCAAGAAAGTTGATTTTTCAAGTATGCTGCTATTGATTCGTGGCGCTTCGGCTTCTGTATATCCTTCAAGAGCTGAAGGTTTTGGGATTCCACCTTTGGAGTCCATTGCTGCCCATATTCCAACAATATGTTCCAATACCACCGCCATGTCTGACTTTACTTTCTTTGAAGACTACTTCTTTAATCCTTATTCAGAAAAGGATTTCACAGAAAAACTGGACATGGTCTTAAAAAACAAGGACGCACAAATCGAAGCCAAAAGAACCGCAATCATTGAAAAGTACAACTGGGTGCTCGCTGCGGAAATATTTAATGCTACGGTAAAAAAGTATAGCTGATTTTATTGGTTTTTAGCGGTGGCACTTCCAAAGAATTTGTTCTTTGTTTTAACCAATAAATTGTAATTTTTAGCAAATTGTTTTTTGAATAACGAAGCATCTTCTTTTGGAAACCAATCAGTCGTTCTTGGGGTTTCAATCAGGCGTTCGTGCATTTGATACGCATAGGTTGCAATCGAAGTTCTAAATCTTTGATCGGGGAAATTCGTCATGTCATAACCATGCAAGGTGTAAGGGCCACATTGCTGAATAATCATGCGGTTAAACGGCACATCCAATTCAGCTTCTTCATTGGTTCGTAAATCTTTGATTTTCAAATGCCCTTTGTATTCAGGCTTCCAATCTTTGTTTAAATACAGCAACAAATTAAGTTCGCGGTACCAGTTTTTGTGCAACGGGTGGTAATTAAAATCCAAATGCATGTCTAAAAAACTATTTTTCTTTCCCTGATGCAAGCCACCACCAAAGTTTTTAGGGTCCACAAATGTTCTTTTTGCCGTGATATGGGTTAGAATTTTATTAAACCTTTCAGACGCTAAATCATTGTATAATTCTAGGAATTCTGGACAAATTTCTTTATAATTGGATTTTTCAAACTTGTTATTTGCAAATGAATAATCGCGGCTTTTATTGTTCAATTCAGGAACGGCTTCGTAGGCTTTAGTTAATTTATCCAAATCACAAAAGTCATCAATCAGCAGGTGTGGAAATGGTTGAGCTGTTAAATATTGAATGCGCAATGCGTCTAAATTGTTCTCAAGCCGTTCAAAATTAATCATAAAACAAAGTTTTAATTTGGGATCACAAAAATATAAATTAAACTTTTTAAAAAACATGATTAAAATCATTAAAGCACTTTATCAGGTGATTTAATTTATTTTGAAAAATGATGATTTTTAAAGTTCCTTAACATTTTATAGGTAAAGGCAATTATAAAGCCTTGTAATTTCCTATTTTTGCGCCCTTTGAGGAAATCATTTTCATGAAAATAGCCATACTCGGCACACGAGGAATTCCAAATTATTACGGTGGATTTGAGCAATTTGCCGAGTTTTTCTCGGTGTATTTGGTCCAACAAGGGCATGAGGTATACGTGTATAACTCACACAATCACAAATACCAAGAAGCTGAATTTAATGGGGTTCATATTATTCACCAATATGACCCTGAATATGCTATTGGCACATTTGGCCAGTTTATTTACGACCTGAATTGCATCTTGGATTCCCGAAAACGAAAATTTGACCTTATTTTGCAATTGGGCTACACCAGCAGTTCTGTTTGGTTCTTTTTAATGCCTAAAAAATCAATCATTGTCACCAATATGGATGGCATTGAGTGGAAAAGATCAAAGTATGCACGACCTGTTCAACAGTTTTTAAAATTTGCTGAACGATTGGCCGCTGTTACAAGCGATTATTTGGTGTCTGATTCATTGGGAATCAAGTCGTTTTTACAAATTCGGTACGGCAAAGAGTCGTCGTATATTGCTTATGGGGCGCATCCTTTTTACGAGGCAAATCCGAGTATTTTACAAGAATATGAAGTTACAGAAAACGGCTATAACATGATTATGGCCCGTTTTGAACCAGAAAACAACCTGGACATGGTGTTAGAAGGGGTCGCTTTAAACGACGCTGATAAAACACCCATTTTGGTGGTTGGTAATCACAACACCAAATATGGTTCCTATTTAAAAAATAAATTTGCGGCTTACCCGCACATTCGGTTCATGGGCGGAATTTATAACTTGGCGCACCTCAATTCGTTGCGTTATTATTCGAACCTTTATTTTCACGGACATTCAGTGGGTGGCACCAATCCGTCTTTGTTAGAAGCAATGGCTTCTCAAGCCCTCATTGCGGCACACAACAATGACTTTAACCGCAGTATTCTCAAAGAAAACGCCTATTATTTTAGCAATGCTGCCGAGGTAAAAAACATCCTTCAAAAAGTTAAAAAAAGTGATAACTTGGCAAAAGTTTCAAACAACCTAAAAGCCATTGAAGAAGAATTTAATTGGGATAAAATTAATGGATCATATTTACATCTTTTTGAACAATGTATGGCTCAAGGCAAAAAATAATGCCATTGAGGCGCCCTTCTTCTTTTTAATTGCCCTTTTACTTGGCGTCATTCCATTTCATTACCGGTACATGTCCATCGTTTTGATGTCCATAGCCCTGTTTTCACTGCTTACATACTGGAAAAAAAGAACCTTTGTATTTTGTAAAAACGATGTTTGGCCCATTGCGCTGTATCTGTGGATGGTGCTGTCGTGGTTTTGGTCCATTGACCAAGAAGCCACTTGGCATTCCTTGTCTAAAGAACTTTCGTTTTTAATTATTCCCATATTATTTGCTTTAAACCGGCCCTTTTTACAAAAAAACATCATAAAATTGTTTCAGTGGTTTGGCTGTTTCTTTGTGCTCTTTGCCGTTTTTCGCTTGTTTGGCGCTTGTTTTCGGTATGTCCAATTTGGTTCCATACAATCCTTTTTTTACCATAACCTGGTCGGCTTCGATGCCAACGCGGTGCACATTTCGCAACTGGCCGTTTGGTGTTTTTTTAGTTGGCTTATTTATCCGCCTTTTAAGCAGCTAAAATGGGTGGCATGCGTCATTTTAGGACTTTTTATTTTATTGCTTTCGTCCAGAAACGCCATACTCGTTTGGGTTTTTCTGCTTTGTTTGTATGGTTTTCTCTATTTTAAAGGAAAATGGCGTGGCAAAAAATTACTCCCCATCCTTGCTGTTGTGGGCCTTTTTGTCCTTGTTTTTGTCCTCAATGTAAAGAACAGATTTTCCGAAGAATGGGCCGCTAATTTTGGGTCTAGCAAATACAATGCCGAAATGTCGGAAGCAAAAGGAGGGGTCATCAACAATGTAACAGCTGTTGAAGCTTGGAATACACCAAATTTCCAGCAAAACGACTATTTTTCTGGAACGGTACTGCGGGTGTATCTGATCCGCATTTTTGTTGAGTTTGAGCAAGAAAACAGCATATTTTGGCAAGGATTTGGACAAGATGCTTCTGGCAGTAAAATGGTTGAAAAGCAGCAGCAACATAGCCTGTATGAAGAATACAAAGGGTATAATTTTCACAATCAATATGTGCAAACAACAGCCGAATTAGGTATTGTTGGTTTACTTATATTGTTGTTGATGCTTGCCACTTTGACACAAAATGCAATTAAAAACAAAGATTTTTTGCAGTTTGTTTTTGCAGTTCTAATGATAAGTTTATTTTTGACGGAGTCTTTTTTGGCTCGACAACGGGGAATCGTGTTTTTCACTACCCTTTATGTTTTTTACAGTAGTTACAAACCTAGTAAAACCAACACATGAAAAGAATTTTAATTACCGGTGCTGCCGGATTTTTAGGGTCACACCTTTGCGACCGATTTATTGCCGAAGGCTATTATGTAATCGGAATGGACAACCTGATCACCGGCGATCTCAAAAACCTTGAGCATTTGTTCAAGGACCCAAACTTTGAGTTTTATCACCACGATGTAACCAAATATATTCATGTGCCTGGTAATTTAGATTATATCTTGCATTTTGCATCACCCGCCAGCCCCATCGATTATTTAAAAATCCCGATTCAAACCCTGAAGGTTGGTGCCATGGGAACCCACAATTTGTTGGGATTGGCCCGTGCCAAAAAAGCGCGCATCTTGGTGGCTTCCACTTCTGAAATTTATGGCGATCCAATGGTTCACCCTCAAACCGAAGAATACTATGGCAATGTAAACACCGTTGGGCCTCGTGGCGTGTATGACGAAGCCAAACGCTATCAAGAGTCAATAACAATGGCTTATCATACTTTTCACGGTTTGGAAACCCGCATCATCCGAATTTTTAATACGTACGGACCCCGCATGCGCCTAAATGACGGACGTGTAATTCCTGCTTTCATTGGTCAAGCATTGCGCGGCGAAGATTTAACCATTTTTGGCGATGGCAGCCAAACCCGTTCATTTTGTTATGTAGACGACCAAGTTGAAGGTATTTTCCGTTTGTTGCATTCTGACTATCCTTATCCAGTAAACATCGGAAATCCAGACGAAATCACCATCAGTGATTTTGCAGAGGAAATCATCAAACTAACAGGTACCGATCAGAAGGTAATTTACAAACCATTGCCAATCAACGATCCGTTGCAACGCCGCCCAGACATTACCAAAGCGCGCGAAATTTTGGGTTGGGAACCAAAAGTAAACAGAAGCGAAGGCATGGAAATTACCTATGCTTACTTTAAGTCTTTGTCAACGGAAGAGCTGCTGAAAGAAGAACACAAAGATTTTACAAATTACATCCGTTAATTTGAATGGTTGCACACCACACAGGTAGATATTCAAAGTATATTCGGCCAATCAGTTTTGTTTTAGACTGGTTGGCTGTTACGGCTTTTAGTATATACTTCTATCGTGATTTAAGAATTGAATATACAGAGTTCCTGATATATCAGACTGCGGTGTGGTGTTTGTCGGCTTACTTAGCCAATTTTTATGGGATTTTTAGGTTTACCTTGCCCGTTGAAATCATTTCAAAAATTATCAAGCAAGGTTTCTTGTTTTTATTATTGACCATTGCTTATTTTCCATTTGCCAAACAAACCATATTTAGCGGCAATGCAATAGCTTGGTGCATGTTATGTACATTTAGCGTCATTACACTTTTTAAATATTTATTGTTTTATTATTTAAAAAAGTACCGCATTATGACGGGCAGCAATTTCCGAAATGCCGTCATCATTGGTTATTCTGCCGAATCAAAAAACCTGCGCGATATCTTTTATGCCCGAAATGATTACGGGTACCGGTTTTTGGGCTTTTTCTCTGACAAATTTAAAAACGAAGAAATTAAGGGCACGTTGAAAGACTTGCCTCAATTTGTGTTGGACAAAAAAGTAGACGATATTTATTGCTCCCTCAATGAAATCAACAATGACCAGCTGAAAGAATTGGTCGAATTTGCAGACGAACACCGGAAAACCATCAAATTTATTCCTGACGCAAAAGAAATTTTCTCCAAAAATCTAAAAATAGACTATTACGAACTTTTCCCCGTTTTATCACTTCAAAAAACGCAGCTTCACGATCCATTCATTATTGCAATTAAACGGTCATTTGATCTTTTTTTCTCCTTGTTTGTAATTATTTTTATACTATCGTGGCTTGCGCCTATTTTAGCTTTGCTGATTAAATTGGAATCAAGAGGACCTGCTTTTTTTAAACAAGGGCGTCCCGGTTTAGATGAAAAAGAATTTTTTTGTTACAAATTCCGATCAATGCATTTGAATCATACCACCGAACAAGAAGCTTCTAAAAACGACCCGCGTGTGACGCGTATGGGCCGGTTTATGCGCAAAACGAGTTTGGATGAATTACCTCAATTTATTAATGTACTCAAAGGCGAAATGTCTGTTGTTGGGCCAAGACCGCACTTGTGGTCGCAAAACAAACTATACGCCAACCGCATCAAAAAGTACATGATTCGTTTGTATGTGAAGCCCGGCATTACAGGTTTGGCTCAGGTGAAAGGTTTTCGGGGCGAAATTGAAACCGACGAAGACATGGTCAACCGCATTAAATTCGATGTGTTTTACATTGAAAATTGGTCGGTTGTATTAGACATAAAAATCATACTACAAACAGTAATCAATATTTTTAAAGGCGAAGATAAAGCCTATTAAAAAATGCCTTCTTGCTGCCATTGCTGCCATTGGCTTTCTAAGGTTAAATGCTGTTGTGCGCGCTCCCAAATTTGATTTCTTTGCACATTCCAATCCGTTTCTTTTTGGACCGATAATTCTTTTAAGAGTGCTTCCAATGCTTTGTAATTCTTGGGTTCAATGGTCCAGCCGAGTTCATAGTGTTGCACAATCTGTTCGCCTTCGCCACCCCCCATATAAACGCAAGGGATGCCCATTTGCGCCCATTCGAATATTTTTGAGGGCACTGAGCCATAAAGCGGCTTCACCAGTGGTATAAGTGCCAAATGACAGCCTGAAACCGCCTCTACTATTTGGTCGTGTGGCAATAAGCCGTGTAAATGGATTTTGGGATTTGGATTGTTTTTCAAAAACGCTGCCATTTGGCTGCTTTCGGCACCGGCACCATACAAATGCACTTCCATGTCAATGTCTGTAAAAGAGCAGTTCTCCATTAAATCGGCCACGCCTTGGGCCACGCCAAATAAGCCTGCATAAAACACTTTTAAGGGTTGATTAGCAGTAATAGGCTGAGGTTTGTTGTTTTGGTAAAATGGCAGATTTCTGTATAAAACCACTTGAGTTTGGGGTGCATCTTTGGCAACCGCACTCACAATTTCGGCTGATTGCCCAAAAACAATGGGGACTTTTCGGTAGCACCAACGCATGGCCTTTTCGGACCAACGAACAGCCAATGACTGAGGCTGTAAAACCCCCAATTCGACTCCGACCGACGGCCATAAATCAGAAATGTTTAATAGGATTTCTTTTCTCCGCAAACGCCCCAAAAATACCCCGACCCAAGCAATGGGCATCGGCGGACATTGAATAAACACTTGTTTGGGATAGGCGCGAAACAGCAGAGCCATTGACAGCGAAAACACAAAGGATGTGGAAGCTACAATGCGCTTAACCAAAGATTTGCTTTGGTTGGGCCAAATCCAAAAACGTTCCACCAAAATGCCATCCACTTGTTCGCGCACCCAAAACCTGTTTTGATAGGCTTCAAAAACCTGTCCTGTTGGGTAATTGGGCAAAGGGCACCATACCCTTACTTGGTAGCCTTGCTGCTGCAATAGCTGTGCCAGTCTGAATATGCGGTGCGCAGCCGCTCCTTTTTCGGGCGGGAAATAATACGAAATGAGCAATATTTCTTTTTTCACAGCGCTTGAATAAATTGCTCGTAGGTTCTCTATTAGTCTTTATAGCAAACGGGCAGCAACTCGCCTTGGGCCAAGCCATAGCGCTTGGTGGCAGCTGCACCTAATGTGGCAGTATAATCAATGGCTTCAACTCGGAATCCAACGGCCCGCAACAAGTCAAAATAATCGAGTCCATAGACCCGAACGTGGTCATATTGTCCAAAAATTTGCGCCCGTTCTTTGGGGTCAGTAATGCGGTCGTCTGCAAAAGTGGTCGCTCGGCTCACATCTTGCGGAATTTGAAAGATGCCCATGCCGCCTGGTTTCATGACCCTATAAAGCTCTTGCATGGCTTTGTGGTCGTCTGGAATGTGTTCCAATACGTGGTTGCAAAAAATAAGGTCAAAGCGGTTGTCTTCAAAGGGCAAGTGGCAAATGTCTGCTTTGACATCAGCCAAAGGAGATTCCAAATCAGTGGTTAAGTAATCTAAATTAGGCATGGCCCTAAAACGGTGGTAAAAAGCCTGTTCTGGCGCCACGTGCAACAGGTGGCTTGGTTGGGTAAAAAAATTGGTTTCGTTTTTTAAATACAACCACAACAACCGATGCCGCTCCAACGAAAGCGTGCTGGGCGACAACACATTCGACCGTTGTTTGCCATATCCGTAAGGCAAAAAAGAGCGAAAGCACTTTCCGTCAATCGGGTCTTCCATGTTGTTTCCTTTTAAGAAAAAGGCCAAAATGGGGCGCGCAACATAACTCGCACGAATGAGCAATGGTCTGGGAATGGTGTTTAAAACCCATTTAAAAATCGGTTTAATCATAATGGCGAAACTAAATAAAGGGCCAAAGATAATTCTTTAACCCAGGTTACGCATTAGAAATTTATTACATGGAAAAATGACTGTAAATCTGGCAGTGTACTCCTTTTTGTATCCTCGGTGTAGCGCTGCTACACCTGCGGTAAAAAAAGTCCGTGCAATCCCAGCTTTTTTGTCCTTTTCCCCTTCATTACAAAGTCTAATGCGTAATCTGGGTTTAATGGGTTGTGTGCTTTGTTTTTAAAAGGGTGTAATAAATGGGGTAGATGCGTTTGCCTCTTTTTGCTTTTCCCTTCAATTGAAAAGGGCGCCTGCTTTATAAGTATCTCCTATTGCTTTTTAGTTGAACCAGCATTCAAATCGGCCATTTTCATCCAGCCTTTGGTTGCTTTTTTGTCGCCAAAAAAAGTGCAAAAGGCCCATTTTCCTACTCGCTTGTCAATGTGCACAAAATCGTTTTTTACAAGAAATGAATTTTGTTTTTTGTGTTCTGCATTATCGGAATAAAAATAGGATTTGTTCTTTGTAACAAACTTGATTTGCTTCCAAGATGCGGGTTGATCAAGGTTAAAGGCAACTGGTTCATCGGCAAAATGTTGCACATTCCAACAGCCGCCATGGTCATTGGGTAGTTTGATTTTTACGGTTTGATTATTCACTATTTCTATTTCACCAATGATGGTGTCTTCAAACTTGTCGTTGGGGTAATAAGTTGATACTTCGAATGTATTCCCCGTAACGAGCCCCTCGATATAAAAAACGCAAGAGAATCGGGGTGCCTTGGTTTGCTCATCCCAGCCGGTGTGGTCTTCAAAATAGCCGGTTAGCTTTTTGGTGGCGGGGTCAAAAGCCAGCGAAAGCGTGCCATATTGCCCCGATTTGATAGATTGTCCGAACGAAACTACGGCAAACAAAGTAACAAGGAGTGTACGGCATAAACAGGACATCAGCGTGTTTTTTAATGCGGCAATTAGTAATGCGCTACTTGAAATCAGAATTACCTTAGCGCCTAGAAATGTTGTTTTAATTTCTTCCATTTTCGTATTCTGTCCTTGGCGTTTTTGAAGGGTGAAGAAGTGTTTAGTTGTATCATTCTTCCTAAAGTCCAGTTGTTGTACCAAGCTAATTCATATAGTTCTCTATTTGTTTTATGCTCAATTAATCGCAATATTTCATGGGTTGTATTGCCTAGTTTAGTTTGAAGTGTTTTGAAGTCATCATTTTCATGGTCTTTGTAAAATTTTTGCGCAAGTTGTCCGAGCTCATTCCACTTAAAACCTGTTTCTGGAAAGTCAACTTCAAGTCCTTTGTTTTTTTTGTCGTGCCACTTCAAAACCAATTGGCCCCACCCAACAAGATAAGCAACAACATCGTGGATGCTTATTACTGTGTTTTTTGCATGTCCCTCGAGTTCTTTCAGCGCTGCTAGGTCAATAGGAATTGTTGAAAGTTCGGTTGTCAACTTTTGGTAGTTGTCAACTATGGCGCAATGCAATTCATCTTTGTCCTTGGGTATTGCCATTTTATTTTGAATTGTCGTGTCAATCGTTTTGTTTACTCCTAGTTCCTGATTCTTCAAAAATCCAGCTGCAATTTAACCAATTTATTAATAGGCAAAACCACAACAGGGTTGGATAAAAACCCAAAAGGGTTGTTTCAATGAAGAAACAACCCTTTTATGATGAATTAAAAAGTAACTACTCTTTAAAGGTAACGAGCATTTTTTTGATATGCGAATTTCCTTCAGAATCGGTAATTTCAACAAGTAGAACCATTTACATTCTAAATGCCTATTTCTCTTTGTTATACAAGGTAAAAAATGGAATATCAATTAATAACGCTACGTTAAACCGGCTTACAGAAATGTTGGTTTCTGTAATGGTTGCTGCTCCTTCTTGGTATTTGATTGTGCGCAAATTTGGCACATAACAATAATGAAAACCCACCGATACAGGCCATTTAGGAATATTGTAAAACAGCCCCAAGCCGGGAGTTAAAAACTGTTCAAATTTGACATTGGAATAGGAAGTTGCATCGCCATTGAGCCGCTGATTGACAATGGAACCCAAGTCAACTACAGTTGCCAGGGCTGTCATTTTACCCTGAAAAAAGGAGGTCGCTATACCAATGGGGGCACTAAGCCCAATATTTCCTGCGTTTGGGACGGCACTGGCCGTACGTGCTGCCTCAATGCCACCCGAAAAGCCCACGTAGGCATTTAAGCTAATATTAAAGGCACTGCGCCGTTTGATAGACGCGCTGCCAATTGGCAAAGCATACGATTCTAACAAAGCATTCATACTTTCGGCATTTTGAACTGTTGCCAATTGCGCCATAAACTGAATAGGCCTGAGTGCTGCGTGATTTGGGCTGATGTAATGACCAAAGTCAATCATCAAGATGGCAATGGCTTTTTGGAAGTCTTTTTGCGCCACGCTGGCTGACAGCGCAATCATGCTATCTGATAATTCCATCAATTTGTCAACGGTGACTCGTGAAGTATCGTTGTTTTGTGCAGGCAGCAAAACACGCATGATTTGTTGTACCGAGGTGTTCAATTTCTTGATGTAAGCAAAAAAAGTGTCATTTTGTGTCAATTGAAAGTTGCTGTTTGCCAAATCAAGGCTTGCCGATTGCAATGAAGCCACACTTTTTAGGAGTTCATTTATTTTAGTTGCAATGGCCTTGGGGTCACTTGTTTCTTGGGCTCCTAAATAGGATTTACACAATGGAATTTGTGATAATTGGTGATATAAAAGCCCATAAAAGTACCAAACATGAACGTTGCTGTCTTTAATGTTTAGATCGGAAAGTACTTGTAACGGTAATTCTTGTAACGGATTCACCCATAAGCTGTTCGGGTTTTGAACATTAATCAGCGATTGTGAAATCAAATCGGCCACATGAATCAACATAGCTACATCAGAATGATTTGGCTCAAAGGAAGCGGCCAAAGTGGGCAGTGCTTGCGTAATGCTGGTGTGTTCATGAGCTGTTTGAACCAAAACACCAACGGACTTTAGCACGTCTGAAAAATTCGGATCGTTTTGTATGACCGGAAAAATAGTATCACTATGTGCAACTAAATGTGTAGGCAATTGATCCATATCCATTTGAGCTGCTTGCAGCAACAAGCTTAAATCGGCTGCATAATAGGCCGAATTTCCTTTGCCCCGCAACTCATTTATCAATTGATATGTTTTTGGAAACAAGTATTGCAGTTTCACATATTCGGGACTGCAAATTCGATCAAACATTTTGTCTAAGGCCATTTGCAATACTTCTTGTTTAAATCGGTTGGCCATAAACTGGGCTACTCCGTTTATTACAGAGGCCTGAAAGTTGACAGGAAAGGAGGTACTCGCCACTTGTTGCACTTGTTGATAAGGCGGTAGAGGTGTCGACTCCGGTTGACCAGAAGATCTGGTTCGCATTAGATACCTAAAAAAAACATTTTGTTCTGGTACGATCTGATACTTGGCCATCATGGCATCAAATGCCTCATTCAACTGATTGGTATTGGCCTCGTGATTATTTAATTTGATATAGATGTCTCGTAATGTCAAAGCATCTAAGTAGGTGTGTTGTTTGATGAAGGTTTGACCAAGCCCTTGCCATCCGAAAGCCATGATGAAGCCCATGGTTATAAGTGTCTTTTTCATGGTACTAGAAATTATATTTAAAAAACGAATGCAATCTAGCTATTTTATCACAAATGGTGTCCCCTACTAATTAAACAAAGGGGCACAGTGGCCCCTACTAATTAAACAAAGGGGCACAGTGGCCCCTACTAATTAAACAAAGGGGCACAGTGGCCCCTTTGAAAGAATAGTCAAGTTTCATTGATTTATGGACAGTTATCCAATGCAGGTGTCAATCGGTTGGCGCTAGTGCCATCGGCCAATTGACCGCTGCCATTGCCCAATTGGCCTGAATTGTTGTCGCCCCAACTCCACAAGGTGCCGTTTGTATTAATCGCCAATGAAAAATCGCCACCAACACTGATCTTAGTTTAAACAAATTTATGATTTTATGGAAAAACCAAAAAAGGGTTGTTTCAATGAAGAAACAACCCTTTTATGATGAATAAAAAAGTAACTACTCTTTAACAGTAACTAGCATTTTTTTGATATGCGAATTTCCTTCTGAATCGGTAATTTTCAACAAATAGAACCCTTTTAAATCGGTTGGTAAATCCATGCGAACTTCTTCAGTTGGTTCAAACGTTTTTGATAAAATGGTTACGCCTTCTAATGTAATTACCTCTAAATTGGTAATTTCTTTGTTCGTAAACTCATTTCCTTTTTGGTGTTTTAGGCCTACATAAGCCACGTCATTTACTGGATTAGGATACAAAGTGATTGAAGTCATTTGTTCTTCCAATTCTTTTGATTGAATGGTGTTTAATACTGGTTTGGTTGGAATTGGTTTGTAGGTATCAAACTGAATAGTCGCTTCGTTTATAATTTTAGTGTCAGCTTCTAATCCTTGTTTTGGCATGATTGAAAATGTAATATAGCCTTGGCTTTTTAACTCATCTTCGGTGTTTGATGGCAAGTAAATTTCGTCAAGTGTAAATGTAACGGCATGATCTCTGATCTCTGTTTTTACATTTGGGTGGCTCGATGCGATGAATTTAAAGGTATTCACATCCAATTCTTTTGGCAATTCGTCTGTTACAATCACTGTTTGAGCTGGGAAGTTTCCGAAGTTCTCAAAACGAACCGTGTAAGTAAGCAATTGGTTTGGCATAATATATCCTTCGTCGCCGTATCCTTTTGGTGAAACCAACATATCGTTTGGATCAATGGCACCGTAAACCAAGTAGGTTTGTTCTACGATATTGTCTAGTACGTTGCAGTCTGTCGAAGGGTTGATTACTTCTCCTCTAAAGGTATAATTTTCGCCGATTTGTACACTTGCGTCGTTGCCAGTAGTAAAATTAATTACTTTATTTTCCAACGATTCAATCGTGCTGAATGTCCATGTATACTTTGAATAAGCAATGTTATTTGCTGTAAAGTTTTGTTGTTGCGTTACAGAAACTGAAGGCGCATTCAAAGTGATTTTTGACGGCATAATGAAATTAACAGTTACATTTTGAGCCGCATTTCTAGATTGATTTGAAACAATCATTCTGAATTGGTTGTTTGTGTACCCTTTTCTTAAAGCGGTTCCGCCCATGTTCATTTTTAAGTCGGTTCCTGTACATTTTAACCTTGCAGGAACAAAAACGGTTATAGAGCTATTGTAAGTAGTTAAATTTACAAATACAGGAGAAGCACTCGCTTGAAGACCATTTCCTTCTATGATGCTTAACAGCGCGCTGGTTTCAGCTGAGTAAAATGAAAATGCACCACTTTCATTGGTAAACATTTTGCAGTTGGTGTTTATATTTTTCAATACAGCTCTCGAAACTACTGGTTCGTTGTCTTGTTTTTGTCCATCTAAATTGGTGTCCATAAACACAATCCCGGTTACTTTTGTTTGTTGCGGCTCCACAATTTTCAGAATTTGATTGGCAGCTACATTGGTAAGCGTCTGAACAATACCGCTTGGCCATTTAACAGTGATCGTAGCTACGTTAGCGATGTTAGCCAAACCAAAGTGTTGGGTAAAACTACTTTGTCCTCCAAATCCACTTTGGCTATTTACTTCTCTGAATTGAATGTTATTTCCGGCATTGATGGTAATTTTTGCGCCAATAGCAGAACCATTACTCACCGTAGCTTTTAAGTTAATTTCAAGCCAGCTATTTGTGTTTCCGTTGTTTATGAAAATCTGATTTTTTTGGTTTGAATGGGTAGCCACCGCTAAATCCAAATCGCCATCGTGGTCAAAATCGCTCCAAGAATGCCCAAAAGACATACCGAAATTGTAAGTGACCATTTCGTTGCGGTCTTCCGTAAAATTACCTTGTCCGTCGTTGTAATAAAGGAATTTACGAATGCGGTCATTGGTAACGAACAAATCTAAATCGCCATCATTATCAATATCTGCAAAACTACAACCATGTGAACTAGCTCCTTGATTTACAATAGAAGTAGTGATTTTTTCAAAGTTACCGTTGCCGATATTTTTGTATAAAAAGTTGGTTGATGAATTTGAATTGGTTACAAATAAATCCAAATCGCCATCGTTGTCAATGTCACCCCAGCAGCTACCTACTGATTTTCCACCTTCTTGGTTAATGATGATGTTCGGTTTTGAAAATGTGCCATTTCCGTCATTATGAAATAAAGAGTTTTTGTTTCCACCGCCATTCGGTACAAATAAATCCATAAATCCGTCTTGGTCATAATCGGCCCATGTTGGTCCTAGTGAAGAATTTGCTTCAAGCGGAATGATTTGGTCCACTTGTTTGGCAAAACCACCGTTACCTGTGTTTTTGTGTATTTCGTTGTATTTCGTTGGGAAATAATTACACATAAATAAATCCACTTTATTGTCGTTATCATAATCTGCAAAAGCACCACCATGATAATATGCCACATCTTGTGTAAATGATTTGGTGTTGTCAGCTACCAAAGTTCCGTTGTCATTGCGGTAAAATTTGTTGGTCGATCTCGTATTTGTTAATACTAATAAATCTTCATCACCATCATTGTCCACGTCAGCCCAAGTCTGGCTCATCGAGATGCCATCTTCTGGCATCACTTGTCCTGCAGTAAAGCCACCTTGTTTGTTGTTCATGTAAATTAGGTTTGGTGCCGCTGTTGCGCCCATATCGGTCACATACAAGTCGTCCCAACCGTCTTTGTTAATATCAATCCAGCTAATAGTCCAAGAATTGGTCGTTTTTGCATTGAAAACCGCATCTTCAAGGTGTGTGAATCTTAAACGCGAGGTATCTCTTGTTTTTACCGAAATAGAATTGGCAATGGTTGATTGTTGTGTTTCGCCATTAACTTTTCCTGTAATTACCGTTTCAACCGTCGAGTTGAGCGTAGTGCCTACCAATTCGCCGTTGTTGGCACCTACTGTGGCAACTACTTTAGTGGTTACTTGATAAGTGGCGTTTCCTTGTAATGTTGGCAAATTGTCAAAGTTTACTTTTGTCTTGTCTGCAAATTCAGTGATGGTTCCTGTCACAGTTGTCTGGTCTGGATTGGTGATTTTAGATTCAACCACTTTTAAACCATCTTGAACAATTACCTCAATAGAAGGATTGGTTACCTCAGTTGTTGTATTTACATACGATTTAACAGTTGATAATTCTGTTGGAATTAATAAATTTTCACTTGCACTGCTTGTTTGCGTAAAAGAGTGTCCCAATGAACTTCCGGTGTAGCACATCCAGTTGTCGTTGAAATTACTATTTAAAACAGCAATGTCATTATTACTGGTAACCATTAAATAAGGTTTTTCAGGTCCTGAGTTGGTTCCTGTCCCGTTGTAGAAATTTTTCCATTCGGCCAAACTGATTGTACAATCGGTGTATCTCTCAGGCGCAATGGTAAACGTTTTGCTGAATTTAGTGCCGTTTGTAGCGGCATCTTTCACGGTAACGGTGGCGCCGGTTTTTGAAAACAAATACAAGTGTGAAAAAGATCCTCCAAATTTCAAGCCTGTCAACGGATTAACTGCATTGGTTTCGTTTCCTGGGGGTGGAATATAAGTAAGGAAGTTTTTCCCAGCTGTAGTGCCATTTTCAGAAGAAACCATCGTGGCCATATCTGAGGTACCTGGCGCGCCAGTTTCAAACCAGTTTCCTTCAAACACAGACACTTTTTTGCCTGCGGTACATGTAATTTTAAATACAGACGGGTAAGATACGTTGCCATTACTTTTGCCAACCCAGTCGCCTGCTTTTAATCGGCCCAATAAATAATTCTTTAAAACCACCCATTGTCCATTGATGTAACCTGATAATTGAATGGTATTGTTGTCATTCCAACTTACAATTCTAATTTCTTGTTCGCCTGCCGATTGGTAAGGAACTGCAAAATACATTAATTCGCCTGCAGAACTTCCGTTAGAGGTAGGCACATAACCACCACCATCACGCTCATTTCCAAAAAGCGAACCATATTGAACAGTCACCGACTTGTTGGCGATAATCATATACGTTTCACCCGAAAACATTACATCACGTCCTTCGCGTGAACTGTATATTAAATCTTGGCCAATGTTAAGTGTTTTGGAAAACACTTTGGTTGGCGCTTCCATGTTTACATCTGTATAGCCAGTGTTGGTTTTGGCTTGGGTCGAAATTTTGTAAAAGTCAACAACCGTATTGTTTTCGTAAGCAAAAACATTGATGTCTCTGTTTGATGAAGTTACTTTAGGTGCATAAATAATGAATTTTTGACCCATTGAACTTTTATCAACACTAGGAACCCAGTCGTGTTGCCAATCGCTATCGGTGCTTTGCGAAGCGTATACCAGTTTGTTTGATTTGATGATAAAATAATCGCCATCCCATCGTAAGACACCACCAGAAGCATAACGTGCATCATCGTTAATGCCGTTGTCTTTGATATACAAAATGTAGCTTTGACCTGCATTTAATACGCCCGTTTTTGAATCATCGGTATCGCCATCGGCACCATCATCAATGATTTGAAACTCGGTATTGTCATAAATAGCTGTGACAATAAGACAAACGTTTCTTTGCACTGCATCGGCGTTGGGGGACACATAAATTTGAAAATAGGTGGAGGGCTCACCCGTCGCATACAGGTTACTTATACCAGATAGTAGAATAAGTAAGCACAAGAATTTTTTCATCGGATTATGTTTTAATTTTTTTTTGATTGTTGCAATTCAGGTGCCAAAGAGTTAATTGTTTGAAAAACAACGTTTTAACGATTCGTGCCAAAGTTTGTTTTTCCAAATTTTGGAAAAAATCCAATTTTCATGGACTAAATCCACAATTTGTTCAAGTTGAAATGGTCTATTTCCTTCTAAAAATACAAAAAAAGGGAACACCTTTTATTAATTAAATGAGGTTCCAGAGTAAATACATGTGCTGCCGTTTGGTAATTAACCCATACATCGCAGTGAGTAGTTCAATAGGCAGTAATTTTAGCGTTAACTTATACAGCCGTGTTTATCTTGAAAGTATTTTGTCCAAAATAACCATTCACGCTTTTGAGTAACACAGATTGGCAGTCTTTTTCCTTGTCATAGATATCTAATACGCACGCTTGGTACAATACTAAGTTTGACCAAAAAACGGCATACAATAATGCTTCAAGAGCAAGCTATTGCTGTTCTAGTTTCTTTAACGTAGCACGCCATTCGTGCAAACTGTTGATCATGAGAAGCAATTTCAAAATCACCCAAAACAGGGTCATAATAGCAACAATAATGATGGTGGTCGAGAAGAAAGAAATCAATCCAAACCCAACAAAAAATAAGATCATACAAAACCCAACTATAAAAATTGCAATCTTTTTATGGGTTAAACCAGCTGTTAAAAGCAAATGATGCAAATGCGATTTGTCCGCTTTAAAGGGGGAATTTCCCTGTTTGATTCTGCCAACATACACCCGCAATGAATCTAAAACCGGAATGGAAAAAAACGCCACAAGAATTAAAAACCCATATGCATAGCCATAATCTTGATTAACACGTTGGTTTTCCATAAATTGTATGCCCAAAGACACCAAAATGAATCCAAGAAATAGCGAACCCGCATCGCCCATAAAAATCTTTTTCTTGGATAAATTATATTTTAAAAACCCAATAGTTGCACCTATAAAAATGACACTTATTTTACCTAGAAAGTAATTGTCATAAAAAATGGAAGCAACCAAAAACATGGTGAATCCTAAAAGAGATAGGCCGCCCACCAAACCATCAACACCGTCCATCAAATTAAAGGCATTTACTACGCCTGTAATGACCAAAACGGTCAGTGCATATTGCATCCAAGTGGCAATTTCATAAATGCCAAGCAACCCATATAGTGAGGTGATTCTTGTGCCAGAATAGGCAATAATAAACGACAACAGCAATTGTATAACCAATTTGTATTTAGCACTTACATCAGTTTTGTCATCAATAACACCAACAATAAGAAGTGCTAAACCAGATAACAATATGGGTAGATACTGTTTTAAAATGGTCATTTCATTTCCGGAGCCAATTAACACAATAAACGCCGTGATGGCAATGGAAATGCCGCCAACCAAGGGCACAGGGGTAGCGTGCACTTTTCTGTAATTTGGCTTATCTACCAAATTAAATTTCACAGCAAATTTTTTTATAATTGGAATTAAAATAAGCGCCAAAACAAGAGCTGCAACGCCTAATAATATGTATTCTAAAGTGTTCTTCATAATCGTTATCTTTTATTATAAAACAATTCAGAGTTTTTAAGATGGCTTAAATTATATTTGTCTAGCACATCGGCATCAAGTTTCTGAATGTCGCTGAAAACACTGTTTTTCTTGTCTGTTTGTAATGCTTCTTTAATCAGCAAATCGTACTGATTGGCAATCACATCCCACGTATATCTTCTTAAAGCAATAGATTTCATTTCTTTTCGCATGTCATCTAATTCCTTTTCAGTAGCGGTATTTAATTTCATTATTAATTCTTCGGCAGTCGAAAAATAGGTGGCTTTATGTTCCGTGGTTGTTTTGTTATAAGACACATTAAAGGACATAATGGGAAGCCCCAAATACATGGCTTCCACCAACGAAGGGTTGGTACCACCAGCCGAGTGCCCGTGAATATACAAAGCCGCATTTCCTCTGATTAAATCAATGGCTCTTTGGTTGTAAATAGGGTCGTATAGGTGAATGTTTGGGACGTTGCTGTAGGTGTCTTTCAATGCGATGCCATAAGCGCTATTCTTCCAGTTTCCAACCAAAACCAACGTTTTACTTGGCGTTTCTTTGAACGCTTCAAGCACCATGTGTACATTGTTTTCGGGTTCAATGCGGCACACTTTTACAGCATAAGGCTGTGTTAAAAACGGGTATGTTACAAAATCTTCTTGGGTTGGTTTCACCTCTAAGGTGTGGTCGGCGCCGTATTCAATCACGCGGCTCAAGGTTTGGTAGCGCAAAGCGGTGTAATCTTGGATACTTTCGTTGTCCGAAATATCGATATGCGAATACCGAACGGCAATTTTTTCGGCCCACCATAAATACAGTTTGGCAAATAAGGGCCATTTGTCGCGTTTCCATTCGATGCCATCAATAGAGATGATGATTTTTTTCTTGGTAAAAAGCATAACCAGCGGTAAAACCCACGCACCTGCCACGCCAAGAATTAAAAGCACGTCGTTTTTTCTCAATGCTTTTAAAATGGAAATGGTATCGTACGGAATACTTTGCACCCCATTCGCATCCAGATTGATGTATTCAAGTTTGGCACCTTTATACGTTGGCACTTGTTCTTCTTTGGTGTATTTTTTCTTTGAACAATAAACAGTAAAATCATGGCTGTCTGACAAATGCGTGACCAAATGTGCTGCCAACGTTTCAAACCCACCGTATTTTGCTGGTAATCCTACGGTGCCAATGATGGCTACTTTATTTTTTTTCATTGCTATTAGTTGTTTGCAGGGGAAAGCCAAGAATTGCGCTGTTTTTTTGCAAAACATTAAATATCAAGGCTTTAAAATAAATTTATCTGACATTCATTTCCAGGTCCTGGAAAATGATTTAAAGTCAAAGTTACGTAATTGAAGTGTATTACGACAAAAAATGACTGCAAATTTTGGCATGGCGTAGTGAACCGATTTTGTTTTTTTCCACTGTTGTCAGCTTGGTCTTTGTGCTGAGCCTATTTACCCTTATTTATTTCACCATGCTACTGCATTGCACAGCAAAAAGTTTTCATCAGTGCCATTGTTGTGCGCAAAGTATCTTGTGGCCGCATCTGTGGCCAAGCAAAGTGCTTGCATACCTAGTGATTTAGTGCTTTTAGCGTTTAAATCACTTCATAATGCATAATTTTGATTAGTATGGCTCGCGCGACAAAGTCCAACGCGTCTTTTTCGATTATTTGGAAATGATTCTCATGGATTCAGTTTCAAAATAATCGGCGCCAAACAACATGCTTTTCTCGTTGGCCGCTTTGCTCATCTGCTGGTATAAAGTAGGATTGGTTAGCAATTCATTGATTTTAATGGAAATCAGCTCGGTGTTTTTGCTGTCAATTAAATAGCCATTTTTACCTTCGTCAATGAGTTCTACCACACCACCAACGGGTGGCACAATGGCTGGCAACCCATAGGCCATTCCTTCTAGAATGGTGAGACCAAAAGTTTCAACCCACAAATGCACATCAGACAGGTTCAGTAAAATGCTGGCTTCTTGGTAAAATGGGTGGGTGTCTTTTTGTGTAGAATAAATTAGCAAATTTGTCGGCAGCTTCTCCTCTTTAAAATACGCATCAATGTCAAGTTGGCTGGCGTTTACCACCAATTTGAAGGTAAATGCCAGATTCATTTTGGCCAATGTCACAAACTCGTTGACCCCTTTATAGGCTTTGAGTGAACAAATCATGAGCACTATTTTGGCGCTTTTTTCATGGTTGACATGCTGCTGCGCCTGATGAACAAACTGTTCTTCTAACACATTGTACAGCACATTTTTCGGGGTATTTAATTCTTCTTGTTTAGCTAAAAAATGCGACACATACACTACTTCGGTAGCTGACCATTGTACCACCCCAAATAGAAATTTCTTTAAAACAAGGGGTTTCATAGACGTTTCGTGAATGTGATAAATGACCTTGCAGCCTTTTATTTTACCCACGATTCCCGCACCAAATGGCAACACCGTATTGATGTATAATACATCTGATTTTTTTAAAATGAACAGCAATTTGATCCCTAAAAGCAACTGGCTTACCACCAGAAACAACAAGCGGGCGAGTGGGTTTTTAGCAAACTGATACCAATAAAAATGGTTGTGCACTTGTGGAATAGCGGACAAAAAACCTTCTCTCCCACCACAAGTAAACAAGTGTGTTTCTACGTTTTTTTTAGTCCAACCTTTGAGCAATTGCATCAATACCTTTGGACTTCCACTGTAATCATTTAATAAATGGACCGCTATAACTCTCATATTTACAGTTTATTATAGGTGTTTTTTAAATGTTCGCCGCGGCTGTTCCAAGTGAAGTTTTCCCGATAATGTGTTCGTGCCGCATCGCTCATTTTGTGTAACAACTCTTTGTCGGCATGTAAAAGGCTTAAAGACTCTTGTAATGCTAAAATGGTCTGCTCATAATTTGAGGGAGCAACGGCAAATCCGCAGCTTGCATTGATAAATTCACCTGGGCCTTCATTTTTTATGCAGACGACTGGCAGACCAAACGATAAGGCTTCGGCCACCACCATGCCTGCGCCTTCATGCGAAGGGAACAAAAACACAGCCGATTTCTCATACAACTTCATCAAGGCACTTCGGTCAATCCATTCAATGATTTCTACGTATGGTGCCACTTGGTGGTCGGCGATGATTTTTTTGTAAAAATCTTTTTCGGGACCTGAACCCACCAGGGTTAATTTACACTGCTGCTTGTCGGCTTCAGACAATTGTTTCAAGAATTGTATAAACGACAACAAGGTCAAATCAAATCCTTTTAACGGCACAAAACGACCCACGCTTATAACGTGAAAGTTGGTTTTTGGCTCAATGGCTGTGGGCGAAAAATCTTCGGTGGCCACCGACGGTTGAATGGAAAATGATTTGTTTTTTAAGTTCAATGCACGTTCAACACCCGAATTCATGCATAAAATATGATCGGCTTTTTGCACTGTTTTTTTCAAAGCGAAAGAGCCATTCCAAAAAGCTTTTTTCACAAGCCAAGTGGCACGGTCTTTTATAAAATATTTTATGGAGTATGGTTTTAAGTATTGCGCCGGAATCAGCGGATGGTGCCCAATAGGCCCCCAAACCATTGGTTTGTTTAATTTCCACAAATAACTTGGTGTCCAATCGTTGTGAAAATTTACGTTGTGGACAATATCGAATGTGATGTCTTGTTTTTTAATAAATGAAACGATGCCTTTTTGCCACATCGTGTAATACAACATGGCACCCCGGCCGCCTTTTTTCCAAAAACGCATCCAATAGGGCAAATCAAAATACAAATAAGTAATATTGTCATAGACCGAATCGGGGTGTTCAGCCATGTATTTTTCAATGGCTTGGCGGTTGTTTTCTCTCGTAATCGCAATTACTTTGTTGAACCGCGCCATTTGATAAACAAAATGCCAGCCCATGCCATCTTCAGAGCCTTTATACGGATTGACGGCATAGCAAGTGGCCAAAATGGTTTTGTTACTCATTGGTTCTGGTTTTTAGTAATTTAGCTGGAACGCCGCCAATAATTGACTGCTCGGGGAACGACTTGGTAACCACACTTCCGGCCGCAATAATGCAACCTTCGCCCATGGTGACCCCATCTAGGATGGTTACTTTGCTTCCGATCCAACAGTTTTTACCAATTTTTATGCCTTTTCGGGAAACGCCTTGGTGGCGAATGGAAAGGGATGTATCTTGATAATTATGGTTTTCAGGATGGCAACTTAAATATTGCCCCACAATGCATTCATCTCCAATTTCTAGCCCGCCTGCACCGCCCAAATAGGCAAATTCGCCAATGCCCACATGGTTTCCAATGACAATTTTATCGCCAATATCATTCAATGAAGTAGAAACGATGACCCGGCTGAATGCGCCGATAGATACATTATCACCAAATTGAATCCCATTTTTACTTAGGGCCGAAACATACACTTGGTTGCCCAATCGGAGAAATTTTCCCCATTTTATTTTTGAGATATTGAAGAAGGAAACACCCGTTCCGAGCATCATTCCTTTTGGTTTTCTGAACAAAAAAAGCACTTTTAAACCACGAAATATACAGCCAATTTGAATCCAAATAAATTGAATCAGCGCCCCTGAATTCAAGGCCTCATCAAAAGTGAATTGTGGATTTCGCAGCCGTATTATTTTTTGAACAATGGACTTCATTTAGTCAACATTTACCGTTTTAATGATCTGATTGAGTGTGGTTTCTAAGTCGATGTTGTTGATGGGCATATAAACAGCTGAGTGGCTGTTGGCTTGTAATGAGTGGAATAACTGCGTGTATTCTTTGGTTAAACTCTCAATGGTTTCTTTGCTCAACTCTTTCTTGCGGCTTAAAATGATATTGGCATCGGCAAACAAAAAGAAATTGAATTTGGGTTTCAAGAGCAAGTGGTACCCAAATCGGGAAATGCTTTTGGGTAAAACAATGTTACTTCGCTTGCTGTCATTGATAAAATCAAAATAATACCGGTCATAAATTACCACATGACCTTTGGCAATGTGTTTAAAATAGATCACAAATTGGCCAAATAAATAGTCGCAATAGTAGTATGCAAATCTTAACAATGAAGAAATGGAACTGCTGTTTTTTCCTTGTCTTGGCAGGCTCGAAATGCTGTCTTGATGCGCTTTTTCTTTTCCTTTGGTCCATACACTCAAAATAGGTAAAACCGATGGGCGGTGACGCAACACCACCACCTTTCGTCGGAATTGTTTTTCAATTCTAATAGCTATATTTTCAATAACGGTCGATTTACCAGCACCATCAACGCCGCTGAAAGTCACGACGAATCCATTGCTTTTTTTGCTGTTTTTGACGGTGTCTATCATATAGTTCCAAGTGTTTTTAATAAAATTGAATCCTTTATTGCTTGTGTACTGACGAATCAGCTGTTGCAAGGGAGCTTTGTCTTTATATAGATTGCTAAAGTAACCAGAAATAATTAAATCGATGGATTCTTTTGAACTGGAAATGGCTGCTTCGTAGCCCAGATATTTAGCAGGAATTTTTGCGCCATTTAAAATATAAAACATGACCACATAGCGGGCGGTGTCAATGGAAGACGCGTTTTTTACCCCATAATTGTTCATTTCGTTTTTTGAAATCACCTGTTCGGCGTCTAAAATTTCGAGGTTTCGGCGTTTCAATTGCCAAATTAAATCAACGGAAAGGATGTCGGCACCATGGGTGAACACCTGAATGGTATTCATAAAGGAGCGCTTGCAACTGGTCATTTTTGAAACCAATGCATGATTTTTGAGCATTTGAATCAGCAAATCACTCATTTCTTTGGTAATCACCAAATCAATATCTGACTGAAGGCTCAATTTTTCTGGAAAGCCATCTTGGAATTTCAAGGCGGCATATTCCTGATTCTGAATGGCATCAAACAAATCCATGATGATGAGTTCTCTCGGTGTTTTTTCTGCTACCAGAAAGGTGTTTAATGCTTCGTTCCAAACTTGCAATAACCAATGAATCTGAACGTGCCATTTGGGTTGGTCGGCATACACTTTTAAATAATGCATGCAATTGATTAATAGGTACCATTTCAGGTAGTTGTTTAACTCGTCCAAATCGCTGTTGAATAGCTCTTTGGCAAAATCACCTTGAAATGACTGGATGATTTCTGCGTAAATATCTTTCCAAGGTTTGTGGTCAACCAACACGCCATTTTGTATGATAAAATGGAAATAATCAAATGCCTTGGGTTTATTTGAACCGGCCAACTCCCAATCGTAGATGGAAAGTTTGCCGTTTTTTTCAAACATATTCCATTGCGTAAAATCGCCTTGCGACAGCGAAAGTTCAACCAATTCATCAGCGGGAATCGCCTGCAAAATCAAATCGATTTTGCGAACCATGTTTTTGGGAATCCTGTGGTCATTGATGGTTTTGAAGTCAGTTGTCAAATGGATAAATTGATCCCAAGCACTCGCTTTTATGATTTTGTTTTCCATTTGATACATTTCCGTCAAGGCGTTTAAATGACTAGACATGATGTTTTTCACGCGACTCCCATTGTTCGAAATGTCGGTTAACTGAATGACGTCATTTGAGATCTGTGTGGTTTTTGGCGTGATAAAGGTAGTGGAGGAAGCATTCACTTTTTCCAACATCAGGTGTTCGTCATGGATCAGTGTTTGCGCATTTTTGGTGGTTGCTATTTTGTAAAATGACTGATTGGCATATAAAATGGCTTTGTTGTTTGGGCCAACTGTACCAGTAAACAAGGCCCAATCGGTTTGGAGATTTACCAGTTTATGGTCCGTTTTTGATAGGTAATAGGTGTTCTTTTTAAAAACCAGTTTTTGAAGTTTTAACATAAAAACCAGTTTAATGGCTGTGGCAAAAAGAAGTGCTCTTTGGCTACCTACATTGTAGAACTTCAGGAATAATGGTTTGTTACAAGCAGCATCCCAAATCCAACGCGGGGTTCCGTCTGGGTTGTTAATTGAAAGCATCGCAATGGCCACATCAGTTTGATTTTCTTTTTTTAAAGAAATCTCATATCCCAATTTATTAAATATATGTTCCATTATTTAGCGTTTGCTACAATGTTACAACATAATATCGTGCCAAAAAAGTTAAATAGATGGTTTTTAAATTTTTATGGGATAAATAGAGGTCGTTTTATTCCAAATATTGGAAAATGTATGTTTTTTGGAAAGCCCTTATACAAAGGCTTCGGGCCTTCTTTTCTTTAAATGAAGGCGTTGAATGGGCGTCAAATGAAGCCGGTTTTTAAAGCAAACCGAAAATATAATTAACTGATAAAACATAATGCCATAATTGCTTTCGCCAAAAATGCCAAATTCGGTAAATGAATTAATGAGGATGGGAATGAGAATGCCAATGAGCATGAGCCGTGTTTCTTTGTCTTCGGTAAAAAAGGCTTTTAAGGTGAAATATACCTGAAATATGACAATGGTGATGCCAATAAACCCAAGATTCATCAGTACTTGCATAAACGTGTTGTGCGTCATTTTGCCAGGGTAAGTGTGTACGCTTTGAAAGAAATCTTTGTAATCAATGCGCATATACCCAAACCCCAAGAGCGGTTCTCTGGGCAATCCTTCGGTAATTAAAGCGTGCCAAAAGGGCAATCGGCCGGTTAAGGTTAAAATTTCTTCCATCCTTTTTTCATCGCCGCCTTTTAGAATGATTTCATTAATAGCAAACGGCATCACCAATAACACCCCGCCAATAATGGCCAGTTTTAGTCCTTGCCTTTTGGTCTGATTAATGTGGAAAAAGATGATGAGCAGCGCACCAATCAACGAAGAACGCGAACCCGTCATAAAGAGGGCATAAAAAATAACCAAGAGTTTAATGATGGTCCAGGTTTTGTTTTTAAAGCGGTACAAATCAAATATTAGACAAGCAACCCCCACGCCAGCCAACATGCCCAACTCA
The DNA here is from genome assembly GCA_002256385.1 of Flavobacterium sp. BFFFF2. Lineage (GTDB taxonomy): Bacteria > Bacteroidota > Bacteroidia > Flavobacteriales > Flavobacteriaceae > Flavobacterium. Next base: position 71,141 of record NKJD01000002.1, read on the forward strand.
TTCGGATTCATTAAAGTACCACCCAATCGGGCTTCTTCGCCCCCGTTGGTTAGCCGGAAAAACACATCTGGATTCACCCAAAGTCCGACTACAAAAATGAGTTGTAAAATAAAAACGGTGTTTCCCAGCAAATGGTACAACCTAATTTGGTGTCCGGGATAAAAAGTGTCTAAAATTTTTAAACTTTTAATGAAATAATAGGCAAAAACAAAGCTCTGAAACGTCATGAACCATTGCAATGCACTAAAGCCCGGATCGGTACTCCACATAAACGACATAAACCCAAGAAACAAATAGAAAATATAAAACAAGGGCGCAAAGGAGTTTTTAAAATCCATGGTGTTTGCGGCACCGTGCTTAATGATTTTTTTATACACCAAAATTGACGAAATGAGCACGCCCAAACGTCCGACAATTTTGATTCCTCTTGTGATATTGACATTTTCGCTCCACGTAAAAAAACAAGCCACCATCAACAACAATATGATAAACATATAATTGTTCATTTTCTTTAAGAATGCCTCGTTTTTTTCGGTGATCGCAAAGTTCATTAGGCTTTATACAATTGGGCGTTAAATGCTTCTATGACTTTTTTCCAGTTAAATTGCTCTTTGACCATGGCCACGGCTTGGTGGCGCATAGCAACAAACTCAGTTTGGTTGTGCCATTTGGTGGCCACAATTGACATGGCGGTACACAACGCATGGCTGTCTTGGTGGCTAATGGTTTCGCCGCAGTGGTAGGCCGAAATCAAATCGGCGATGTTGGTGGCGTCTGTTACAATGCATGGTTTGCCATAACTCGCCGCTTCAATCACCGAAGTCGGCAATCCTTCGTTTCTGGATGGATGCACAAAAACATCCATTTGTTGGAGTAACTGGTCTTTTTCAGCGCCAAATTTTCCACCAAAGAGCGTCACGTTTTGGCTTAACTCATGTTCAATCACCAGTTGGTTTAATTTGGCTTTTTCGTTGCTGTCGCCCACAATCCACAATTTCGCATGGGGTTGTGTTTGGACCAATTGTTTAAAAGCAAGAATTAAGGTGTCTAACCCTTTGGTATAAATGTCCAAACGGCCGATAAAGCCAAAGACAATGTGTTCGTTTTTAGTGGTTTCAATTGATATTTCTGCCTCATTTTCAAAGCCATAAGGAACCAACACCGATTTGGTGTTTTTAAAGATGCCATCTAATCCGACCAATTCACTTTGTCCGATGCAATGAATTTTGGTGGCTTGCTGCAATAATTTTTTTTCAAACAAAGAAAAATACAAACGTTTTGACCAGAAACTTCGCTTCATTGCTATGGTGTTGTAGGCCCCATGTGGCGTAAATACAAAGTCTAATTGGTGTTGGTGAAGCAATTTGCCTATGGTAGAAAAAACCGGCACCCAACCGCCGTGAATATGAAAAATAGCTTTTCCTTTTTTCTCCTTAATGGCCGATTCCATGGCTAGTGGCATGCCAAATGGATTTGATTTTTTTATGAATAAACGGGTGTCAAAGTTGCGTTCGCCATAATTGTTCTCGGTATCGCTTGCAATGCCCCACACGGACACTTGCTCGCCAAACTCGGCTTGTTTGGTAGCCAATTGATACACCACTTTGTTAACGCCATTCATCCGGTTCGGATTGGCCTTTCCTAATACGATGTGGATTATTTCCATAATACAAATTGGTTTTTTCTCAATTGATTTTGCCAATACAAAATCATAATGATCTGATTGATAATAAGCCCCAAAACGGCTCCGTAAAGCCCCGAATATTTAAGCAAAAAATGGAAAGTAAGCAACGAGCAAACAAAGGAAATCAAATAGCCGATAAAGAATATTTTATTTAATACCAATATGCGAACGGCAATGCGAACAGGATAACTCAAAAATATAAAGAAGTATAAAACCGCCATGATTTTTACCACATAGCCATAACTTCCATATTTGCTGCCACCAGCTAAAACAATGATTTCATTGGAGAAAATGAATAAAACCGTGAGCAATAACCCAAACAATACAGCGCCATAAGCCGTGATTTCTAATAAGTATTTTTTGGCTTTTGCCGCATTTTCATTATAAATGAACGCCACTTTTGGCAAGAAATAATTTTCAACTGTTTGGAGTACAATGTTGAGTATACCAAAAAAAGATTGGACCAGACGCAAGGCGCCTAGTGCTTCAATGCCTAAGTAAACGCCTGAGATTAATACAAAGAAATTGCTTGAGCACCATTGTAAAATGGCCACACTAAACAACCATTTTCCTTGTGAAATGTGTTCTTGTAAAAACGACCGCCACGAAACGGGTGTTTCGTAATTTTTCACCAAAAAATAAAGTCCAGGAACGGCAGAAATGATGTTGGCAAATCCGATAATTAACAAGGAATGAAAGAGCGTGATGTCATCTTTTAACACGAAAAAGGCAAGGGCAATGAGAACCAAAAAAAGGCTGTCAATGAGCAGCACTGTCCCAATATGGGCAATGGCTAAAAATATTTTTCTGAAAAAATCTTGAAGTAAATACCCGACCACAAAGCAAATGATGGCATTTGATTGAGAACCATACACCTGATCGGTTGGTAAAAAAAGGACAAGCAGCTTTACTAAGAACATGAATAAAGCAAGCAAAGCTGCAAGTCCGAGGAATAAAGACACATAATATTCCTTTCTTTTTGATATTTTTGAAATAGCCACCTGAAAGGGCTGTATAATCAGTGCATTGGTAATGCTCATTAACAAGTAGGTGACCAATACGACGGTCGAGAACACCCCAAAGTTTTTGATGTCTAACTGTTGGGCTAAAAACAAAGTCAATAAAAAATTGGTGCCACTAAAAAGTGCTTGGTCAGCTAAAACCAACACAGAAGGTGACAGCACGAATTTTTTAATGAAGTGCATGATTACGACTTGGTTTTACTAAAATACTTATGCCATATTTTTTTGATTTCTACAAAAACACTGGGGTTATAGCCTGCTTTGTTCAATACAAACCACACATTGGGCAGCTGGAATTCGTCTTTCAACAATTCCATTTTAATGATGCTTTTTTCAGCCGTTTTTCGGCTGTCTAACACCAGTAAGTTCTGAGAGGCAATGCTCATAAACAACAACCCAAGCTTGTCGTCCTTCACGCTTTGGTTGTGGATTAAACACAAATCGTAGTCTTTCAATTTGGCTGTAATTTCCACTTGAAATACGGTTTTGGTGTAGCTCAAAAAACGGGTATCAGCGTAATTAATATAATCTTTTGCAGCAAAGACGCCTTCTAGCTGACCTGTCGGATCAACCACCAACACTTTCCGGCCTTGGGCCATAAATGCCTTAGCTAAATAGGTAGAATGAAACAAATGGTCTTTAGACTTGTCATAAGAACTCACCACAATGATGCTTTGTTTTTGAATCATTTCTTTCAGCTCCATTTGAATGGCTTCTTTCAAGAAACTATGAAGAACATTTTCGTTTTTCTTGATAAACGGCGTAGAAAAGGCAATGGGAATGGTGCTGTTTTTTTCAATGGTAAAAGCATCATTTACTTTTGCCTTCGCAAAATGAACAAGGTAAATTAAAACAATAGAACCGAGCAATCCTAAAAAAGCAGCCACCACAATGATAATGGCCCGTATGGGAGAAACCGGATTTTTGGGCACTTCTCCAGGGGAAATTATTTTGTGAAAAGCAATTTTTGCCGAGCGAGCTATTTCAGCTTCTATGCGTTTTTCGTTTAAAAAATTATAATTCTTTTCATACATGTGGAACTCCCGGTTTAAGATGTTCATCATTTTCTCTTTTTCGGGCAATCCAATAAATACCTTTTCCGCTTCTGCAATGTCATAAATCAAATCATTGTATTTGACCTGCAGGTTTTTTTCTGTGTTTTTAATACTTTCAATTTGGTAATCGGTCAGGTCTTGTATTTTTTTGTCTACGATTTTAACTTTTTCGTGATCAGGTGTGTAGGTTAGCAATAAGTCTTTTTTGTCGGACTGTAGCTTTTTCATGTTTTTCACCATTTCCGTTGAAAGTAAATCGGTGAAAGCTTCAAAGTTCGCGGCTAAATCAAGGTAATTGTTTTTGCCAGAAGCAATGTATTTGTTCAGGTCTTTTATCGCATCCAAATTCATTTTCAAGTTGGTTTGCTGAATTTTGAGCTGCGATATTTTTCTCAAATTGGTTTCTGTTTCTTGCGACATGTTAATGATGTTGCGTTCGTCGCGGTATTGCTGGATGTTGTTTTCAGAATTCGCCAGCTTATCATCGGCATTGTCAATTTCTTTACTCAGAAAATCGACGGTGGTATTGGCCGCTCTGTATTTTGCCTGAATGTAATCTTGGATGTACATTTCGGCCAACTTGTTTACAAAAAGTGCGGCTTTTTCAGGCACGGCATTTTTCAGGTTGATCCGAATGACAGGCACATCTTTATCTATGGAAACGATGTCTAAATTTTTGTTTATTTTGGTCTTTAATTTTTCTTTACTAAAAAATTCAAATTGGTAACTGTCAATGATTTTTACATTCTTTTTGGACTGAATAAATTCATCATTGAGCGTAATTAAAAACGTGGCGCCATCAACAGAAATTGGTTTGCCAAAAGTGCCTGTAATACCCGTTTTTGCTTCGGGCTGCATGAATACAAATTCCGATTTGGAAATGATGTTTAATCCGTAAAGCTTGTCATAGGCTTTGTCTGTCTGGAATGTGCCTTCAATGAGGAAAGGCGAATCATGGAATAATTCAGACGACCGCATATCGCCTTTTCGGTAAATTTCAGTGCCAAATGGCAATTCATTTAAAGTAGCATTAATTAAATTGTCCGACTTCAATACTTCTATTTCGGTGGAAATTTTATTGGCGGAGGCAAATAAATCGAGGTCTTTAAAGAGGTTGGCGCCCGGAACGCCTTCATGCACATCGGCCAATCGCAATTTGGCGGTGCTTTCATACATGGGCGTCACATAATTCAAGTATTTTTTAGCAAATAATACCGAACAAATAACCACCAATATCACAATGGGTAGCCCTCTGAAAAGGGGTTTGAGAATTCTAATGTTTTCGTTCATCGTGCTGTTGTTAAAACAATTTCATTAGAATGGCAGCAGCACTTACTGTAGTAGTAAAAGGGATAATGGTAGAAACCCTTTTGTCAAATTCTTTACATTTTCTGGATGGTACAATGACAATATCTCCAGGATGTAGGAGGATGTTGGTATTTAATATATCAGTTGATTTGGTTAAATCAATGTTGGTCACTTTTACGTTTTGGCCTTCTTGGCGCAAAATTTTTATAGACTTTAAATTGGCATAAAAATCAAAACCTCCTGTCTTAGTAATCATTTCAAGGAGGGTATTTTTATCTTTGTCTACTTGAATGACATTCGGATTTCGAACTTCACCCAAAATGGTAATTTCTTTGTTGAGCACTTTGACATCAACAATGGGCGTTACCAGCCACTTTTTCATTTCTATTTTAATTTCTTCTTTTAGTTCGGGCACTGTTTTTCCAAGCACGTTTCTGGTCCCGATTCTCGGCACTTCAATGTTGCCGTTGGCATCCACTAAAAGCCATTTTCCATACACTTCATTCGAGTTGTAAATGCCATAAACTGAACCTACACTCAAATTGTCTTCTCCCCAAACAGACAACGAAATTTTGTCGTCAATGCGTATTCTGTATTGGTAATTTGCGTCGTAATTAAAGGTCGTTCTGTCGATCGTCTCCTTTTTTTCAACGAATAGATTTTGTGTTTTACACGAGCTACATAGTACTATGATAGCTAATGCGGTAACCATTTTTTTCATGTTCTTGTGTCTTACAGAGGTACCGTGTGTCTTCCCTCTCTTTTCGCTATCTTCTTTTCTCTTTCCTCTATTATGTGTCTTTTATGTTGTACAATTTATGTGTGTCTTGTGTGTGTCTTGTGTGTGTCTTGCAATAAACTAATAATGAGAATGATCGATTATAACATGGCGAACAATTTTTGTAAAAAATTCGGGTTTGATTTCTTTAATTCTTCTTTTACCTTGCTTATTTTGTTGATGACTTGCAACATTTTCTCGCAAACATCGGCATCTTTAATGACATAATCAAATGCACCATACTTTAATGCATCTACCGCCGTTTTGATGTTCTCTTGACCAGACACCATCACTACATAAATATTTGGATTGTAACGTTTTATTTTCTTCAACACTTCAAATCCAGTAAGGTCTTCCATGTTGTGATCTAAGAAAATAATATCGGGGTTTTGGTTTAAATTTGCCAAACAATCATTTCCATTGCTGAAATACGTGATATCAGTATAATTCATGTTTTTTAAAAATTGCTCATACATATTAGCAAAAAAAGCATCATCATCTACTGTAAAAAATTTGAATTGGGTTTGATTTTCCATTTTTTCTAGTTTTTAATTTTTGATGGTACTACCAATATCGAGCCATAAAACCAACTGTTTGATTGTTAGCGTTTTATTAAATTACGCGTTTCTAATTTTTCCATATTTTGGAATTTTTTTCCAAAAATTGAATTATAGTTCATTGTTCGTTAATTGAATGACTACTTCTTCTAAGACTAACTTTACTTTAGCATACAGCCTCTCTATTTGTTGTTGGTCTTCTGTATCTTTTGACAATTTTTCAAGCAACCTTATGTCATCAACAATTGACAAAATGCCCACCCCTTCTACACTCGGTTTTATTTTATGAACCAAGCGGCTTACTTCTTGAAAATCATTGATTTCCATTGCTTGGTCTATTTTTTCAATCGTTTGGCTGGTTTGGCTTACAAAAATAGCAAGCATTTTTTGCACAAATTCATGATTACCTCTACTCAGGTTATTCAGTGAATTTAAATTGTACAATAGTTCATTTTCCATTTTTTGGTGCTTATTAGAATCTTCAGTGGTTTTTTCGGAAATAAGTCGTGCAATTGTTTCAATTAAAATGGCTTCGTCAAAAGGTTTGGTCACATAGTCATTCATTCCGGCATTTTTACATTTCTTGATCTCGGTTTTAAAAGCATTGGCGGTAAATGCGATGATTGGCGTGTTAATTTTCAGTTCCTTCCTAATGACTTTTGAAGCTTCAATGCCGTCCATTTCAGGCATTTGAATATCCATCAAAATGATATCAAAAGCTTGTTTTTTCAAAATTTCTATTGCCTCAAGGCCGTTTTCAGCTTCGGTCACTTTACAGTTGAAATATTGTAAAGTATGCTGAGCAACCATCCTGTTCATCTCATTATCTTCAACTAACAAAACATTGGTTCCGTCAATATTCTTTACTGCTACATTGATATCTGTTTCTTTAATATGATCGAGGGTTCCTTTTTGAAAATTCAAAAATAAGTGTATTTCAGTTCCTTTGCCCTTTTCGCTTTCAATTTTTATTTCACCCTGCATCAACTGGATTAATTCTTTGGTAATGGCCATGCCCAAACCAGTCCCTCCATATTTGCGGGTGACGGCTTTGTCTTCTTGTGAGAATTTATTAAAAATGTTATTGACAAAATCTTTATCCATTCCAATACCTGTATCGATAATTGAAACACATATTCTTTGCCAATTTTTTTTGTCTGAAATCAAACTGCAATTGACTTCAATTTTGCCCTTACTGGTGAATTTTATGGAATTGCCAATTAAATTAAATAAAATTTGTTCCAGTCTTAATGTGTCTCCTTTTTGAACTTTTGCTATTTTTTTATCGTGATTTACGATGATTTTAATGCCCTTTTGCTCCGCTTTGGGTTGTAAAACAGTAACCACATTTTTGATGGAATTTTCTAAAATGAAATCTTCATTTTCTAGCGACATTTCGCCTGCTTCAATTTTTGAAATGTCTAAGATGTTATTGATAATTGCTAACAAATGTTTGGATGCAATGGTACTGTTTTCAACGTGTGTTTTTTGTAACTCCGTTAAGTCTTGCTTGCTTAATTCGCGTTGAAACCCAATAATGGCATTCAGCGGAGTCCGTATTTCATGGCTCATATTAGCCAAAAATGCTTCTTTTGATTTTGAAGCTTGCTCGGCTTTTTCTTTTTCTTTTTCTAGGTCAATTTCAAGCTGCTTTTGTTCCGTAATATCAAGGTGAATGCCTATGGAACCCACCAAATTGCCTTTGTCGTCGAAGTTGGGTGCACCGCTGATGGCCCACCACCTTAATTCGCCGCGCTTGTTTTTAATTGGAAGTTGATAAATGTCTGATACACCCTGACTTCTTAGCTTTTTTTTGTGTTTAATTACTTCTGTGTTCTCACCAAAAATGAAAATTTCAGATGGTTTTCGTCCTAATATTTCATTCATTTCGTAGCCTGAAATATTTGTAAAGCTTTGATTGGCATATTGAATGACCTCGTCGTTATCAACCTCTATAATGCCCAAATTCATATTGGCAATAATGTTGCGGTATTTTTGTTCTTGTTGTTTTAAACTGTCGAGTGCTTTTTTTCGTTCAGATATATCTTGAATAAAGGAACAGAAAAACTGCTCTCCATTTTGTTCTACTGGAATAATTGATATTTCAACCAGAATTTCCTTGCCCTCTTTAGTGAGCGCTGGTAGCTCAATTTGTTTGTTTAAAACAGCTCTCCTTCCGGTGGTCATGTAATGGGTCATCCCGTCTACATATCCTTTTTTGTGTTGGTTGGAAATAATGGTTTCTTTGATTGTTTTGCCGATTACTTCTTCTCTTTTCCATCCGAAAATGACTTCTGCCTGGTTGTTCCAAAAGGTGATTTTCCCATTACTGTCAACCGTGATGATGCCATTCAGAGCGGCATTCATAATGAGTCTGTTGCGTTCCTCACTTTGTTCTAATAAATTTTGTGTTTTTATGCGTTCCGAGACATCTGTATATTTCCACAAATGTCCTCTGTACACATTATTGATGTAAATTGGAATATAATCTCTTTCTAAAAAACGATTGTCTGTTGTTTCTAATAATTCATTCGTTGTAATTGCTTTTTTGGATATAATATCTTTAACGCGCGGCGAAAAAGAGTCTGCGTCCACAAACATCTCTTTTGATAGTTCAATCCATTTGGAACAATCGACGCCCACCATTTGTTCGGGCGCAATATGGATGCCAAATATGTCGCAAAACATGCTATTGGAGAAAAGAATTTCTCGGTTTTCATCTTCTACCAAAATACCCGACTGCAAGTTTGCGAGTAGTGTTTTCAGTAATTCAACCGTAGTAACCAGGTTTTTTTCGGTCTCTTTTCGCTTTTCAATTTGTTGGCCCAAATATTTTGAAACAAACAACATATCTTCAACGTCATCGTCGTGCTTAATGTCGTCAAAGCCATCTTCCAACGCTTCTAAACTGTCATACAAATTGGCAATGGACTTCTTTTTTAACTCATATTCCTTGGTTAAATTTTGATTGATTTGGTGGTACTCTTTTTCACTTTCCTGAAAGGCATGATTTATGATGTTTTTGTCTCTTTCATAAGCCAAATAAGAATGATTGATGGCATTAAAAAAATCTTTAAAAGCAGGATTTTCAATCCAATCAGGGGGCAAATTGCGGTTAATTTGTTTTTGCAACAACTTGTGAAATTCCATCCTTTAATCCATTTCGTTTATACCCGTAATAGTCATGGTTTGGTTGAGTAATTCGCAATTTTCAAAAGGGCGCAAAGGCGATATTTCACCGTAAGAATAAAATCCGCTTAAGGTGGTTTGATTCCCAAAAATTTCCGAAACGGCCGCTACTTCTTCGTCAATTCTGTTCCCTAAAATAATTTTTCGGCCAACACAACTGATTAGTAGAGCTAGTTTCGGATTGCTCTGATTCATTTCAAAACAATTGCTAGCAGCATCGCTTGCGGCGTCAATGAGTCGGTCAAAATTTGCTTTCATAAACCGAACTTTACTACCCACAGGCAAATCACCCGCAAAAGTCATGGAATGGTTACTTTCGTCTACCGACAATATGGTTCTTACAATGGGTTGCTGATTGTCAGACAAATTGATTGATAGTGGAAAAAGCAAGGCTGAGCCCGGCAATTCCTCGGCATATTTGCCCAAATAGGTTTTATATAAGTCAAGGGCGCTTTTATGATCAATTTCAAAAAGAATATTGTCTTGCGATTTGGTCACTGTACGCTCTAGCCCAAAACTATCCCAGCCACCCAATGAGCCGTGCGATACCATCAATTTCTCGCCATAAAATGCAATGGCCACCACATTGCCTGTTTCGGGTAAGGCATTTAATCCGACAAATGTTTGTTCAAATTTGGTGCCATCTCCTGCAAGTCCACCAGTTATTAAGACGCCACTTTCGTTGCTGCTGTTCATTCCTTTGACCAATTCACTTCCGTTTACTTTTCCGCCGTCTGACAACACCATAATAAACTTAATTTGGTCATGGCAAAGGTCTTTTATTAAACTTTTTCCGGCGTTAAAACTGTTGTCAAAATCGGCAATATTCACTTTTTTTGTTTCCACTTTCGAGGAACTAAAATCCAAAGCAACAAGTGAAATGGTATTGTCTAACACATCCAATCCGAAAATTTCGCCAGCCGAAGACGACAGCACAATCTGAGCATCTGGAAACTTACTTTTGATACTGTCAAATGATTGTTGTTTTGAAATAAGCGCGCTCGAGCCAAATCCTAACACCAATTTTGCATGGGCAAAATCTAAATTTTCTTCATTCTTTTCTTCAACAAAAGAATCATTTTTGAATAATAGGGATGCTACTTTCATGTCGTTACTTTTTTTGTTCTAATGATTGGATTAAGTTGTAAATAGTCGATTTGCCGATGTCTAGTTTGGCGGCTGTTTTTAAAACGTCATTGTTATTGTTCTTCAGATTGTATAGTATGATTTCCGAGGTGTATTCTTTTAATGTTTTTTCTTCCGAAAAAAAGAAGTTGGATTCATTAATGCTGGTAAATGTCAAATCGTCTGTGGTTATTTCATTGCCGTCGCTCATGACACAAGCCAAGTCAATCACTGATTTTAGTTCGCGGATATTTCCCGGAAATGGATACTTTAACAGTTTGTCTTTGGCTTCTTTTGACAATGGGATTGGTTTCATTTTGTTTTCGGTTGTAAACAAATCGATGAAATACTTTGACAGCAATAAGGTGTCATTTCCCCGATGGCGCAAGGGGGGAAGCTCGATAGGTAAACCAATAATCCGATAGTATAAATCTTCTCTGAAATTGCCTTTTTTTACTTCCTGAGCCAAATCTTTGTGTGTGGCAATAATCAATCGGGCATTAAACTTAATGGGTTCTTTACCACCCAGCCTAATCACTTCTCGTTCTTGCAACACCCGAAGTAATTTGCTTTGTAAATTTAAATCGAGTTCGGCAATTTCATCCAAAAAAATGGTGCCGCCATCGGCTTGTTCAAACTTGCCAATGCTGCGGTTGTCGGCGCCGGTAAATGCCCCTTTTTCATGTCCAAAAAACTGACTCTCTACCAGTTCTTTCGGAATGGCAGCCATGTTCACCGCCACAAAAGGTTTGTTTTTTTTGTCCGAATTATAATGAATCGCTTTGGCAACCACTTCTTTTCCTGTGCCCGTTTCGCCCGTTATTGACACATTGATATTGGTTTTGATGGCTTTGTTGATTTTAACAAACACATTTTTGATGGCCTCACTCTGTCCAATGATCGATTTTTCAAAACTGAATTTCTGTTCCAGTTGTTCTTTGAGCTCTTCTACTTCGTTCGCCAAGTTCAAATTTTCCCTAATTTTAATAATGGCATTCCAAATCAATTCTTTGGTATGTTCGCTTTTCACGATGTAATCTTTGGCGCCAGCCTTCAAAAAATTGACGGCTACTTCAATGTCTTCTTGGCCACTCATTACAATAATGGGAATTTGGTTGTTGATTTCATGAATTTTCTTCAACAACTTATCGCCCGAAATGTCGGGCAATCCAAAATCGAGACAAATAATATCTGGTTTTTTATAGAGGTTTTCAATGCATTCTTTCCCCGTTTGAAACAAATGAATATCGTAGTCTGGATTGAGTTTTAAATGGTATTTTAAAGATTCGCCAAAAAAAGCATCGTCTTCTACTAGATATATTTTTAAAGGTTTCATACTGGGAAAATTCGGGAGGTTAAATTAACAAAAAAGAATTAAACTTTTTCCATTTTTTGGAAAATGTTTTTGAGTCCAAAGTCTAAAGTCGAAAGTTGAAAGTCGAAAGAAGGCAATAGTCAAAAGTTTTCTTTCATATACCGCACCTACAAATGACAAGGCAAAAGCGTATAACTTTTTGCTCGAAAAATTCTTAAATGTCCTTTCTTGCTTTCACCAAAAAAACCACCCAAGTTTCCCAAGGTGGCTTTCAAAATAAATTATCTAATAAAACTTACTTCTTAATCATGCGAACCACTTGTTGGTTGTCGCCTTGCGAAATTAACACATTGTAAATTCCGCTTCTGTAGTTGGTTCCCAAACTGTGATTTTCAAGTTCAATGGCTTTTACACTAAATTGTTCTACTTGTTTGCCAAGCATATCATAAACAACAACTTGAACACTTGTTTGGTTGCCGCCTTGCACCATTAACACATATTCGCTTTCAAAGGGGTTGGGAATTGCTTTTACTGTAAATGCCAATTCTTCTTCAGCATTGTGACGGACAAAACTTGACGGCGTAGTAACGTTACAAGCTGTACCATAAGCTTGCCATGTACCTGCAAACTGAATGGCTACCCTGCCTTTTGAGAGAATGAGCCAGTTCTTTAGTGATGTTTGTAATTTGGAAATATCAACAGGTACTCTTTGTTCTTTACTCAAACGTTTTGCTCAAAAAGCCCAACCAGCCTACGAATTGATTGCTCAAAAAGTAGAAAATGCAACGGTCGTTGGAGCCGACGAAACAAGTGCTAAAGTAAACGGAAAAAAGGGGTGGTTTTGGACTTTTCAAAACAAATTTGTCACTTATATCACATTTTCAAACAACAGAGGAACGGCTACCATAGATGATAATTTTCCAAACGGCTTCCTAAATGCCATACTTGTTCATGATTGTTGGCGAAGTTATTTTCAAGTAAATTGTAAAACGCATCAAATCTGTATACCACATTTGCTTCGAGTACTTATCTTTTTCGAGGAACGATATCAATCGCAATGGGCTGTTAACTTCAAGCAATTATTACTCGAAGCAATAGAACTTAAACGAAATTTAACATCAATCCAATATCAAAACCCACTTCTTCAAAGGGACAAAATCATGGAAAGATTGTCTGTTTTACTGCTAACTTCCGTTCCAAAAAACAGGAAAGACCTCTCTGCATTCCATAAGCGGATACATAAATGCAAGGAATATGTTTTTACTTTTTTATTCCATGAAGAAGTCCCATCAGACAACAACGGCTCAGAAAGAGCAATCCGAAATGTAAAAGTGAAACAAAAAATCTCTGGACAGTTCAAGTCCTTTGGCGGCGCAATGAACTTTGCCATCCTACGCTCCATTACCGATACAGCAATAAAAAACAGCCAAAATGTGCTAAAAGCACTATTTACTATTGCACGGCTGGAGGTTACTGATTAGTTACCCCTTTTTAATTTTTAGCGTTTTGAATTGTTATCAAGAACTTTTTGCTTCCATTGAAGGTGTTCGGACAACTTCTTTAAACATTGAACTTTAATTTAAAATTCATTTTATAACTTTAGGAATAGTCGGTTTATACCAAAGAAAACACCTTTTTGCTTTAGGGGTGGGCACGGAGAGGTCTTGCGGGAAAAAAACGCTTTTTTACACAGATGTTGTTCGATAAAAGACTTTATGACTTTTGGCTTTAGACTAAAAAAACTATTCCCTAATGGCTATAGCCTATTGCCTTACATCGACTCATGCCTTGCGGGAACTAAACTTCTGGTTTTTGCAATGTATGTTCGGAGAAAGACTTTATGACTTTTCCAATGAGCGAGCTAAAGCTCGCGTACCTGAAGCCCACTGGGCTTCCTCCTCTTAATATCAAATGCTCCGTTCGACCCATTTGTTCCAATGGGTCTCGGGTCGGCTTTAGACTTTCGGCTTAAAACCATCGCCGCTTTCCCACTTTCAAGAATTTTTACAATTTCTAAGCTATTTACTGCAAAACCCACGCAGCCCCTAGCCAGCTTCACTTTGTTCTAAAGCACACTGCTGTTTCACTTTTTTTTTCGCGTTAAATTCGACCTAAAAATACCTACAAGTAGGTATTTCACGGGCGGCTTTTATGCGTTTTTTTTGCAGGTGGTACTTGCGAATTTACGAAAGGTGTTTACCAATCAAATTTCCACTTGAACTAAAACAAACTGACAGGATTGCCGATGCCTGAATCAAGTAGGTGCGCTTAATTTTTTTAAAATGACAAAAAAAAACTTTTTTTTATGTATGCCTTTAATGGTATTGGCATGCAGTTGTAGTTCAACATCATACTCGTATCGAAAATCCGACATTGAAAATCATGATGTATTAACTGGTGAAGTAGTTGTTGACATTAAACTCAATTTCACCAAAAAAATTGAGGCCACCTCTTCGCCCCGAAATACAGTGGAAGAAGCGAAACAAGAAGCTTATTACAAAGCCATTACCCAAAACAATGTTGATGTCATTGTCGATCCAATTTACGAAGTAACCACCATTGATAGTTTCTTGTTTTTTGGTGGAACAAATACCGCCAAAGTGGTAGGCTACGGTGCTGTTTATGCCAATCCGCGTACTAAAGTGGAAGCCATCAACGAATTAGGGAAAACCGAAAATGCCAATGTAAATAAGTTTAACAGCATTTATCCAGCCGCCTCAGAAGCACCTTCTTCACCAAGTTTGCAGTCATTGTTTTCAAATTTTAAAAAATAAACAACCATGAAAATAAACACATATAAAATTGGTGTAGTTGGATTGGCTATTTTGTTGGCAAGTTGCAGCACCACTCAGTATTCTTACCGAAAATCAACCATTCCACAGAAGCACATTATTACAGGACAAGCGGTGGTTGACTCAAAATTGGATTTATCTAAACGGATTGAGGGCACTTCATCGGCCAGAAACTCGGTAGAAGAAGCGAAACAAGAAGCTTATTACAAAGCCATTACCCAAAACAATATTGATGTTATTGTAGACCCCATTTACGAAGTAAGGACCACCGATCGGATTTTGTTTTTTGGCGGTAAAAGCACCGCCAAAGTAACGGGAATTGGCGCTGTATACACCAATCCAAGAACTAAAGTAGAGGCCATTAACGAATTAACAAAAGTGGATACGGCCAATATCCGAAAGTTTGATGCCATTTACTTAAACAAAAACAGTTCCAAAAGAGTGTTGCCAACAAACACAGCACCAACAACTACAACAGATTCAAAAAGTCAAAACAAGACAACTTTACGTTCTGGATGGGGCGTTGCTTTAAACAGGATAGCTACAGGTTTGTCATACGATTCAAACTTGGGAACAACGGCGAGTAATTATGCTTTGGGTGTTTTCAAAGACAGCTTTGGGAATGGCAAGTTTGGATTCAATTATGGCCTTTTTTACAGCAATGAAGGCAACGAGAACCAAAAGTTGAGCTATGCGCGTGTACCAATTAAAGTACAATACAATATTTGGAAAAAATTGACCATTCAAGCTGGCGTTCAAGTAGGTTATGTGCTCTCAAGTGATGGTTTTAAAGGAGGACCGTACGGCTTTTCAGAACCAGAAAGTTTTGATTATGGCTTGATGTACGGATTGGGATACCGAATAGGAAGTTCCTTTTCAATTAATTACAGCCTTTACAGCGGAATGAGCAATGTGACCACTATTGCTGGCAACACATTTAAAAACTACAACGCTGGTTTGGGCTTAGCTTACCATTTTTAATAAAAAATAATCGCCCGATTAAATCGGCAATTTTAGCCCCAAAATTAGAAGTAGGGTTGCAAAGATGGTTTTTTTGCAACCCTACGGGGTTAAAATTAGAATTATATCTTAAAAATTATAGCAGTAAATTTAAGATGCCTAGAAATAGGTGAATCAACAAATCGTGCTCACATATATACTGTAATTACGACATGAAATTAAACCAAAACAAACAGAATAATCCTTCTTCAATAATTTTAACCGCCAATTCCACAATAGAATTTGTACCCGTCTTTTTCAAAATATTTTTTCGGTGCGTTTCCACCGTTCGATAACTTATACAGAGTGTTTCTGCTATCTTCTTACTGTTATACCCTTTCAATAAGTTAGCTGCGATTTCTTTTTCTCTTTTAGTAAAGTATTCATTGTAAGGCTTATACAACTCGTTAACTTCTACATTTATATAAGAGGGCTCCCCCTCTAAGCCAATAAACGAGAGCGTTGATTTATTGCTTTTTTTCAAATGAGTGATATCGGTATGCACCCCTAAAGTTAATAGAACACTGTTGTTATCATCATATTGCAAAGTGACGACCTGCTGCAAAATCCTGACAATCTTTCCTTCAGCATTTATCATTCGATAATCGTAGCTCACTTTATACTTTAAAATCTTTTCTGTCGGAAGTTGTTTGAAAAAGGTAGTAACAGTATGTTCATGATTTAGAAAAACAGCTTGATCTTCCTCGTGAATTTTAGATAAAAAGAATTTTAAGTCAATTTCTTTACTATTATAGCCCAAGACTTCTTTTATACTTGGGCTCAAAAATTGAAATTCCAGATTTCTTAAATCAAAAATGTAATAGTAATATTTTCCAATATGGAAAATATCAAGTATTTTTTTGTGTATTTCTACATCAAATACCTCAGGATGCAATTTTCCATCTTCTGAAAATCTGTCCCATGTTTTTTGGACTTCAACAAAAAAAACGCTATCCATTAAATTCTGGAAATAAGTTAATTAAGCAAAAATAGTATTAAATAAATCATAAAAAAATTCAATTTATTCTTTTTCATCAATCTATATAAAATACCCTATTTACGGTATTTTATGCGGAGAATCAATATTATAAATTTGCAAATCATTTAATAGTCAACATAGTGTTTTCTAATGAAGTAAATTTCAAATAAGACACATTTTAACAATATACTATCAAGCCGAAGCCGTTTTTTTAACGGTAAATAAACCCTCAAAATACCTACAAGTAGGTATTGCATAAGAAACTCATATGCGTTTTTTTTGTAGACACTCATTGCAAATAAATGAGAAGGTTTTTTCTTCTTGATTTTATAATGTCTTAATAACCATAGTATTTAATTCCCCTCATAAATAAGCAGCATGGCATAAAACTCCTAACAACACAACTTCAAATAGGCGCATTCATTGCCTTTCAGTAGCCGCAAAGTAAAGTAGCGAGGAACGAGAAAATGGAGCAAGTTTTTAATCATTTACACACAACAAAAAAAATGAAAACAAAATTATTATTTATGGGCATGCTGCTTGTCTTTGGTATTGGACAAGCGCAATACACCACCATTCCAGATGCCAACTTTGAGCAAGCGCTGTTTGACCAAGGAATAGACACTGTTAATGGCGACCACAGGGTTTTAACTTCGGCGATTAGTGGGGTGACTAGTTTAGATGTGAGCTATAAAGGAATTTCGAGTTTAGCAGGAATACAAGGGTTTGCAAGTTTGCAAGTTTTACGATGTAAAAGCAATCAATTAACTAGTTTAGATTTAAGCGCCAATTCGGCTTTAACTTCTTTGGATTGTTCATCCAATCAATTGACAAGTTTAAATGTAAGCGCAAATACGGCTTTGACCAGTTTGCAATGCTTCAGCAATTCGTTAAGTAGTTTAAACATAAGTGCTAACACGGCTTTGACCAGTTTAAGTTGTGATGGCAATTCTTTAAGCAGTTTAAATGTGAGTGCCAATACCGCTTTGACCAGTTTGTCTTGTGGATCCAATTCATTAAGCAGTTTAAATGTAAGTGCCAATACGGCTTTAACCTATTTGTCTTGTGATTCCAACTCTTTAAGCAGTTTAGATGTAAGTGCCAATACCGCTTTAACCGAATTGTATTGTCACAACAATTCATTAACAAGTTTAAATGTAAGTGCAAATACGGCTTTGACCACTTTAATTTGTGCTGCCAATTCTTTAAGCAGCTTAAATGTAAGCGCCAATACCGCTTTGACCGTTTTGTCTTGTGGATCCAATTCGTTAAGCAGTTTAAATGTAAGTGCTAGCGTAGGTTTAACCACATTGTATTGTCAATCCAACTCTTTAAGCAGTTTAAATGTAAGTACCAATACTGCGTTAACCGGTTTGCTTTGCGACGACAATTCTTTAAGCAGTTTGAATATAAGTGCCAGTACGGCTTTAACTTATTTGGACTGTGGAAACAATTCATTAAGCAGCTTAAATGTAAGTGCCAATACCGCTTTGACCAGTTTACGTTGTGCTGGCAATCAGTTAAGCAGTCTAAATGTAAGTACCAATACGGCTTTGACCTTTTTATATTGTCCTAACAATTCATTAAGCAGTTTAGATGTAAGAGCCAATACCGCTTTAACCGAATTGCATTGTTATAATAATGCTACTTTAAGTTGCATCACCGTTTCAGACCCGTACGCGGCAGCAGATAACAATTTATGGAGCAAAGACGCCACAGCAAGTTATGCTACATATTGTGATTTGCCACAATACACCGCCATTCCAGATGCCAACTTTGAGCAAGCATTATTCAATCAAGGTATAGACACGGTTAATGGCGACCATAGGGTTTTAACTTCGGCTATTAGCGGGGTTACTAGTTTAAATGTGAGCGGAAAAAGTATTTCGAGTTTAGAAGGAATAGAAGATTTTACAAGTTTGCAAGTTTTGAATTGTTACAACAATTTGTTAAGCAGTTTAGATGTAAGTGCCAATATGGCTTTGACCACATTAATTTGTCGTCGCAATTCTTTAAGCAGCCTAAATGTAAGTGCCAATACCGCTTTAACTTATTTGGATTGTGAAAACAATTCGTTAAGTAGTTTAAATGTAAGCGCCAATACGGCTTTAACCGAATTGCATTGTTCTAACAATTCAATAAGTAGTTTAAATGTAAGTGCCAATGCGTCTTTGACCTTTTTGTATTGTATTGGCAATTCATTAAGCAGTTTAAATGTAAGTGCCAATACCGCTTTAATCCAATTGGGGTGTGGCGCCAATTCATTAAGTAGTTTAAATGTAAGTGCCAATACGGCTTTAATGTATTTGGATTGTGGAAGCAATTTGTTAACAAGTTTAAATGTAAGTACTAACACGGCTTTGACCTATTTGGATTGTACCAACAATTTATTAACCAGTTTAAATTTGAGTGGGTTGACAGAACTGAGAAATTTGTATTGTGATGACAATTTGTTAACCAGTTTAAATGCAAGTGGGCCGGCCTTTCTAAATTTTTTCACTTGCACAAACAATCCCAACCTATCCTGCATCACGGTTAGAGACCCAGCTGATGCTGCTGCGCCAAACAACTTTTGGACAAAAGACGCTACAGCAAGTTATTCCACCAACTGTGGGGCTGCTGCCACAACTGTTTCCATTAATAGTGCTTTTTGTGGTACTACTTTAACGAACATATACAACACCATCTATTGTTCAAATGTTGTTGGGGCTACCAAATACCGTTTTCAGGCAACGAGCCCAAGCAACGTGGCTGCCACTTACGAATCGACGGTTAATTCATTTAATTTTACCCAATTGGGAGCTGGTGTAGCCTATAATACAACTTATGGTGTAAAAGCTGCAGCCTACGTAAATGGCAACTGGACAAGCTATGGCAGCAGTTGTTCCATTAAAACGCCCGTTGCACCTGCTACTACTCAAATTAATGCGAGTCAATGTGGCAGCACGCTGACATCCATGTATACTGCTTTATATTGTACCTCGGTTTTTGGTGCGCAAGGCTACCGCTTTGAGGTGTCTGCTGGTGGTGTTTCTCAAAATGTTGACAGCAATACAAACGGCCTTCAATTGGGTACTTTAAGTGGTATTGCTTTTGGAACGACCTACTCCATTCGGGTAGCAGTGAAAAATAACAATACCTATGGTCAATTTGGATCAGCATGCAGCATCACCACGCCAGCGCTACCAAATACAACTAAAGTAAATCCAACTACATGCGGAGCTACCCTTAGCCGCAAATGGAATGTTATTTATTGCGGTATTGTAACGGGCGCCACCGCCTACCGTTTTGAGTGGAAAAATGGCGGAACCACGCTTACTTACACCACCTCAACCAACGGCATGCAGATTGGTAATTACACTGGCTGGGATTTAAACACCACGTATGCAGTGCGCGTTGCTATTCAGTATGGCGGCACCTGGCAAGCTTACGGTGATGCTTGTAACATTACAACACCATCAAGTTTTGCCCGTAATCAGTCAGAAGATGCAATGGCTTTAACTGTGAAAGCGGTGCCAAATCCATTTGAAACAGAATACGTGCTTATGGCACAAGGCGGCAACCAAATGCCTGTTATGGTTTCAGTTTACGACATGCTTGGCAAACAAGTGGAGCAATTCAGCGTAGAAGCTCATGAATTGGAAAACCGCAGCTTGGGAACCAACTATAGCAGTGGTATTTACAATGTGATGATTTCGCAAGGAGACGACCAACAGGTTGTTCGGATTATCAAAAAATAAGTTTTTCAGTGTTAGTTTGGAAAGCCACCTCGGGAAACTGGGGTGGTTTTTTTTTGAGTTAAAAGTTTATAAAGTTGCAAGTTTGTAAAGTTGATTCAATTGAGACATGTTCTTTTTTGGAAGAAAGAGAAAAGAAGAAAGAGAAGAGAAGTGCCTTTCGGGTACAAAGCGTCATGCTTTAGAAATGTAAGTTCGAGAAATAAACTTTAAACCTTGAACTTTAAACTAAAACTATTGCCTTGCGGGAACAAAGCGTCTTGTTTTAGAAATTGATGTTCGGAAAAAACTTTGAACTTTAAACTTTGAACTTTAAACCTTAAAATGGGGTGGGCATCAGAGAGGTCTAGCGAGCACAAAGCTTCTGAGTCCATTGGAGTTGTTCGGGAAACACCTTTTGACTTTTGGCTTTAGACTTTCAGACTAAAGATGGCTTCGGAGGTGCCTTGCGAGAACTAAACTTCTGGTTTTTGCAATGTATGTTCGGAGAAAGACTTTATGACTTTTGGCTTTGGACTTTCGACTCCCTTTCATTTTATAACTTTAAGAATAGTCGGTTTTTACCAAAGAAAATACCTTTGCTTTGGGGTGGGCGCGGTGGCTCTAACCGGATTTGATTTTAATCCTTATTTGGTCCTATTCCAAGAGTAAAGCGAACGCACGAACTAATGCTCACTTACCTGACTGCCAATGGCTTTCTTCCTTAATGTCTCATATGCCAAAAGGGTGGGCTTTGGAGAGGTTTTGCGGGAATTAAACTTCTGGTTTTAGTAATTTATGTTCGGAAAAAACTTTGAACTTTAAACTTTGAACTTTAAGCAAAAACTATTGCCTTGCGGGAACTAAACTTCTGGTTTTAGCAATTTATGTTCGGAAAAAACTTTGAACTTTAAACTTTGAACTTTAAACAAAAACTATTGCCTTGCGGGTACAAAGCGTCTGGTTTTAGTGATAATTGTTCGGAAAATAACGTTAAACTTTCAACTTTCAACTTTAAACTAATTTTCAAAACCGTTCTCCGTATTTTAGCGGTGTAAAAAAGCACGCAAATGGGGATTCACGTTTTGGCAAAATACTTACCCGAACAGGCGGTACAACCTTGCTTTGAACTGATCAAAGAACACAAGGCGCATTTAAAAATTGTGAATGAACGCCGGACACGTCATGGTGATTACCGCAAACAAGCCGATGGCAGGCATTTGATTACGGTGAATGGTTCCTTGAATCCGTATAACTTTTTAATTACTTTGGTGCATGAAATTGCTCATTTGGTGGCTTTTAAAACCTATGGCTTGCGCATTAAACCTCACGGAATTGAATGGAAACACAGTTTTCAGCAATTGATGATTCCGTTTATTCGGCCCGAAATTTTCCCACAAGCCTTGCTGCCAATCATTGCCAATCATTTTAGAAATCCTTCGGCTAGTAGCGATACCGATGCCCATTTGGCCTTGGCTTTAAAACAATACAACCAAAAAGAGCGCGACCACCAGTATGTGCATGAAATTGCCAATGGCACCTTGTTTCGCATCAAAGATGGCCGCATTTTTAAAAAAATTGGACTGAGGGTCAAAAGGTATGAATGCCTTGAAGTGGCCACCGGTAGGCGCTTTGTGTTCCATGCCAATGCCGAGGTGGAAGCATTACCCGACCCCAAATAACATTTATTTTGTTTTTAACTGCAACCATTTGGAGTTCGTCCGTCATATAGGTATCAATCATCAAAAAACGAACAGCTATGAAACGAATGAAACAGTTAAGTTTAGCCGTGTTGCTTTCATGGGGGCTTTCAATAGTTGGATGTACCAATCCAGACGCTGATTCAAGTTCACAGGCAAACGCAAACAATTCGACACCCGTCGATGTGTATGTGGCGGGTATAAAGTATGCCGCCGATTTATCACCTTTAAACAGCCAAGCAGTTTATTGGAAAAATGGCGTTCGCACCGAACTAACCGACGGAAGTACTTGGGCTTCAGCAACAAGAATTTTTGTTGTCAATAATGATGTGTATGTTTTAGGTAGACAAAACACGGCTGCTGGCGATCAAGAAGCCCGGCTTTGGAAAAATGGGGTTGCCCAAAACTTTTTGCCCGATCTGAGTTTGTATGTCATTGACATTGAAATTACAGCAACTGATATTCATGTTATTACCCAAAATTCTAGCGGAAATAACGTGTATTGGAAAAATGGGGTTGAACAAGTTTTTATTCCAAATGATGCACCTGTCTCTTTTTCTGCGATCGATGTATCGGGTAACGACGTGTACATTTGTGGTTATAATCAAAATGGAGGAATTGCGTATTGGAAAAATGGAATCAGTCATCCCTTGACGGGTATTTCAACCAGTATAAATAGCGAAAACCCGAATTTTAAAGACATCAAAGTGGCCGGCAATGATGTATATGTCATTGGACAATATCCAGATACGCATCCAGACAACAGCCCAGGAGAACCTTTGGTGGGGGTATGTTGGAAAAATGGGCAGCCAACTGTCTTGGGCTATTACCGGTATGTTGAACGTGTGTCAGTTGTTGGAAGCGATGTATATATAACTGGAAGTTATGACAATAAAGCGGCGTATTACAAAAATGGCCAGCTGGTCAATTTGGCAACCAACAGCGCCTCTCTTGCTTCCATAACCTATGGTGCTTTTACCAAGAACGGCAATGTGTACATTTCGGGTTCAACTTTTAACCCGAACCAAGCATGTTACTGGATCAATGGCATTTTAACTTCAATGGATGATGGAATTGCCTACGACATTGTAGCGGTTCAACATTAAAATCATATCGCCCAAGTACCATTTGGTCTTGGGTGATTCTTTAATTTATGGCACAATTATATAACTGGTCTGAAATTTACACTAAAAACGCGCCAAAACTCATTGGTGTAAGCCGCCGCTATGTGAAAAACAGCGATGTGGCAGAAGACTTGGTGCATGATGCTTTTGAAACAGCCATGTTAAAAGTAGAGACTTTTAAAGGCTTGGGGGCGTTTGAGGGCTGGTTGTATAAAATTGTTGTTTTTATATCGTTGGATTATGTTAAAAATCAATCAGTTATTGCTTATTATGAAAACGAAGATTCTCGAATTCTGGACGAACCAGTAGCCATGACAACCCAAAACGTAACTCAAATGGAACGCTTATTAAACGCCTCATTTTCACAAGAAGAGCTGCTCCAGGTAATCGATCTATTGCCCGATCAGCACCGAACAGTTTTCAATATGTATGTCATTGATGGGTTTTCGCACCAGCAAATCGCTGATTCTTTGAACATTCAAATAGGTACTTCAAAATCACATTTGTCAAGAGCTCGTAAAAAGATACACGAATTGCTGCTTGAATTAGTAGCGAAAAGAGAAAAAGGATCTGAAAAAAAACGCCGTTGGATCTTGTTCTTCTGGCTTTGGTTGGGACTAGGCGACCGGATGCTTGGATTCAGTTTCAAACAATCTTTTTCAGATTACACAATAACACCTCAAAAAAAAGAACCTTTATTTTTCCCGCACACATGTGCTTTTGAATCGCCATTTTCACTAACAAACTGGGCAAAAAAACACACTTTCTGGGCATTTAGCCTACTATCAATAAGTGGAATGTGCTTCATAATCAGTTTAATAAATCACAAAAAAGCGATCCCGAGAACAACCAGGATTGAATTAAAAACAAACAAATCAGGAAACATTGTTAAAGAAAAAAAACTTCGTGTTAACAGACAGCCATTATTGGTGTCAAAAGTAACAAGTCCTCATACCAGACTACGAAAATCTGAAATGGCAAAGCTAGGCAATTCGAAAACTTTAAGTAGAACTCCAGCGCAATCCAAACCAGCAAACAAAACAACAAGTAATGCAACTTCTGATAGTTTAATTCTCGCTAAGCCCATAATCATTAAAAGACAACGAATTAAACACGACACTTTGTATGTGGAAAAAACACCGTAAAATAACCCTTTGTCTTTTATTTTGGGCAATAAACCTATCGTGTTGGGGACAAAAAAAAGTGCCCGACACGATTTATGTTTATGAAGAAGTGGTAGTTTATGACACCATTTTTGTTAGTAAACCAACCGAAGAATTACTCAAAAAAGCACGCATTATTGTTGATCCCATTGCAAAGTCTGCTACTTTGACTTTTCCTGGTGTGGCTTTAAAAAATGAAATCAGCATTCTCGTTGAATTTCCAACTTGGTTTGAGCCCCATTCACAAAAAAACGCATCAAAAAAAGTGAGTATCAATCCAAAAAATGGCATATCGACGGCCATTTTCTAGCTCATGGTCAATCGTCAAATATGTTTCGAGATTTTAATAAAGAAATGCTGAAAGGATTTGGCATTGGATTGAGTGTTCAACGTCAAATTATTAATGGTTTATTTGTTGAAATTGGTTTTCAATGGTCGCAATTTGCAACTGGAAAGGAGTTAAATGCTAAAAATGACACGCAATTTAATGGGTATTATTTCCAAGGCAACGACCCTTATTTATTTCAAAAATTGAGTTTAGAACACACACAAATTCGCGTGCCTTTACTTTTAGCTTATGGGTGGCAAAAATGGTCTCCTTTTTTAGGTATTGCGTATTCGAATAGTCTTTATAATGCTTCGTTTGCTCATTCATCTGGAATTCAACCGGTTCAATTTGACGAAACCCGTTCAGTGAAAATGTCTGTTGCCAATTTTGGTTATTGTTTAGGGCTTCGCTTTAAATGTACAGATGCCTTTAGCGTTGGCATGCAATATTCATACATAAAAAGCCCTGGCGTTCATTTTTTAGATGAAAATGGAAGCCAGCTTTTTGCTCCTGCAATGAATGTTGAAGAAAACCAATGGACTTTTAGTTGCTTGTTGCACATTATATAATTTACAGCATGAGTTATTCACATTTTAAATAGATATAGCGCTTAATTTCGTCAATGGAAATAAATCAATTGATCTCGTATTGAGAAATACGAATGAAACGAACTTAAGCTTTTATGTCAGAAAACGCAATTCCATTATCTGAATGGGCCAACGACGATAAACCTCGTGAAAAACTAAGTTTAAAAGGCCCACAAGCCCTTAGTGACGCTGAGTTGATAGCTGTTCTATTGGGGACCGGAACGCCGCAAGACAGCGCAGTAATGGTTGGTCGTAAAATTTTATCAAGGGCCGAAAACAGTTTGTCTATACTTGGTACGCTAAATTTACAGCAGCTTTTGATGTTTAAAGGGGTTGGACAAACTAAAGCCGTTCGCGTTTTAGCCGCTTTAGAATTGGGGCGCAGAAGGGCACTCGCTGAAATTCCAAAACGCATATCATTATCTACCAGTTCCGTCGGATATCAACTCATGCAGCCTCTCATTGCTGACTTACCACATGAAGAATTTTGGGTGTTGCACCTAAATAACTCCAATCAAATCTTGCACAAACAGCAGGTTTCAAAAGGAGGCTTAACCGGAACGTTTGTTGATTTAAGAATCATATTTAAAACAACCCTTGAATATAGTGCCGTTGCTTTGGTTCTTTGCCACAATCATCCTTCAGGCAAATTAAAACCTAGTGAAGCTGATTTGCAGATAACCCGAAAAATAGTGTCTGCTGCTCAAGCACTTGACATCCGTGTTTTAGATCACCTAATCATAAGTTCATATGGTTATTTAAGTTTTGCTGACGAAGGGTTTATGTAATAAATGTATTGCTTTGTCTAAACTAATTTTGTTTCAATATTCAAAAATGGGTTCTTTGTAAACTTCGTTACCTTTGTTTTACATAATAAAACACTCGAAATGAATTTTAGAAAGCTATTGATGTTGAAAAAGAGAGTTGTACTCTTACTTTCTATTTGTTTTGCTTGCTGTTCTTTACATGCTCAAGTTTCAGAATTGAACAA
This sequence comes from Flavobacterium sp. BFFFF2, assembly GCA_002256385.1. Lineage (GTDB taxonomy): Bacteria > Bacteroidota > Bacteroidia > Flavobacteriales > Flavobacteriaceae > Flavobacterium. The sequence continues at coordinate 97,553 of NKJD01000002.1, forward strand.
GTATATTTATGTTTTAATTCCTGAAAAGTTTGATTTTCAATCAGCACCTAATCAATATAATATCAACACCTTACTAAAATTACATTTACAAAAGGAAGGCTTTGAGGCTTATATGAGCGATGAAGATTTACCCATTGAAATGAGTAGGTCCAAATGCAATTATTTAAATGTACAATTTAAAAGAAGTGGGTTCTTAAACTTGAAAACTCAATTTTCTTTAGTTGATTGCTCAAAACAAGTATTATACACTTCACCAGAAGGAAGCACCAAAACCAAAGATATGTTTTTGGCGTACCGCGAATCTATTCAACTTGCTTTTGACAATTTCAAAAATGTAGGTTATAAATTTTCAGGTAATAAATCAGTTGAAGTAGAACAAACAGATAAAACGTCCGCTGTGAACATAGAGGAACGTCAATTAGTTGAAAAGGATTCATCTGACAAAGAATTATTCTTTTTTTCACAGCCGATAGCAAATGGTTTTCAAGTGGTTGATAGCAAACCTCAAGTAATCATGAGGTTATTTCATACAACGGCTAAAAACATTTTCATAGGTGTGAAAGGAGATACCCATGGGGTACTATTTCAAAAAAATGGCCAATGGTTTTTTGAATTTTATGAAAATGGAAAACTCATTTCTGAAAAAATCAACATCCGATTCTAAAATATCCATGAATTAATACAATGCCGTTCTTTATGAACAATACTATAAAAAATGAAACCGTACCTTTGCGACAAATTTAAATATTGATCCCATTGACTTTTGATGAACAATTAAACCGTGGTGAAATATTGCCTCTAATGGAAGCATTTTACACGATACAAGGAGAAGGATACCACACTGGAAAAGCAGCCTATTTTCTGCGATTAGGTGGTTGTGATGTAGGGTGTCACTGGTGTGATGTAAAAGAAAGTTGGGATGCCAATTTACATCCAGCAACGCCTACTCTAAAAATGATTGATGAAATTCCATCAGGCATCGAAACAATTGTTATTACTGGTGGCGAACCTTTGGCATATAATTTAAATTATTTAACGGAGATGCTTCATCAAAAAGGGTTTCAAGTGCATATTGAAACGTCCGGGGCCTATCCTGTTACGGGTAAATGGGATTGGTTTTGTTTATCGCCCAAAAAAAATAAACTTCCAGTCGAGGAATCATATTTAAAGTCAAACGAACTTAAAATGATTATTCATAACCAACATGATTTTGTTTTTGCTGAAGAACAAGCAGCGCTTGTAAATACTAGTTCTGAATTATATCTACAACCCGAATGGAGCAAAAGAGAGAAAATTACGCCCCTACTAATCGATTATGTAATGGCGAACCCCAAATGGAAGATCTCGCTCCAAACGCACAAGTTTCTGAATATACCATAAAAGTGTCTTAAATGCATTAAAAAAAACCCTGAGCGTTATGCTACAGGGTTTTTTGATTCCAATATAACCGAGGAAATTATAAATCCGCAGCTAATTGGGTAATTCTTTTAATGTCTTGTTCCATCGATTTCGGAAAAATTAACAACACATCATCTTTGTCAACAATAATATAATCTGAAATGCCATGTACAATCACCTTCTTCCCAGGACTAGTGCTTATGATACAATCAGAAGTGTTTTCTAAATGCACTTTTGCATTTACCACGGAGTTTGACGAACTGTCTTTGTCAAGTTTCTCATGTAATGATCCCCAAGTTCCTAAATCATTCCAATCAAATTCAGCTGGTAACACATACACATTGTTTGCTTTTTCTAATAAAGCATAATCAATTGATATATTTTCAGCTAATGGGTAATTAGCTTCCACGAACTGCTGCTCTTCGTCTGTATTATAAACTTCAATCCCATTGTGAAACAAATCAAACATGGCTGGCTGATACTGTTTAAATCCATTTAAGAGGCTTTGAATACTCCAAACAAAAATACCCGCATTCCATAAAAAATTACCTTGCTCTAAAAACTGCTTCGCTACCTCGTAAGTCGGCTTCTCTCTAAATTGTTGCACCTTGTGAAGTCCATTGTAAACAGTTGAATCAAACTCAATATAACCGTATCCTGTATTTGGAAAAGTTGGTTTAATTCCAAGAGTAAGTAAAGAATCATGCGCTAAACTAAATTCAAAACACTGTTTGATGTTCGCTTCAAAAATTGCTTCATCTTCAATCCAATGGTCGCTAGGTGCGACAAGCAAAGTAGCATTTGGGTCAATTTTTGAAATTTTTAAGGCGGCTAACAAAATACACGGTGCCGTATTTCGCATGGCTGGCTCAGGAATGATTTGTTCACGTGTTAAACCCGGTATTTGTTCTAAAACGAGCGATGTGTAACGATCATTGGTTAAAACAAAAATGTTTGATTCAGGAATAAATCTGGAAAGACGCTGGTAGGTTTTTTGAATCAAGGTTGATCCAGCACCTAGCATATCGTGAAATTGTTTAGGGTTGTCAGAAGTACTAACTGGCCAAAATCGAGATCCTACTCCTCCGGCCATGATAACTGCAAATGAATTCATGAACTAAAATGTTAAGGTACAAAAATAAAAAAAACCGCCCGTAAAATACGGGCGGTTTAATAAGTATTAACTTAACGAATTATCGTTTGATAATGCGTACTGTTTTAACTTGATCTCCTTGAGTAACAATTACATTGTAAACCCCAGAAGCATACATATCACCAAGTGAAACATTAGGAACATCGATTACATCAAATGTTCTATTTTCAACTTCTTTACCTAGCATGTCGTAAACCATCACAGAAACTTGTTCTGGACTGTCAGTCGCAATTGCTAAAGAGAAATTGTTTTCAAATGGGTTTGGTGTAGCCATTACAGAGAAAGCTATTGAAGAATCTTGTGACTCACTTAAACGAGTAGCACCCGTTGCAATGATACAAGAACCTCCATAAGTTCCAACTCCAGTACTAAAGATAGGAGCTACTGTGATGGTGTAGGTAGTATTAAATTGTGCACCACCTGTCAATGACATCAATGTAAAGTTATTTGTACTTGATGTAATTGTTTGGCTGCTTGATACACCCCAAGTTACATAGAAACTATAACCTGTTGCGCCTACGATGTTACCACAATATAAAGTTTCCCATCTTGAACTAAGTGTAGTAATACCACCACATTTCACAGAGTTAATACGTGTTGTTGGTGTGCCACTTGTTGGCGTTTTTACCTGACAAGTGTCTCCATAAGGTTGCCAAATTCCATTCATAAATACAGCCACACTTATTGTGTAGAAAGTATTATATGAAACTGTAACACCATTCATTTGAGTTAAATCAAAGTTGTTCACGCTTGTGTCAACAGTTTTAACTACAGAAGTAGTATTGTTAGTTACTTGGAAACGATATTGAGTTGCACCAGCAATTGGAGCAGCATAAATCGCACTGTAAACAGATCCTAAAGTAGATCCACAAGTTGGATTAACAACGCGCGTTGTCGGAGCCGGTGTGGTTACTGAACAATACTTACCGTATGAAATGAAACTTCCATCAACTTCAGCAGCAACACGTATGCGGTAGGTTGTTGTTGGAACAACACCTAACGGGAATTGTGTCATGTTAAAGAAGTTTGACGTAATGGTTAAGGTATCAATAGCATTAGTTACTGTATTTGTAGATTCAATACGGTAACGTGTAGCAGTTGCTACTTGACCAACATACAAAGTAGTTTCAAGGTTAGCTAGTGTAACACCACATTGTGATTCAATTAAAGCTGTGGTACCAGTAAATACTGAACAAGCAGAACCATACTCATACACTGCAGAACCATATTTAGGCGCAATACGAACACTGTATTCAGTTCCTAAACGAATTGCTCCGGATAATTGAGACAATGTGAAAGAAGTAGATGATACATCAACTGTACGAACAGTTGCACCATTTGTTACTTCAACACGGTATCCAGTTGCTCCAGAAACAGCTGTGAAATAAATAGGCGAAGTTGCTTCAACTTGTACATTACAATTAATCAAATTAGAGGTTGGTGTTGTAACGGTACATGGAGAAGAATATGCTTCAAATCCACTGCCGAAATCAACAGCCACTCTAATTGAATACTTAGTAGCATAATTAGCACCACCTGATATTAACGAGATATTCATAAAGCTGTTTGCGGTAGTGTAAACAACTGGAGAACTTCCACTAATAGTCAAGTTAGTTACTTCAAATTTATACAATACTGCATTAGGAGCGGCAATTGCATTAATTGGAGAAGAAATACTAGATAAAGTAGTACCACAAATAGTGTTACTTACACCTGATTGACAAACATCATCGATGTTACCATCACAGTTGTCATCAATTCCATTTCCGCAAATTTCAGGAGCACCTGGATAAACAAACGCTCGTGAGTCATCACAATCAACAGATGAAGAAGCTGACGTTCTGTAGCCTGTTGGAGTAGAAGCACCATAACATACTGATGTAGTAGAAGCTAACGTGTAAGTATCATTATCTGCATCTGCATAGAATGATGCAGTTCTCCACTTGTTAATATCACCATCATTACAATCTACACCTAAAGATGAAGAAATATAAGTAGATGGGAATGAAGTACCATAACAAACTGCTTGTGTAGACCCACTTACAGCATATCCGTCACCATCCGTGTCACGGTATAAATTGGCTGATCTCCATTTGGTGTTATCTCCATCATTACAATCTGTATTGTTACTTGAATACCCACTTGGAGAAAGTAATTGACAGAATGCGTTGTTTGAAGTAGAACCAAATCCATCACCATCATTATCAACATAATAAGTGATTGGTGTATACAAGTTCACGTTGTTATCGTTACAGTCGTTATTGTTGGTTACATAACCCAAAGTTGGTGTGTTAGAACAAACAGACTGTTGCGTGTTTGAACCATAACCATCTTGATCAGCATCAACAAAATAAAGTACTGATGCATTAATAGTTGCATCATCATCATTACAATCTGTACTATTTGCAACGTATCCACTAGGAGCACCAAAACAAGAAACTTGAGTTAATGAACCATTTCCGTATCCGTCCGTATCACCATCTAAGTAATAAGTAACATTTGCGTTAATAGTAATAGCAGCAGTAGCACTATAAGCAACTGAACAAACACCGCTCTTAATTACTGCACGATAGTATCTTGTAGCAGTAAGACCGCTTACACTTTGTGTAGTAGTAGCATTTGTAATGTCTGTTGCACTAGCAAAATCACTTGTTGCAGAAGATTGCCATTTAGTAATAGTACCTACATGACCTGACAGTGTTAAGTCTTGTGAAACACTGAATCCTGAACACAAAGTAGCAGAACCAGCAATTGAACCACCTACAGATACAGGAGATACAGCAACACTTTGTGTTGAGGTATTTGTACATCCTAATGCATTTGTTGCAGTAGTAGTGTACACAGTGTCAGCAGAAGGCTTAGCATACAAGGTTGTAAATAGACCTGTACCATTAAAGGCAGTAGTTGCAGTAGAATTAGTATACAAACTTCCAGAAGGAACTGCAGACCAAGTAACTGGCTTAGTAAATCCAAAATTCACATTTGGACGTGTCGTAGCATTTCCAGATGGTGTTGCAGTACTTAAAATAGTTGCAATAGTAGTTGAATCTGCTCTATACCAATTACATAATGCTGTACTGGTATTTGAACTAAGCATAATTACAGTGTCAGTGGTAGTTCCAGCATTTCCATTATTGTAAGCAACTTGAATTACAACATTACTAGTACCATTCCATGTGAAAGGTGTAGCAAGTGTGTGAGTCACTGTTGCTGGTAAACCAGTTGTTGGAATTGCTTGAGTTATTGGACCTAATACTGTTGTTAAACTTCCTTCAAAAGCAGTAGTTGAAAGAGTTGTTGTAGCTGTATTTGCCATTGCTATTTGGAAGCTAGATAAACTTCCTGTAAACGATGTTCCAACAGAAGAAACACTCATACCAATACTGGTAATTTGTGAACCTGAAGCAAAGCCCATCGCAGCTAACTCAGAAGCTAAGAACAACATTTGGTGTTTAGCACCACCGTAGTAATTAGAATATGGAGCAGGATAAGTAGTTGAAGTATTAACAACAGCACCTGTACCTGAAACCGCTGTTCCAGTCGTTGGTGAAGTTGTTAAAGTAATAATGTCGCCATTACAAATCGCATTCGAAGTAGTACTAAGGCCTGGCGCAGCTGGTTGACTTACAGTCAAAGTAGCACCATTACTTGTAACAGAAGAACAAGCAGTAGCTCCGGCAATATTAACTCGATATTGAGTTGCAGACATTGCATTAGTAACAGCAGTAAATGTTAATGACGCTGATGTTACTCCGCTATATCCACTTCCGTTAGCTAAATCATTCCAACCAGAACCAGTATTTGATTGCCATTGGTAAGTTGGAGAAGTTCCAGTTACCACTACACTGTATGCAGCATTTGCAGCATTACATATAGTACTAGAAGCAGGTTGCGTTGTAATAGCAATCGCAGAGTTAACTGTTAATACAACAGGAGTTGACGTAACAGAAGAACAAGGACTTGCTCCCGAAACAATTACCTGATATTGGTAGTTGTTCATAGCAAACGTTGGATTAGTTATTCTTAATGAAGTGGTTCTAGACCTAGTATAAACACCCGTATTTGTAAGGTTAGTCCATCCTGTTCCTGTATTAACTTGCCATTGGTAAGTCAAAGAATCACCAGTAGCAGTTACAGAAATATTAACGGTTGTGTCAGTACAAGAAGTTGTAGCCACAGGTTGAACTGTAATATCAACAGATTGTCTAACCGTTAAAGAAGCACTGTTTGAAGTAACATCGCTGTTGATTTTAACACGGTATAACCATCCGCTGTTTGCAGTTGATACACCAGAAAGTGTAAACGTAGATCCAGTAGGATCGCCATAAATACCACCTTGTGAAATGTTACTCCAACCACTTCCGCGGTTTTCTTGCCATTGGTATGACATTGCAGATCCGCTTACTGCTGTAACACCAAATGTTGCAGAGTTAGCATTTCCAGAAGAACAAGCAGTTTGATTAGTTGGGTCAGCAGTAATAGCAGCCGAACCAACAGTTAAAGTAACCACATCAGAAGGTAGAGTAGAACATGGAGAAGTACCACTAACTAAAACACGATATTGATCACCGTTCATGCCAGTTGTTACACCATTAACGGCTAATGAAGAAGTAGTAGCACCACTCACATTATTCCAACCTGAACCTGTGTTCACTTGCCATTGATAGCCAATTCCTGTAGCTGTAGCAGTTACACTGAATGAAGCATTGTCTCCAGAAAGTTTTGATTGGTTTAATGGTTGAGCAGTAATTACTACTGGGTTATTAACAGTAACTGAAACTGAAGTAACTGAGTTAACGCAACCACCAACAGAAACAGTATTGGTTACATTATAAGTTCCAGCAGTTGAAGTTCCAAGGGTTATAGCTCCCGTTGTTCCGTTAAGTGTTAAACCACTTGATGAACCAAAAGTACCCGCAATTCCACCGCCCGTCAAGGTTGCTGAAATTGTTCCAGCATCTGCGCAGAAAGAAGTTGCACCATAATTAAATGCAGAAGTCTGTGCTTGATTTACTACAACTGTTGCAGTTGTAGTAAACTGAGAGCAGTAAGTTGTAGCAGGTAGTGTGTATGTTACCGTATAAGTACCAGGAGTACTTGTACTTGGGGTAACAGCACCTGTAGAACCATTAAGTGTAAGACCAGTAGATGGAGAAACAGTAAATGAACCTCCTGTTGTGCCAGACAAAGCAACGTTTCCATTTGTAGTTGTACTACAATAAGGAGAACCACCATAAGCAATGGTTGTAGCTGATGGGTCTGGATTTACTACAACAGAGGCTGCAACACGTGATCCAATACAAGAAACAATCGTTAAGTTATGGAAATAACTTAAGTAAGGAACCAATCCTGTATCATAACCAGAACTGATTGAACCTACATTGCTAATTGCAATCGGATAAGTTTGTGTTGTTCCATCACGATTAACTGACTGCGAGAATGAGGCAGTTAAACGATAGGTTGTACCTGGTGTAATACTAAAACCTAAGTTCATTGTGTACCAACCTGCGGTTGTTTGTGCAATGGTTAGGGTTTTAGTAGAAATTAAAGTTCCTGAAGTATTGTCAGTTAAATTAATTACTACTGTATTGGTTACAGCTGTTGTTGGCGAATAGTATTGTGCAGATTGTAAAGTAAAATTACTAGAAGCTGTAAATACCATTCCTCTTTCAGCCGAAGCTCCTGTACTTGCAGGGACACTTGTAGTTGCTAAACCAAGACCAGTAACTGAACCACCTGAAGGCTCAGCGTAGTAAGTAGTGTTTGCAGAAACAGTAGGCGCAATAGAGGCCGTGTTAGCAAAAACTAAATTACCGCCTGTTGCAGCATCATACCAATTAACAGTAATACCTGGGTCAACTGTAGCTGATATATTAACAGTACCTGTTCCACAACGACCAACAGCGCTAATCGGAGATACAACTGGGTTGTAAACCGGTACCAAAAGTGATGGAGTTGAACAAGATGTACCAGTTGAACTTGAAACAGTCGCTCTAAAATACGTTGATGTAGATAAAGCAGCAGCAGGAGTGTAAGTTACACTTGTTGCACTTGAAACATCAGTATATGAAGTTCCATTGGTAGAAGTAGCCCACTGAATGCTTGCATTGCCATATCCTGTAGCAGGTGACAATGTTAAAGCTGGGGTACCACCAGTTACACAATAAGAAGAAACCGAAGATGCAACTGTAGCAGTTGGTATACGAGTTACCGTAAATGTTAAGCTATTTGGACAAACAGTATCATCAGCAATAACTGTGTAGGTATAAGTACCAGCAATTGTTGGAGTAATGGTTTGTGAAGCACCAGTCAATGAAGTAGCAATACCACTTCCTGTTGCAGGTGATGCTGTCCAAGTGTAAGCAAATGAAGAATTATCACTTGAAACAGAAGGACTAACTGAACTTCCACCACAAATTGAACTAGTAGCGGCAATTCCATTTAAAGTAATTGCTGGAGGAGCAGTAACTGTAATATCCACCTGAGTACGGGCACTTTCGCAACCTGTAGTTGGGTTAGTTACAGAAACATAAAACGAAGTAGTTGCGCCTACTGAAGAAGTATACGTTGTACTTGTTGAAGACTGCAAAGCAGTACCACCTGTTGAAGCGGCATACCATTTAAATGTTGGCGTTGTAAATGAATTTGGATCAGATACAGAAGCTGTAGGTATGCGACTACCGCAATGCGATGAGTTGGATGCAGTTGGTGCAGTTGGTAATGCCAATGCAGTTACAGCTACAGTGCTAGTAGAGAAACAAGAAGAAGTTCCGTCTGTAACTTTTACTGTATACGTTGTATCAGCAGAAACTGTATCAGTAGTGGTATTAGTAGTAGCAAAATCGGTTGCACTTGGTTTTGACCATGTCCATGATCTTGTACTAGTCATATCAGTTCCGATTTGACCACCAAATTTCATGTTAGGACGTGAAACAGTGTTCGTACCACCAGTAGTAGTTCCACAAACAGTAGATGAATCAGCATTGAAAATAACCGAAGAATTGTACGATGTTGTAGACAAATTAGCTACAGCATTGTTTGTATAAGCAGTATTGTTAAAACAAATTGATACTAAAATATTAGATGAACCATCCCAGTTAAAAGGCGTAGTAAATGCAATAGTGTTAGCAGCAAAACCTGTACCTCCTGATGGTGTATAGGTGTTTGAATAAACAGTTGTAAAACCTGTACCAAATGCAGTTGTTAACGTATTTGCACCTGTATGCTTAACACCAATTGTGTAACCTGTTAAAGTTGAAGTATCAGGCGTAACAATGTCAAAAGCAATAGAAGTTAAATTACCAGCACGTAAACCAGCAGCTCTTAATTCAGAAGCAGGAATCAAATATTGTTGAAGAGAACCGAAATAATAACCTCCAAAAGGAGTTGGATAAGAGGTCGTTGTATTATTTAAAATTCCTGATCCAATGCTTGAAGAAACGGCGGCCGTTACATTCTCAGAAGTAGCAGCTAATGCAACTGTTGAGCCAACACAAACAGAGCTTGGTGTAGCTGTTTTGGTTGAAACTGCGGGCGGTGTTGTTACAGTAACATCAAATGTTGCTACGTTTCCACAACCTGCAGTGCTAGTACCTTGTACTGTATAAGTATAAGTACCCGCAGCTGTTGGAGTTATGCTTTGCGATGACCCTGTTAAACTACCTGTTGGTATACCACTTCCAGCAGCTGGAGAGGCAGTCCATGTAAATGAGTTGTAGTTAACGGCAGTTACACCAGGTGTAAAGGCCACATTAGGACAAACAGAAGCAGATGGAATTCCTGTTAAGCTATCCATGGCTGGAGCGGCTGATACAGAAACAGTAGTGGTATTTCTTCCGCTTTCACAACCTGTTGCAGGATCTTTTACAGATACATAAAAAGTTGTATCAGCAGAAATTACAGAAGTATAAGTTCGTGAGGTGGTTGCCTGCAATGCAGTACCTCCTGTGGAAGCATTATACCAAGTAAATGTTGGGTTGCTGAATGAGTAAGTATCATTAATACTAACCGTTGGCACTTTTGAACCACATTGTGATGAAGAAGCCGTTGCTGGTGTAGCAGGAATTGGATTCACCGTTACACTTACATTATTGGTTGTTTTAGAAGCACCATTAAACACCCCTACTGCGTAGAAACTACCAGAAGTACTTGGTGTATAAGTTAGCGGAGAACCTGTTCCAATAGAAGCGTTTGAACTATTATACCATGTAATTGAATCTGGTGTAAGAGCTGTATTTCCAGACAATTTAAACACTGGACGTACATTAGTAAGCAGCGTTCCTGTAGTATCTGAACAACCTGTAGTACTGTTCGTAGCAACCGTAGCATTAAATGTGGTGGCTGTTGTAGCCATAGCACATCCTGAACCAGTTGTTGCTAAAGTACCGCAAATCTCGATTAATACGTTCGATGTACCATCCCATGTAAACGGTGTAGTAAAGCTATGTGCATTTTCTCCAGTCACCGGTGAATAAGTAGCTAAAGTAAGAACCGTAGTCATCGCTGATGGAGCTAATAATGTAGTCGTTAAAGCAGCGTCAGACACATTTGCCATTTTAAAGGTTAAACCTGACATCGCTCCAGTAGGAACTGCGGTTGTTACGGTAGTTGATAAAGCGGTAAAGTTACCTGCTCTAAAACCACCTGTAGCAAGCTCTGCCGCAGAAATCAAATACTGATTACGTTGCGAGTTTCCGAGAGTTGTACCCGTGCGATATGGTACACCAGTAGTAGTGATGGTAGATGAAGTATTTGAACCAATGTTAGCAATACCTGGCGAAGCAAAGTTTGCTGCGTAGTCAACAGATACTCCGTTACAAGTTGCCGTAGAGCTAACTGTAGCTGTTCCTGTAGGACAAGCAACAACAGTAATTACAACTGTAGAAGTATTGTAACAAGTTACTGGGCTATTGGTTACAGTATCAGTTGCTGTAACTGTATAGGTATAAGTACCTGCACCAATTGGTGTAACAGTTAAAGATGCTGATGAAGATGGCGAAGTTAATCCACTACGTAATGATGGACTAGCAGCCCATGAATAAGTATAATTGGAGTTTGAACTTGAAACAGCTAAGTCAATTGAGCCATTCAAACAAATATTTGAAGTGCTTGAACCAGCTGTACTGATTGCAACCGGATTGCTTACAGCAACACTAACTTGCGTACGTGTACTTTCGCAACCTGTTGTTGGATTAGTAACTGAAACCCAGAAATCGGTAGTTGTAGCAACAGCTGTAGTATATGTTGTACTAGTAGAAGACTGTAAAGCAGTACCTCCTGTAGAAGCAGCATACCATTTAAAGGTTGGTGTCGTGAATGAGTTTGGATCAGACACACTAGCAGTTGGAACAGCCGAACCACACTGAGCCGAACCAGTACCAGACGGTGCTGTTGGAAGTGGGTTTACATTGATTTGAATGCTATTGGTTCCAATACAAGAAGTTGTATTATCTTGGGCAAAAGCATTGTAAACCGTTGTAGCAGTTGGGCTAGCGGCATAGGTATTTGCAGTTGCACCACTAATTGTTGTAGAACCAGCCTTCCATGACCAAACATGAGTACCTGTACCAACTGTACCAACTAAACCAGCAAAAGTAAATCGAGGTCTAATAGAAGTACCACCTGCAACAGTGGTTCCAAAGTCAGTTGTATTTACTAAAGGACAAAATGCTGCAGGCAAAGTTGAATCTTTACGACCAGAAGTTGAACACTGGTAGCTTACAGTATCAGTTACAACAGTCGAGCCTGTTGATGTTGAATTTGTTGGGTTACTACTCCAGCAGAATGACAAGATGATGTTTGAAGTACCATCCCAATTAAAGCTAGAAGCAGAACCACCTGTACCAAATGTAAGTGTATTAGTTCCTACTATTGGAGTATAAGCACCATTGGTTCCTGTTGCAGCATACACTTGTGATAAACCAGCGGAAATCATAGGTGTTGTAGCATTAAATGCCAAAGTAGTTAAAGACGTGTGTCCAATGCTTAATGCAAAACCTTGATAAGCTTGACCTGACGTGGTAGCTGAGAAACTTAATGAAGTTAATGGCCCAGCGGCAAATCCGGCAGCTGTTAATTCAGACGCACGAATTAAATACTGTGTTTTAGCACCACCCCACGCACCAGGGAACATTGATTCACCAGCAGCACTTGAAGTACTTGCACCGGCACCAATAGATCCTGTACCATTAGAAACTACTAAAGCTGTGATGGTTGAAGAACCACCTGAACAAACTGGATTAGTTGATGCAGTAAGCGTGTTTACGGTAGGTAGTGGCTTAATAGTAACAACAACCGTATTTGAAGCATTACATGTTCCATTTGTACCATTAACCGTATAAGTATATGTACCAGCAACTGTTGGTGTCACCGATTGGTTAGCACCAGATAAAGCGGTGGTAATACCACTACCAGTTGTTGAAGACCAAGTATAAGAATAAGCAGGACTTGCAGAAGAAGAAGCCGCTAAAGTAACTGCGCCATTTAAACATAGAGAAGCACTAGTGCTACCTGTAGTATCAATTGTAGCAGGAGCGCTTACCTGGAAGTCAACTTGTGTACGTGGTGAACTTTCACAACCTGAAGTTGGATCTGCCACACTTACATAAAATGTAGTATTAGCACTGATTGAATTTGGATAAGTAGACTGCCCACTTGAATCAGTTGTTGATGTAGCTACAGCCGATCCGCCAGTTAAAGCACTATACCATTTAACGGAAGTACCTGCCGCGTAACCGTTTCCGTCAGTAACATAACCTGCAGATGGTGTCTGAGGACCACACTGGAGATAATTACTAATACCTGTTGAAGAATTAGTTCCTGCATTAGCAAATACGCCATAATCTGGTAATGCATTCGTTGTAACAGTTACAGAGTTTGACGTTTGCAATCCACAACCAGAAATTTGACCTGTAGCTGTATAAGTTGTTGACGCTGTCGGGTTAACAACCAATGGGTTTCCAGAACCTACAGTAGAGGTACCATTTGACCAAGAAACAGACGAAGGTGTTACAGCAACAACACCTGCAAAAACAAATACGGGTCTGCTTGTACCTGTTCCATCAGCGGTAGCAGTAGCTAATTCAGCTGCTGGAGTTAAACTGTCCGATTGATCGTATGCGCTACAAGTAAAACCTGGTGCATAGACATTCATAGACGATGCGGTGGCAGTAGTAGCACTTGGTACTCTACTCCATGAGAAGGTTAAAACAATGTTTGATGTACCATCCCAAGTAAATGTAGATGATGAACCAGACCCTGTTCCAAACGCTAAAGTGTTTAAAGTGTTAGCTGATGGTGTATATCCATTATCAGTGCCCGTGGCCAAGTACATCTGCGTCTGACCAGTCATAGGTATGAAAGTGGTAGTCATTGCGGTTTGCGTAGTTGTACCCATCCACATTTGGAAACCTTGGTAGGTTTGCCCTGAAGTTGTAGGTGTAAAAGCAATAGATGACAGATTACCCGCAGAGACACCAGCTGCTGTTAGCTCAGAAGCTAGTACAATGTACTGTGTCTTTGCACCTCCCCAGCCACCTGGTAAAAAACTTTGAGCTGTTGACGAGCTTGCTGTAGGTGAGGTACCCAAAGTAGCAGTACCAGCTCCTGTAAACTTAGCCGATAAAGATGTTGAAGAACCCGAACAAACTGTAGCATTTGAAATACTAGCAGTACCGGTATAACCAATCGTTGGCTCATCTCTAAAAGAAGTTCCTGAATAAATACTGGTTAATCCTAAGGAGTTTGTAGCGGTTACTGTCCAAGCTACTGTAGCATTGGTGGTGGTTGGTGCCACCATTTGCCCAGTATAAGTATTTCCACTACCGCCATTTGACATGGTTACTGCTGTTTGTGCAGTTCCATTATGACTGTAGTTGATAACTACACTTGAAATACTGGTTCCTGCAGGTGTAGTTGCATCTACAGAAATCGTTCTGTTTGCAGCAGTACACTGCGTAGTAGCAGTAGGCGATACTGAATTCAATGTTACCGATGGCGCTGGAGTTATACCCGCAAATTCCCAAGCACCAATGTCATTGGATGTTCCTGGGGTTACTGGACGAGTGCTTCCGCCGAAATCATCTGTAAATACTGAAGAAAGGCTAGATGCTCCACTTTCAGCTTGGGTAGTTATCCCTGCTGTGGGCTTTAAGAATGTGGCATCTGATCCAGTAGTTGAAACGAAAGTAAAACTACTATCTCCAGCAAACGAAAGTGACTCACGTGCAGCCCCGACGAAAGATAAATACGATGCAAAATCTTGGTAACCTGTTGTGCCATTGTGCATAATTGTACGAGTACCTGAAGCCGAACCAGCAAAGAACAAGTTGCGGTTTGAGGTAGAAGCAAAATTAGTCAAGGTTGTTGAGCTAAAACGCAAAGCTGTAACAATACCCGTACCTGCTGGTGTCGATGTATTTATTACAATGTTGTTTCTTAGGTCTAAAGTTGAACCTGTTGTGTAAAACAAACCAGACGCACCAAAGTTAGCTCCTGTAGAAGAAGCACTTAAGTTAATGGTGTTGTTGTATACGTTGTTGGTACCTGATGTTGCTGTAATAGCAATTCCACGAACGGCATCAGTTGATGCAGCTGCAGAAGCAGTTAAACCTCCAATTAAGTTATTGTAAAACTGATTAGTTGTCCCTCCACTGATACGAATTCCATTAACAGCTGTGGTTGTTCCAGTTGCCGCTGTAGAAATTCCGTAAATCTTGTTTTTGTAAACATTGATTGAAGTTCCACCAGAAATTAAAATACCATCAACTATTGGTGAGCCAGTCGAAGTAGCAGCACCAACTGAAATATTGGTAATGGTATTTCCAAACAAATTTGCCAACGCATTTCCAGAAATTGCAAAACCTGATGTGGTACCTCCAGAAGTAAGTACTCCGGTTGCATTTAAATTGGTAAATGTATTGTTTGTAATTGAATGTGTTCCAGTACCAGACATAACAATACCTTGTAACGAGGTAAGTGATGTAACAGATGTATTCAAATTAAGTGTATTTCCACTCATTGTCATGTTGCTACCTGTTGTGGTAATTCCAGTCAATGTTGCAGAAGCGCTTGTTAAAGTAACACTGTTGTTTCTAATAAAACCTGTATTAGTAAATGAACAAGTAATACCAATTGTAGTTCCAGAATGTGTTCCTGTTACACTAATGGTGTTTCCGTCAATGGTTTTATTATTAGCAGCAGGTGTACTAGGGCCACCTAGAGAAGAAATAGCAGTACATGTTGACGCACCTGTTAAACCAGTAATAGTAATACTATTATTGGTAATGGTGTCTTTAACCTCTGAAGGAGTTCCTGATGTGGTTTGGAAAGTGATTGAACCAGATGCAGCCACCCGATCAACATTCATGGTGTTGTTATCAATGAACACCAAAGTAGTGACGGTTGAATCTTGGAATATTCCAATCAATGCGCCAGTACTTCTTATTGTTGATCCAGTTGTGTTTAAGGTATTATACATCACGTTTATCGTAGCAGAAGCTGCGTTAACGTCTATGTATCTAATAGCCCCAGAACCGTATGATCCAGCGCCACTCTGGCTCTGTTTAATTGTAATTGTATTACCCGTTGTGCTTGAATTACCAACCGAAACTGTAGTTCCAACACCTGCAGCAGTAATACCTGTTACAGCACTTGTGGTAGCGCCTGTAGTTTGAGATTGGTTAACAATAACTGTATTAGATAATATAGTATTGGTAGCAGAAGCATAGTTCGCTTTGATACCAATTAATGCAGCAGAGTTTGCAGCAGTAGCGTTTTGATTAATCGTTACTGAGTTTGAACTCGCAGCAATTGTACCTGTACTTAAACCAAAACCAAAATCGACACCCGTCACTGCGGTTATACCCGTATTGGTTAATGTAATTGCGTTGTTAGAAATGGTTGAAGTGTAAGTGTATGATGCTGGTGTAGTACCCGCAATCATGACACCCGCAACTGCTAGTGAATATGTTGATGGGTTTGAAATCGTGTTGTAACGAACGTTTACACCTGTTGTATTACGGAAGTAAAGACCCGCATACGTTGTAGAAATAAAACCAGTTGGTACAGTAGCCCAAGTAAAGGCACCGTTAAATTGTCCAAAAGTAATGGTGTTGGCAGTAGAAGCCGATGAGCCCCCAACATCAATACCTGATTCTTGCACCGTTGCTGTCTGAGCTGGAGTTAACCAGTACGCACCAAACTGAACGTTTGAGATTGTGTTACCATACACCTTTGTGCCAGCGTTAGTTCCGGCTGAAGATGTGGCAGCTGTCTGATTACAGTTTGAGTAAATACCTATCGTGTTCGGATAAGCGCTGTCTAACTGAATGTTGTTGTTTTGGATAATGTTGTTCTGCGCGCCATTGCCTGCAGCAGCATTAAACAAGGCAATACCAAATTCCGTTTTGGTATTTGATGCAGCAGTGACTACTGAGTTAGAACCATTTTCACGAATCGTAAAATTCTGAATCGTGATGTAGTCTGCACCAGTCAACTTGATGACAGCATCTGTGTAGCTGCCAGCCGTGTTGGCTCCTGCGGTAAAGGTTTTGCTCCCTCCATCAATAACTACGTTTACTGAAGATGTCGCCGAGCGTGTGATGTTGAAACCACCTGCTGGACCCGCTTCACCTGACGCAGCTACATAGCTGAAGGTTACGGTACCCGTTCCTCCTAAAGTGAATGATACGTTGTTAAGTTCCGTAACGGCTGCGGCCAACGTAGCGTAGGACGTAGCCCCACTCCATGTTGCCCCACCACTTGTAGATACAGTCACATTTTGTGAACGTACCGACGAGGCGCTTAACAAGATCAAACACAAAAGGATCACATTTTTTACAAACGAACTCCCCAGGGAGCCAACCGTTCGTGAAAAATAATTGTTTTCCATAATGTTAATTTAAGTTAATTAAAATAGTTGTTTTGACATTTACGGCTGTCACACACCGTTTATTGCTTTTCGAAATCGTTATAGTGCTGTTTTTACTGGCCAATTCAGCTAGTGATGACATCATACAACAAGTTAGTAAAATTAGTCATTTGAATTATATCAACAACAAGCGGTATAATTTTTTGGGATTATCTAATGAAACTCACAAAATGTCGAGAATAATGAAATGAGACGGGCTAAATTTAAGGTTTCATTAAAAATCACTTAATGTTTTATTAACAAAACGGTTTAGAAACCGCATGGGTTAACCGCTGCTCAGGGATTGTTTTTAAACGAAGTAAAGAATAAAGCAAGAGAAAGCAAAGCTACAAACGCTGTAAACACTGGGCACATAGCCCAATAAGACATTTTAACTATTGCAATTGAAAAGAGTATATAATTTTTCCGGTTTGTTGATTGGGGGCGCTCTTATCCGATGACCAAACCGTTTCCAGCGCGGCTCTTTGCGCCTGATCCCACAAACATTTGGCAGGAGTGGTAGTGCCACGAGCACCTGGCCGGGCTTCGATGACTTTGCCATTTTGATCAACCACTATCTGGACCACCACAATGCCTTGTTCGTTACAATTATATTCGGGGTTTGGTTTGCGCAAGGCTTTTCGATTGCCTAACTGATAGTTTCCACCACCTGCTCCGCCGCCGCTTCCAGTTCCATAACCCGAACCTTTTCCTAATCCTTTGCCCGATCCGTCACCGCCGCCACTTCCATCACCCGATCCGCCTGCGCCATAGCCGCCGGCCAAAGGGTTGCCTGACTTGCTTCCTTTGTTTCCTTGCTTGCCGTCATTGCCATCGCCCCCACCCAACATACTGTTGAGTAATGACTCTGATTCTAATTTCCTTGGCTGGGCTTTAACAGGCGTCGTTTCTTTTGGCTTTGATTCTTTGTCTTCTTTTGGTTTCGGCGTTGAAATAACGGCTTGGTCAGAATTGGCATCGGCTATTATGGCTTCAGGTTGCTCGTTCACCGCTGTTTTTGGTTGTTCGATAGGCTGAGATGTACTGGCAGATTGGTTGCCCTGCCCTTGATCTGTAAAACCAAAATTAAGTTCAATGCCTCCTCCCCCGCCTCCAGCGGTATATTTCTCTTCTTGGTATGGGGGCCAAAAACGAATCAAATAAAGCGCCCCCACTATAAGTAGGTAAAAGAGAATACTCCAGATAACCGCTTTCTGATCTCGTGACATGGTTTTAGTTAATGCTTAATTTAACGAATCGCAACTGAATTTATTTTATAAAAACCTTCAGACTTTAGAACCAAAATTTATTGTCAATTTGATGAGTATATATATTAAGGTATAAAAATCATCTTTTCAACAATTAAAAAAGCGGACTATACGATCTGTTGCAATGCCAATTGGAAAGCTTCAGCTGAAATTCCAGTTAGGCTCTGATTGTGCGCATGCGTGCGTTCAAGTGCTTTTCGAATCGTTTCAGAAGTATCATAAAAAATGGCTTCGTCGGTCATTTGCACTTTTTTCTCCATGAAATAAGCAAAAACCCGAGCCATACCACAATTTGATATAAAATCAGGAATCAAACTGATTTTATGATCTGTTTTTTCCATAATCGGGCCAAAAAAGATTTCTTGATCGGCAAAAGGCACATTGGCTCCACAACTGATTACTTCCAAACCAGCCGCAATCATTGTTTCGATTTGTGCTTCAGTAACCAAACGTGACGCAGCACAAGGCGCAAAAATCTCGGCACCGATTTGCCAAACTTTTTCGTTTAATTCAGCAGCTGGAATCATATTGGGGGCCACTAATTTATTCCCGTCTTTTGATAAAAACAATTTTCTAATTTCATCAAAACTAAATCCGTCTTCAGAAAGAATGCCTCCCTCGCGGTCAATGATTCCAACAATTTTTACACCCATTTGTGCCAAGTAAAATGCAGCAGCAGATCCAACATTGCCAAAACCTTGCACAATGGCGCGTTTGCCTTCAAAATCGCCGCCATAAACGGCATAATAATGACGTACCGCTTCGGCAACGCCATAGCCCGTAATCATATCGGCTATCGTATATTTACGGAGCACATCAGGTGAAAACTTAGGATTTTCAATTACTTTAATAACCCCTTGACGTAACTGCCCAATTCGGTTGATTTTATCTGCTTCGGTCGGTTTAAAATGTCCATTAAAAACGCCTTCTTGCGGATGCCATACACCGCACTCTTCAGTAAATGGAATTACTTCGTGAATTTCATCCACATTCAAATCGCCACCAGTACCATAATAGCTCTTTAACAATGGAGAAACTGCCTGATACCACCTGCGCAACACCCCTTCTTTGCGGGGATCGTTCGGGTCAAAATTGATGCCTGATTTGGCACCACCAATGGCGGGCCCTGACACAGTAAATTTAACCTCCATGGTTTTGGCCAATGAAAGCACTTCGTTTTTATCAAGTCCTTTGCGCATTCTAGTTCCACCGCCAGCAGCACCACCACGTAACGAGTTGATCACAGTCCATCCTTCGGCTTCAGTTTGTGCATCTTTCCAGTGAAATACAATTTCGGGGGCTTTGTTTTCGTATTGTTTTAAAAGGTCTTTCATTATGATATCGTTTGTTGGGGGGAAATACCCTAGTTTGTTTGTGGTGCAAATGTATTGAATTATGTAGTCGAAAGTCAATAGTCGAAAGTCGAAAATCAAAAGAAGGCAATAGCCAATATCCACAAGGCAATAGTTTTCTTGTTGAAAGTGGAAAGTGGAAAAGTTTCAAGTTTTACCGAACACCAATTACAAAAGCAAAAGGTTCAGTTCCCGCAAGGCATAAACCGAGCAAGGCAATAGGCAATAGCCACACGGCAATAGTTTCTTGTGGAAAGTGGGGAAGTTTAAATTTTATGTTTTCCCCGAACACAAATTACTAAAACCAGATGTTCATTTCACGCAAGACCTCTCCGAGCCCACCCCTATCGCAAAGATACCAATCTGCCAAACAAGTTTTGATTCCTAAAGTTATAAAATGAAACTCTGAATGAAATTTGAGCAGCGGCAAATTGAGTCGCATATTCCCATACTTTTGTGCAAAAATAAAAACATAAATTATGCGGATTCTCATTCAACGCGTTAGTGAGGCGCACGTTAAAGTAGACAATCAAATAGTTGGAGCGATTCAAAAAGGGTTACTCGTTTTAGTTGGCATTGAAGAGACAGACACCGAAGAAGACAGTGATTGGTTAGCACAAAAAACAGTTGGACTTCGCGTTTTTCCCGACAACATGGGCGTTATGAACGAATCATTGCTTCAACAAAATGGGCAACTTTTGGTAATTAGCCAATTTACGTTGCATGCCCAAACAAAAAAAGGAAACCGCCCCAGTTACATTCGCGCGGCAAGACCAGAACAGGCCATTCCATTATATGAACATTTTTTAAAAACTTTAGCAACCCTAACAAAGCAGAAAGTAGCGCGCGGCGTTTTTGGAGCCGACATGAAGGTTCAATTGATAAACGATGGCCCAGTCACCATTTGGATTGATTCGAAGAACAGGGAGTGATTACCACAGTCTGAAAGTCAAAAGTCAAAAGTCGAAAGTCGAAAGTCTTTTTGTTTCAAGTTTCAAGTTCAAGGTTTAAAGTTTTTTCCGAACATCATTCACTAATGCCAGACAAGCAGTTCCCGCAAGACCTCTCCGAAGCCCATCCATTCTACGGTTTAAAGCATAAAGTTCAAGGTTTAAAGTTTTTTCCGAACATCATTCACTAATGCCAGACAAGCAGTTCCCGCAAGTCTTTCCTGTTGCTTCTTTCCTCTTTTCTCTAACTAAGGCTTAATAATCAACACCGACGGAATCGAAGGCAACCACTCTTTTTGCGCATCAATCATGCGTTTCCAGCTTTCCAAGCTGACCAAGAGCAAATCATTTTGCGCTAAAACATCAGCCGAAAGTGCTGCTCCTGCCTGCTTCTGGATTCGACCTGGATAGCGGCTTTCCAATGATTTCAAAGCATTATCTAAGGTAAAATTTGATTTTTGGCCCGAAACCAAATCGAAAAGTGCCAAATTAGCGTCATTATTTTCAATGAATCGTTGGGCGTAATCCATCAAAAATGTGTCACCTTGGCTGTAAATCGGCACACAAATCCGCATTACTTGCTGTAACTCTTTGTCAATTAAAATACCAAGGGGTGTTTTGGTTTTGGAAATAATCAGGCGGGTACGGTCATCAAAAGGTGAATTCTCAAATAAACCCTCTTTACCCGTAAATTTATCTAATAATCGGTCGGGGTTAATGATTCGGGTAGTAAAACCAAGCACTTTACCCAATAAAGTACCTTCAAAAAGCGATTTACCTAGCCCCACCAACACCAAATCGAATTCGCCTTGCATGGCCGTGTCGGCAATATCCGTTTCAATATCGCCCGTGGCTTTAAACAACGGGTGCATCTGCATGTTCAGTTCTTGAGAAGTAGCCAAAAGTGGCGCAAAAGTATCTTTTTCGTATTCTTCCAAATTGTAGGCGTGCATGTCGTCGCTTTGCACCAAATGCATAGCCGTTACCGAACTCTCTTTGGGGTGTTTACGCGTTAAACTATGTGCCAAACGGAGCAATGACTTGCCTTTTTCGTTGTTGCCAAAAGACAATAAAATTTTAAAAATGTGCTCATCTTTAGTGGCATCAGGTGCACTCGGTGATTTTGATTTAAAAATAAAACCGATCAAATCTAAAGCCGGCCCCGTCATAAAAGTGGTCACCAGTGCCATAATCACCATCATCGTGAATATTTTGGGCGACAACACACCCAATTCATACCCGATATTGAGCACCACCAACTCCATCAAGCCTCTTGTATTCATCAAAGCGCCGATGGTGAGGCTGTCGCGCCACGTTTGCCCCACGAATTTGGCGGCCAAAGCACTTCCTAAGAATTTACCTGCCACTGCAACCAAAATAATAAAACCAGTTACTTTCCACAAATACGGATCATTGATTAGGCCAATTTCGGTGCGTAAACCTGTAAAAACAAAAAACAAAGGCAGCAAAATAATCACCGCGACATCTTCTACTTTTTCAATAAACAATGACCGAAAACGGGTCTGATCAGGCATAATCGCGCCCGCCATAAACGCGCCAAACAACGCATGAATGCCAATAACTTCAGTCATATAAGCCGAAACCAACAGCGTGAGAAAAAAGATAGCAACAACCGGCTTACTCAGCGTTTCACGGTTGGCAAACAAATCGCCCAAGCGTTTTAAAAACGGCTTTACCATGAGCAACATAAAAGCCACGTAAAAAATGGCTAAACCTATAATATACAGCGAACTAACGAACGAACCTGCTTTTACAATAGCAATAACCGCCGCCAATAAACACCAAGCGGTGATGTCGTCGGCCGCCGCGCAGGTAATGACAATGGTGCCCAAACGGGTTTTGTGGATGCCGCGTTCTTGAACAATGCGGGCCAACACTGGAAAAGCGGTGATGCTCATGGCAATACCCATAAACAAACTAAACGACAAAAACTCGACGTTTTCAGGGGCAAATTGATGGTAAATAAAATACGAAAGCCCAATGCCCATGGCAAAAGGAATCACGATGCTGGCGTGGCTAATGACTACCGCGTCATTGGCCTTGTTTTTGAGTACTTTGAGGTCCAATTCCATGCCAATCACAAACATAAAAAGGATCAGACCAA
Source organism: Flavobacterium sp. BFFFF2 (assembly GCA_002256385.1). Taxonomy (GTDB): domain Bacteria; phylum Bacteroidota; class Bacteroidia; order Flavobacteriales; family Flavobacteriaceae; genus Flavobacterium. The sequence continues at coordinate 120,707 of NKJD01000002.1, forward strand.
CTTGGCTCAATATTTGCAAATTGCCCAGTGATTCAACGGGAAATAAAGCGGTTTTTAAATCTGGAAAATACAAGCCAAAAAGCGAAGGCCCGAGCACGATGCCGGCAATAATTTCGCCAATCACCGTTGGTTGGCCAATTTTTCGGAAAATCCATCCAAAGCAACGCGCTACCAACACAATGGTGATAATTTGCGCCATCAGCAACGCCATCGGGTGCTTAAAATTATGAAAAAGCGACGACAAAAACTGCATCCACTGCGTGTCTTTGCTTGAAGGCAAAATAATGGAACGTCCCACCTCGAGGGCTTTTCCTTGGCCCACAATCCAGTACATGATGGCAATAAATCCGCCAGTAACTATAAAATAAAACAGCGTGTTTTTCAGATTTCGCATCGGTGGGTGGTTGGGTTTGCTACAAATATGAAAAAAAGTTTGGAAATGGCCACTGCCATGCGGTGTTAATTTTGGGTTAACCCAATTTAAATCGCTTTAAAATGAATGGCGAGTTTGATTTTTTTGGCAGCAGAACATCAAGGTGCACGAACACATTTAGCGCCCGCTTTCACCTGTATCTTGCCCGTTGGGCAAGGATGCCGGCTCTATCGGGGCTGTACCGACGAATATTTCCCGCCAAGTGCGCTTTTTATGGTTTGTTAACAGTGGCTATTTGCTGTATATTTGCCCGAATCATTTAGCATACCCAATGAGCAATCACTATAATCAACAGTTTAGATGAGCAAATGAAATGGCTTTTTCAATAAGCCAAAGTCAAGGCTCATCAAATGGCCAGTGACAAGAGCACCATTTTGACAAAGCCAACGAAGCTAGTGATTCATAAAAATTAAAAAACAATATTTTCAGTTATGAAACGATCCAGTATAAAAGCCTTATTGGCTTCCTCTGAAAGTGGCATCGAAGTCACGGTAAAAGGATGGGTACGCACCTTTAGAAACAGCCAATTTATTGCATTAAATGACGGTTCCACCTTGCAAAATTTGCAATGTGTGGTTGATTTTGAAAATACACCCGAAGCGGAGTTAAAACGAATTACAACTGGATCGGCTTTGTCCGTCACTGGTTTGTTGGTTGAAAGCCAAGGTGCAGGCCAAAAATATGAAGTGCAAGCCACCCATTTTGAGGTTTTAGGCGATTGTGATGCCGAAAAATTTCCGATGCAACCCAAAAAACACTCCTTGGAATTTTTACGCGAAAACGCCCATTTACGCGTGCGCACCAACACCTTTAGTGCTGTGATGCGTTTGCGTTCGTTACTCTCGTTTGCCGTGCACAAATATTTTCAAGACCGTGGGTTTTATTATGTACATACGCCCATCATTACGGGCAGTGATGCCGAAGGCGCGGGCGAAATGTTCCGAGTAACCGCCTTACCCTTTGACAAAACACCACGTACAGAAGAAGGTGCCGTTAATTTTAAAGAAGACTTCTTTGGCAAAGAAACCAACCTCACGGTTTCGGGACAGTTAGAGGCCGAAACCTATGCCATGGCTTTGGGTCAGGTATATACGTTTGGCCCCACTTTTAGGGCCGAGAACTCAAACACGTCGCGCCACTTGGCCGAGTTTTGGATGATTGAACCCGAAGTGGCATTTAACGACCTCACCGACAACATGGATTTGGCCGAAGATTTCATCAAATACGTCATTGCGTATGCCATGGAGCATGGCTCCGAAGACTTGGAGTTCCTAGAAAAACGCCTGTTGGACGAAGAAAAAAACAAACCTCAAAACGAACGAAGCCCTATGGCCTTGCTCGAAAAACTGCAGTTTGTGGTGAACAATGGCTTTAAAAGGGTTTCATATACGGAAGCTATTGATATTTTGAAAAACTCAAAACCAAACAAAAACAAAAAATTCCAATATTCCATTGACGAATGGGGGGCCGATTTACAAAGCGAGCACGAACGCTACTTAGTTGAAAAACACTTTGAAGCACCCGTCATTTTGTTTGATTATCCGGCCAAAATAAAGGCATTTTACATGCGTTTAAACGAAGATGGCAAAACGGTGCGTGCCATGGATATTTTGTTTCCTGGTATTGGCGAAATTGTCGGCGGATCGCAGCGGGAAGAGCGTTATGACGTACTTGTTGAAAAAATGAAAACCCTCGACATTTCAGAAGAAGAATTGTGGTGGTACTTAGACACGCGCCGCTTTGGAACCGCAGTACACGCTGGGTTTGGCTTAGGTTTTGAACGTTTGGTGTTGTTTGTAACGGGCATGACCAACATCCGTGATGTAATTCCTTTTCCGAGAACACCACAAAGCGCTGAATTTTAAACAACTAACCCATGCTTAAGCAGTCGCTCCAACTTAAACTGTCGCAAAAACTTTCGCCGCAGCAAATTCAGTTAATGAAACTGATACAGCTGCCTACGCAAGCATTTGAGCAACGTTTAAAAGAAGAGTTGAACGAAAATCCGGCGTTGGAACAAGGGCGCGACGAAGAATTAATGCCCGAGCGTGATGAATTTGACAACAAAGACGATTACGACGAGTTTGATGGAAATGATTCCATTAATGCCGAAGAAATCAACATAGACGAGTATTTAAGCAACGACGAAACGCCCGCCTACAAATTACATACCAACAACTACTCGGACGACGACGACGAGCGCGAATCGCCTTTTGCGGCCCCTGTAAGCTTTCACCAAGACCTGATTAACCAATTAAACACGTTTATTCTTCAAGACGAAGAGCGTGAAATTGCCGAGTTTTTGGTGGGCAGTATTGACGACATGGGTTACATCCGCCGCAGTATTTCCGATATTGTAGACGATTTGGCCTTTACACAGTCTATTTATACCGACGAAAAAAAGGTGGAACGTATTTTGCACATCGTGCATGAACTGGAGCCTTCTGGCGTAGGTGCACGCGACCTGCAAGAGTGCTTGCTTTTGCAGTTGAAACACAAAACACCCACCCAAGCCGTAGAATTGGCCATTGTTGTTTTATTGCATCATTTTGAGGCTTTTTCAAAAAAACACTACGATAAATTACTCCAAAAGTTAGAGGTCACCACCGATGAACTTAAAAAAGCGATTGCTGAAATTGAAAAGTTGAACCCAAAACCAGGCGGATCATACGATTCTACTTCCAGAGACATTGAACAAGTAGTACCCGATTTTAGCGTCCGTATTGTTGATGGAGAATTGGAACTCAAACTGAATGGCCGGAATGCCCCGTCTTTGTATGTGTCTAGGGAATACCAAGACATGATGCAAACCTACAAGGCGGCCCGCGAAAAGTCAAAATCGCAAAAAGAGGCGGTCCAATTTATTAAACAAAAACTCGATTCGGCCAAGTGGTTTATTGATGCGGTGCAGCAACGCCAAGAAACGTTATTGGTGACCATGAATGCCATTATGCATGTGCAACGCGAATACTTGTTAGACGGCGACGAATCAAAGTTGAAACCCATGATTTTAAAGGACATTACCGACCTCATCGGCATGGACATATCAACGGTTTCACGCGTGGCAAATAGCAAATATGTGGAAACGCCCTATGGCACCAAACTCATTAAAGAGTTCTTCTCTGAAGCCATGAAAAATGACCAAGGCGAAGACGTATCAACCCTCGAAATCAAGAAAATTCTTAAAACAGTAATTGAAGAAGAAAGCAAAAGCAAACCCCTCACCGACGACCAACTTACGGATATCCTCAAACAACGCGGCTACCCCATTGCACGCCGCACCGTGGCCAAATACCGTGAACAATTGGACATTCCAGTAGCCCGCTTGCGCAAAAAAATGTAAGCCTATTTCTTTATTTAACAGCTGGCGTAACTTGTTGATAGCCTTCTTTTAACAAAGCCGCTTTGATACCCACAAAATGCAATTCTCCATAAATGATGGCAATTTTTGGGTGGTCATTTTTTAATACTTCCCGAACGACCAAGCTGTTGCGGTAATCTACAATAATTGTTTTTCTTTTACTCTTCAGTTCTCGATTGATTGGACATTTTGACTTTTCATAAAAGGGTGTTTCATAATCGCATGTAGAAAGTTCTAACTTTCCATATTTGTTTTCATATTCAGTGATTAAGTCATTCATAGAACAATCAACATTTAATGCATTTTTACTATCTAATCCAAAAACACTTACCTGAGGCTGGGACACTAATTCTTTTTTAAACTTCACTTTTTCTTTGTCCTTAAAATAGGAGAGGTAGTCAGTTTTAGCGTCTTTTGAAAGTGGAACACCAAGTATTTTTCTAATTTTTAACAAAGTAATTGTATCCCGAATAGAAGCTGAATTTGCTTTAATTTGTTCATAAAAAAAATAATAATCTAGTGCTTTCAAAGAATCGATTTTCTTATGCACGTCATCATAAAACAACTGAGTGCCGATATGATGCATAGGAATAAAAACAACCGATTTATCAGTATTCACAAGGGTTGAAGTTTTAACTTCGTCTGAAAAACCACCTATTTTTTCCATAGCATGATTATAGGCAATATTCTTGCAACTTGAAAGTAGCAGCAGTGATAAAAAGATAATTTTTTTCATAATTATATTTATTAGTTATTCAATTATTGTCAGGATTACTGTTTGTAAAAATGAAAAATCCAACAGGGGTAATCCCTGTTGGAAAACTTGTTATCTAAGACCTAATCGAATTGCTTCTAATGCCTGAGTTATAATAATCTCAGCACCAGCCTCTCCAAAAATTTGCTTTAACCAACAAATCAACTGATACCATCTACATGGCGAATCCGCTTGAAGTCTAGCTGCATACGGGTTGAAATTGCCTGTAGTACCACCAAAAAGTTCACTGCCGTCTGATTTCGGATTGTCTTTTTGGACTTTTTGGACATACATTAAAGCCGCCGCCATTTCTTTACCTGCATACGTTTTGATTAACTCCTCGTCGCTGGTTCCTTTTCTTAAGGACTCATAGGCCGCGTTTAACAAGTTATCGCCTTCAAAGGGCATAGTTGGTGTCCAGGGGCCGCAAACCGTGGTTTTAAAGCCTTTTAAATCCTTGGTTTCTTTAAAAGGAGGCCGTAAGGAATTTCGAAAACTAACGAATCCCTTGGCCAAAGCCAAGCGGGCGTCTTCTTTGGTAGAAATCGTTTTTTGCGCCTGTGCGCCAAAACCAACAAAAATGCTGGTCATCATACAAATAATAAATTTTTTCATAACTTTGATTTTTCATAAATTTCCTTCTCCCCTCAGGTGCTTTCAGTGTAACCAAAAGGGGAGTTTTTTATTCGGGAAATCCACTTAGCCGTTATCTGTCCCGCGTATCAGAGGAACGGTGCACATGATGTAGGTTGCCAGCCTTGCTCGGCTTCGTTTATTTTTATACAAAGTAAAAACAAACCTCAAAAGCGCCCTAACCGTTTTGGGTATAAATTGTTAATTTTACACCCATATATCCACAAAAACGCGTTTTATAATTTTTATATATAAGTTTTTTAACCTTTTAATAAACAAATTTATAAAAATCATCAAAAAAAACCAAGATCCAAAAAAGGAGATTGCCTCGATCTATCAATAAAGCGCTAAAAGTTTTAAAGTCTGGGATAGTAATGGCGAGCCCTTATTAAGTGGTCAATTCAAAAAGAAAGGAGCTTGCCTCTTTTTTTAATTTCATTTCAAAAAACCTGTCCCGTTTATTGACCACCTTATTTAAGTCAAAAATTAACTGTACGGCAAAACAGTGTTTAACAGCTTACAGGGCGGCTACTCCCCTTTTTTTTCTTGTTTCTTGGCAAAATAAAAAGTGGGTAAAACAATAAAAATTGAAAAAACGAGTACAACCAACTGCGTCGAAAAAAAATCATCCATTGTTGACGGTGAATAATCCTGGTATTTGCTGAAATATGATTTGAATGAACCTAAAAAATTAACAAACATATGAAGTGCTGCTATTAACAAATAGCTTTTACAAATGGTTAATAAACATTGAAAAAAAACACCTATTGCAAAAGCAAAAACAACTTGATTAACTATGCTAATCCAGTCCATGTCTTTAAAAAAACCAGTAAAATGCACCACGCCAAATAAGGAAGAAACTACCAGCACTCTTTTGTTCCAACTAATTGATTTATAATTATTTTCAAGAATTTGAAAGAGATACACTCTGAATAAAGCTTCTTCAAAAAAACCTGTTAACCCGCATGACAACAAAAAGACCAAAACCTCCGTCGTAGTAACGTGTTGAGAAAAGGTAAATTGCAATGAAAAATATCCTATCGCTATTATTAATAAATACGACCCAACTTGATTCCTAAAAAACAAATCCTTGTTGAAATATCCATCTTTTAAAATGATCCAAATCACCCAAATTAGCAACGAAAGCTTAAAGGCTGACTTTATTAGTAAAATGAATACAAGATCTAGTTTGTCTTCTAAAAACAGGGTAACTTGTTGAGTGACCACCAAGTAAACAAGAACTGAAAAGAATATTTTTGTCGTTTTTTTTAAATACCGAATCATTTTTCATTAAAGCAATACTTTGATTTTTAATAATTTACAAAACAGGTCATTAGCACACTAATTTAAACACCTCCTTTTTAACAAGTCCCGCATCACCAAGAATCACCTCACAATTTATAGGAGACCGTCAACATGTAAACACGTGGTAAAATGTAGGTTTGATTTTGACTAATTACAAAATCTGAAAAACTATTGTCATTTTTGGATTGAATATTCCCTGCATTTTGAACTACCACTTGAAACAAAAAAGGACTGTTCTTTCTTTGATACATCAAGGACGTATTTAATACATCAAATGAATTGACTTGCCCGTTGACATTCCAATTGTGACTTAGGACATAGTCGGCTTTATAAGTCCAATGTTTTAAAAATGAAATTTCAACTTCCGACAGCCAGCTTTCACGCATGGAACGCGCTGTGGATAGGCCCACAAACTGGCTCCAACCTCTTTCGTAAGTAACGCTGACCAGCGGCCACTTTTTAGAAGCCGTTTTAAGGGTGACGCCTATGTCTTGGTTGTTCCGCTGATTGCTGCTGGTCATGTTGTTCATAGACTGTACATAACTAAACCAGCTGAGCGAACTGTTCCATTCCACACTTAGTTTTGAAACGCGCTGGCTCACACTACCTTGCATGCGCCAACTGGTTTCTGGGTTATTTTGCAACACGGGGCGGCTATATTGGTTAATACCGTCAATTTCAACTTGATTGCGTATGCTTTTGTCTTTTTTACTGAAAGAAATTGAAGCATGGGCATTGAAACCCTTGAGGCTGCTGTTCTTAAAATAGCGCAACATACTGCTGTGGTATTGTTCGTTTTGGAGTAAGGCATTCCCCTTGAAAACGGCATTGTATTGGCTTAACGTTAAACGTGATGCCATTTGATAGGCTTCGGCAAAAGCGTTGACCAATCTGTAATTAAGTTCAAAAGTTTCCGATTTGCTGATGGCATATTCACAGTTCCATTGTGGCTGCCAAAGCACTTTGTTCAAAGCGTTGAACCCATCATTTTGCTGGGTTTGTAAGCGATACGCATGAAGATATATTCCGGGCTTACTGGTCCATTTACCGATTTTGAACTTGTATTCAACCCCAAAATACGCATCGTTCAGGTCATAAAACACCTGATTCCCAAAGCCCAAATCAGCCCAATTAACAATGTTGCCGTTGCTCAAGCGTTGCTGCTCTGAGGTAATATAATTCGCATGCTGGTAATTGTTTCCTATGGCTGTGTACAAATGATGTAAACGATTGATGAGCCAGTAATGTTTAACCATCACATCGAGCTGCTGGTTTACTGTTTTTTTGGTTTGCTCAATCCGATAAAAAGCATCGTTTTGAATGGGTAAAATATTGGTGTTAAACGGTTGATTGTTCAACCAACTGCTGTTCGGGCTGTGTTGTTCAAAAACGTGTTGTACAACCACCGTGGAAGTGTGGCGAAGATTATAGTTTTTATGCCATTCCAGAAATTGCTTCCAGGTTAAGTTGTCGGCTTGGGTGAGGGTTTCAAACTTATTGTTTGTGGCTAAAGTAACAGACTGCATATAAGAGTTCATTTTGTTATTTGCGGCCTGCAATTGGGTGTTGTATTGCCATTTTTCGTTTTTATTAGGCGAATATGACAACCTCATGTTTAGCATGCCCAATGTGTTACTGTTGGTCAGATTCTGGGTTTTGTTTTCAACGCTATAAGTATTGTTTTGCAAATATTGATTCCAATTGGTAGTTTGGTTTTGGGTCAATACATCTGACAGCAAGGCAAAGGCCGAAAAGTCGCACAAAGACCCAAGTTTTGCGCTTCCGTTTAAAGCCGAAAACTTAGATTGATTGACCACCACATCGGTGTCATTATTTGCAAATGCGAGCAAATTACCAAAGGATTTCTGCCCTGAAAGGTATTGGCTAAAACCGCCATCAAATCGAATTAAGTCGTCAATGGTAAAAGTGCTTTTGCCCATGTTATTGAGATCACCAATGTAGCTTACATCTCCTTTTGGGCTGTAGTAAAACAAGCCAGCATGCGCCAAATAATATGGGTTGTTGCCGGCACCAGCTTCCACATCGCCAAATACAAACTTCTTCTTGTCATCTTTTAGCGTAACATTCATGGCCAATTCGTCGGAGTCCGACACCTGTTTCATAAACCCTACCTCATTAAAATGATCTAACACCTGCACTTTATTGATGGCATCGGCAGGTATGTTCTCAACAGCCAATTTGCTCCCGCCACCAAAAAATGATTTACCCTCCACCAACATTTTGGTTACTTTTTTGCCTTGAACGGTAATGATTCCTTTTTTATCAACGGCGACGCCTGGCAATTTTTCAAGTAATTCCTTCAACTTGCGTTCGTGCCCATTAGCAAAGGCCTTGGCGTCAAATATGAGGGTGTCTTTTTTAACCTCAATGGGCTTGTATTCATATTGAATTACAATTTCTTTGAGTTGCTGCCCTGTTGACTTCATTATAAAGTTGTGTGTCATGGCATCTGATTGGGCTTCTAACCTATATACCGCATCTGAAAATCCCAAATATGATACTTTAATGTCGTAGGCCACCTCCGAATCTAATTGGAGCACATAGTGGCCCTTTTCATTGGCAATGGCAAACCGAATATCGGCTTTCGTTTGCTTGGGCTGGGCTATGATGTTGGCGTATTCAAGCGGTTTCCCTAAGGTGTCTTGAACAGTACCCTGTAGTTGGCGGTTTTGCGCGTGCAATAAACCACACATGAACAATCCTATCCAAAGCCAGCTGTTAACAGACTGACGGACAAGACGCATTAAGCACGATGATAAATAAAAAAAAGAGGTAGCCAATTAGCAACAAATATTTTCAGTGTAAGACCACCTTTTGATTAGTTTTTATCTGATGTCATTTTCTGAATCAGGTCATTGTATTCTTTTTCGGTCAACAACGGTGCTCCCGTTGGTTTTTGAATGGCCTTGTCCAAGTGGTTGAGTGCAACCTTATTGGCGCCAAACACTACGTCCCCTTCGTGCAATTCTAAAATCAATCCGGGTAGGCCGTTGTAGCCTTTTGGCCCAAATGAAACCGGAATTTGCGGACAATACCAAGCGGTAACCAAAGTTGTTTTGTCACCATTTTTAATTTCACTGGTGGCTTTTAAGCAGTTATAATGGTCGATTTTCTTTTGCTCATTGTGCAACTTCCATTGAAATTGTCCTTTGAGTTTAATAATATACCTCCCTATGTGCTTATCGTCAATGTCGTTGAGAATTTCGAGGCCTCCATTTTCATAGTAAAAGACGCCAACAGCGTCGCAAAACGCGTCTGCAAAAGAACTTTTAGCAATGCTAAGTCCTTCATTTTTAAAAAACAGCATTTTATGATGATCAATCTGGAGCGTAAACCCCATTTGGTTGGCTTCGGCCTTCGCTTTTTTATAATATCCGCCCAACACTTCGTCCTTTTCAAGATCAAGGTTGTCAATAAAAGACAGTGAATATTGGACACTGGCTGTTTGCATTTGTGAATGCAGCAATCCTGATATGAGGAAAATAAAGAAACATTTCATGACAACAAAGTTAGGTTTTATCGGGTATCCATCATTTTTTTGTAGCTGTCAAAATAGCATTTTTTGTGGTTTCTTGTCACAAACACAGAAACTAAGATTGCAAATAAAAGTAGATGGTTTTTCATATTAGAAACACCTTCCTTGATTGACAGAGAATTTTCGAGAAGTTTTGTAATTTGTCACTCCTTCTAGTACTACTAGTCAAATATAAAATATTTTACACGCAATATTTAAAATGGTTTTTAGAATAAAGGCTGTCCATTTAGGACAGCCTGATTAATCGTTTTACTCTTTGACCGTGATGGTCGTTTCTTCATTGAACCCAGATTATGCATTAGACTTTGCAATGAAAGGGAAAAGGACAATAAATCTGGGAGTGCACGGACTTTTTTTACCACAGATGTAGCAGAGCTACATTGAGGACAAAAAAAGGAGTACATTTCCAGATTTGCAGTCATTTTTTCTTGTAATAAATTTCTAATGCGTAATCTGGGTTTCGCTTGTATTCGCCTTTTTTGAAAACCTCTTGGTTGGCTAGCACAATTTGATAAGTATAAATGCCCCTGGGCACTTCAAACAGACACTCTTTGCTGCCTTTTTGGATAATGAGCTCTTTTTTAATTTCTACATTGTCCTCATCTTTTCCGAGCAAAACAAGCGTGATTTTATCGCTTAACTTGTTTTTTACGCAAACACTCTCCACTGTTTTTGAGTTGGCCGTATCCGATTTGTTGCTTTTTAAAAAAGACAGGCCGTTTAGCAGAAGCTCACTTCCCCTTAGGGCTTTATCGATGTCTGTTTGGGAGAATGAAACTAAAGGCAGAATATTTAAACTAAACGATATTAACCATTTAATATTCATGAGTACTCTATGTTTAATCGAATGAATTTTTTAATTGACTAAAAGTGCTGCTCTGTTACATATTTTACCACTTCTTCCAAAAAAATTTAATCCCAAACAACGCTTTATAAATTTATTATTGAAATAAAATTATAAAGGATTTCTTCCTCTAATTGCTATTAAATAAAAATTTAAGTCATGAAATACAGATATTGCTACTTTCATTAACTTAGCAAGAAATGGATCACTGATCGTTTTACTTTCCAAAATAACACATCGCATTTAACGACATTAGTACTACATGCAAGAGATATGTTCTGTCTTTCTTTTGAATAAAAAAAGAAATCAAAAACAGGTTCATAATTAATTCGATCAAATAGATTAGTTTAATAAATACTAACTTATTACCAACCAAGAATGTGATATATGCCAGAATTAAAGAAAGTGAAATAACGAAACAAGATATTGTTTTTACAATATAATGTTCTTCTTTATGAGTCAAAAGTCCAATGGGTTTAATTGGAAAATAATAGATGCTCGTTGGAATAAATAAAAACACATATAATAAACTCGTCACTTCTTCTTCAATGATAAAAAAGTTAGTAATTGTTAATATAATTAAAACTACTATTTCGGTACGGATTTTGATTTTCATAATAAATTATTATCTACAATTCCAACTACAAGAAGCAGCCATCCAAGCGGTATTGTATGGTTGACCAAGTATAAACTCTGCTTTATCTATCCAATTGCCATTTTCTATGGATGTTAACCTTCTTACCATACAATAGTTGAAACAACCTTCAAATGAAACTCCCTTTGGTCTGTTTGTGGAAGTATTTGCTACAAAACTAGACGCATTTTTCATAAAAAACACATTCCATTTCAATATTGCCACTGATTTTAAAAGATTGTCTTTACTGTAATTTAGTTTGCTATTTATTATGTAGTTTTCAAAATCAATTATTGATTGACAATTGATAGGATTATCGGTAAAATAACGTTCAAAAGTGTTTAACTCTTCGATGTTTAGATTGATATTTTGATTATAGGGACTGTTTTTTATTTTTTCGCCTAAATCTTCAAAAGTTGTTTTTTCTTGTTGACTCAAATTTACCAATTCAATTAGAAAGTCAAAATTTGCTCTACCTATGCTATTAAATGGATTATTTGATGAATGAAGGATTTCTAAGTCTTGTGCAAACGAAATCATTGCAACTAAGAAACAGATGCAGGTGATAGTTTTTCTCATATTTTTGATTTTTTATTAGTTACCCTCCCCCAAGGCTTCTTTAGTCTTTAGCCAAAGGGGAGTTTTTTAATTCTTTTTTGGGATGTCTTTTTCTTTGCCATTTTCCTCCCTTCAAAAAAACAGCGCACATACAAGTAGGAGATCAACCTTTATTGGATCATTTATATCGTTTACTTATTTAAAGCAAAGTAAAAGAGATCATTTGACCCGATTGTTGTCCTTAAAGTGTAAAATATGTTAAATTTTTTATCATAAAACACCCAATGCTCTCAATTTTACAAACAAGGCTTCGTCTGTATCGCCTTCAATGCCAAAAGCGTCTTTTAGGTGTGCTTTTTTCTTTTTGACGCTGCTTTCAGAAAGCGCCATCCTGTTTGCAATGGTGTTTGTTTGATAGCCGAGCGCCATGAATTGGATCAATGTTCGGTACTGATGATTGAACAAAACAGGGTGCTCTTGGGCCAATATTTTCACCTGTTCCACATAGGCGGTATATGTATAGTTGCCCGCTAGTGTTTCACTCACTAATAGCGGTACGGCACTAAACGACAAGTCCGACTTAATCCAAACCCCTTGAATGTCTGGATTACTGAGCCAATCTAAAACGGTTAAAGGATCGGTGCCTCCTGTACAAATAACAACAGGTGGTTGTGGTTGCCATTGTTGCTTTATGAACGGCAACAAATCTGTGCCATACCCCTTGCTTTGCCCAGGTACATTCGCAATATGATAATCGAGGAGTAAGCAGCAAGGCGGTTCTTTCGCTTCTTGTGCCCAATTTGCAAAATCAACTAAAGACGGAAGTGCTACAACCTGAACTCCTGCCGTGGCAGGGCTGTTTTCTATGCTTTCTTTAAAAGCATCCAACGTGATTTCGTGGTCATCTACATGAATTAGCGCCATTTAACCCTTTTTTAAATTACTGTAGGGGGAATGGTCAAATATATAAATTTAATACTTATAATGATGATCAATTTTAATACACAGCAAATCCTATTATCTTTTTAATATTGTAAAATGTGTTTTTCACGAAGCCCAAAATATTCCCCATCTTTGCATTTTACTGCCCTTTATGCCAGACCTTCTGAATCCCTTTACCGACGACTATTTTATGCAAAAAGCCTTGCAAGAGGCGCAAACAGCCTTTGAGCAAGGCGAAATTCCGGTGGGGGCTATTGTCGTGGCTAAAAACCAAATTATTGCCCGCGGGCACAACCTCACCGAATTGCTGCACGACGTTACGGCCCACGCCGAAATGCAATGCATCACAGCGGCGGCCAATTTCATTGGCGGCAAATACCTCAAAGACTGCACCTTATATGTCACGTTGGAGCCCTGCTGCATGTGCGGCGGCGCTTTGTACTGGAGCCAAATTAGCAAAGTGGTGTATGGGGCTTCTGATCCAAAACGCGGCTATAACGCTTCAGGTGTTTCCTTGCACCCCAAAACAATCGTGGTTTCGGGCGTCTTGGCAGACGAAGCCACCCTTTTGTTGCAAAAATTCTTTGCTGCGAGGCGGTGATTGGAACTTTAAACATATTGTAAACCTTGATAGAATTAAAGGCTATAATTCAGTAAATTTACGACTTGGATATTCAATGATTGAAATTAGAAGCCCAAAAGATTTAGTGAATTATGGAAACGACTAAAACAGAAAAAGAGTTTGACTCAGTAAAAATGATGAGAGATGTCCGAGACAAGATTAGCTCGGAAACTCAAAATATGACATTTGAAGAGTTTAAAGCATATGTCAAACAGAAACTTGCTGAAAACAAGACCAAACTTGTTGGGCAATAAGACTTGCGAAAAAAGGCATTACTACTAATGTCCCTATATTGAAGCAAATAGACACAACCCAACCCCATTCAACAAAAGTTTAGACCAAAAAAAACCCGAACAAAGTCGGGTTTATATCAAATTGATCAAAGTCGTTTTACTCTGCTTTTACACGCGCTGCTTCGTTGCGTTCAATGGTGTATCCAGGACGACTCCAACGTGGTTTTTCGCCCAAAGCATCGTATTGTGAATCGGCGGCTTCCACGGTTGTGGGCTGCATGATTTTAATAAATGGCTTTTGCGCTTCCAAACCCAATTTCTTAAACAACTTCATGTCGTCGTTAATGTCGGGATTGGGTGTAGTCAGCAATTTATCGCCCGCAAAAATAGAATTGGCCCCCGCAAAAAAGCACAAGGTTTGCCCCTCTTGGCTCATGTCAGCGCGTCCAGCCGAAAGGCGCACTTGTGTCTCGGGCATTACAATGCGCGTTGTGGCCACCATCCGAACCATTTCCCATATTTCAACGGGCTTTTGGTCTTCTAAGGGCGTTCCCTCTACGGCAACCAACGCATTAATCGGCACCGACTCAGGTTGTGGATTCAACGTTGACAAAGAAACCAACATGCCAGCGCGGTCTTCGGCATTTTCGCCCATCCCAATAATACCGCCGCTACACACCGTTACATTGGTTTTACGCACGTTTTCAATGGTTTTCAGGCGGTCTTCATAGCCGCGGGTTGAAATCACTTCTTTGTAATATTCTTCTGAGGTATCTAAATTGTGGTTGTACGCGTACAAACCGGCCTCTGCCAATCGCTTGGCTTGGTTTTCAGTAATCATCCCCAAAGTACAACACACCTCCATGTCGAGTTTATTAATGGTTCGAACCATTTCAAGCACTTCGTCAAATTCAGTGCCATCTTTTACATTCCGCCAAGCTGCGCCCATACACACACGTGACGACCCATTTGATTTGGCCCGTAAAGCCATGGCTTTTACTTGCGAAACAGACATCAGTTCGTTGCCTTCCAAATTGGTATGATACCGTGCTGCCTGCGGACAATAGCCACAATCTTCGGGGCAACCGCCTGTTTTAATGGAAAGCAAAGTGGAAACCTGCACCACATTGGGGTCGTGGTGTTCGCGGTGCACCGTGGCTGCCTCAAACAACAGCTCCATCATCGGTTTATTATAAATGGCAAGGATTTCCTCGCGTGTCCAGTTGTGACGTGTAACGTGCATAAATCTGAATTTTAGAAGTGCAAAGGTAACGAGTTTTCACCGACCGATGAAAAACCGTTGTCAGATTACATGATTGGCCTCACTCATTGACAAAAAAGTTCATTTGTACACTGATAGGTTGATGGGCGTGCCCCGTCCCAATAAATTGGGGACGGGTCGGTCTTTCACTCCCGCTCTGACAGCCGACGCGGCTGTCAGGAGCTCCGCTGTCGCCCTCACGCATTTTATTTACCAATTTTCAACAAAAAAGAGCATCTCAACCCAAATTATGCATTAGACTTTGTAATGAAACCTACACTTACAAAAAGTTTGCATTTGCAAACTCCAATAAAAAAGTTGGTTCTTAATGACCTTTAAAAAACAAATTTTAACGTCATTAAAAAGTGAAAAGGGCAAAAAAGCTGGGAGTGCACGGACTCTTTTTACCGCAGGTGTAGCAGAGCTACATTGAGGACAAAAAATTGAAGTGATTTAGACTTTTTTGATTGAAGCGAAAAATGCGGATTTTTGTTCCAGATTTTAGCTTTTTTGCACTGCATAGCAGCGCTACGGAGTAATAAAAAGCTGAAATATGGGGCGAAAAGACCATTTTGCAGCCAATTGAAAAAAGTTTAAATTGCTTCATCAGTACATTTCCAGATTTGCAGTCATTTTTACTTGTAATAAATTTCTGATGCGTAATTTGGGTTAAAATAGTTCTCAAAAGTTAAAGTTCCTAAAATCAATTAAACAATTGTTAATTCAAATCGGAAAAGCAGTAATTTCGCTTGTTATTCAAACAATCAAACTATGAAAAAACTTTTACTCTTACTCATTGGTATGGGGCTGGGGGCACCTGTTTCGGCCCAATGTTTGACCGACGTAAACGGCCAATACCCCACCACAACCTACAGTCCTAATTCGTGTGATGGGACCACGGTAAATCTAGTTACTGATTTGGGGTTTGCCTCAGAATACGCAGTAGTCAATGTAACGCAAGGCATGCTTTACAACTTTTCAAGTTCAATATCTACAGACCTCATCACAATTAGCGCTGATGGTGGCAACAATGTAGATGCTTTTGGCGTTGGTTCTGTCAATTGGGTAGCTACCGTTACGGGTGAAGTACGGTTTTATATTCACCTGAACGATGGCAATTGTGGCAGCTCATTCACTTTTAGGTCTTACAACATGGTATGCGGCCAAGCGCCGAGCTGTTTGCCGGTAAACGCTATATCTTTAGGCGCTGTTACAACAAACACTGCCATTGTTAATTGGGTTGACTTAGTGGCTCCTGCCGGTGGATACGACATTTATTTAAGCAACAATGCAACGCCCCCCACGGCCAATGCAACGCCTACATACACTGTCCCCGCCGGGATGACCGATTTTCAGCTTACCAATTTAACTCCTGCTACTTTTTACACTTGCTGGCTTCGATCAAGTTGTTCTACATCAGATCATTCTACTTGGACATCAATCACATTTTCAACCGAATGTATCGCTACTACTAATTTTTCAGAAGCATTTGACAACAGCTTAAATTTTCCAATTTGTTGGAATCGCGTTGGATCAGGTGGAAATGCAGCGGTTCAAGCACCAACAACTATATCTTCAGGCCCAAATGCCTTGTATTTATACAGCAGTTCGGCAACGAGTTTGGGTGTGGTGAGTATGCCCCCCGTTTCAAATGCTGGCGCTGGAACCCACCGGTTGCGTTTTAATGCAAGGGCCAAATTGACCGTTGGCGGCGTAATTGAAGTAGGTTATTTAACAGATCCGGCCGATGACACCTCTTTTGTTTCACTGCAAAATTTTACAACCACATCCATTACCACCTATGATACTTTTGTTGCCATTTTGGGAACAGACCCAGGAACAAATGAACATTTGGCATTTAGAAATTTAGGCACGCCAGCTTACAGTGTGCTTATTGACGATGTGTTTTGGGAACCAATTCCAACGTGCGAAGAACCAACTGCTCTCACAACTGGCAGCAGTACATCAAATACTATAAGCATTTCATGGACAGCGCCAAGTTCAACGCCAGCGGTTGGATATGAGTATTATATTTCAACTACGTCAACTACGCCAAGTAGCTCAGTAACTCCGTTTGGAACCGTGGGTGCCTCCGCTACTTCTGAACTCATTTCAAATTTATCAAGTGCTACTGTTTACTCCATTTGGATTCGGTCTGTTTGCAGTGGTTCCGATCATTCTGTGTGGAGTAACCGAGCTTCGGCCACCACTTTGTGTTTACCAGCAAGCACATTCACCCAATCATTTGATGCTTCAACAAATATGCCAACTTGTTGGGTAAAACTAGGAACTGGCGGATCGGCCAATGTGCAAGCAACAAACGGAACAGTTTCGGCGCCCAATAATTTGTATATGTACAGCTCGTCGTCTTCATCAATGGCTGTTGTCCGCATGCCTGAAGTAACCAATGCAGGTGCAAGCACCAACCGATTGCATTTTAGAACCAGAGCCAATTTTACAGTGGGCGGCGTTATTGAAGTGGGTTATTTAACAGATCCAAATGATGAAGCTACTTTTGTAGCTGTTGATCAGGCCACTACCACGTCAGTGACCAACTATGACAATTGGTTTGTGTATCCTGCAGCTGCACCTGGAACAAACGCCTTTTTGGCATTTAGACATACTGGAAATCCACCAAATAGCGTACTGATTGACGATGTTTCGTGGGAAGCGATTCCTACTTGTCTGGAAACGAATAATTTAATGGCCACCAACATCACCCAAAACAGCATCACCATTAGCTGGACTGGCCCAACAGATACGCCACCTATTGGCTATCAATATTTTATTTCAACGTCACCGACATTTCCTGCTCCACCAATTGTTCCTACCGGATCTGTGTCGAACAATTATACGGACACTGTAATCAACGGACTAAATCCGGCAACTACTTATTATGTTTGGATCCGTTCAGCTTGTGCGAATTCTGACGTGAGCCCTTGGAGTTTGCCAATTATGGTTAAAACACCTTGTACTGCTTCGGCAACGCCTTATACACAAGATTTTGAAACAGCCAACGTGCCTGATCTTCCTGCTTGTACCTCCATTCAGAATGTTGGAACAGGAAATAATTGGACCGTAGCATCAAATCCTGGATTTGGTTTTACTTCAAAAACCTTGCAATATGTTTATAACTCAACAAACGATGCCAACGTATGGTTTTTTACCAATCCGATTCATTTAAACCAGGGTGAAGCTTACACCATAAGTTACAGATATGGCAGCAGCAGCACCACTTTTACCGAAAAAATGAGAGTGGCCGTTGGAACAAGTGCTTTAAGCGCTTCAATGACAACTGTCTTAAACGATTATTCAGCTATAAATACCGGTGACGCGACTAATGGAACAGATACTTTTACCCCAATAAGTACTGGTAATTATGTGTTCGGTTTTAATGCGTATTCTGACTTGAATGAAGACGGGCTGTTTGTTGACGACATCACTGTTTATAGTACTTTAAGTGCTACTCAATTTCAAGGTTCTAATGTTAGCATATATCCAAATCCAACCAAAGACCGCTTGACCTTTTCGTTGCCAAATGGCATTACTCAAATCAAATTAATGAATGTCTTAGGGCAACAAGTAGCTGTCGATCAGCATGCTGCTGTTGACATCACCTTTGATGTATCAAATTTACCATCGGGAACCTATATGGCTCAAGTTACTGATTCAAACGGCCTCATTAGTACCGTTAAATGGATTAAAGAATAAACGAATTTTCAATTCCATTCAAAAGACAGCTTTCATAGCTGTCTTTTTTTTGCTTAGAATTTGACGTTAAATCCATTGGGACTCTATAATTATCACACTAAAATTGGTGATTTTGACTAGTATAACCCACAGAAATAATAGGTTAAGATAAAAACAGGTTTGTTTTGAAAAAAAACTGTAATTTAGCACGATTATTTTAATTTTAAAAAAAATGAGAAAATTTCTACTTTTATTTTTAGCGCTAGGTAGTTTTGTTCAGCTAAAGGCACAGTGTCTTGACTCAACTAACGGGCAATATCCCGCTGCTACTCACGTACCTTTAACTTGTGATGGCTTAACCGTTGCCGAAATTACCACTGCAGGTTATGCATCGGAGTACTCTTTGGTCACTGTTACTCAAGGGACTAGATATGTATTCACAAGTTCAACTGCAACTGATATTGTAACAATTATCACAGCAGATGGCACAACAGCATTAGCATTTGGCACTGGTAGTGTTGAGTGGATATCTACACTGTCTGGAAATGTGCGTTTTAACACCAGCTTAGATGATGGCGCCTGCGGGGCTGAAAGTGTTTCTAGAACACGTTCGGTACTTTGTGGCGATGTCCCAACCTGTTATCCTACAACAAGTATAACTGCAAGTGTAATTACGACAACCACAGCGACTGTTTCCTTAACAGAAACAAATACACCAAATTTAGGATATGAAGGATATGTATCAACTTCATCAACACCTCCAACTGCAACAACAACGCCTACTTTCACGATTGATTATGGAAATACTGACACGGGTTTAACAAATTTAACGCCTGCAACAACCTATTACTGCTGGATTCGTTCTGTATGTGCAACAACCGATCGTTCGGTTTGGAGATCTGTTTCATTTACAACATTATGTGTGGCTGTGAGTGAATTTTATCAAGGTTTTGACGGTTCTTTAAACATGCCTACTTGTTGGGCAAAAATAGGAACAGGCGGTTCAGCAAACGTTCAAACAGCAGGTATTTCTATTACATCACCAAATGTGCTCTACATTTATAGTACAGACACAACAAGCTTGGGTGTGGTAAGTTTACCTGCAGTGACCAATGCAGGGGCAGGCACACATCGATTAAGATTTAGTGCACGTGCTAACTTTACAGTTGGTGGGATATTAGAAGTTGGGTATTTAACAATTCCTAGTGATGACGCTTCTTTTGTGTCTTTGCAAACTTTTACAACGACATCCACTACTGCATACGATCGTTTTATTGCTAATTTGGGCGTTGCTCCTGGTGCAAACAATGTGCTAGCATTCAGAAACTCAGGAAGTCCGGCCAATAGTATTTTAATTGATGATGTGTTTTGGGAACCTATTCCAACATGTGAAGAACCAACAGCGCTTGTTGCTGGAACAACCACATCAAATAGTGCGGCCATTTCTTGGACAGCACCTTCTTTTATTCCACAAAACGGTTTCGAGTATTACATTTCCAATTCACCAACAATGCCTTCAAGCACAACGGTTGCAAATGGTACTTTTAGCTATACTGCAACGAGTGGTGTTATTAATAATTTAACCGATGCTACTGTTTATTACATCTGGATTCGTTCTGTGTGCGGAGCCAGTGATGTTTCTGTTTGGAGTAACAGAATTACAGTAACTACCTTATGTTTGCCTGTAACGACATTTACGCAAAATTTTGATGCTTCTTTAAATATGCCAACATGTTGGGCAAAAGTTGGAACCGACGGCAGTGCTAGTGTTCAAGCAACTACAGGCACTACTTCATCACCAAATAATTTATATATTTATAGTGGTTCTACTACAACATTGGCTGTAGTAAGTATGCCCCAAGTTTCCAATGCTGGTGCAGGCACGCATCGTTTACGTTTCAGAACACGTGCTAATTTCACTGTAGGCGGAGTCATTGAAGTAGGTTATCTAACAAACCCAACTGATGCCACAACTTTTGTGGCCATTCAATCAGTTACAACTACTTCAACTACAAGTTATGATTCTTGGACAGTTTACCCAGGAACAGCAGTCGGTAGCAATTCTGTTTTAGCTTTCAGACATACTGGAAGTCCTGCTAACAGCGTCTTAATTGATGATGTTGTTTGGGAACCAGTACCAAGCTGTATTGAAGTTACAAGTGTAACCGCAGGTAATACAACACAAACAAGCGTTAGCTTTAGTTGGACTGCCTTGTCGACTTCAACTGCTACAGGCTATGACTATTATGTGTCAACAAGTGCAACAAGTCCAGTAGCTACCACTACGCCAACAGGTTCTGTTACTAGTGATGCTACTGATACAATGGTTACCGGACTTACACCTTCGACAGTATATTATATCTGGGTACGTTCTTCTTGCTCAACTACTGATCAGAGTACGTGGAGTGCAGCTGTAACAGCTGTTACTTTATGTACGGCTTCTCAAGCGCCTTATTCACAAGACTTTGAAACAGCAGTGGTTCCGGCAATGCCTATTTGTACTTCGCAACTAAATGTAGGAATTGGTAATTCATGGCAAGTCTCATCAAACCCTGGCTATGGATTTGCTTCAAAAACGCTTCAATACACATACAACTCTTCTAACCCTGCCAACGCTTGGTTTTTTACGAACCCCATCACTTTAACTGCTGGTATGTCTTATAACGTTTCATATAAATATGGAAATAACAGCACAACTTATGTTGAAAAGTTAAAAGTTGCATGCGGTCAAGCTGCTTCAGTTGCAGGTATGACCACCGTATTGGCTGACCACACCAATATTACAGGAGGCACGACCACTTCTACTGCAACTAGTAATACCGTTGTGTTTTCACCTCAAGTAAGCGGCGACTATATGTTTGGATTTAATGTGTATTCAGATACAAATCAATATTATTTATATGTTGATGACATTACAGTTAGTGCCGGTTTCGGAACAAATACAGTACAAGAATCATTGGCACGCATTTATCCAAATCCTGCCAAAGATCGATTGACTGTTGCTTTGCCAATTGGCATCACGCAAATTAAATTGGTAAACATATTGGGTCAGCAAGTAGCTGTTAATCATCAAGCTGCTTCAGAAGTTACGCTGGATGTGTCTACTTTGCCATCAGGTACTTATATGGCTCAAATTACCGATTCAAACGGTTTAACGAGTACGGTTAAATGGATTAAAGAATAACCTGAAATTTAATGTAAAAAAAAGGCAGCCCTAATAAGCTGCCTTTTTTTATTGATTTCTGCGCCATTCATTCAGAAGGATCGCGCCAGCTGTGGCCACATTCAAGCTTTCTGTTTGCCCGTGTTGGTTACCCTGAGGAATGCTAATGCGATCAGAAATAAATGATTCAATCAGGGGGTGAATGCCATTGGCCTCGTTTCCCAACACCAAAATGCCCGAACTAGGTAACGTGCGTTCATAAATGGATGTTCCATTCATAAAAGCGCCAAAAATGGGCAAATCTGTGTTTTTTAACGCCATTGACAAATCAGTTATACAAACCTTTACCCGCGCCAAAGAGCCCATGCTCGCTTGCACCACTTTTGGATTGTATATTTCGACACAAGTAGGCGAACACCATATTTGATCAACGCCAAACCAATCGCATAAGCGGATTAAAGTACCCATGTTTCCAGGATCGCGAATGTCATCAAGCGCAAGAATAAATCCATTGCTAATTGCTTCATCGTATGGAGGCATTGAAAACAAAGCCAAACAACCTTGCGGCGTCGTTAAACAACTAATGCTTTTTAAATCCTTTTCATCAATGATTGACTTATTTTGAATAGAACATGTTTCGTAAAAATCTTTAGTCCCATACCAGGCTTGCACCTGCCAGCCACTTTTTACAAATTCGTCAATTGCTTTGACCCCTTCGGCTATGAAAAGCCGTTCGGATAACCGATTTTTTTTAAGATGTAAACTGCGGATAAACTTAATTTGATTTTTGCTAATCATAAAATAGCGTACTTTTGAATAAATTTTTGAGGGTGATCAATCCAAGTGCAAAAGTAATAGGATTTGTTCTATTGGCCATTTTATTTACTGGATGTAATGCTGTACGCCGAGTGCCTAATGGAAAGAGGCTATTGGTGTCAAATGTGCTTAGCATTAATGGCAAACCCGACAATTCAGAGGCCATGCAATTGTTGCTTTCACAAAAACCAAACAGCACCTTGCTTGGCTATCCACTTCGGTTAAATTTATACAATTTGGCCAAGCCTCATTCTGATTCACTATTTCGTGAAAAATTGCGGAAAAACCCAAAGAGGTATCAACGCTACGTGAAGGTGTTGTCCAAAAAGCAAGTATATCGTTTAAGTCGTTCGTTTTACCATTTTGGTATCCACGAATTTTTACGAAAAACGGGCGAACCTCCCGTTCTGATTGACACGATGGCTTCTTATAAGTCGATAAAAAGACTCAAAAGCCACTATTTTAACCAAGGCTTTTTTGATGTAGAAGCCAGCTTTTCTGTTGATACTATTTCAAATAGAAAAGCAAAAATAACCTACAAGGTTGCTTTAGGAGCTTCCTATAAAATTGACAGTATTAAAACCCAAGTTGCATCGCCTGTTTTAGATAGCATGTATCAGAAGTTAAAAACAACCAGCCTGATCCGTTCAGGCGACATGTACCATTCTGAAAATTTGACCAATGAAATCAAGCGATTGGTGAATGAATTTCGGAACCAAGGCGTATTTTATTTTCAGCCAAATAACATACGGTATGTGGTGGACACTTTGTCAAAACAAAAAAAGGCACACATTGAATTATACATCAGTGACCAAAGTATCCGAAAAGGGGATAGCATTAAAACAGTTCCTTTTAAACGTTTTAAAATCAGCACAGTTCGTGTGATTACCGATTTTACTTCGGCCAATGAAAACAAGCCTTTCAAAGACAGCATTACTTACAACCATGTTACCTTGTATGGCTATTCAAAAATCAAATTTGTACCAAAAGCATTGGTTGATGCCGTTTTCATTTTGCCTGGCACTTATTATTCAGACACGAACACCATCAATACGGCCAAGTTTTTGAGCAACCTGAAAGTATTCAAATACCCATTAATCCAATATTTGCCCGATCCAAAGAATGAAAATGCGTTAATTGCCACCATCTTTCTTTCTATGTATGACAATTTCAAGTTAGGATATGGAATCGATTTTACGCACTCCAACATTATTGATTTTGGTATTAATGGCTTTACCTCCATTACAGTCCGAAACGTGTTTCATGGGGCCGAAACCTTTGTGCTGGGATTCCGGGGCAATGTGGGTTCATCGAAAGATTTGGCCAATCCGAATAACAACTTTTTCAATGTATCTGAAATTGGGGCCGATGCCCAGTTGAATTTCCCTAAAATTTTAATGCCTTTTAATACCGACAAATTGATTCCAAAACGAATGATTCCTTCCAGCAGTTTGAGTATTGGGGTGTCCAAACAACGGAATATCGGATTGGACAAAGAGAGTGTTAACGCTACTTTTACTTATAATTGGAGCACTTCGAAAAGCGAAAAAATCCGTTTGGATTTGTTTAATATCCAGTATGTTAAAAACATCAATACCGCCAATTATTACAATGTCTATCGGTCATCGTATGACGTGTTGAATAACATTTCCAAAAACTATACGGTGAACCCAACATATTTTGATGAAAACAATAATTTGATTGTAAGTTCGGGAGTGAATTCATTTTTGAATGATGTGAATAATGGGCAAGTTCCGGTTACTTCTGATGAACTCAAAACAGTTAGGAGTATTGAAGAACGACAATACAGACTCACCGAAAACAACCTGATTTCATCAACTGCCATCAATTATTGGAAATCGACTAAAAAGGACCTGTTCGACAACAATTTTTATAGTTTCCGAACCAAAGTTGAAGCTGCTGGGAATGGGTTTTCGTTGTTGGCAAATTTGTCCAAACAACTTAAAAATCAAAACGGTGCCAATACCATTTTTGAAATTGAATATGCCCAATATATTAAAACTGAAGCGGAATTTATTAAACACTGGGATTTGCATCATAAAAAAGTGTTTGCTGTACGCAGTTTTGCGGGTATTGCTATTCCTTATGGCAATTCCAGAAGCATTCCGTTTTCAAGGAGTTATTTTGCGGGTGGGTCTAATGACATTCGTGGATGGCAATCGTATGGCCTAGGACCAGGAGCCAGCGGATCGGTCAATGATTTTAACGAGGCCAACCTTAAACTGTTGCTTTGTGCTGAATTTCGTTTTCAACTTTTAGGTAAATTAAACGGCGCCCTATTCGCCGATGCAGGCAATATTTGGAATGTACTTGATGCCGTTGAAGATGAAAAATATGTTTTTAAAGGAATCAAATCATTAGAATATACCGCTTTGGCGACTGGCTTTGGATTCCGATATGACTTGCCTTTTTTCTCGGTCCGACTAGACTTCGGATACAAAACATATAACCCAGCAAACAGCGTGGAAAGACGCTGGGGCAAAGACGTGAATTTTTCGCAATCGGTGCTGAATGTGGGGATCAATTATCCGTTTTAAGACATTTTCACCGTACTCTTGATGTGTAATCCACGGACAAAAATCAATTTGCCACTCTATTTCGATTTTAATTAGTGAATCAATCCGACCACAACCATAAACTATATCGATTTCTCCGCCTTCCAACACATTAAGCTACTTAGTTTTTCCA
The DNA here is from genome assembly GCA_002256385.1 of Flavobacterium sp. BFFFF2. Classification (GTDB taxonomy): domain Bacteria; phylum Bacteroidota; class Bacteroidia; order Flavobacteriales; family Flavobacteriaceae; genus Flavobacterium. The sequence continues at coordinate 146,221 of NKJD01000002.1, forward strand.
TAGATTTCTAATAAATCTGGCCATTGTTAGCCCTGTTTTTATACTTTTGTAACCATAACTAAAAGAAAACCATCATGGCTCACCACATTAAACCGGGCGTTGCAACCGGAGACGAAGTACAGGCAATTTTTGCTTATGCCAAAGAAAAAGGCTTTGCCCTTCCGGCTGTAAATGTTGTAGGATCAGACACCATCAATGGGGTGTTGGAAACAGCAGCAAAGTTAAAAGCGCCAGTCATCATTCAATTTTCAAATGGCGGTGCTTCGTTTAATGCAGGTAAAGGCTTGTCAAATGATGGCCAACAATCGGCCATTTTAGGCGGCGTGGCGGGTGCCAAACACATTCATACTTTGGCGGAAGCCTACGGAGCAACCGTTATTTTACATACCGATCATTGTGCCAAAAAATTACTGCCTTGGATTGACGGATTGCTTGATGCTTCTGAAAAGCATTTTGCCGAAACGGGCAAACCCTTGTTTTCATCGCACATGATTGACCTTTCAGAAGAGCCATTGCACGAAAACATTGAAATTTGCCAAAAATACTTAGCGCGCATGCACAAAATGGGCATGACGCTAGAAATTGAATTAGGCATTACTGGCGGCGAAGAAGATGGCGTAGACAACTCAGACGTTGATAGCTCAAAGTTATACACCCAGCCAGAAGAAGTATCTTATGCTTATGAAGAGTTGCTCAAAATTAGCCCTCGTTTTACCATTGCTGCGGCATTTGGAAACGTGCATGGGGTGTACAAACCAGGCAATGTTAAATTAACGCCTGCCATTTTGAAAAATTCGCAAGACTATGTTCAAAACAAATTCAATACGGGTAAAAACCCCGTAGATTTTGTATTCCATGGTGGTTCTGGTTCTACCCTTGAAGAAATTCGGGAAGCGATCTCTTATGGCGTCATCAAAATGAATATTGATACCGACTTGCAATTTGCATTTACCGAAGGAATCCGTGACTACATGACGTCCAACATTGACTATTTACGTACTCAAATTGGTAGTCCTGATGGGGCTGATTCACCCAACAAAAAACATTACGATCCCCGTAAATGGCTGCGTGAAGGCGAAGTAACCTTCATCAAAAGACTCGAGCAAGCCTTTGCAGACTTGAACAATGTGAATACACTATAATTTAGCGAATCGATATTATGGCGTGGTTTAAACGTACTGAAAAGGGGATAACAACCCCCACCGAAGATAAGAAAGATGTGCCAAAAGGTTTGTGGTACAAAACCCCAACCGGAAAAATCATTGACCAAGATGAATTGGCCCAAAATTTATGGGTAAGCCCTGAAGATGGCTTTCATGTGCGTATTGGCAGCAAAGAGTATTTTCAGATTTTGTTTGATAACAACGAATTTACGGAGCTTGATGCCCAACTTACCTCAAAAGATCCGTTGGATTTTTCGGACACCAAAAAATATGCCGATCGTTTGGTTGATGCTATTGAGAAAACCAAATTAAACGATGCGGTCCGAACTGCCGTTGGCAAATCGAAAGGCGCCGACATGGTGGTGAGTTGTATGGATTTTGCCTTCATCGGCGGTTCCATGGGCGCTGTTGTAGGTGAAAAAATTGCACGTGGCATCGACTACGCCATTCAGCATGAAATTCCCTTTGTCATGATTTCAAAATCGGGTGGTGCCCGTATGATGGAGGCGGCTTATTCTTTGATGCAAATGGCCAAAACTTCGGTTAAATTGGCACAATTGGCCGAAGCCAAAATCCCTTATATTTCATTGTGCACCGACCCAACTACAGGTGGAACCACTGCTTCATACGCCATGTTGGGCGACATCAATATTGCTGAACCAGGCGCATTAATAGGTTTTGCTGGGCCAAGGGTGGTCAAAGACACCACTGGTAAAGATTTGCCTGAAGGTTTTCAAACTTCTGAATTTTTACTGGAACATGGTTTTCTCGATTTCATTACGCCGCGTAAAGAGCTCAAGGACAACATCAATTTATACATCGACTTGGTGCTTAACAGGCCTGTTCGACACTAAATTTTAACACATTTTCAGAGGGATACTTATCAAAAGTGTCCCTTTTTTTTGTTTTAGGGTGTAACGTTAGGCAAAATGTCTATTTTTGGAAGACCAAAAAATATAAACTATGTCAATTTGGAGAGTAAAACCAGTATCTGCCTTTGAAGCAGATTTGAAAAAAAACGACTTAAATAGGGTGTTGACCAAATGGGGTTTAACATCATTAGGAATTGGCGCCATTATTGGCGGCGGTATTTTTACCCTTACCGGAATAGCGGCACACGATTATGCTGGACCTGCTTTGGCTCTTTCATTTGTCATTGCGGGCATTGGCTGTTTGTTTGCTTCATTGTGTTATGCCGAATTTGCCTCCGTACTTCCGGTTGAAGGCTCCGCTTATGCTTATGCTTACGGAACGGTCGGCGAGCTTTTTGCTTGGTTTATCGGCTGGAACCTCATCTTAGAATACATGATGGGCGCCACCACAGTGGCCGTGGCCTGGAGCGGTTATTTTGTCAAATTATTGCATTTATTCGGCATTGATTTCCCAATTTGGCTGTGCAATGACCTGGCAACTGCCACAGAAAAATACCAAGAAGCAGGGCTTGAAGCACCCTCTTTTGCCTTTAATTTACCTGCGTTCCTGATAACTTGGGTGGTGACTTGGATTTTGATCAAAGGAATCAAAGAGGCAGCAAAAACCAACAACATCATCGTGATTATTAAAGTAGCCGTGGTGCTATTTGTGATTATCGTTGGTGCATTTTACATTGATACGGCCAACTGGACGCCATTTATTCCTGATGCTAAAAAAGTAATTATTGATGGGGTTGAAAAAACCAGTTTTGGTTACGGTGGTGTATTAACCGCTGCAACCATCGTGTTTTTTGCCTATATCGGATTTGATGCAGTGTCGACCCAAGCAGGTGAAGCCATTAACCCGAAAAAGGACGTGCCGTTTGCTATTATTGCCTCGTTGGTAATTTGTACGGTATTGTACATTTTGGTTTCGTTGGTATTAACTGGAATGGTTCCTTATGATCAATTGGATAAAGCGGCGCCGGTTGCTTCTGCCTTTAGTGAAAATGGCATCGGATGGGCTGTGTTTATTATTACATTGGCCGCAACAGCTGGTTTAACCAGTGTGATGTTGGTGATGATGTTGGGTCAAACCCGCATCTTTTTAGGTATGGCCAAAGACGGTTTGTTGCCTGCCTTTTTTAGAACCTTACACCCTACTTTTAAAACGCCTCACAAAAGCACTTTGTTGGTCGGTTTAATTATCTCGTTGGTTGCCGCTAATTTCCCCATCAGCAAAGTCAGCGAAATGTGCTCGATGGGTACATTGTTGGCTTTTGCCATGGTGTGTGTGGCTGTGATGATTTTACGTTACAAAAAACCTGAATTGGAACGCCCATACAGAACGCCAGCAGTATATTTAGTTGGTACGTTGGGCGTTAGTTTTAATTTATTTTTAATGTGCTTCGTTCGTGCTGAAACTTGGATCGCGTTTTGCGTGTGGGGAACTTTGGGTATTATTGTGTATTTTGTTTACAGTAAACACAAATCAAATCTTAACAACCCAGCTAGTTAAATAAATTTACAATGGTAAAAAACCCGCCTAAAATTTTGCTCATTTATACCGGTGGTACCATCGGTATGATGAAGGATTTTGGCACAGGGGCGTTAAAAGCCTTTAACTTTAAAAAGCTACTTCAAAAAATTCCGGAACTCCAGCAATTGGATTGCCATATTGAAACCTTTTCATTCGAAAAACCCATTGATTCATCAGATATGAACGTGGGTTTTTGGGGTGAAATGGCCCGAATCATTGAAACTCATTACGACTTATATGATGGATTTGTCATTTTGCATGGCTCTGACACCATGTCGTACTCGGCTTCTGCATTGAGTTTTATGCTCGAAAACTTGAACAAACCGGTGGTTTTTACGGGCTCGCAACTTCCGATTGGCGATTTGCGCACCGACGCCAAAGAAAACCTGATTACCTCCATTCAAATTGCTAGTTTGCAACACAAAGGGAAACCTGTCATTCGGGAAGTTTGTTTGTATTTTGAGTATAAATTGTACCGTGGCAACCGGACCACCAAAATAAGTGCCGAGCAGTTTAATGCCTTTACCTCACCGAATTACGCGGCATTGGCCGAATCGGGCGTTCATTTAAAAGTGAACGAAAGCCAGTTGCTCAAGTCAAAATCAACGGCCAAATTAAAGGTGCACCAAGTGCTAGACACACGGGTGCTTATCATTAAATTATTTCCCGGACTTAGCACCTCCATGCTCGACTCCATGTTGAGCACTTCCGATTTGCAAGCTGTAGTTCTTGAAACCTATGGTGCCGGAAATGCACCTGCCAACGACCCGTTTTTGGCTGTTTTGGAAAAACACATTCAACGTGGATTATATATCATCAACGTGTCGCAATGCCCAAAAGGCAGTGTTTCGATGGGAAAATACGAAACCAGTACCGGTCTCAAAAAAATAGGATTGATTTCGGGTGCCGACATTACCACGGAAGCAGCCATAACCAAGCTGATGTATATGTTGGGTCAAAAAGTGGCTAGAAACACCTTTAAAACCATTTTTGAAACCTCCTTACGAGGCGAAATGGATTCAAACGTAACAGACCTCAGCAAAAAGTAAGGGCCACATTTCCATAATCCAAAAAAAAGCGGGTTATTTGCACCCCAATTAGAGAGGTGGCCGAGTGGTCGAAGGCGCACGCCTGGAAAGTGTGTATACCCCAAAAGGGTATCGAGGGTTCGAATCCCTTCCTCTCTGCAAGATCAAAACGCAGGCCCAAAGGGCCTGCGTTTTTTGTTGAAACAAACGCAAAAGCGAAGCTTTTAAGCGTTTGGAGCAGCAAAAAATGCAAAGCTGCATATGAGATATAGAGGAGGACTGCCAGTGGCAGTCAGGTACGCGAACTTTAGTTCGCCAAAACTGATTGACCAAATTCACAGAATATTTTCAAAAAGTGCACGCCATTAAACTCCAAACCACCAAGTTTACTTGAGCGTTTTTTTTGTTTTATTACTGAAAGCTGCGAAGCAGCTTGTTTTCAGTTTGATAGTTACCCCTTCTGGGATCACACGAGCATATGAGATATAGAGGAGGAAGCCCAGTGGGCTTCAGGTACGCGAACTTTAGCTCGCCAAGAAGGCCTCTTTTCCAGACAAAAGCAACTGAGGCAGCCATTTTGATCTTGACAGTTACCCCCTGTGGGATCACACGAGTGTAGCGAAGCGTAATCCCAAAAAATCCTCACCCCAAGCCCCTCTCCCAAGGAGAGGGGCTTCTTAAAATAGATATTTTTATCGTAAATATCCTGCGAAGCAGCTTGTTTTCTTCTTGACAGGTACCCCTCTGGGATCACGCAAGTGAAACATATGAGATATAGAGGAGGACTGCCAGTGGCAGTCAGGTACGCGAGCTTTAGCTCGCCAAGAAAACCTCCTATAAAAAAACCGTTTGGAGCTGCAAAAAATGCAAAGCTGCATATGAGATATAGCGGAGGACTGCCAGTGGCAGTCAGGTACGTGAGCTTTAGTTCGCCAAAACTGATTGACCAAATTCACAGAATATTTTCAAAAAGTGCACGCCATTAAACTCCAAAACGCCAAGTTTACTTGAGCGTTTTTTTTGTTTTATTACTGAAAGCTGCAAAGCAGCTTGTTTTCAGTTTAACAAATTCCTGCTTGGTAAAGCAAAAGGCTTTAACTCTAAACAACCAATTTCCTCGAGATCTTGCTAGAAATGTGGTCATCTTTTAAAGCAGACATTTGCTGATTATAATTGATTTTTTATCATCAAGAAAACCAATATACAAAAATTCATTATTTCGGTTTTCTGTGCTTCTTGAAAAACAATAAATAATTTGCTCTTTCTTAAAACTACCCATTACCTTTTCTAATTCATTTATCACAAAAAAATCTGTTGGTATGTTTACTCTTATTCGCTTGTCATTACTCAACTCGTCAAGTAAAAAATTATAGTCTTCATTTGAAAGCATGATTAAAGACGCAGAACTATACTCTCCATGAAAAAAGGGGTATGAAGCATCTTTACTTATAACTACTGCCGATTTTGGTGCCTCTCTTAAAGTAATGTCTTTAAATTCTGCGAGGTAAAAACCATCTGATGGATAAACCGCGGTATAAACAGAATAAGCCAAGAAAATGGCAAGAGAAAAAATTAGCGTGTTACTTGCTAATCCATATCCTTTTTTTGTCAACCAATTGTGCAATAGACGAATAAAAACATATAAAACAGCCAATATTAACCAAATCGGAATCCCTAAAATAAGTACTAAAAGTAATTTTCCAATGTCGTCCATATTGTTTCCACAAAATAAAAAGTAGGTGTCTATATCACTTCTTCAATCACTGCACTCAAACCATCAAATTTCACTCATCAAACCTCATTTTATCCTCATTTTCCGCATCAATCAAAAAGCCTAAACCACTTCTTATCACTATATTATTATTCCAAAGTTGACAAAAAAACCTCGTCATTATGTCTTGCTTACCTTTCAAATATCTCCTCCCAGCAATGGTACGGGTCCTTGCTTTTGGATAAGTACTTTAACCCTCCAACTTAGGATAATCCGAGACTGGACAATAGATAGCCAAGAAATTGTGTTCCCGTTATTGGTAAACGCACTCATCTTTATGACGAACTAATTGCTGTTTTTCACCAACTAAACATTCAAATTATTTATATATCTCCCCCATAATAAACCTTGAAACTTGTGGCCTATAATGGGATACCTCATAATAATTGTGGTAATCGTTGGTGATAAAATTGATTCCCGAAAAATCGTACACTTGGTTTTCGCCAAAGTAATTCTTTAAAATGGCCAAGTCGGTCGCATTTAATTTCTTTTGGTCGTACAACGGGTTAATGACAATTTTGTATTGGGTGTGATTTTTTTGAAAAATGCGTTTGATTTCTTGGAACATCTGTACTTGTTTGTCATAAATCACCCGGTCTGATTCCTGTTGCTTATCGGGCCTTTTATAAAAAACGGACATCTTTTTTCTGTCGTAATAACTTTTGGTATTTGTATGTATTATTTTTTCATCCTTTTCCAACTTCATTTCGTTGTACTTGAGCGAATAGTCGAATGGAAAGTCATACAACAAAAACCCCGCATTCATATAGGGTTTTACCTTTCCTGAAAGGGTATAATCTACATAAGCGACCAAAAACTGAGGTGAAAAAAAGGTTTTTACATAATCGGCCTGATACGAAAACCAATTTCTATATGACAAGGTCGGATGGCTCATGAACAAATGCCCCGGATATTCAGCCGTTTGAATCAGTGTTTCATAATCTAACACAAGCAGCGCATGCTTCATGTTTACATGTAAACTATCTAGAAAACGAATTTTTCGATAGATGCCCAACATCGATTCGGCCGCGGCATCGTAGTGAAAACAGCGATCGGTGTGAATGTATTTTTTCCATGTATCCATTTCGTAAAACATGGAGCGCGAATTGCCAAAAGCAAAGGCTTCATAGTGGTAGGTGGGGTTGTTTTGCAAAAAGGTTTCGGTGCTTACATAATCTTTGTTTAGCGTAACCGGCGACGAATCGCCTGGCTTATAAAACACATCATAATGATAGAGCACTTTAAAAGGGTCTTTATATAAATACAGCGCAACCAAAACCCAAATGGGAAATGACACCAGGAGTATTTTAACAAAAAACTTTTTCATGAATCAATGGAATTGGTGGAACGGCTGATCTTGCAAAGTGTTTAAAATTGAAAATAAATAAATTGCCTGTTTTCAAAAACGCCTAAAAATAGGATCACAAAAATGAACAAATAATACACCGCCCAACGAATGTAAAATGGTTTCTGCTTAAAAAACGCAGAAATAGGCCATTTGCTTTGCGCGTAATGAACCCATTCGAGAAAAACGATTAAGAGTATAGATAAAACAAAATCAAACGAACTGAGGCCTAGGTTTTCAAAAACCGGTTGGTGTTGAAACATTTTTCTGCAAACATCAGGAACGCCTGTAAACAAATGTTTGGCAATGTAAAAAGCCGACCCCAACCCATTTGCCCTAAAAAAGATCCAAGCAAAGGCAACAAACGCAAAAGTGGTTAATTCCGATAAAAAAGGCACTTTGTCGAACGGAATATTCCGATTGATCTTCGCCCGCCATTTTTGGGTCGCCAACGAAAAAATCAAATAAAACCCGTGCAAAGCTCCCCAAATGACAAAGGTCCATTTGGCGCCATGCCACAAGCCGCTGATCATAAACACGATAAACAAATTCAAATACCAACGAGGAATAGTCACACGGTTTCCGCCCAATGAAATGTATAAATAATCGCGGAACCAAGTAGATAATGAAATGTGCCAACGCTTCCAAAATTCATGGACGTTTTTGGACTGATAAGGGTTATTAAAATTCCTCATTAATTTAAAACCCATGACGCGCGCAGCGCCGATGGCCATGTCGGAATAGCCCGAGAAATCGCAGAATATTTGAAAAGTAAAAAACACCGTGGCAATGGCCAAACTCAGGCTGTTGTATTGCTGCGGATTGTTGTATACCGTGTCGACCAAAATGGCCAACCGATCGGCTATAACCACTTTTTTGAACAAGCCCCAAGCCATTAACTTTAATCCGCTGGTGACGCGGTCATAATCAAAGTCGTATTTTTCCCTGAATTGATGCAATAAGTTTTGAGGCCGTTCAATAGGGCCAGCCACCAACTGCGGGTAAAACAACACATACAACGCAAAAATGCCAACATGCCGCTCGGCTTTCTGATGGCCGCGATAAACTTCTATGGTGTAACTAATCGATTGGAAAGTATGAAACGACAAGCCAATGGGCAACAATATGGCCAATTGCGGCATCGGATTGCTTAAACCCGCCCCGTGCAACAGATATGAAAAGTTGAAGTTTAAAAAATTGTAATATTTAAAAACCGCCAAGACTCCAATATTTGCAATTAAACTCGCCACTAAAAAAGCCTTCCTCCGCTTGCCTTGTGCGGTTTCAATGTAAATACCCGCCACATAATCAATCAGGATGGTAAAGCCCAAAATCAGAATATAGATGGGCACAAAAGCCATGTAAAAATAACAACTCGCCAGTAGCAACAGCATCCATCGTTTGTTGTGTGGTGCCGCAAAATAGAGCGAAGTCACCACCAAAAAGAAAAACAAAAAATGAAGCGAATTAAAAAGCATACGGAAAAAGCGGGCTTTAAACCAGCGCAACAAATATATCTATATTCTTGGAAAGTGACGGAATGAAGGATTCTGTACTCGTTGAATGTCGATTAAGGTGCTTAATTTGAAAATGAGGTAATTTGGAAATGAATCTTTCTAGCTACGCGCCGCCATTTTATAACTTTAGGAATCAAAGGTGTTGCGTCAGATTGGTACCTTTGCAAACGGGGTGGGCTTCGGAGGTGTCTTGCGGGAACTGAACAACTTTCTTTAATAAATGTTGTTCGGGAAAAACTTTGAACCTTGATTTTTAAACTAAAATTCAAACCTCATTTTATAACTTTAGGAATCAAAGGTGTTGCGTCAGATTGGTACCTTTGCAAACGGGGTGGGCTTCGGAGGTGTCTTGCGGGAACTAAAAATCTTGCTTTAGTAAATTATGTTCGGGAAAAACTTTGAACCTTGATCCTTAAACTAAAATTCAAACCTCATTTTATAACTTAACGAATCAAAACCTATCAACCAGAGGCATACCTTTGCCGCAGGGGTGGGCATCGGGGGTGCTAGGGGTACAACTCAAGAAGGATGTTCGTAGCGGGTGCTAATCCCTACTAGATTTCCAACGAATTAACCCTACATTAGTATTGCTCTTCCTGTTGATTCAACTACTTCATTTTAAAATTTTTCGAATTAAACCTTATCACAGAACAGGCTAACTTTGCCGTAGGAGTGGGCATCGGGGGTGTCTTTGTTAAATTTTGAATTGGGAAACTTTAAAAAAAGTCTTGCGGGAACTGAATAGCTGGCTTTAGCAACTAATGTTCGGGAAAAAACTTTAAACTTGAAACCTTAAACTTTAAACATATGATATATAGAGGAGGAAGCCCAGTGGGCTTCAGGTACGCAAGCTTTAGCTTGCTTCAACAAAACCTGAAACTTGAAACCTGAAACTTGAAACCTGAAACTTGAAACAAAAAATCCTTACTTTCCCCTCATGGAACAAAAGCTCCTCCCCTATTTGCAGGTCTTAACTAAATTGGAAGCATATTGCGCTTACCAAGAGCGTTGCCATTCGGATGTTCGGCAAAAATTGTGGGAATTTAAATTGGATACCAACGAACAAGAACAGTTGTTAACCGCGCTCATACAAAGTGGTTTTTTGAATGAAGAACGCTTCGTAAGGGCTTTTGTTCGGGGCAAAGCCCGCATTAAAAAATGGGGAAAAGTGCGCATCACAGCAGAATTAAAAGCACGTAACATTAGCAACCCATTAATTCAAATTGGGCTAACAGAAATTGCGGACGACGACTGGGACCAACAATTAACGCTTTTGGCCGATAAACTTTGGGAAAAAGCCCAAAAAGGCACGGAATGGCAGCGTAAAAAGGCCTTCTTTGACCCCTTACTTCGCAAAGGCTACGATTGGCAATCCATTCAAGATGAGTGGGACCAACGGCGCAAAGAGGCATAAAAAAACCATCCGAAGATGGTTTATAATTTATCTGTATTTCTATCTATTTCAACACAAATGTTTCCATGAATTTAGTGGTATAATTACCCGCCACATAATCCGGATCATCCATTAATTGACGGTGAAATGGAATGGTCGTTTTTACCCCATCAATAAAAAACTCATCTAATGCGCGTTTCATTTTATTGATTGCTTCTTCACGGGTTTGGGCCGTAGTAATGAGTTTTGCAATCATGGAATCGTAATTCGGTGGAATGGTATACCCAGCATACACATGGGTATCTAAGCGAACGCCATGCCCTCCTGGTGCGTGCAACACCGTGATTTTTCCGGGTGATGGTCGAAAATCATTGTATGGATCTTCGGCGTTAATGCGACACTCAATAGAATGCAATTGCGGTAAATAATTTTTACCAGAAATCGGCACCCCGGCTGCTACTAAAATTTGCTCACGAATAAGGTCATAATCAATCACTTGCTCTGTAATTGGGTGTTCCACCTGAATACGTGTATTCATTTCCATGAAATAGAAATTGCGGTGTTTGTCAACCAAAAACTCCACCGTTCCAGCGCCTTCATAAGCGATGTATTCGGCAGCTCGAACAGCCGCATCCCCCATTTTCTGGCGCAATTCGTCCGTCATAAATGGAGATGGCGTTTCTTCGGTCAATTTCTGGTGGCGGCGTTGCACCGAACAGTCTCTTTCCGATAAATGACAAGCTTTTCCGTAAGCATCGCCTACTACTTGAATTTCAATATGTCGTGGTTCTTCAATGAGTTTTTCCATATACATGCCATCGTTGCCAAAGGCAGCAGCAGCTTCCATACGGGCACTTTCCCACGCTTTTTCTAAATCTTCTTCTTTCCAAATGGCACGCATTCCTTTGCCTCCACCACCTGCAGTAGCCTTCATCATCACCGGATAACCGATTTCAAGAGCCACACGTTTGGCATCCTCAAAGGAGGCTAAAATACCGTCAGAACCAGGCACGCAAGGAACGCCCGCTTCTTTCATGGTCGCTTTGGCAGTTGCCTTGTCGCCCATTTTTTCAATCATTTCGGGTGATGCACCAATAAATTTAATGCCGTGTTCTTGGCATATCTTTGAAAACTTGGCATTTTCAGACAAAAATCCGTAACCTGGATGAATGGCGTCCGCATTCGTGATTTCGGCTGCGGCTATAATATTTGACATTTTGAGATATGACAAATTGCTTGGTGGTGGGCCAATACAAACCGCTTCGTCGGCAAACTTGACATGCAAACTTTCAGCATCAGCTGTCGAATATACAGCCACTGTTTTAATGCCCATTTCACGACAGGTTCTAATAACCCGTAATGCGATTTCTCCTCGGTTTGCGATGAGTATTTTTTTAAACATGGGTTTACTGTGTTAAGTGAAAAAAAAACGAATCAGAATCTAGTAATCGGTTGCCGATTAGGACGGATCAACCAAAAACAACGGTTGGTCAAACTCGATAGGCGACATGTCGTCTACCAAGATTTTCACAACTTTACCTGTGATTTCAGCTTCAATTTCGTTAAAAAGTTTCATTGCTTCAACCACACAAAGTACATCGCCTTTTTTGATAATGCTGCCTACCTCCACAAAAACAGGTTTGTCAGGTGATGGCTTGCGGTAAAATGTGCCAATCATCGGTGATTTTATGGTCACATATTGAGCCGTTTCGTCAGCAGCAATAGGTGCAGCGGGTGCCACTGGAGCCGCCAATGCAGGTGCAGGAGCCGCCATTGGTTGCGCAACGGGAGCTTGCTGTAAATAAGTTACTTCATTAGAAACCGCATCCGTGGTTTTAATGGTGATTTTAAAATCGTCCATTTCTAGCTTTACTTCTGTAGCACCAGATTTGGCAACAAACCTAATTAGGTTTTGAATTTCTTTAATGTCCATAATGCGTTCGATTAGTGGTGTTTAGTTTTCCGTATTATAAGCCCATTTTAGGTAAATGGCACCCCATGTAAATCCGCCGCCAAAGGCAGCAAAAATGAGGTTGTCTCCTTTTTTAAAATTTTTCTCAAAATCGCACAATACCAATGGCAAGGTTGCCGAAGTGGTGTTGCCATATTTTTCAATGTTGACCAATACTTTGCTTTGGTCTAATCCCATGCGGTTTGCCGTGGCATCAATAATGCGCAAATTGGCCTGGTGAGCTACCAGCCACTGTACATCATCATGTGATAAATGATTGCGTTGCATGATTTTTTCACTCACATCGGCCATGCCTGAAACGGCATATTTGAAAACCGTTTTCCCGTCTTGAAAAACGAAATGTTGGTTGTTTTTAACGGTATCTTCTGAAGCGGGTAAAATGGATCCGCCTGCATCTATTTTAAGATACTCTCTGCCAATGCCATCACTGCGCAAAATTTCATCTTGAAATCCGAGGCCTTCTTCATTTGGTTCAAACAACACAGCTCCAGCCCCATCTCCAAAAATAATGCAAGTGGCACGGTCAGTATAATCAATAATAGAAGACATTTTGTCGGCGCCAATAAGCAGTACCTTTTTGTAACGACCCGATTCTATGTAGGTTGCAGCAACTGACATCCCAAACAAAAAGCTGGAACAAGCTGCTTGCAAATCAAATGCAAATGCATTTACTGCACCTATTTGAGTGGCTACATACACACCTGTAATGGCTACAGGCATATCTGGCGTGGCGGTTGCCATGATAATCAAGTCGATTTCTTCGGCTTTAATACCGCGCTTTTCTAATAAATTTTGGGCTGCTTTGATGGCTAAAAACGAAGTTCCTTTGCCTTTTTCCTTTAGTAACCGGCGTTCTTTGATGCCTGTTCTGGTGGTTATCCATTCGTCATTGGTGTCAACCATGGTTTCAAGAACCTTATTAGACAACACGTAGTCAGGGACATACGATCCAACAGCCGTGATGGCTGCCGTAATTTTATTTGCCATGCGCATTCCGATTTAAGGCGAACCTATAAGAAGTTCAAAAATACAAAATTAACCGTAAGAAGAACAGTTCAATACTTAATTATGACTAAAACAAAAAACTCCCACCAAGTGAGAGTTTATCGTTTATGTTCTCGATGAATTAGGCTACTGCAATTGATTTATCAATTACAACCTGTCCACGGTAGTACATTTTCCCTTCATGCCAGTACGCTCTGTGATACAAATGCGCCTCGCCAGTTACTGGGCAAGTTGCAATTTGAGCAACCGTTGCTTTGTAATGCGTTCTTCTTTTGTCTCTGCGCGTTTTGGAGGTCTTTCGCTTAGGATGTGCCATTTTATGCTATTTTTTATTCGTTAATAGTTGTTTTAATGTGTCCCAACGGGGATCAGTTTCTATATTCTTATCTTCTTTTTTTTCTTTCTTTGGTTTCTCCGCTTTTGACGTCAATTTCTGTTGTTCCTTCCCCTCTGGACTCACTCGTTTTAAAGGGATTGAAAGGGCAATCATTTCATACACATACTGCGAAACATCTACTTGATATTCACCCTGAGGTAAAATTAATATTTCATCGTGATCATTGTTAAAGGTGTCTCCAAATTGAACCACCAAACGCATTGATCCTTTTATTGGCAATTCAAATAGGGCGCCTGTTACGTCGCACGGAACTGTTACCGTCCCTTTGTGTTTGAACTTCAACTCCAAGAACGTACCTTTTTTGTCTAAAAGTACCGATGCCTGAATGTTGCATTCATCAAATTCGTCAAAACCATATTCATCAAAGAACGAACGCTCAATGTGATAGTCAAACTCGTGTTTTCCAATCTTCAGCCCAATAAAGGGAATCAAAAACTCATTTGAACGTTTCATTGTCGAAATTCCTATCCCGAAATTCGGGTGGGCAAAGATATAAAATATTTAAAACCACAAAAGGGTTATCAACATTTTTTTGTTTATAACTGTTTTGCCTTTATTTTTAAAGGCTTTGCACTGATCTCATTGTACTCCGCGCGTGTTCTGAACAGATCAATGGCGGCATAAACCGCCTCTCTAAACGATCCGTTGTCGGCCAAACCTTTACCTGCAATGTCAAAAGCAGTGCCGTGATCGGGTGAAGTGCGTATTTTTGACAAGCCTGCCGTAAAATTAACACCAGAACCAAAAGACAAGGTTTTAAAAGGAATCAGGCCTTGGTCATGGTACATGGCCAAAACCGCATCAAATTGTTCGTATTGTCTATTTCCAAAAAAACCGTCAGCGGGGTAAGGGCCAAAAACCATTTTCCCCTCTTGAAACAATTCGTTCACAACGGGTTGAATAATTTCAATGTCCTCTTTTCCAATAACACCCTGATCACCGGCATGCGGGTTGAGGCCTAAAACGGCAATTCGGGGTCGGTCAATAGCAAAATCTTGTATTAGACTTTTATGCATCAACAAAATGCGATCGCGCAATAAGGCAGGCGTCAAATGCGCTGCTACTTCTTGCACTGGGATGTGATCGGTAAGTAATCCAATGCGCAAATTGTCATGAATCATGAACATGAGCGCCGTTCCGCCCAGTTCTTTCTCTAAATAAGAGGTGTGTCCGGGAAAAGTAAACGTTTCTGATTGGATGTTGTATTTGTGAATCGGTGCAGTGACCAACACGTCGATTTGGTCGTTTTGAAGTGCTTTAGTGGCTGCCTCCAACGATTTGATGGCATACTTTCCGACCTTTTCGTCTAAGTTGCCAAAATTGATGTCAAATCCTTCTCGCCATACGTTGAGCACATTGATTTTACCTGGAACCAATTGATCAATTTGATCAATGCCTTGTAAAGGGGCCCCTAATTCAAGGTTTTTTTTAATAAAGGACAATTGTTTGACGTTGGCAAACAAAACAGGCGTGCACAATTCGAGCATGCGGCTGTCTTCAAAGGTTTTTAAAACCACCTCACTGCCAATTCCATTTAGGTCTCCAATTGAAATCCCTACAATGATATTTCCTTCCCTTTTCATGATGGCGAATTTTTATTGCTAATTTTGAGCCGCGAAATTACAAAAAACGAACGGATGTTTACAGGAATCATTGAAACTCTAGCTACCATTACCAAAATAGAGCAAACACAGACTAATATTCAGGTTACGTTAAGCACGACGCTTACGAACGAATTAAAAATTGACCAAAGTGTGGCGCATAATGGCGTGTGCTTAACGGTGGTAGCCATTGAAGGGCAAACTTACACTGTTACTGCTATTCACGAAACGCTTATTAAATCCAATTTGGGAGATTGGAAAGTGGGTCAAAAAGTAAATTTAGAACGCGCTATACAACTGGGAGCACGCTTAGACGGACACATTGTGCAAGGCCACGTAGATCAAGTAGGCACTTGTGTGGGTCGCTATGAAGCCGATGGAAGCTGGTATTACACGTTTGAATATGACCCAAACCTAGGTAATGTTACTATTGAAAAAGGATCAATTACCGTGAATGGCGTGAGTTTAACTGTGGTGAATTCTGAACTAAATAAATTTCAGGTAGCCATTATTCCGTACACTTATGAGCACACTGTTTTTCATCAAATTCATGAGGGAGATCGGGTCAATTTAGAATTTGATGTAATTGGAAAATATGTAGCGCGGCTTTTTGGCGCACACAAAGCATAATTTTAAACGCTCAAACGAATTTTATCCGCTTTTTATAAAGCAAAACCCCAGCTATCAACAAACCAAAAACCATCCAGGCGCCGTCCAATGGCAACGTGCCAGGCGGCGGCGGCGGCAATGGGGCTGGCGGAACGCCACGGCCTGCATACACCGAGCATGAAAACCCAATCAGGCAGACCAAGGCAAAAAAGCGGTATGTTTTAAAAAGTGACATGAGGTTGTAAAATTACATTTTTTTAGGTTTCACAATGAAAACCTTTGGAATTCCTGTCGTAAAAATGAATTTGTTTGTTGCTAAGAGTGAGCAAGCACATCTTTTAATCGCCATTGCCAAGTTGTTTTGCCGCCAAATTCATTTTCCTCAGGCGAAAAGACGACATCCACCAACTGTCTGTTTTGGAGTAAATGCAATTTATTTCCCAATCCAAAACCAACCGCCCCTACCCCGTCTGATTGGCCTTTCTTTAAAAATGCCTTTACATGCTCATTTTTTGAACCGATCGCTTTGGCAAAACCCGTGTCATACACGCCATTAATTCTGAAAACAGGCGTCCGATTTTGAGGGCCAAATGGTTCAAATTGATTCAATAGCCGAAGTACTTTCGGATCCAAATCGGCCAATTCAATAAGGGCATCAATTTCCAATTCGGGTTCGCGCAGTTCAGGTGCCATTTTTGCAGCGACAAATGCTTCAAAAGCAGCTTTAAATGCAGGGTACTGGTTTTCATGGCATGTCATTCCTGCGGCATATTTATGCCCGCCAAACTGAATCAAATGCGCCGAACAGGCCTCCAAAGCTTCGTACAAATCAAATCCTTTTACAGAACGGGCTGATGCGGCCAAATATTCGCCGCTTCTGGTAAAAACAACCGTGGGCCTATAATAATTTTCAATGAGCCTGGAAGCTACAATTCCAATGACCCCTTTGTGCCAACTTTCGCTGAAAACCACCGTTGAAAACCGATTGGTTTCGGCCAGATCTTCAATTTGTTGCAAGGCTTCTAAGGTAATTTGCTGGTCAAGTTCGCGGCGGTTGTTGTTGTGCGCCTCAATTTCGACAGCCAATTCTTGCGCTTGTTCCTCATTGTATTGGGTCAATAAAGCAACCGCAGTTTCCCCATGATGAATGCGCCCTGCCGCATTAATGCGGGGTGCCACCCCAAACACTACATCTGAAATCGTATGCTGGATTTTTTTCCTGTTTTGAAGCAAGGCTTTAATGCCGGGCCTTGGGTTGCTATTGAGTTGCTCCATGCCCAATTTGGCCAACACCCGGTTTTCACCCGTAATGGGAACAATGTCAGCGGCAATAGCAGTAGCCACCAAATCCAAATAAGCCACCAACGATTCAACCGGTCGATTGCGGCGAGAAGCCAAAGCTTGTATCAATTTAAAGCCAATGCCACAGCCACACAATTCATCGTACGGATAAAAACAATCTGCTTGCTTTGGGTCTAAAACAGCAATCGCTGCTGGTATAATTTCACCTGGTAAATGGTGGTCACAAATAATAAAATCAATGTTTTTGCTTTGTGCATACGCCACGTGTTCCACTGATTTGATGCCGCAATCTAGGGCAATGATCAGTGTCATTTCATTGTCAGCCGCAAAATCGATGCCTTTATAAGAAACCCCGTAGCCCTCCAGATACCGATCGGGAATATAGGAAGCAACGAGCGGTGTGAATTCTTTTAAATAGCTATAAACCAAGGCTACAGAAGTAGTGCCATCAACATCATAATCACCAAATACCAAGATGCGTTCGTTTTCAGCAATGGCTTTTTCAATCCGCGAAACGGCTTTGTCCATGTCTTTCATTAAAAACGGATCGTGCAAATCGGCAAAAGACGGCCTAAAAAACAATCGGGCTTGTTCATACGTTTTTACGCCGCGTTGCACCAAAAGATGGGCAATTAAGGTAGGAATTTGCAAGGAGTCTTGTAAGTGTTGAACCGTTTCTGGTTCGGGCGAATAAGGAGTTGACCAGCGCATAATCATTTTTTTGGTAGATAGACAGGATGTTAAAAATGTAAAATTAAATACTTTTTTGAGTTGTACACCGCTAAAAAAACAAGTTGCTTCATTTTGTGCCGTTTTTCAATACTGTTTTAAGCAAAGAAACAACACTAAAAACGGTTGAAACGCCCAAATGGCTGACATTTCCAAAAAAAAAAGCCACCTTAAAAAGGTGGCAAATTTTAACTATTCAAAAAGTTATATAATGAGCATTGCGTCGCCGTATGAGTAAAAACGGTACTTTTCTTTGATCGCTTCATCGTAAGCTTTCATCATTAAATCGTGTCCACAAAATGCCGAAATCATCATCAATAAAGTGGATTTTGGGGTGTGGAAATTGGTAATCATGCAATTGGCAATGCTGAAATCGTAGGGTGGAAAAATAAATTTATTGGTCCAGCCTACATACGGATTCAACGTTCTGTTTGACGACACCGAGCTTTCAACAGAGCGCATGGAGGTGGTTCCCACACAACAAATCCGCTTTCTGTTTTCTTTGGCTTTATTTACCGTGTCGCAAGCTTCTTGCGAAATAAACACCTCTTCAGAGTCCATTTTGTGTTTTGACAAGTCTTCTACCTCAACTGGATTAAAAGTACCTAAGCCAACATGCAAGGTGATTTCAGCGAAGTTGACGCCTTTAATTTCAAGGCGTTTCATGAGTTGTTTAGAAAAGTGCAAGCCAGCTGTTGGGGCCGCCACTGCGCCTTCAATTTTGGCATAAATGGTTTGATAACGCTCGGCATCATCTTCATTGACCTCTCTTGAAATGTATTTTGGAATCGGTGTTTCACCCAATTCTTTTAATTTTTGACGAAACTCAACATAAGAGCCATCATACAAAAAACGCAAAGTTCTGCCGCGTGACGTGGTGTTGTCAATCACTTCAGCCACCAAAGAATCGTCATCGCCAAAATACAATTTGTTCCCAATTCTAATTTTTCGAGCCGGATCAACCAACACGTCCCAAAGGCGTTGTTCGGCATTGAGTTCACGAAGTAAAAATACTTCGATCCGCGCACCCGTTTTTTCTTTGTTGCCATACATCCGAGCTGGAAACACCTTGGTGTTGTTTAAAATCATGACATCGCCATCGTCAAAATAATTGATAATGTCTTTAAACATGTGGTGTTCAATGGTTCCCTTACTGCGGTCAATCACCATTAACCGAGACTCGTCGCGGTTTTCAGATGGAAATTCTGCCAGCAATTCAGCAGGCAAATTGAAATTAAAATGAGATAGTTTCATATGTAAATTGTACTCTTTTTATGAATAGGATTTCTGTGGAAGAAAGAGGAAAGAAGCAAGATTTAAAAGGTTTGTAAACAGAGATTTATAACTGCTATCCATTTCTACATCATTGTTTTTTAACTTATTAACTTTTGCTCTTTTTGTAAATACTGTTTTTATTTAAATGCTTAAGTTGATAGCATAATTGAATAGACAATTAAAAACCAACTTGAAACTTGACCCGAGGCCAAAGGCCGAATTAAGCAATTGAAATTAAAAGGAGGAAGTCCAGTGGGATTCAGGTACGCGAGCTTTAGCTCGCTTCAACAACCTGAAACATGAAACTTGAAACCTGAAACAAAAACAATTCTCCACAGAAAGCTGCAAATATACTATCGCCATGAAGGGCTTGTCAAGGAAAAGAGGGTTTATTTTACTTTTTGATATTTAACCATTTAACAAGCAAACAGTTATGATTCAAATGAAATGGACATGCCTGCTTTTTTAAAATCGTCCCAAAAACTCGGATAAGACTTAGAAACGACTGCCGCATGTTCAATATGTATGGGAAGCAGGGCACCTAAGGGCGCAAAAGCCATGGCCATTCGGTGGTCATCATACGTGGAAATATGGACATCCTCAATCAGTGATTTGGGACTTGTTAGCCTTAAGAAATCGGGGCCAACGGCCACCTCAGCACCTAGTTTTTCCAGTTCATTTTTCAATGCCACAATGCGGTCTGTTTCTTTGATTCGCAGGGTATGCAAGCCCGTAAAATTTCCCGAAACACCCAAGCCCAGCGCCGCAACAACCAGCGTAGGTGCCAAATCGGGGCAGTCGGTGCAATCAATGTTCCATTTTTCGGGTAAAATGGCTGCAACCTTCGTAAGCCGAAGCGTTCCTCCCGTTTCAAATTCAGAAATGACACCCAGTTGTTGAAATACTTGAAGCCCTTTTTGATCGCCTTGACGACTATCTGGTTTTAAATAAGTTAATTGAATCGATGTGCCAATGGGCGAAAACGCGATCAACGAATAATAATAAGAAGCCGACGACCAATCTGATTCTACGGTAATCGTTTTGCGCTGATTCAAAAGAAACGGATGTACAGTGATTTGCGTGGAAGTTTCGGCTACCTCTACCCCTATTTCTTCCAGCAACTGAAGCGTCATGCTGATGTAAGGCCGCGAACTCACCAGGCCTTGTAATTCCAGTTGGATGGGTTGTTTCAAGGACGGGGCAATGAGCAATAAGGCCGTAATAAATTGGCTGCTCGTGGAGGCATCGACCTCAATTGCAACCGGCAGTAACTCGGTTCCTTCTATGCGCAAGGGCGGAAATCCTTCTTCTTGCAAATAAGTAATGCGGGCGCCCCATGCACGCAACGCATGCACTAATGGACCGATGGGCCGTTGCTGCATGCGCGCAGATCCTGTCAATGTTTTGGTGGAACCTGGCTTGGAGGCCAAATAAGCCGTTAGAAAACGAAAGGCCGTGCCCGCCATGCCACAATCTATGACCGATTGGTCTGATTGCAAGGACATCGCCAACACCCTGGCATCATCAGAATCTGACTCGTTTTTGATGTCCAACAACGGGTAAATAGCCCGTAAAATGCGCAGTCGGTTAGTCTCCGATTTGGAACCTGTGAGCTGAATAACCACCTTGGGAACGGGCCGAAAATGAGACAAAGAAGCGTTCAAAATGGCTGCTATTTTAATTTTTCATTACCGTGGTGGCGGTCGTGGTCTCTATTTGTTTTCACGTCCATTTTTTTGTCGAAAGCCACTTGCAAATCAATGCCTGTCTGGTTGGCCAAGCACAAAACCACAAAAACCACATCGGCCAATTCTTCGCCCAAGTCTTTGTTTTTGTCGCTTTCTTTCTCTGACTGTTCGCCATACCGACGGGCAATAATTCGGGCCACTTCGCCCACTTCTTCGGTGAGCTGCGCCATGTTGGTTAATTCGTTAAAGTAGCGCACACCGTGGGCTTTAATCCAGTTGTCTACTTCTAGTTGGGAATTTTTTAGGTTCATTTTTTAAAATAATTTTGAATGATGAATTATAAGTCAACTTGCCTTTACAGCGTCATTCCGTCGAAGGACCAATCACAACAGACGTTGTAAAGTTATCGTTTAAAAATTCAAAATTTTCATTGAATGATTTAATCAATTCTAATTTTTTAGATCTTCTCCAACTCTTTAACTCCTTTTCTCTTGCAATGGCAAGTTGTACCCAAGTGAATTTTTCGTAATAAACCAAAAATTGAATTTTATATTTAGACGCAAAAGTACTTATTCCTTTTTCGCTGTTTTCTCTGTGCTCTCGCAATCTAACTGCAAGATTATTTGTCATGCCAATGTAGTACGATGATCTGTTTTTATTTGTGATTATATAAACATAGTAAGTGTGATAACCTTCGTTATACTCAATCATTTTGTTGTTCATCGCTTTAACCTTTTATTTTACAGGCTTTGATTAATGAGATTTCTTCGCCGTTTCGCTGCGCTCGTGTCCTCCTTCGTCAGGATGACAAAAAAATGGTCTTGTTTGTTATTTCGACCGAAGGGTGAAACCGCAACACTTTGTCATTTCGACCGAAGGGAGAAATCTCATTTAATGAGCAAGGTTCCCTCGACAGATGAGATTGCTTCGCCAGTTCGCTGCGCTCGTGTCCTCCTTCGTCGGGATGACAAAACACATGCACTTTTTGCTTTTTTCATCTCCTTCGTCGGGATGACAAAAAAAATGGTCTTATTGTCATTTCGACAAAATATTTTTGTAATTCATCGTTGCTGTTTTATTGCTTCAAAAACCCCAACTCATAAACCATCGGCTTTAGTTTTTAGTAAAGGGTCATAAGTTTGTTGGGCTTAATTGCCTTGAACAAATATATATCATTACATGATGAGAGCAGGTGTTTCACCTTAAATTTCTGTCGCTTTCCGCCGATTTAACAGAAGCAAAAACAACCCCCTACCACCCATTATAACAACCAAACTCCAAGAAATGATTCTTCGTTGAATTATCACCCACACCATAAAATCGAGGTAAACAGAAAATTCAAGCATAAGGGTGAAATACTTTGTCGGAATCGTTACATTTACGGCTTATTTTTGGTGACTTGACCAAAACAATCGCTAACAACACATTATGAAGAGAATTGCTGTATGCCTATTGGTGCTAGCCAGTTTGGCCTCATGCCAAAAGAATGAGCCCAAAGAAAAAGAAATTCCAGCCGTTAAAACATTTAAATCGGCCTACATCAACACCGTTGAACTGATGGACAAGTCTGAGGAAGCCAAAGCCATTCAGAAAAAGTTTGATGCCGAATCCAAAACCAAAGGAGCGTCATTAGCCAAACAAATTGCCGAATGGAAAAAGGAAGCGGCACAGTTTCAGAAAAACGCAGCGGCAAACGGACAAGAATGGGCGCAACGCAAGGGGCAAGAATTGCAGAGTCGCGAAGAACAATTGGGCTATGCCCAACAACAATTGGTGGCTGCGCTCGAAGCTAAATTGGGCAAAGATATGGACGTGCTGAAAAACAAATACAAAGACTTGATTAAAAAATACGGCAAAGAAAAACAACTCGATTACATTTACGGAACTGGCGATGTAAACACCATTTTGTATGCCCGAGAAAGCTATGACGTAACCAAAGACATTATTCGGAAGGTCAATGCGGCTTATGCCGATCAAAAAAAGTAATTTAAAAGCGAGAATAGCATTCCATGATAAAGCAAAAGAAGAACCCTATTTCAACCACGCGCAAAAGAACCATTGGGTTGTTTGTGGCACTCGGGTTGCTGTTTGTTGGCAGTAGTTTCAAAGAAGATTTTTTTGAAATTGCCAAGCAATTGGAAATCTTCACCACGCTGTTTAAAACGGTCAATCAGAATTATGTCGATGAAACCAACCCAGCGGAATTGATGGACAAAGCCATCAAAAGCATGTTGGCCGATTTGGACCCTTATACTAATTATTTTAACGAACAAGATGTGGTTCGTTTCAAAATCAATAATACCGGCGAATACACAGGCATGGGTGCCTTAGTAACCCGAAAAGAAGACCGGCTAATTATTAAAGAACCCTACAAAGGCTTTCCGGCCGATAAAGCAGGTTTAAAAGCGGGGGACGCCATTATTAAAATTGGGGATGTTGAATTGAAAGATTACAAAGAAGACGCCTCACAATTGTTGCGCGGCATCAAAAATGCGGAATTTTTATTGACTTACATCCGCCAAGGCAAAACACTTACTACCAAGCTGGTGCTTAATGAGATTGACCTTAAGGCCGTTCCTTTTTACGACATGATTGACAACGAAACGGGTTATATCGTGTTGTCGCAATTTACCCGCAAAGCCTCACAAGAAACCAAAGAAGCTTTTGAAGCCCTGAAGGCAAAAGGGATGAAAAAACTGGTGTTTGATTTACGCGGAAATCCAGGTGGTTTGCTGCATGAAGCGGTGAATATTTGTAACTTCTTTGTGCCCAAAGACGAGGTGATTGTAACGACCAAATCGAAAAATGAAAAGTATAATAACATTTATAAAACCACCAAAGAACCATTAGACACCGAGATTCCGATTGTTATTTTGGTGGACGGAAAAAGTGCTTCGGCTTCTGAAATTGTGTCGGGTGCGCTGCAAGATTTAGATCGTGCGGTGGTGGTTGGCAGCCGCAGTTACGGCAAAGGATTGGTGCAACGCCCCATCGATTTGTCTTATGGTACACAAATAAAAATTACCATTTCAAGGTATTACACGCCTTCGGGACGGTGCATTCAAGCGCTCAATTATGCCAAAAAAGATAAAGACGGCAAAGCTACACGCACCGAAGAGAAAAATTATAACGCCTTTAAAACCCGCAACCAACGAACGGTATACGACGGTGGTGGTATTCAGCCCGATGTGGAATTGCCCGAATCAAAAAACAGTTTACTTTCGGAAAACCTTCAAAAACATGAGGTGCTTTTTGATTTTGCCACGCAGTATTATTACAAAAAACCACAGCCAACTGATGGCATTCCGAACTTAACTGACGCCGATTTTAATGAATTTAAGGCTTATTTAAAGTCAGAAAAAATCAGTTTACAAACTGAGTCCGATTTGGCTTTGGAAGCATTGCAACAAGCGTTTAAAAAAGAACACAACGAACAGGCTGTGAGCGCTGAATTGCAGCAAGTTAAAATGGCATTGCAAAAAAATGAAGAAGTCCAATTAACAAAAAATAAAACGGAAATTCTTCAGTTATTGAAAGACGAACTCATCAAACGATATCAGTACAAAGAAGGGTTATATAAATATTACGCCCAGCAAAATACGGTCATTAAAAAGGCAGTGGTTTTGCTTCAAAATGGGAGTGAGTATAATAAGATTTTGAAAAAAGGTTTTTGAGTCGAAAGTCAAAAGTCGAAAGTCTTATTAAAACTGAAATTACGCACTTTCGATTCCATTAGAGATTGGGAGAGGGGCTGGGGGTGATGTAATTAGCATTTTTATGTAATGTTGTAAAGTAAAAAGTTGTTGTAAAACCGAATAAAAGCACTTCCGAATCGATTCGGGATTGGAAGGTAGGGCTGGAGTTGAGGGAAATAGTTTTTTGATTAAAGTTTAAAGTTGTTTAAAAATAGAATATTTATCTGCGATATGAAACATACAATTCTCATTATAAGCCTGTTGCTTTCGGGTTGGCTTGTGGCTCAAGAACAAACGGTGCATTCCGTTTACTTTGAATTTAACAAGAGCAACCTCACCGAAAAACAAATTGACGATGTGGTCACTTTTGTGAAAAATGCCGACTCAACCCGCATTGAATCGGTTCAAATTTATGGCTATACCGACGATATTGGTAAAGATGCTTATAACTATAAATTGTCGAACAACCGGGCGAATGCATTGAGAGATAAGATGATTGAAAGAGGCGTTAAAAACCGCATCATCATTACCATTGAAGGTAAAGGACGGGTATTAATTGACGATGATATTGTACCTAATTTGCCCGAAGTGCGTTCAAAAAACCGCCGCGTTGACGTGGTGCTAAATGTGAAACCGCTTCCAAAAATGGTGATTTCAGGTTTTCATACCGCCATTTCAAGTGATCGGATTGTGGGCGACCACATTTACTTAGAAAACATCTTGTTTGATAGAGGTTGCAGCCGATTAACTGCCAAGTCTAAAACCGAACTCGATCGGATTGCTAAATTGCTTCAAAAGTTTAAAAACATTGAATTTGAAGTGCAGGGCCATATTTGCTGCACGCCACCCTTTCAGCGCGAAGCCATTGACATGGATACCAAAAAACGCGAGCTGTCAACCAACCGGGCCATTTCGGTGTACAAATATTTGATTACCAAAAGAATTGATAAAAAACGCATGACGTATAAAGGTTACGGAAATACAGTCCAACTTGGTAAAGGCGCCGATTATGACCGCCGGGTTGAGTTGGTGATTACCAAAGTTTAACCCAAATTATTCGTTTGTTACCCGTTGGGTGAAATTAATTGATTTGAATTTTGATATTATTAATTGGTCTGTCAAATATGAATTTGTTGATATATTGAACCAATGTTAGTGCTGTAATTTTTGCCAATATTCTGGTTTTAAAGCCCTCGAAAGATTTTGCATAATTGTTTCTTATTTTGAATTGATCACATAATTGTGAGAACAGTGTTTCAATTCTTTTTCTCGCCTTTCTAAAGATATATGGCTGTTTTACATACCCTTTTTGATTCATTCTCATTGGTGTCTCCAAAATGATATTTGCCGATTGAAATAAATCTATTTGTTGAGTGGAAGACAGATAACCTTTATCCC
>NKJD01000048.1 GCA_002256385.1 Flavobacterium sp. BFFFF2
CGCTGCAATATTTTGGAGCAGGTGCACGATTTTTTAAACGTTTACTCATATTTCCTTGCACTTAATATCACAAATATAGCCCAAAATCCTTTGTGACAAAGAGATTAAAGTTTTTCAGCAGACCCTACTTATACTTTTCTTCCGATATTTTTAATACTTCTTGACTTTTTATCACTTCGGTGATATCAAAAAACGAAACAAAAACAAGTTCAATGCCATTATAGTCAAAGGCGTTGCTTATTGCCCTAACATCAACCACTGTTTGGTCTTTCCTTCTTAATTTGGTTTCAAAAGGTTGCGTAAGCTTCGCTTTTATGTCATCAAAACGCTTCCGCCAGGTCTCCGGATTGAAGGTTGTTGTAAAATCAATATTAGTAAGTTTTCCAAACTCTTCAAAACTGTATCCAAGTAATTTGCAAATGGCATCATTATAATTGTAAATTTCGCCTTCACGTGTCAAAAACAACATAGGTAATTTTGCAGTATTAAAAGAATGATCTACAAGCCTAAGTTCTTGCTCAATCTTTTTCTTTTCGGTAATATCCTGAAAATAAATATACGCAGTGATCAAGTTGCTTAATTTATTATAAACAGGTTTCCCAAGCAATCTTATGTTTTTTGTTTGCCCATCATCGACCAGTCTACATTCCAAATCAAATCCCTTCAACTCAAACAACTGCTTTACGGCTGCTTGAACCATATTTAGATCATCAGGATGCGTCCATTCAAATAATGGGTTGCTATTTTCACTTTGTTTTTTGCTATCATAATTAGGTGCTAGCTTATGAAATTCATGGTTGGCATAAGAAATACAGAAACTACCATCTTGAAAAAAATTGATCACAACAATACCTAACGCGATATGCGCTACAATGTCTCTATAAGAGGACCTCGTATCAAGATAGTTTAACTGCTTATCACTTTGCTCAAAAGCATTTATGTTTTCTTCAAAGCCCCAATTCTGGATGTTTGTTGGCAAGGTTTTAGGCTTAACCAATGTTTCTATATACTTGCAGTGAACCAAAGCCTTGTTGGTTGAATAGTGAAAAGCAGTTAAGTCAACAATTGTAAAATGTAAATTGACAGTCAACTCAATGGCATGAGGGGTGGTAAATACCTTTGCTAAGAACTCTTTTAATATTGTGTTGACATCTTCATTCCAATGCGATAAAAAATTCCCGCCCACCATCGGCAGTATTTCGGCTAATTCCCCATTTTGAGGACCAGCAATGGATCGTATTTTTCCAGTATTATCAATTTCTAAGGTTAAAAGATTTATCATAGTGAGTTTTGTACATGACAAAGAAATATTTCATTGAAAATCAAAAAAATAACAGCGTGAAAAGTTAAATAAGAGACTGATATAAATAACGTTAGCGTACTATTACCGCAAAATCTTGAGGATGAAGAATTCCAGTCTAATTTGTAAAGATAAAACTTAAAAACAGGAACGCAAGCACTTTATAACTAAGATGTCAATTTAACTAGCGTCAAGCTCATTTGCTTGGTTGCAGCGGTATTTGCAAAATAAAACCATCAATAATGATTGGTCAGGTGTTTTGCCTTTGACATAAAATCTGACAAATCAAGTTCTTCAAACTGCATCCGATAATTTAGTATAACGTCTGATTTTCCATTATTAATAGTTTATGTGTTGATATTCAAATGTTTAATATACACAACAGATGTTCCAAAGTTGGCAAAAAGTACAAATTTGGAAACAGGCTCTAAGGAAATCAATCGCATAAATTTCGGGGCAGTTACATAAAATTGGCCATTAATTGATGGTCGAAACACGATACAAATAATGAAATTCGGTCATTATGGAGCAGATCGGTTTCATTATGAAATATATCGGATGGTTTGAGAAAGGTACTATTGGTTGCTTACTATCAGACTGGGAATTTATCAGGGGAGAAATGGCTCGATTTCTTAAAAACAAGTTTACTCCGGTAAATACAAATTTCATTCTATCGGCAAAAAAAAGTTTGATAACCAATGTTCTACATTTTTTGATTTGTTCGAAAACGACTTTGAGGAATGGACTCATCATTGACTCGTTTACTTTTCCTTCATGTTCCCGACAGGTTTTTAACCATTTGATCACTGTTTTTCCATATTGATTATGTAGTTGGCACAAACACTTCACATTTTATCTTTCCCTTTCGGGCTTCCTTTTCATGCATCGCCTCCAAAGAGAGCTCCAAGAGAACCCGAAGGAGAAGAAATGTCAATAACAATGTTATGACACGCACAGTAAATATGATAAACTACTTGATTTTAAAACCACCGTTTGCATCAGATACATCTGCTAATGCACCGTCATAGCCATAGTAACCAAACTCACCCTAAGGTTGGGTACTTCTTGCAAAGCCGACAAGCAAGAAATCAGCGTGGCGCCTGTGGTCACAATGTCATCTACCAAAAGTACATGTGCTTCAGGGGGCAGCATGCTGGCATGGCCAAGCCGAAACACAGACTGGGTGTTAATAAGCCTGTTAAGTAGGTTTTTTCGGGTTTGTGAAACCCTGTTTTCAGTTTTAACGAGTAACTGACTACATACAGGGATTTGCCAAGTAGCGGCAAGGGTTTCGGCAAATTTCTGAACCTGATTGTATCCTCTTTTTTTTAAACGTGCGGGGTGTAATGGCACCGGCACTACCCCACTCAAATCAGACAAAACAGGAACGTCTCTAAGCTGTAAGCCATATAATTGGCCGAAAAAACTACCAATTTCCTGTTGCCCCTTGTATTTTAGTTGGTGCATCAACTCTTGTACAGGACCTGATTTTTCAAAATACAGATAAGAAGAAGCATGCGGGAATTGATATTTACCATCGAATATGGCATGTAGTTCATGTTTTTCGGCCAAATGTTGATGCGTAAAAGGCAAAGTAAATTGACAACCCAAACAAATAGGGCCTTCATTTGGAAGCAATCGTGCTTGACAGGCAGCACAAATTTTGGGAAAAATTAGATCGAGCATATAAAAGAAATGAAAGGCGTTGAGGAGGCAAAAATAAAACCATTTTTTTGAAAATCAAACGCCGATGGTGCGATTATAATTTTTATTATCGTTTGATTAAAAGCATATTACAAAATGGGAGCACGCTTTCTAATGCAGCTGATATAATTCAAAAATTAAGGTTTTAAATAACCGCCAATTTCCCTATTTTTGCGCCATGGCAAAACAAGACGATATTTTTAAGAATGTGGTTTCGCACGCCAAGGAATATGGATTCATTTTTCCTTCGAGCGAAATCTATGATGGCCTGAGTGCCGTGTACGATTATGCCCAAAATGGGGTAGAACTCAAAAAAAACATCCGCGAATACTGGTGGAAAGCAATGGTGCAGTTGAACGACAACATTGTCGGCCTCGACGCAGCCATTTTGATGCATCCGACCACTTGGAAAGCTTCTGGGCACGTGGATGCTTTTAATGATCCGCTCATTGACAATAAAGATTCCAAAAAAAGATACCGCGCCGACGTCCTCATTGAAGACTACGCCGAAAAATTGCAACAAAAAGCCCAAAAAGAAATTGACAAGGCCCGCGAGCGCTTTGGTGACACCTTTGACGAAGCCCAATTTGTAAGCACCAACCCACGTGTGGTGGAGTATTTGTCGCGCAAGAAAGCTATTTTGTCACGCATGGCCAGTTCTTTAGATACTGGCCAATTGGACGATGTGAAAGCATTGATTGAAGAATTAGAGATTGCCTGCCCCGACAGTGGCTCTAGAAATTGGACCGAAGTGCGTCAATTCAATTTGATGTTTGGCACTAAGCTGGGTGCTTCGGCCGAAAACGCGATGGATTTGTATTTGCGTCCCGAAACGGCCCAAGGCATATTTGTCAACTTTTTGAATGTGCAAAAAACGGGCCGCATGAAGATTCCGTTTGGGATTGCCCAAACAGGCAAAGCCTTCCGGAACGAAATTGTGGCGCGTCAATTCATTTTCCGCATGCGCGAATTTGAGCAAATGGAAATGCAGTTTTTTGTAAAACCAGGCGAGGAAATGTCTTGGTACGAATATTGGAAAGCAGCCCGTTTAAAATGGCATTTGTCCCTTGGTTTGGGTGCCGAAAATTACCGTTTTCACGACCACGAAAAATTGGCGCATTATGCCAATGCCGCTGCTGATATTGAATTCCAATTCCCCTTTGGGTTCAAAGAATTAGAAGGAATTCACTCCCGAACCGACTTTGACTTGTCGAGTCACGAAAAATTCTCGGGCAAAAAATTAAATTATTTTGACCCTGAAGAAAACCGCAACTATGTACCTTATGTGGTAGAAACTTCGGTTGGTTTAGACCGCATGTTCTTGGCTGTATTCTCCAAATCGTTGGTAGAAGAAACTTTAGAAGACGGCTCAACCAGGACAGTATTGCGTTTGCCAGCTGTTTTGGCACCCACCAAAGTCGCTATTTTACCTTTGCTCAAAAAAGACGGATTGCCCGACTTGGCGCACCAAATTGAGCAAGATTTAAAATGGCAATTTGCTGTGGCTTATGACGAAAAAGACGCTGTAGGCCGCCGTTACCGCCGCCAAGACGCCTTAGGCACGCCATTTTGCGTCACAGTTGACCACCAATCTTTAGAAGACCAAACGGTGACCATCCGCCACCGCGACAGCATGCAACAAGAAAGAGTCGCTATCTCGGATCTTAAATCAATTATTGAGCAAGCGGTTTCTATGGAGACGTGGTTGAAGAATATCATGTAGATAAAAATATTTTTATTGTAGAAATCCCTCCAGACGAAGTTAAGCTTCGTTTGGAGGGATTTTTTTTTGCCTAATTTATTGCACGATATAAGATCGAATTATTCTATCATTTTACAAAAAATGATTATTTTTATTAGGTTTAAAGCCCATAATTTCAATTCGCCGAGATTTTCCTCTAATTTAAAAATAGTACTTATGAATAAAACATTACTAACCCTTGCCTTTGTACTTGTACAATTCACCTGTTTCGCCCAAGCTCCAGTCATTCAATGGAAGAAATGTTTTGGAGGGATGTATTATGATTATGGAAATAGTATTTTGCCAACTCCAGACGGTAGTTACGTTGGCGTAGGCTACTTTAATTCTATTAATGGTGATGTATTTGGAAATCATGATCTTGCTGATTTTTGGATAATTAAGTTGTCTTCCACGGGAACAATAATATGGGAAAGAACATTTGGCGGTTCTTCTGGTGATTATGCTTATGGTATTCAGCAAACCAGTGACGGCGGTTATATTGTGGCAGGCTTTACTGGATCTAATGATGGAGATGTTACTGGTTATCATGATGGAGATGGTGGCGATGTTTGGGTAATTAAGTTGTCTGCAATTGGAGATTTAATATGGCAAAAATCTTTAGGAGGAACAGGTAATGATTATGTTACCAGTATCCTCACTACTAGCAATGGGGATTTTTTAGTGGCAGGAACCACTTTCTCCAATGACGGCGATGTTTCGGGCAATCACGGAGGATCGGATTGTTGGGTTGTGAAACTTTCAGCCGTAGGCGATGTAATGTGGCAAAAAACACTAGGTGGAAGTAGTGATGATTCAGCATATAGCATTAAGCCAACCCAAGATGGTGGTTTTATAGTAGCAGGTAGCACACTTTCATTTGATGGAGAGGTAACAGGGAATCATGGAGGTAGTGGTGAAGATGCGTGGATAGTTAAACTCTCTGCCACAGGCACTTTAGTGTGGCAAAAAACATTGGGTGGTACTAATGCAGACACTATATATGATATTCAAACTAATAGCGATGGTAGTTTTATTCTGGCAGGTTATACTATTTCGAATGATGGAGATGTAGTTGGAAATCATGGGTCAACCGATGCTTGGGTAGTACAATTATCTGGCACAGGTACTCTTCTGTGGCAAAAAACCTTAGGGGGTACTGATATAGAATGGGCTAATAACATTCAACTAACACCCGATGGAGGCTTTATAGTGTCTTGCGATGCTTATTCTACCAATGGAGATGTCACGGGGGCTCATGGAGAAAAAGATGCTTGGTTAGTTAAACTGGCCTCAAACGGTTCGATTATGTGGCAAAAAGCATTCGGAGGTACAAGTATGGATGGAGCTCAAAGTGTTCATTGTACTTCAGATGGTGGGTATGTTTTTGTAGGTGCAAGTACTTCATTGAATGGAAATGTTTCGGGAAATCATGGGTATGCAGATTTTTGGGTTGTCAAACTCAGTGCTGATCTTTCATTTAATGGTTTCGAAATGGGCCATGTGTTAACTTATCCTAATCCCTCTCATTCCATTTTAAACATTCAACCGTCAAATAACACAGTAATTGACAAAATCACCATCACCGACCTGATGGGAAAACTGATGCTCATGCAAAACAGCAATACTACCCAAGTAAATATAGAACAACTGGCTTCTGGTATGTATATGCTAGAAGCTGTTTCGGGTGAAGATAAATTTACATGTAAGTTTGTGAAGGAATAGTGAAGCAAGAGCAATGAAGAAAGAGCAAAGAATTTGTTCATTAGTTTCCGTGGACAAATGAGGGCATCTATGCTGAAAAACGTTCCAACTTTCAACATTACAAACATTCAACATAAAAAAAAACGACCCCTTCTGGAGTCGTTTTCATTTTA
Source organism: Flavobacterium sp. BFFFF2 (assembly GCA_002256385.1). Lineage (GTDB taxonomy): Bacteria > Bacteroidota > Bacteroidia > Flavobacteriales > Flavobacteriaceae > Flavobacterium. The sequence goes on from NKJD01000048.1 coordinate 6,620, forward strand.
ATAAAAGTGAGGTCATTAACCTAAAGCTACACGTTTAAATCCAGTTACAACCAAATTGGCATCAACCGATTTAATGTAAGCAGCAACGCTCATGCTGCCGTCTTTGATGTAGTCTTGGTTTACCAAGGTGTTGTCTTTAAAGAAACGGTTTAATTTTCCTTTGGCAATGTTGTCTAACATGGCTTCTGGCTTGCCTTCTTGACGCAATTGGTCTTTGGCAATTTCTATTTCTTTTTCAATGGTGGCGGCATCAACCCCGTCTTCGTTCAAAGCAATTGGGTTCATCGCTGCAACTTGCATCGCGACGTTTTTAGCAGCCTCTTCAGCACCAGCGGCACTTCCAGATAAACCAACCAACGTAGCAATTTTGTTGCCCGCATGAATGTACGAACCTACAAAAGCAGCTTCTAAACGCTCAAACGAACCGATCTCGATTTTTTCACCGATCACACCAGTTTGCTCAATTAATTTTTCAGCCACAGTGATTCCTTGGAAATCAGCTGCCAAGAAATCTTCTTTGGTAGTAAAATGCAATGCCAATTGAGCCATTTCGTTGGCCAATTTAACAAAACCTTCGTTTTTACCTACGAAGTCGGTTTCGCAGTTCAATGAAATGGCAACACCAGTGGTTTTGCTTTCATTCACCACAGCAATAGCAGCACCTTCTGTAGACTCACGGTCTGAACGGTTGGCGGCTACTTTTTGTCCTTTTTTACGAAGGATTTCAATGGCTTTTTCAAAATCTCCTTCGGCCTCTACTAAGGCTTTTTTGCAATCCATCATACCGGCTCCGGTAGTGGTACGCAATTTATTCACATCAGCTGCAGTAATAGTTGACATAGTATATTCTGGTTTGTAGTTACTAAAAAAAGGTTGAAAAAGGGAAATCCTAAGAGCCGTAAACGATGCTTTGGAAATTCCGCTCCTTCAACCTTGTGTTTTTTTTGATTATTCTTCTGTAGCTGTTTCGCTTTCAGCAACTGGTGTTTCAACTACTGCTTCAGCAGTAGGTTCCACTACCGTTTCTGTTACAACTTCTGCTGCAGTTTCTGTAGCTGCTTCAACGGCAACTTCTACGTCTGCTGCTTCTTCGTCTTTTTCGACAGTTTTGTTATTTAAACCATCAATTAAAGCGGCAGAAACAATCGATAAGATTTTTTCAATGGATTTTGAAGCGTCATCATTAGCTGGGATCACATAATCAACCAAACGAGGGTCTGAGTTGGTATCGACCATAGCAAAAACTGGAATGTTTAATTTACGCGCTTCTTTAACTGCAATATGCTCTGCTTTGATGTCCACAATAAAAAGTGCGGCAGGCAAGCGTGACATGTCAGCAATTGATCCTAAGTTTTTCTCTAATTTCGCACGAAGACGATCGATCTGTAATTTTTCCTTTTTAGAAAGGGTTGCAAAAGTGCCATCTTTTTTCATCTTGTCGATAGAAGCCATTTTTTTAACAGCTTTACGGATGGTTACAAAGTTGGTCAACATACCACCTGGCCAACGCTCCGTGATGTACGGCATGTTACAGGCTTGTGCTTTGTCAGCAACAATGTCTTTTGCTTGTTTTTTGGTTGCAACAAACAACACTTTACGTCCACTTGATGCAATTTTTTTCAAAGCATCAGCTGCCTCTTCTAATTTGGCAGCCGTTTTGTAAAGGTTGATAATGTGGATCCCATTGCGTTCCATATAGATATATGGCGCCATGTTCGGATCCCACTTGCGGGTCATGTGTCCAAAATGAACACCGGCCTCTAATAATTCTTTTGCGTCTATTTTATTTGCCATTTTTTTTTAACTAGTTTACGTTCCGTTGATTAGCAATTTTCAAGTAGCCCTTTCGGTGGTCTTGAAAATTTAGATGCTAAACTGCTATTCTCCAAGAGAATTCTCGGCAACAGATTATTGTCAATTTCCAGATAAATATTCGATTAACGTTTAGAGAATTGGAATCTCTTACGCGCTTTCTTCTGACCGAATTTTTTACGTTCAACCATACGTGGATCACGAGTCAATAAACCTTCTGGTTTCAACACCAAACGATTTTCTTCGTTCACAACACACATGGCACGTGCAATAGCCATACGAACAGCCTCAGCTTGTCCGGTTACGCCACCACCATACACATTCACAGTTACGTCAAAAGCCTCCGCGTTGTCAGTCATTGACATCGGTTGCATCACTTTGTAGCGTAATGTTGGTGTGGTAAAATAGTTTTCAAACGTTCTTTTGTTCACGGTGATTTTTCCTGTTCCTTCTGAAACATACACACGGGCAACAGCCGTTTTTCTTCTTCCGATTTTGTGAATTACAGCCATTACTTCAGATCGTTTAGGTTAATGGTTTGTGGTTGTTGCGCATCATGTTTGTGTGCAATACCAGCATATACATTCAAATTGCGGAATAGTTGGGCTCCTAATTTGTTTTTAGGCAACATTCCTTTTACAGCTTTTTCTACTAAAGTTGCAGGGTTTTTTTGCTGCATTACTCGAGCAGTTAAGCTTCTTTGTCCACCTGGATAACCTGTGTAACGGATGTACGTTTTGTCATCCAATTTGTTTCCAGTTAGGTTGATTTTTTCTGCGTTGATAATGATTACGTTATCTCCACAATCAACGTGCGGTGTGTAACTTGGCTTGTACTTCCCTCGCAATATCATCGCGACTTTGGAAGCCAACCGACCCAAGTTCTGTCCCTCAGCATCTACAACAACCCACTGTTTGGTAACAGTAGCTTTGTTGGCCGACACAGTCTTGTAGCTTAATGTGTTCACAATACTTTATTTAAATTAAACATTCCATCCCCAATAAAGGGGTTGCAAAAGTACAATTATTTGTGATAAATCCAAACGTAGATTTTCAAATTTATTTTTTGGTGGTTTTTTAGGGTAAAATGTTAGTAATGAGTTGAAATGTTTAAAGTTGGAAAGTCGAAAGTCAAAAGTCGAAAGTCAAAAGTCGAAAGTCGAAAGTCTTTTGAGGTAATAGCCACAAGGCAATAGTTTTTTGGTTTATGGTTTAAAGTTTTGTTGGCGAGCTAAAGCTCAATTGGATTAAATGTTTTTTGATTTGCGAACTAAAGTTCGCTTTCCGGAAGTCCACAGGACTTCCTCCTCTATATATCATATGCCCCATTTGTTCCAATGGGTCTCGGGTTCAAATTACCTCATTTCCAAATTCTTTGCTCTTTGCTCTTTCTTCTTTCCTCCAAAAAAAAACAGCCCGAAGGCTGTTTTTTTTGAAGTTTACTCTTTACTCAATTTCAGCACTTGGCTGCCGAGATCGGTGGTGACTTTGACAAAATAAATACCTGTACTTCTGTTAGAAACATCGAGCGTTGCAGAAGGGCTGTCGGCTTTAATTACTTGTAATAAACGGCCTTGTGCATCGTACACGCTCATACTTCTAATGGAGCTGGAAGCGCTAACTGTGGTGCTGCTTTTTACTGGATTCGGGGCCATGACAATGCTTTCGTCGCGGGTAATCACTTGGTTGGACAAACTCACAAAGGTGGTGGTTGCCGTGTTGGTGGTGACTGGTGCGTTGTAGTCAAAATAAATATTCGCATTGCGGGTGACGCTGGCATTTTGCGTCAGGGTGCTTTTGGTTTTTACTTTAAACAACACGCTTCCTTGGGCTTGAGGGCCCAAATTGATTTGGGGGAAATACACCAGCAAATGATTGTTTTTCAAGGTGATTTCAGCGGGATGGCTGGTGTTTAAAAGTTGAATGGAATTCACATCGTATTGGGCGGGGTCAAAGGCAGAATCTATGTTAATGAATTCTGCGGCACTGTTGCCCGTGTTTTCAAAGTGCATTTGGTAATGCAAATAGTTCCCAACTTGCGCAACGGGCTCATAAGGTCCTTCAAGGCACACGGTTTCGTTGGGGTCAAATGAACCCATTACTTGGCTGCTGTAGCTAAAGGTGTTGTTGTCTGGCACTTCGTCGGTGGCGCCCGTAAGCACGACACTAGCGGTAAATGGCAGTTCATCATTAATATTCACAGCCGGGGTTTCAACCGGCGAATTCACATTGACCGTAAATTGAAAATCGCGCGATTCAAAAGGCTGCAAATTGGTAAAATTCCAAGTAACCAAACCAGGCGAAACCGATGAAACAGGTGTACAAGCCACATAATCTTGGCGGGCATCATCAAAAGAAACAGCCAATGAACCAGCTGAAATCTGGTTGCCATGATTGATAATGGTTGCCTGATAGGTATTGTCAAAACCAGGCCGTGGATGTGACAAAGCATACAAGACCACTTCCACTTCAGGATGCACGCCATTGGCTGCAACACAAAACGAACGGGTTTCGGTGTGGTTGTTGTTGTCGGCAAATGCCACGGTGCTCGTGGCTGGACTCGATTGGTACCAAGCCGAATTGGGCAATTGAGGCGTCAGGGTATAATTTCCCGCAGGCACGTAATAGGTATAAGACCCATCTGGTGCAGCATAAGCCACCCCCGATTCCGTACCGTTGCTAATCAGCACCTTCGAAAACGACGAATGCGGATCGTTGGCATCGCAGCCATTGCCATTCACATCAAAGGTTAACACGCCTTTTAAGGTATTGTGTGGCCCACCTGGAACGGGGTTGCAAAAGGGGTTGTTGATGTGGTTTTCAATAGAAGTACCCGTTTCAATATTGTGAATAATATTTACCAGTGTTTCACCTTCATCAGTACAGGCTGAAGTGAGCAAAGGATTATCTGCAATAGATTCATAGCAAGAATCAAACTGTCCGTTTTTTATGTTGATGTATTTTAAACTTGAATTGTCACTTACCTGAAGAGTTGAAATTTGTGGACAAGCCGAGAAATCTATTTGTATTAAAGAAGTATTTCTTATTGTAATATTATTTAAGATTGAAGGGGCATCAGGAAGTATCAAGGTCTGTAGATTTGAATTCGTTTGGTTTTGTAAATAATTATTTACTTCTATAGCTTTCAATAATGTGTTTGTGCTGAAATCTAACTGTGTAATACTTGTGTTAGCCAGCGTTAACGTGCTTAAAAACGGATATAAGGCAGCAGTGAAAGTATGAAAAGGATAAACTGAAGGTGTGTTGCTGTAAAAGTAAAATTCTTTCAAGTTCGGAAGGGGTGGGTTATTAAGTTCTCCAAAATCGACGCATAAAATTTCCAATAATGGCATGCTGACAAAATCCAGTTGTGGAATGGAATTTTGAAGAACTGCTAAGCCTTTCAATTGATGGTTTTGACTCAGATTCAGAGTTGTAAAATGATTGTTTCCTAAATTTAGATATTCAAGTTGGGGCATGTTAGATAATTCATTAAGGACATAGTCATGCGTATAATTTGGCCCACTACCATGATTATTTTTACCATATAACTGCAATTTTTTCAAATTGTGACAACTAGATAGATTCATGAAGGAAATTAATCTGTAATAAGAATCAATTAAGATTTCCAGTTCAGTCAATGTGCTTAAATCTAAAGGCGAACCAACAATAGGTGCATTTGTATTTGAGTTTAACACATTCGTATCTGGGCATTCTGTGTTAAAATAATATGAATATAAAAAATTTTCTCCTAAATTTAATATTTTTAAATGGTTACAATTGTCAAATGAAACTATTTGACTATTGTTATACTTAAAAAAGTCAAAACCAGGATTAAAAGAAATAAACTCTTCAAGTGTTTGACTATTAGAACAATCAACAATAAATTTAACATTATCTATATTCAATTTTTTCAGCGCAGGGATGTTTGATGCAACTAATGGGCTATTACTTTTAAATTTAGAAATTTTTAATTCTTCTAAATTTGTAAAAAGATTGAAATCTTCGAAAGTTGCTAGACTTATTTCAGGTGAGCTAGCAAATATATTTAGTGTCTTTATATTTTGAATTTCATTCAGATCAATATTTCCATTACCGTTTAAATCTATTGATGGAATCGTATTACCAGAAAGATTAGTTAACACGACAGCACCTGAAGATTGTACATTACCTGTAATCAAAATGTGCTTTAACAAAGGATCCGCAAAACTCACCGTCTGCGCCTTGGCCCAAAACCCAGTTAATAACGTAAGGAGTAGTAGTTTTTTCATAGGTAAAATGTTGGTTGTTAAACTTTGGGCAATGGAGCAAAAGCCCGTTGTATTGGTTGGTTCAATGAAATAAACATTAAGATCGGCTTAAAAATAAAACAATTAAATGAGTTGGCCATCGATAAATAGGGATAATCGATGAACTGTTTTGAGTTGGAAAGTCGAAAGTCGAAAGTCAAAAGTCTTTTGGTTTAAAGTTTAAAGTTGGAAAGTTGGAAAGTTTAAAGTTGGAAAGTCGAAAGTCAAAAGTCTTTTTAGGCAATATTCTTTTGGTTTAAAGTTTAAAGTTGGAAAGTCGAAAGTCGAAAGTCTTTTGAGGCAAGAGGTAATAGTTTGTTTGAAGCACAAGGTTTAATTGGCAAGCTGAAGCTTGCGTACCTGACTGCCACTGGCAGTCCTCCTCTATATCTCATATGTTTTAAGTTTAAGGTTTAAAGTTTTTTTTTCAATCTCAAATTTCAAAACTCAAATTTCAAATTCTTTTCTCTTTCTTCTTTCTTCTTTCCTCTTTCTTCTCACTTTTTGGTGTATATTTACACCACTTAAACTCGTTATCATGGCCCGTCAAACCATCACTTTAGCTCAACAAAACGACGAATGGTTAAAAAACCAAGTCGCTGAGCATGAATTTAACAGCAAAAGCGAAGCTATTAATTACTTAATTAAACAAGCTCGTGAACGCGATGAATACGTCGAATTTGTTCGAATGAAGCTTGATAAAGCGGAAAAAAGTGGGTTTGCCAAAAAGCAGACTAAAGAAGAAATGTTAGCAGAATTCAAAAGAAAATTAAATGTACCAATTTGAATTAAGCGCAACAGCCAAGGAAGATTTTTTAAGGATTTACGAATATGGAATAGGAAAATTTGGCATCAATCAAGCAGATAAATATTTTAATATGATGCATGACTGTTTCTCAAAAATAGCCTCAAACCCATACCTATTTCCTGAAGCTACTCGTTTTAAAGCGGGTTACAGATATTGTGTGTGTGGTGTTGATACCATTTTTTATAAAATCAATACCAATCAAATAGAAATCATGGCAATCATTGGGAAGCAAGATTTTCCCTGATCAGTCGAAAGTCAAAAGTCAAAAGTTAAAAGCCGAAAGTCAAAAGTCAAAAGTCAAAAGTCTTTTGAGGCAAGAGGCAATAGTTTTTGTTTAAAGTTCAAGGTTTAAAGTTTCAAGTTTGTCATAGCGAGCTAAAGCTCGATTGGATTAAATGTTTTTTGATTTGCGAACACACGAGCGCAGCGAACTGGCGCAGCAAAAGTTCGCTTTCCGGAAGTCCACTGGACTTTTATTTCGCTTCGCTCCATACAATTCGGCCTTTGGCCTCGGGTCTCCTCTATATATCATATGCCCCATTTGTTCCAATGGGTCTCGGGTTCAAATTCCCTCATTTCCAAATTACTTCGCCAATTTCAAATCTCAAATCACAAATTTCAAATTCTACAATCCTTCAATCATTTCCAAATTTTCAAATTCCCTCATTTCCAAATTCTTTCCTCTTTCTTCCTGTTTACAAAAATGTTTACAATAAAGAAACGAGCCCAAACGTTAAGCCCATTAGACGCGTACCTTTGAAGGTCGAATTCGATGGATTATGAACCGAAAAATAACAATAACCCTAGGAATCCTAGGCTGTGTAGCACAAACGGGCTGGGCGCAACTCACGGCGGTTGATCAGCCCATTGCCTATACGTTTGAGGCGGCTAAAACGCTTTTTGACCAACAACAATATGTGTCGTCTTTGGCGCAATTTCGCCAATTACACGAGGCAAACAACCTCAGTTTTGAGCAGAAAGAATCCTGCGATTACTATAGCCTGTTGTCGGCCATGCATTTGCAACTTGGCAATGCCGAAACCATGCTGGAATCGTTTGTTAAAACCTATCCGGTTTCTACACGCATTCAAGAATTGGGCTTGGTGGCTGGGCACTATTTTTTTCAACAAGAAAAGTACCAACAGGCGCTGGGCTATTTTGAAAAAGTGGATGAAGAAGGCTTGGCCGGTGCTGCCAAAGAGTCGTTTTGTTTTGAAAAGGGGTATGCGCTGTTTAGCCAAGAAAACCGCAAAGAAGCGCGCGTTTATTTTACAAAATTAAAAGAGTCGGCCAAATACAAAAATTCGGCAAGCTATTATTTGGGCTACATGGCCTACGAAAACAACCAATTTGCCGATGCGCAAAAATTATTTGGTGCCGTGGCGGTCGATGAAACCTATAAAAACAAATTGGCCTATCCGGAGGCCGACATGAATTTTAAAACAGGCAACTTTGAGCAAGCCATTGCCAAGGCAAAAATAGCTTTGGAAAAAACCATTCCGTCTGAACGGTCGCAGCTTAACAAAATCATCGGGGAAAGTTATTTTCACTTGCAACAATATGACCAAGCCCTGCCCTTTTTAAAAGAATATAAAGGAGTCAAGGGCAAATGGAACAACACCGACCACTACCAATTGGGCTATGTGTATTACCGCCAACAAGATTATGCCAATGCCTTGGTGCAGTTTAACCAAATTATTTCAACCAAAGACGCCGTGGCCCAAAATGCCTACTATCATTTGGGTGATTGTTATTTGAAACTCGACAAAAAGCAAGAAGCGTTTCAGGCATTTAAGTCGGCGTCTGAAATGGATTTTGAACCAAAAATCCAGGAGGAATCGATGTTGAACTACGCCAAATTGAGTTTTGAATTGGGCAATTCATACCAGAGCGTGCCCGATGTGCTGGGCACTTTTATTAACAAATACCCTGCTTCGCCAGCTCGTGGAACCATTGAACAATTGCTGATTCAGTCGTATTTAACGGCTAAAAACTACCGAGAAGCATTGGGTTTGTTGGAAAAAAGCACCCGAGCAGAAGACCAACAAACACTGCAAAAAGTGGCGTTGTTTCGCGGCATGGAATTGTACACCGAAGGCAAATACCAAGAAGCTTGGTCGCTGTTTAAAAAGTCATTGGCCGCCGCCAAAGACCCCGTTTTTAGTGCCCGTGCCTGGAGTTGGAAAGGCGAAACCGAATATCTGTTGGACGAATTTAACGAAGCCCTGAAAAGTTTAAAACAGGCCGCTGACAACAAAGAAATAGCCTCGGTCCCCGAAGGCGAACACTTGGCCTACAACAGGGCTTATGTGGCATTCAAACTCAAAGATTACGAACAAGCGGCCACCTTTTTTCAGCAGTATGTGGCACAGCAAAAGGCCGACAAAGCCCGTTTGCACGATGCCTACATTCGGTTGGGCGATGCCCGTTTTATTCAAATGAAATACTGGCCAGCCCTTGAATCTTACAACAAAGCGCTGGACCTCAAAGGCCTCGATGCCGATTATGCCGCTTTTCAGAAGGCCATTTGTTATGGGTTTATTAATCGGAACGAAAAAAAGATCACCGATTTACAGCAATTGATCAAAACGTATAAATCGTCGAAATACCGCGATGATGCCCTTTTTGAATTGGCCAATACGTTTGTAACGGAGAAAAATACCACGGCTGCACTGCAAACCTACGACCAGTTATTAACTGAAAACAAAAACGGATTGTATGTGTCCAAAGCCTTGTTGCGCCAAGGGCTCATTTATTTTAATGCCGAAAAAGACGAAGAAGCCTTGCAAAAATTGAAGCAAGTGGCCCAAGATTTTCCCTCAACGCCCGAAGCCTTAGAAGCGGTGGCTACTGCCCGCCTCATTTATGTTGAAAATGGCAAAGTGGCGGACTATGCCACTTGGGTACGTGGTTTGGGCTATGTGGAAGTGTCCGATGCCCAATTGGATAAAGACACTTTTGAAGCAGCCGAAAAAAATTATTTACAAAACAACCGCAAAGCGGCCATCAGCGCCTTGGAGCAATATTTGGCCACCTATCCAAACGGACAATTTACCCTAAAAACGCATTTTTATTTGGGTCAATTGTATTTTGCTGAATCGCTATTAAGCAATGCCATTCCGCAGTACGAAGCGGTTCGGAGTCAGCCCAAAAGCGAGTTTTCGGAACCTGCCTTGGTTCGTTTGGGTGAAATTTATATTGGCCAAGAAAACAACGCCGCTTTGTTGGTGGTGCTTAAACAATTGGAGACCCAAGCCGATTATCCGCAAAATATCACCTTTGCTCAAGCCAATTTGATGCGGGTGTATTTTGAAACAAACGACTACACCCAAGCGGCTGGCTATGCCGAAAAACTCATCAACAATTTGAAGGTGGACGCCAAAGTACGGGCTGACGCGCAAGTCATTATTGCACGCGCGGCCTTCAAGGCCAATGATTTGGTCAAAGCACGCGCGGCTTATTCCAAATTATTGAATGCCACACAAGGCGAATGGGCAGCCGAAGCCACCTATTTTGATGCTTATTTTAAAAATAAAGACGGCCAATTTGAAGCCTCGAACAAAGCAATTCAAAAATTAGCCAAAGAATACGCCCCTTACCGCTATTATGGCGCCAAAGGACTCATCGTGATGGCCCAAAATTACTACGCCCTGAAAGACCAATTTCAGGCCACTTATATTTTAGAAAGTGTCCGTAAAAATTTCAGTCAATTTCCAGATGTGGTGCAAGAAGCCCAAGAGCGCTTGTCGGCCATGCAAACGGAATTGGCCCCAGCCACCAACAGTACCGAAAAACCTTAAATTGTTCGTTATGCTCCCATTTCCCAATCATATGCCTCGATTATTTTCGCGTTTCGGTTTTGCCATTGCCATGCTCACTGGCATGTCCGCATTGGCGCAACCCGGCAAAGACAACATTGGCACCGAAGTGATCAATGTGGTGCGCCCTTACACGCCCTCGGTTTCGGATGCCTTTAAAATAAAGGAAACCCCGAATTTTGACATTGATCATTTGGAAAAAATTACGCCGCAGCAATATCAAATGCAATTGTTTCCGGTGGCTTCTACTTTTAAGCCAGAAAAAGGCCGTGCCGCTGCCGCCGAAAAAGACCCCGAAGCCAAACGCTTTGATCATTTTGCCCGCTTGGCGGTGGGGAATTTTGCCCGTATTCAGGCCGATGTATTTTGGTCAAAGGCGTTAAATAACAACGAATTATTCGACGTGTCATTTCGTCACCGTTCGGTAAATAGTTCGCTGTCAGACGCCTTGTTGCCATCTACTTTTATGCAAAATGCACTAAAGGCTGCTTACCGCGTCAACAACACTTCCTTTTCGTATGATCTGTCGGGTGGTTTGCAGCACACGCTACTGCATTGGTATGGCGTGCGCCCCGATTATTGGACTGCCAGCACTTTAGATGCTTTGCAAACCAAACAAACTTTTACCCAATTTGATTTGGGTGGCAACCTGCAATTTCGCGAAAAAGTGCTGCGCGAAGCGGCCGTTCAGTACACCTATTTGGCCGATGCTTTTAACTCCAATGAGCACCATTTGCTGATTAATCCAAAATGGGCCATGGATTTTAATGAACACCATATTGAAGCCAACACCACCTTTGATTACTTAAAAGGTCATTTTGACCAACAGTTTAATTCGGCCGACGAAAACAATTATGGGTTTATGAAATTAGAGTTTAGCCCTACTTATCGGTACAGCCACCAAGATTTGGACCTAAAAGCAGGGGTTTCTTTGCAATATTTGGGAGCCCAACACGGCGAAAGCAAATTGTATTTTTACCCCATTGCCGAAGGAACTTACCGCCTTATAAGCGACGTGTTGCACGTGTATGGTGGTATAGAAGGCGGCTTAATCCAAAATTCGTATGCACAATTTGTGCAGCAAAACTACATGATGTCCCCTACCCTTTTGATTGCACCCACCGATCAAAAAGCGGCGTTGCATGTTGGTTTAAAAGGCAAATGGGCCAAAAACATCAGTTACCATGCCAAGGCCAGTTACAGCACCGAAAACAACAAAGCTTTGCTGGTGTCTAATGGGGTGGCAAGTGGGTTGCAAACCGACAAAGGTTATTTGTATGGCAATACTTTTGGCGTGGTGTATGACCGCGTCAACACCTTCGGATTGCTGGGCGAATTGCGTTCGGAATGGTCAAATAAATACCAAATTTTTGTACAAGGAAATCTGCAATCTTACCAAACCTTGGTGGAATCGCAAGCTTGGAATTTGCCTTCGTTTACCATGCAATCGGGCTTTGATTATGCCATTACCGACAAATGGAAATTAAAGTCGGAGCTTTATGTGGTGTGGCCACGCTATGACCGTTGGGTGAGTCCATTGGCCACGCAGCCAGTATTTGAAGAGGTGCGTTTGCCTGCTTATGCCGATTTGAATGCGCAAGTAACCTACGCATACAACACCCGTTGGACGTTTTATGCCCAAGGCAACAACTTGTTTAATCAGAAAGCCAATCGGTGGTTGAATTATCCAGTCATGGGCATCCAAGTGTTGGCGGGCGCTCAGTACCGATTTGATTTTTAATGTTCTAAAAGGTTTTTAACTTTCTGATTTTTATTCGTTCAATGGGTAAATGGCTGTTTTGTTTTTTCGTGTTACAATTGGGTTTTTCGCAAGAAACCCTCCTCCCATTTCGACAAGGAACGCAGTGGGGTTTGTGCAATGAACAAGCGCAATTGGTGCATCCAGCCGTGTATGACAGCATAGACCCCATTGATTACGGGCAGTTTTTTAAGTGCTATAAAAACGGGCAAGAAGGTGTCATGTACCAACGCAAAACCATTATTTTGCCCAAACCCAATGTTACTTTTCACGCGATGGAGGCGGTATTTATTGTGGAACGAAACCCGGCCATTGCGCCCAACAATTACACGGGTGTCTATAATTTGAAAGGGGAGAAAATCATTGATCAAGTCTTTTTTGACCTGCAAATTGTTCCCAAAAAACGACTAACCGACCCCATCGTGGGGGTCATTCACGGGCCATCTGACAAGGCAGGCGTGTTTGTGTACAATGAAAAAACAGGTAAACTGACAACCTGGTTATTTAAAGACAAAAATGAGTATTTCAGTGTGACATTTTCCGCTGCCGACCGTGATATTCACATTTATCGATACCACAACCAATCAGAGCAAAGCAGCTATTATAAAGCCGTTTACCAATCAAAAACCAAAAAATATGCTTTGCGCCTTGACCCAAAAGCCAAAGCAGCAGCGCAAAATGAACCCAGCATTGAAGTGACCGAAGATACCGATCGATTTGACGGGCGTTCCTTTTATGAGGTAAAAAACAATTATGCCATCAGACGAATCTCCTTTGCCACTAAAAAAGGCCGAACCACGATGATCCAATTCGATGGGCGCTACCACAAAGGGCTGGCGCATGTTGATTCCCTGGTAATTGACATTCCCAACGCCACATTGCAAATTCATTCGTTTAAACAGGCAGATGGTTTTGTGCTGAGTGCCCACGGCACCGATCCGGTCAATGAAATGGACAAAGAAAAGGTGGACACGATTTTTACTTATTTCAACTACATCACTTATAAAAAGGATAACCTCTTAGGCCTCATTGTCGATAAAAAAATATGGGAACCCCAGTTTGACAGCATCCGCTATTTTAGGGCCGAAAGCAGCCTGAAGCCTTATTTTTTGGTGTCTAAGAAAAATGCAGCAGGCCTGACCCGCTGGGGAGTGATTGCCCCCGATCATCAGGTGGTATTGCCCTGCGAATACGACGAGATTGTTGTGAATACGGCCGGTGGCTACGGCACGCTGTGGGCCATTAAACAAGAGGGGCGTTATGGCATTGCCAACAACCGCGGCCTTATTTTGAAAAGGCCGCAATACGACCGCGTATTTCCCAAAGACCTATTTTATGCCATGCACATTGTGCAAAACAACCAATATGGTTGGTACAGCCACGACAATATGTTTTATGAGCCAAAATTCCCATATCCCATTTATTTTGAAATGCCTTTCAATAAAAAGACCTTTTTAATATTGGTGGACGCCCAAGGCACATTCAAGGGCTATGCCCACCCAAACGGGACGTTATATTTTAAAGATTAAAAGTTTCTTTTACCCTCAATTAAAAGTGGCAATGAGAGCTGGTTTAGACCTTTTCAACTACACCCCCGTACTCCCAAATCCACCTGCGCCGCGTTCGGTTTCACTAAGCACTTGCACCGAAGTCCACTCGGCTCTTTCGTGGCGCGCAATCACCATTTGGGCAATGCGCTCGCCGTCGGCTATGGTGAAAGCCTCTTGCGACAAATTGACCAAAATCACACACACTTCGCCGCGGTAATCGGCGTCAATGGTGCCTGGGCTGTTTAAAACGGTGACGCCTTTTTTCAAGGCCAATCCGCTGCGTGGGCGCACTTGGGCTTCAAAACCAATCGGCAATTCCAAAAACAAACCCGTTGGAATCAGCAAACGCGCCATGGGCTGTAAAACCACAGCTTTGTCGAGGTTTGCACGCAAATCCATGCCCGCCGAGGCACTCGTTTCATATTGTGGCAATGGATGTTTTGACTGGTTAATGATTTTTACTTCCATAGTAATATCTATTTTATAAATCTAGCTTCTTTTTCTAAAGCGGCTTGTCAATTTCTGAATGGTTTCTTTTTCAGCATAATAAATGACGCCGGCAAAAATAAACAGCAACATCATTTTCAACAGCCAACTTGCCCTAAAAAGCGGCCAATAAAAAACCAAGGCCGAAAACACAGTGGTGACGAGCAAATAGGTGAAAATCCGTTTGAAATCGTAGGGAATCGGGTAGCTTTTTCTGCCCAAATAATACGAAATCACCATCATGCTGCCGTAAGCGGCTATAGTGGCAATGGCCGACCCATAAAAGCTCATGGTCGGAATCAGCAACAAGTTTAAGGCCAATGTCACTGAGGCACCAATCAACGAAATATACGCGCCAATGTGGGTTTTGTCAATTAATTTATACCACACCGACAAATTGGTGTATATCCCCAAAAAGAAATTCGCAAACACAATCAGCGGCACCACGTCAATGGCAGTCCAATAGGAGGCTTGGGGCACCACAATTTCTTTAATCAGGTCAATGGTGGCCACCACCGTTAAGCAAATAAACGACCCAAAAATGACAAAATATTTGGTGATGGTGGCGTAGGTTTCTGGTGCGTTCGCATGGCCCGCATGACTAAAAAAGAAGGGCTCAATCCCCAGTGTATAAGCGGTTCTGAAAAGCACCATAAACAACCCAATTTTATAACAAGCAGAATACGCCCCAATATCGGCCTTTGGCACCTGCATCCAATCCAATAAAATTTTATCAAAATGCTCATTAACAGCAAATGCCAGACCCGCAATGAGTATGGGAAACCCATAGCGCATCATCTTTTTCCAGAGTGTCCAATCGGGCCGCAAGCGCAGCACTTTGTAAGTCGGTAGAATCGCCAAAAAGGTAGCCACACTCGCCGCTAAATTCGCGAGAAAAACGTAGCCAATTTCAAAATGAGGCACGTAAATAGCGGCAAAAAAACTGGACGTTTGCGCCTGCTGGGGCAACCACATTAAAAACCAAAGCGTCAGCATCAACATCAACAACACATTCCCGATTTTAATGACGGCGTAAGTCATAGGTTTTTTATCGACCCGCAGTAAAGCAAACGGAATGGCCGCCCACGTATCAAAAGCCAAGATGCCCAAGGCAAAAACCATGTTGGTTGGGTCAATGCCCGTGGCAGCCGACAGCTGTTCCCGAAACAACCAAGCGGGCGTCAACAACAATAAAGTACTGATTAACAACGACCACAAAGCAGTGGCTTGCACGCGTTTGGGGTCCGATTCACGGGTGTAAAACCTAAAGAAAGCGGTTTCCATGCCATACGTGGTCAGGACATTCCAAAAAACCAGGTACGAAAACAAGATGGTCACATCGCCCATGGCGCTTTTGTCGGGCAAAAATTCCACGTAAGTAGGCGTCAATATAAAACTGATCATGCGCGGCAACACCGACGCCATGCCGTAAATTAGAGTTTGTTTAAATAGACTTTTGTACACGCCCAAACGGATAATCAATGAAAGGCAAATATAGGCGTTTCAATGGGGCAAAAAAAACGGGGTCCGGTGGTTGAAAACAAGTTCTTTTTTTTGGGCGTGTCCGCTTTTTTTAGTTGAAAGTTGAAAGTGGGAAAGTTGAAAGTTTTTTACGAACAGCAACTACTACAACTAGACGCATTGTTGCCACAGGGAAGCGTCAAAGTTTAATGTTATGCCATTTAAGAGCATATCAAAACTAAAAAAGACAAGTAATACCACCTGTCTTTTTTAGCAAAAATTTATTTTTTTGTTGATTTTCAAATGGTTGCGTTGGAAAAAATAGGGCATCACAATTTTGAATCATTACCACTTCATCTCACTTTTCCAACAATTTACCATGATCCCAATATTCAATTTTTAAGACAAAAAATCAATCTAACAATGAAATCATTATTCCTTTACCACCTTTACCACCTGACTTTTATTCAATTGTAGAAAATATATTCCAGCTTCTAATTCTGTTAGACTTATATTTTCATTATTTGATATTTTACCCGATTGTAATTTTTTCCCATTAATTGAGTAGATTGAATAAATCGAATTATCCGCTATATTGCTCAGTTTTACAAAGTCCGTTGTTGGATTTGGATAAATATACATTTTCAAATCACAATCAATATTATTCTCCACCACATTTAAGGCATTTTGTATCTTAGATATTTTCTCGGGTGAATACTGTGTAAAGTATAAATCATTCCCAATAAATAATAAATCGGTGGGGGTTGTGATACCTGAAACAACTGTAACTGGTGCGGCGCTAATGTTTGAAAGATTTATTTTTGAAATTCTGTTTTCTTCATAAGATGCTATATATAATTCATTATTCTTGATGGTAATTCCTATTGGACCAATTACGCCAGTAGTAACAGTAACAAGGGTGGGGTTTGGAGTGGTTACGTCTATTTTTGAAACCCTATTTCCGTGTATTTCAGAAACATATAAGTCATTCCCATTAAAAGTTAAACAAGCCGGATGAATTAACCCCGAAACAACCGTCTCTACAACAGGGTTACTCATCGAAATATCCACTCTCGAAATTAGCCCTGGAGTACTTTGTGTAAAATACAGCACAGTTCCTTTGAGAGCCACGCCATTTGGTTGAGGTACCCCAGTAACTACGTCAATAACTGTTGGCGAGCTACTAGTGATATCTGTTTTTGTGATTTTGCCATTGCCATAGTTTAGTATATACCCGTTGGGTGAAATTGTTTTTAAGTAAAAAATAACGGCCAGATATTGGTCAAGATACTGAAATTCAGTATCTTGAAGTCGCAAAACAAACCAATATCCATGTCAAATATAGTGAAAAATTATTTTAGCGTTTTAGAGGTTATACGTTCTTTAGATATTGATTTTAATGACACATTTAGAGTCGGCAGAAAAGCAAAAATGACTGATATTGAAGTAGTTGCTTTGAGTTTAACAGCTGAATACATGTCTATTGACAGTGAAAATAATTTATTCAAACAGCTGGCTAATACATCGATTCCAAATTTAATTGAAC
>NKJD01000049.1 GCA_002256385.1 Flavobacterium sp. BFFFF2
ACTCCCAGCTTTTTTGTCCTTTTCCCATTTTAATGGCGTTAATATTTGTTTTTAAATGGTCATTAAGAACCAACTTTTTTTAATTGGAGTTTGCAAATGCAAACTTTTTGTAAGTGTTGGTTTCATTGCAAAGTCTAATGCGTAATCTGGGTTTAAAATTTGACTTGTCCCCGAACTTGCGAACGGACTGGATTTTGCTTTCATAAAAAGCAAAACTCCGGGCACCCGAGCTTGCGAACGGACTGGATTTTGCTTTCATAAAAAGCAAAACTCCGGGCACCCGATCTTGCGAACGGACTGGATTTTGCTTTCATAAAAAGCAAAACTCCGGTAATCAGCCGGAGTTTCAATCATCAATCAAAAAACGAACAGTTAATCAGACTGTTGTTGCGGTTATTACGTAAAAAGTAATTATTTTTAGAAGGAGGCAAATAAACAGTAAAAATTTAACATTTCAAAACCTCTTTTTCTTTAAACATACTTAAAAATTAACCCAAATATGTTTTAAGAATTTTACTACGCGAAGTGTGTTTCAATCTTCTAATAGCTTTTTCTTTGATTTGACGCACTCTCTCGCGGGTTAGGTCAAATGTTTCACCGATTTCTTCCAATGTCATTGGGTGTTGATCACCAAGACCAAAATACAAACGAACCACATCAGCTTCACGCGGGGTAAGCGTTTCCAAAGAGCGCTCGATTTCCGTGCGCAATGATTCGTGAATCAAATCACGATCTGGATTCGGCGATTCGCCTGAACGCAATACGTCGTATAAATTAGAATCTTCGCCTTCTACCAACGGGGCATCCATGGACAAGTGACGGCCTGAGTTTTTCATGCTCTCTTTTACGTCATTCACCGTCATGTCAAGTTCTTTGGCAATCTCTTCAGCCGAAGGTGGACGCTCGTTAGACTGCTCTAACAAGGCGTACATTTTATTGATTTTATTAATAGAACCAATTTTATTTAAAGGCAATCGAACAATACGCGATTGCTCGGCCAATGCTTGTAAAATAGATTGGCGAATCCACCATACCGCATAAGAAATAAATTTGAAACCACGGGTTTCGTCAAAACGTTGTGCCGCTTTGATGAGTCCTAAGTTGCCTTCATTAATTAAATCGGGCAGGGTTAATCCTTGGTTTTGATATTGTTTGGCAACAGAAACCACAAAACGCAAATTGGCTTTGGTTAGTTTCTCTAAGGCTCTTTGGTCACCTGCTTTGATGCGCTGAGCCAACTCAACTTCTTCATCGGCGGTGATTAAATCAACCTTTCCAATTTCTTGTAAATATTTATCTAAAGAGGCGGTTTCCCGGTTGGTAACCTGTTTGGTTATCTTCAGTTGTCTCATAGCAAACTTTCCTAAATGGGTTGGTTACTTATACGCAAGCCAACCAAAAAAAGTTACAAACGATCATTAAAAAAATAAAATGGCTTTGGCTATGTTGTTGTTTTTCCAGCAATAACCAACGCTAATAAAGGATTGACAATTTTAAAAACTTTTATATTGAATTTTAAATGAAACCTAACATCAATCCATTTTCTGTTTCACGCCCCGCAAAAAAATGCGACAGCCAAACGATTCGGAGGTGGGCGTGGTTACTTCCTTGTTGGCCAACAATTGATCGACTGCATCGGTCAAATAATGTTGGGTCGCCTTTTCGGGTTCGCCCGCATTGTCGTCGATGGCGCCTTCATATTTAACCACCCATTTTCCGGCATTGTTTTTCCAAATGACATAAGCTTGCGGCGTGTGAGATGCTTTAAATGCTTTGACGATCACTTGTTTTTTGTCTTGTAAATACGGGAAGCTAAACTGCTCTTTTTGGGCTTTCTGTTGCATTTTTTTAAACGATTCCTCGGCATAAGCCAATGTATCCATCGAATTAATGGCAATAAGTGGCACGCCCCGCTTTTTGTAGGTGGCATCCATTTGGTTTAATCTTTTGAGATACAATTTGGCCATCGGGCATTTGTTGCAAGTAAAAATCACCATAAACCCTTTGGCTGTTTGGTAATCGGCCAATGAAACCATTTTGTTGGTGGTGGCGCTTTTCAACTTGAAATTGGAAATAATTTTGGCTTTCTCCGCCAAAACAAAACCCGAAGTAACAAGGGCAAATGCCACCAAACAACAAAGGAGCAATTGTTTTTTCATTATTTTTTAATGAATTTTTTGGTGGTAGTAGTTTTGGTTTGCTTATCCATCATCTGAAAAGTGTAAACCCCTGTTTCTAAGCTTGAAATGTCAATACCATTTTGCCATTCGGGTTGTGGCAACATCATAACCACGCGCCCTTCGATGGTGGAAATGGTCACGTAATAAATTTCGGCAGCCGCGTCTTTTAAGTTGACGAATATCTTGTCATTGGCTGGGTTTGGCGACAAACTAAAGACTGTACTCGGAGCGGTTTCTGGCGTCGAAAATGGGTTGGTTACAATAAATTGTCCCATCATCCCGCCATCTTCATGACCGCCAAAATGACAATGGTACATATACGGATGGTTCACGTCTGAATCGGCAAAGTCATCAAATTTGGCCACAAACGTTACCGACTCATTTTTGGGCAAATAAAAGGTGTCTTTCCAGCCGCTTTCGTGGGTACCAACAGACGTGGCACTTCCGTTTCTGGCTACAATTTTAAATTCCACATCATGCAAGTGAAAGGAATGTCCAAAAACATTGCTGTTGGTTACGGTCCATTTTTCAATGGCGTTCAAATTGACCACCTTCGGGGTCATGGTCAGCGAATAGGTAACGTTGTCAAAATTAAACGGAACGCTTGCTGGCCCTGGATTTCCATTGGTAACGGCAATAGCCCTTGTTACCGTGGCATTAGCGGCTGTCCAATACGTGTCGTTCAATAAAGTAGTTGGCATAGCAGTAATTGGGTTCGTGGTGGTTGGCCCCACGTTAATATGTAACAATTTGAAATCTGTATTGTTCAGCAAACTGCCAAAATCGCCTGTTGTATTGGGTTCTCCACCCGGAAAACCAAATGCCTGACTGGAATTATAGGCTTTTAAATCAATGCTGGAACCCACCGCGTCGCTTCCTAAATTAACCAAGATTTCAATGCGTTCTCCCACCGATAATTTCACTCTAGTTACTGCAACGGGGGCATTCAACAAACCACCGTCGTTTCCAATAATGTAAAATGTGCGGTCGTCGCTAAAACCAATATTGTAGCTCCGTTCAATTTCGGCATTCAAAATACGCATACGTACCATTTGCTTTGGCAAGGTGTATTGTGCATTAATGGTGCCATTTGCAAGCAAATAATCACCGTATACCCGAGCTGAGGTTGGTGGCGATATAAATGTATTGTTTGTGGTATTAAAACTTCTGCTTGTTAGTGCCAATACAATGTCATCTACCCCATAGGTGCGGGGCAAAGCCAAAGCGGCTTCCGCTGCGTCTTTCACGATAATAAACCCGCCCACTCCTTTGGTCATTTGTTCATGGGTCGATTCGTGCAAATGCGGGTGATACCACAAAGTAGTAGCCTGATTCATGACCGTCCAATGGGGTTGCCAAAGGGTGCCAGCTGGAATAATTTGATGTGGACCGCCATCCATCACTGCGGGCAAATGCATGCCATGCCAATGCAAGGTAGTAGATTCATTTAAATTATTGGTCACATTCATTTGAATGACATCGCCTTTATTGACAAAAAGCGTAGGCCCCCAAAAAGTTTCATTGTTGATGGAACCTGTAATGGTCTGGTTGCCCGTTTGCAATTGTTTGGTGCTTTCGTGGATGTTCAAATCGAAAGTGGTGCCAGTGAGCGCCTGTGGCATACTCATGTTGTTGTATTGGGCTTGCGCACAAGCAACCATAAACAAGGCAAAAGTCAACAGTAATTTATTTTTCATGTCGGTCAGGATTTAGGTTTTAGACGTGTAATCATTTAATTCCTTGTGACCTTGGTGTAAAAAAGAAGCTGGCCGCACAGCCGCAATTGATAGAGGCATGTGTCTAGAATTAAAATGTTCGGCATGTTGCTATGACCTTTCAATAGCGACTTGTACGGGCGGGGCTTGCCTCCGCCCTGTTTTTAAACGGGTCTTTATTTTGAAAACCCTGTAGGCGCAGCAATGCGTGCCTGCCCGAACTGTTATTGGTATTCCAAATAATAAAATGGACGAAATCGGTCCTTGTAAGAGGGCAGAGGCAAGCCCTGCCCCTACGAATTTCTCTGATGATTATTCCCAAAATATTGGCAGGCAATCGCCGACAACGACATATTTGCCACGTTTACAGCGGGCGACCACAAAGGTCGCCCCTACATACATTACAACAATCTTTCATCTGAACTTGGGCCAGCAAAGAAAATGAACAAAATGGTGAATCAGTAGGAATAGGTCTGGCAGAAACCTAAAGGTCTTATGAAAATCATGTCATGCTAACTCATGAACCATGATGATGAGATTTCTCCTTCGTCGAAATGACAAAATAGCATTTTCAATCAATGTTTACTGTTCTGCGAAGCTGCGCAAGTGCTGGCCCGCATTTATCGAAGTGCCCTATACTTTCTGGTATTAGTTGTACAATGGGCTATTGCCCAATCACAATATATAATATTCTGATAAGTGCAGGAAAGTATAGGCCACTTCGTTGGCATAAGTTTTCAAGCCGGCAAAATTTTTGAAGCCTTGGAAAAAATTTCGGCTTGAAAACTGGTTTTGCCAAAGGCAAAAATGACATTTATGCGGGCCAAAAAGGCCCTTTCTTTTGGTTCGTTTTCTTTGGGCCAGCAAAGAAAATGAACAAAATCGTGAAACAGTAGGAACACGTCAATCGTACAACAAAAGGTCTTATGAAAAGCAATAAACAGAAAACAAAAAGGTCTTCGCACCCGCAGGCAAAAATGACCTTTTATGCGGGCCAAAAAGGCCCTTTCTTTTGGTTCGTTTTCTTTGGGCCAGCAATGAAGAAGTTTCAAGTTTCAAGTTTAAGGTTATGACTATTTAGTGACGGTTTGTGGGCTGTCATTTTTTTGCTGTAATGTTTAAGTTAATTAGCAGTAAGAAGAATTGATGTATTTTTATTTTCAATCAGTGTTTACTGGTGTGCGAAGCTTTGCAGGTGCCGGCCCGCATTTATCGGAGTGCCCTATACTTTCTGGTATTAGTCGTAAAATCAGATATTGCCCAATCACAATATATAATATTCTGATAAAAGCAGGAAAGTATAGGCCACTTCGTTGGCATAGCATTTACAAGCCACAAAAATCCTGAATCCTTGGAGGGATTTTGGCTTGTAAATGAGGTTTTGCCAAAGGCAAAAATGACATTTATGCGGGCCAAAAAAGGCCCTTTCTTTTGGTTCGTTTTCTTTGGGCCAGCAAAGAAAATGAACAAAATGGTGAATCAGTAGGAATAGGTCTGGCAGAAACCTAAAGGTCTTATGAATAGAAAGTAAACTTTTCAATCAATGTTATCTGGTCTGCGAAGCTTAACAGGTGCCGGCCCGCATATTTTGAAGTGTTTTAAACTTTTTTTAATTGGCTGCAAAATGGTCTTTTCGTCCCATATTTCTGCTTTTTATTACTCCGTAGCGCTGCTATACAGTGCAAAAAAGCTAAAATCTGAAGCAAAAATTCTCATTTTTCGCTTCAATCAAAAAAGTTTAAACCACTTCATGTCATAGGTTTCGCTAGCCGCATAAAATCCTGAAGCCTATGATATATAGAGGAGGACTTCCAGTGGAAGTCCGGGACAAGATTGCTTTTGAATTGAATTGTTGAAGTATTGAAAAGGAGGTTTTAGAAAATCGTCTATCAGCAGTAATAATATATTTTCAAATCAGAAATTCTTACGAATAGCAATATCCAACGGCTTCTTCCCAACCCCAACCAACATGACAAGTACCAAAGGGTAAAAGGCAATATGAAACCGGTCACATTCAAAGCACGACATGGCAGATATAAAAAAGATATACAAAATGGTCAGTGCCATCAGGACATAAAACGAGTTGGTTTTTTTAAAATGCAGCAGCAAGTAGAAAGAAATAACGAGGCCACTTAGTGTGAAAAAAACAGTTTGGCACTTGGAAATGGCTTTAAACAGCCACCGAAAAAACCCGAAGTAGACGGTGTTTTGCTCGTTTTTACATTCGCTTACAATGTAATTCCCTTTGGAGGAATTGGAATACATGCAAAAAAGATAGGCTTTGCACAAGTTAAACTTGTTGTTTTTTAATTGATCTGAAAAGTCAGCTTGCGCCAATTGCATCGCTTCATGGCTTGGTAAATGCTTGGTTTTATAGGCTCTTTCATTTTTACCTGGCAGGTAGTCGATGCCTTTTTGGTAGCAATCTGATTTGGCCCCAATGTAATTGTAATAGGTAATGGCCCCGATGTAGCTGATGGTGAAATCGCCAAATTGTTTTTTTAGCGTGTACATCTGAAATAAGACCAACAAAGCGCTTCCGAACAAGATGGGGGCATAGGCGTTTAAAAAAATGGATTTGATTTTGAAAATATAAAAAGCGGTAAAAACAACCGCCAAACCTAATGAAACGGGCTTGATGAGCGCGTTCAGGAGCAACAGGGCTATGGCTAAACTGATGTATGTTGCTTGCTTTGTGCGGTCGTATTTGTTGGTATAATATACCGCAGCCACTAACATAAAAATATACATTGTTTCGGACAAGAACCGAAAGGCATGTGCCAAATTGCCAATACATAACATAAAAAGCACCGCCACCACAAAGGCCATTTTGCGGGAGTGTCGGTCCGCAACCAGCGCAAAAACGAGTAAAACGGTGGCAAACCATGAAATGAAATTCAGCAGCAATCCCCAGTGGATGACTGCCTGATCGGTACCGCCAAATAAATACGGAATGCCGTGTAAAGCTGAAATCAACAACGGCCGCGTGTTGTCGAGTTGGTGGTCAACATACAGTAATTTAGCCGAATACAAATAACTGACATCGTCGCCAAGCGGGTTAAATTCAGGTTGTAATTGCAATACAAACGAAAAAAGCAAGCCCCAACAAACGGCAATAAAACCCAATAAATAGTCGTATTTTAATTTTGAAATCATATATTCGTTTATCGGATGTCCTTATTAAAAAAACATGATGCCAATTGTCCAAAAATACAAATACCCACTCCTACTCGTCGGAATCGGGTTGATCTGGCTGTTTTTTTGGAACGAAATCTTGCAATTGAACAACCAAAACAATATTTGCAATGATTGTGACAATTACAGAGAATCGGCCGCATTGTTATTCCACCAATGTAAGACCCATTATTTTAGACCCATTGGCATGGCGCTCATTACGGGGCTGCCCTATCTTTTTGGTGCAAATGACGCTGCAATTTATTCATTTAGTTTCATAGTCAATGTACTGGCTTGGTTGGGGACGGCGTTGTTTTTGTTTGGTTTCTTAAAAAAACGGGTATCTCCCAAAATCGCATTTGTTGCTAGCTTGTTGTATTATAGTGTTTTAAGTGGCGTGTTTAATCATTTTCAACTATTAACCGAACCCATTTTTACTTTTTTAATGGCGGCCATTTTTTATTTTCTTGATCAATTTGACCGCAAAAAAGAATTTTATTGGTTGTCTATGGCCATCAGCGTGTTGATTTTCGCCGTATTGGTCAAGCCGAGCGTCAAATTTTTAGCTCTTTTCTCCTTGCTATATTTTGGAAAAATCATTCTTAATAATTATCGAGCCAAATCGGCTGTTTTTATCTATGTCAGCATGTTACTTGTTGTTTTTCAGTGTGTTAAAATGAAAATGGATTATGGCAATTTCACGCTTACTTATGTGGATGGGGTTACTTATTATAATTATTTAGGCAGCAAAGCATTTTACTATAAGCAAAACAATAGTTTAAGCCAAGACACCAATGAAAGAGCGGTTTATTTGGCACAACAATCTTATCCCGATCAACAAAAAATCGCCACCCAAGACTTGTTAAATCAATTGGCGGACAATAAATACAATGTACTGAAAGCCTACATTTCCGATTTATCCGAAAACACCAAAACGCCCAATAGCGGCATTGCCACATTCAAAAACTTGAATAATAAGGCTTATTTTGAGTCCTTAACAAAAGCACTGTCCTTCATGTCAAAGTACCAGAACAGGTTTTTTACCCTATCAGGATTTTTATTGGCTTTGTATTTTCTTTTTAAAAACCATGAAAACGACCGCGTTTACCGGTTAATGGGTTTTTATATTTTGTATACCATTTTTATTTCGGGGGTTGCTTGCGCCCAAGGCGATCGGTTTCATGTGGTGTTTTTTCCATTTGTCATTATTCTACTGGTACAATGGTATGCAAGGATTAGAGCTATTGAGGCCGCGAAGCCAGATGAGCAATAGGTTTTTTTCATTGGGAAAAGAGCTATAACGGCACCATGCGCAGCCAACGAAGGCAGCATTTAGAATGGGGAACTTTATTTTCGCTGCCCCTTTTCCTTGATTCATCTTATTTCGAATTTAACCAGAAAAGTGTCAGAAAATCGGGAACACTTCTTATTTTTGGCACTTAAACAAATTGAATGACTTCACAGCGTGTTGTAATTATTGGTGCTGGCCCAGCAGGTTTAACTGCTGGCTATTGTTTGGCAAAAGCTGGAATCCATGTAACCATTTATGAAGCCTCAGAGCAGGTTGGCGGGATGTGCCGAACCATTGATTTGTGGGATCAGAAAGTAGACATTGGACCGCACCGATTTTTTAGCACCGATTTACGAGTCAACGAGTTGTGGCTTGAGGTGGTGGGCAAAGACTATCGCATGGTGAACCGCCTCACCCGCATTTATTACAAAGGCCGATTTTTTTATTACCCAGTGCAGCTCTTTAATGTGTTAAAGAATCTGGGTGTTTCAGAAGCGATTACGGCTGTTTTTAGCTATTTGCGACAAAGATTGTTTCCCGAAAAATTTACCGTACAGTCGTTTGAAAGCTGGATGGTTCCTCGATTTGGCCGTAAATTATACGCTTTGTTTTTTTCGTCCTATACCGAAAAATTATGGGGCATTCCTTGCACCGAGTTAGATGCGGACTTTGCCGCGCAACGCATTAAAAAACTGTCCTTGGCCGAAGCCATCAAAAACATGCTTTTTGGTGACCCAGCCAAAAAACATAAAACGTTGGTTGATCGATTTGCCTATCCTTTTGAAGGAACAGGCATGGTGTACAGTAGAATGGCCGAGGCCATTCAAGAAATGGGCGGCGTGGTGCATTTAAAATCACCGGTGCAAAAAGTTTTGGTGAACAATAACAGCGCAACGGGGATTCAATTGTTTGACGGAAGTGAGCACTTTTTTGATCAGGTGATTTCAACCATGCCACTGACACGCATGGTGTCTCAACTTCCAAATTTGCCGCAAACGGTGGTTGATTCCATTCAGAAATTGCGTTTTCGGCATACCATGATTGTGTATTTATATGTAGAAAAAACCGATTTGTTTCCCGATAATTGGATCTACATTAACGACCCAAGCCTTAAAACAGGCCGTATTACCAATTTCCGAAATTGGGTACCCGAATTATATGGCGCCGACCAAGGAACCATTTTGGCCATGGAATTTTGGTGTTACGAAGAAGATGCTGCTTGGCATGCGCCCGAACAAGAATGGGTGGCATTGGCCACACGTGAAATCCTCGAAACCAAGTTGTTAACCAATGCGGCATGGATCACCAAAGCGACCACCCAAAAAGTCCCCAATTGTTATCCGGTTTACCAAATTGGGTACAAAGATTCTTTGGCTCAATTAGAGGTTCATTTAAAAAACATCAGTCAACTTCAGGCCATTGGCCGTTATGGGCTTTTTAAATACAACAACCAAGATCACTCCATTTTAATGGGCATTTTGGCCGCACAAAAACTGACTGGAACAGCCGATGATGATTTGTGGCGCTTAAACACCGATTATGAAACCTATCAGGAAGCGAGTTTAATTTCAGAAACAGGCTTAGAAAAAGTAGGCACTTTATGACATTGAAGCCGCACCAAAGAACCATTTGGAACCCTTGGTTTTTGCTGTTGTGCAGCCTGTTCCTTTGCCTGCTTTGGTACTTTTTAGGCTTATTTTCTACCGATACAATATACCCCGATTCCCTTTCATACGCCGCCGCCGCCGATGGGTTGTGGCAGCATGCCCGCGGACACGATACCCGCCCAATTGGCATGGCATTCATCCATGGGATTCCCTTTTTGTGGAGTAATCAATTGTATGCAAATGCATGGCTGATCAATGTGCTGTCGTGGTTGGTGTGTCAATGGTTCTTGTTCCGATTGCTGAGACGAAGGCTGTCAAACCAATGGGCCTTTTGGCTGACATTGGGCACTAACACATTGGTTGGATTGATTTCTTCGATGCCGCATTTGTTGTCAGAACTCCCATTTATGGCACTCATGATGGCTGCTTGGGACCAATTTGATTTGTATGATAGAAAAAAAGACCACCGTTATCTGGCAGTCAGCTTGGTGCTGATCTTGTTCAGTATGCTCGTGCGCCCAGGCATGCAGTTTTTCGGGTTTTTATTCCTACTTTGCCACCTGCCTGTGCTTTGGAAAAGCCGCAGTAAACGCATCTTCTGGCCCGTCTATGGCGTGCTGTTACTCATTGCCGGGCAGTTTGCTGGCATGAAGCACCAATTTGGTAATGCCCGTATCAGTTATGTCGATGTGATTACGTTCTACAATTATGTGGGCAGTAAGGCGGTCTGCCTTGAAAAAGGTCAACCATACCAACAACTGCACAATCCGCGGGCTGACTATTTTTATACATTGACCTATACCGATCGGGTTGTCGTTGCCAAAGCCGATTTTTATACGCAGTTGAAGCAGCACCCGCAACTATTGTTGGAAGCTTTTCTTTTAAACATATTTGAAAACAGCACAACGGGTTCCATCGTGGTGTCCGATTCTGCACTCGGAAAACAACACGCTTGGGTGCATACTTTGGCCCAAATCCAAAATGTGGTTTTTAGTGTAGTGGGCTTTTTCTTGGCGCTGTTTATTGTGATAAAAGAATTGTTTCACAAGCCATGGAACCCCGCTTTCTGGATGGCTTTATGGGTGTTGTACACCTTGCTCAGCTCCGGCATTTCGAGCGACCAAGGCGACAGGATGCACTTGGTTTGTTATTTGGTGATAGTGGTATTGGTGCGTTTAAAAAATACTTTGAATCAAGATTTTGTTGCTTCATAGTTGTCAATTGTGGTGTATTTATAATAGTAAAAAAATAATTTTATTCGCTGTTACATTCATAGTTATGTGTGATTTTGCAAAACCAAGAAGATAAAAGAGATTATAATGAAATATAAACATATAAAGGGAAACGAAATTAAAGGAGAACTTGACATTTTTGTTTCTCATAATGAAGACGAAGAGGGTGGTGTAGTTACAAAATGGGACGAAGTATTAATACACGGAAATCCAGAAGGACTTAAATCGCTTGCAAAACTTCTTTTAGAAATAGCCGAACTTAATCAAGAAGAAGTGGAAAATAAATACTTACCAATTGGAGCAAGAGAACACTATCATCTGACACCTAATATTGAATTGTCGAAAAGTTCAAATAGTGTATTAATTGGAAGACTTGACGCAAAAGGAACAGGGGATTTTTACGGTAGATTTATAACGAGAGACAAAAACTAAATTATAAATTTAAAAAGAAAAACCACACATAACAGCCGTTTGGCGCAATAGCTACTTTTTCTTGAACTGAACTTTTACGGTTACGAAAAAGTTTTATCTTTACAAGAAGGAAAAAATGTTCCCGCAGGCCGCCACCTTCGCCAAGCCGCGAAACGCTGTCAAAAGATTTGAGTCTCAAAAACGTGAATTATACATTGGTTTGTTACAAAATTCAATTTATGCAGCTAAATTGGATGTCATTCTATAAATATGCAAGCATGTATTTTTATAAAATCTTTATATTCTAACAATTACTTTTGTAGGGAGGAACCCTGCTAGTTTTGAATTTATTACATCCAAGAAAATACAGTCTGTTCAATCAGTATGCGATCGGTATGGCATTGGTGCTATGCACCGCCATTTCTTGCTACTTTAGTTTGGGGGTCATTGGGTACAAAACGGTTGCCTTGCTGCTTTTGGTCACTGTTTCGGTCAATGCCATGTTGTTTGATATTAAGCCCGTTTTAACTACGGCTGTATTGAGCGCACTCATTTGGAATTTCTTTTTTATACCGCCCGTTTTTACGTTCCATATTAACAATACCGAGGACTTGTTAATGTTTTTGATGTACTTTTTTATTGCCATGATACATGCGGTTTTAACCTTTAAAATTCGAAAAGAAGAAAAAAAAGCGAGAGACAAAGAGGACAAAGAAAAAACCATCAAGTTGTATAATACGTTGTTAAGCTCGCTTTCGCACGAATTAAGAACCCCCATTTCATCGATCATCGGCGCAGTTGATGCATTAAAAGAAAACAAAGGCAACATTTCGCCAAACGACCAAATTGAACTCCTCAATCACATTGATTTGGCCAGCATGCGGCTCAACCGCCAAGTTGAAAATTTATTGAATATGAGCCGCTTAGAAACGGGCATGTTGAAGCTGAACGTTGATTGGGTCGATACCAACGAGTTCATTTTTTCGGCCATTCAAAAATTGGCCCTTCATTATTCGCAAACCATTGTTTTTGAACCTGATGAACAGTTGCCCCTGTTTAAATTTGACCGAGGTTTAATGGAGCAAGTGCTGCAAAATTTATTGCACAATGCCATTCAATATACCCCAGAAAATGCCATTATTTCCATTGCAGCCCACCAAGAATCAGCTGAGTGTGTACTGAGTGTGGCCGATAATGGAAAGGGCATTTCTGAAAGCAATATTGCCTATTTGTTTGATAAATTTTACCGTTTACCCCAAACCAAAACGGGCGGAACAGGTCTTGGGTTGTCCATTGTTAAAGGGTTTGTTGAGGCGCACCACGGAAGCGTAATGGCCAAGAATAATGTAAGTGGAGGCATGACGTTTAGCATTCGTTTTCCAGCCGAACAATCATTTTTAAATCATTTAAAAAATGAATAAATCGGAAATTTTAATTATCGATGATGAACCGCAAATTCGCAAATTGCTTGAAATTACTTTAGAGAGCAATGGCTACAAAATTTGGCAAGCGGAAACCGGAAAAGCAGGCATTATTTTGGCCGCCACTCACCCGCCAGAATTAATTATTTTAGACATTGGGTTGCCCGACAAAAGCGGGCATGAGGTGCTCAAGGAACTTCGAACTTGGTACAACAACCCCATTATTATGCTCTCGGTGCAAAACAGCGAGGCCGACATTGTTTTGGCCTTAGATAATGGCGCTACCGATTATTTGACCAAACCATTCCGAAGTGCCGAATTATTGGCTCGCATCCGTTCGGCCATTCGCCGGAATCAACACGCCAATATTGATCACAAAATGATTTGTGGCGATCTTGAAATTGACATTGCGGCTCGGGTAGTAACCAAGAACCAGCAATTGCTAAAACTGACGGCAACCGAGTTTAATTTACTGGTCTTGTTGGCCAAAAATGAGGGCCGCGTGCTTACCCATCAGTATATTTTAAAAGAAATTTGGGGGGTTGGTGCCCAAACCGAAACCCAATATCTTCGCGTTTTTATTGGAACCCTCCGCAAAAAAATTGAGTCCAATCAGCAGCAGCCTCAGCACATTTTTACCGAAAGCGGTGTGGGTTATCGGTTTGTGTAAACGGTCTTTATTTTTTCTTTATCGATACCCCCGTTAGTTTTATATTTTACCAATAGCATTCGCGCCAACTTTGCCCCATTAAAAATGGTTGCGATGGACAAAGTGTTAAAAGGGGTTAACGGGAAAGTAACAGCCGCTTCTTTATTAGTGGCTTTAGGAATTATTTATGGCGACATAGGCACCAGTCCGTTGTACGCATTAAAAGCCGTAATTGGCACCCGAAAAATCACCGAACAGCTTGTGTATGGCGGCGTTTCCTGTATTTTTTGGACCTTGGTTTTTCAAACCACTGTCAAATACATTTGGCTCACTTTAAAAGCTGACAACCAAGGGGAAGGCGGCGTTTTTTCATTGTATTCGTTGGTTAAACGGTACGGTAAAAAATTAGTCATTCCCACCATTTTAGGCGCTACCACCTTATTGGCCGATGGCATCATTACCCCGCCCATTTCAGTGGCCTCGGCCATTGAAGGCTTGAACATGGTAAAAGGCCTCGAAACCGTTATTGTGCCTGGCAATACTTTAACGATTGGCATCGTGGTGGCTATTTTGTCGGTGTTGTTCTTTTTTCAACGGTTTGGTACCGAATTAATTGGCAAAGCCTTTGGCCCTATTATGACCCTGTGGTTTGCCATGCTGTTGGTTATTGGTGCGGGCAACATTGCACTGCACACCGACATTTTAACAGCCATAAATCCGTATTATGCGTACGATTTATTAATCCATTACCCAAATGGATTCTGGTTGTTGGGCGCCGTATTTTTGTGTACAACGGGTGCCGAGGCGCTGTATTCCGATTTGGGTCATTGCGGCATTAAAAACATACGAATTACTTGGGGTTATGTAAAAATTAGTTTGGTTGCTTGCTATTTAGGACAAGCTTCTTGGTTGATGCACCAAGGCACCGATTTTTTAAATGGCCGAAATCCATTTTTTGAAATTGTACCCGATTGGTTCCTCATTCCAAGCATCATCATTGCCACATTGGCCACCATTATTGCGTCGCAAGCCTTAATTAGTGGCAGTTTCACTTCCATCAATGAGGCCATTAACCTTAATTTTTGGCCGAGGGTGTCGGTTCGGCAACCCACTGAAACTAAGGGACAAATTTACATTCCAAGCGTAAATACTATTTTGTGGTTTGGCTGTGTTTTGATGATCTTGTATTTTAAGGAAAGTGCGCACATGGAGGCAGCTTATGGATTTTCCATTACAGTCACCATGTTGATGACCACCTTGCTGATGTGCTATTTTTTGCGCTACCGCTTGCGTTGGCACAAAATATATGTGGCCATTTTTGCGCTTGTTTTTGGCCTCATTGAATTGTCGTTTTTTGTGGCGAATGTGGCTAAAATTAAAGAAAGATGGATGTTTTTATTCTTTGAGCTTTTTATTTTCATGACCATGTACATTTGGTATTTTGCCCGAAAAATAAACAACCGCTACACCCGTTTTGAACAAATAGGAAAGTTCAGCAATGCGTTGAACGAGCTCAGTGCAGACGAAGCCATTCCCAAATTTGCCACCCACCTCATTTACCTGACAAAAGCCGATAAGCGGCACGAAATTGAGGAGAAAATTATCAAATCTATTTTCTCCAAAAAACCCAAACGGGCCGATGTGTATTGGTTTTTGCACCTCAACAGAACCAATGAACCCTATACATTAACTTACGACGTAACCGAATTATTAGATGACAAAGTCATTAAAGTAAATATCAACGTTGGGTTTCGAATTCAGCCAAAAACCGAATTTTATTTCAAAAAAATTGTCAAAGAATTGGTCGAAAACAAAGAGCTCAATTTGCACATCAGACCCGATGGTTCCACCAAATATAATGGAGAACCTGATTTTAAATTTGTGGTCATCGAAAAATTTCTCTCCGTTGAAAATGAGTTTAATGTACGAGAAGGCTTGCTATTGAATGCCTATTTTAAGCTCAAACATGTCAGCATCAGTGACGAAAAGGCATTCGGACTCGATAAAAGCGATGTGGTTATTGAATACACCCCATTGTTGTACCAACCCATTAACCATATTGAATTAAAACGGGTGAACCTCACTAGGTAATCGGCTCTTCTATGCTTTTTCCACAAAAATAGAGATTGAGGCTACCTTGATTAGCATAATCCAACAACGAACTTTCTAGCGAGAGGGGACAGCTTTTCTGCTTAATTTCTTGCTTTTTACACAAAACAAACCTTACTTTAATATGAAAAAAATGATCTTCCTCGTGGTGGCTGTTATTGGATACAACACCTCGGCACAAACGCTTAACCAGCAAGAGAAACAAGAATTAATTAGGCAAATAAAACAAGAAATTTTAGACAGCTTGCGGCCAAAAAAATCATTGATAACCGAGGCAAACTCGCTTCAAAAAGCAGGCAACCAAAAAGGCGAACCCGCAGACGACATTGATTTGACCTGGGCCAATGGCAGCGACCGGCGGACCAACAACATTTGGAAAGACGTGCCCTATTTTACCCCCAGCATTTTATTGGACATTAATTACACTTCTTCATTTAACCACCCAAACGACAACACGGTGGTGGGCTCCACGGCCTTGGCCCGAAATAATGAAGTGCAGCTGTCAGCCCTGCATTTTGGGGGCGATTTTTCGTATCAAGGCGCCCGCGCCCGCATCATGACTCAATTTGGCACTCGTTCGCAGGTGGTGCCGCGCAACGATTACAGCCCATATCGGGGGCAATACCAACTCGCCGACGTGTATCGGTATTTGAGTGAAGCTTATGCGGGTTATCACATTAACACGTTGTATGGGATCAATATTGATGCCGGTTTGTTTATGTCATATATTGGACTTAATTCGTTTTATCAGGCCGAAAATTGGGAATACCAAGCCTCCTTTACCTCCGATAACACCCCTTGGTTTTTTAATGGGGTGCGCATTCAAATTTACCCAACCAAACACCTAAAAATTGAACCTTGGATTATTAATGGCTGGCAGAGCTACGGCAAGTTTAACAGCATGCCTGGCATAGGTGGAAACATCACATGGACGCCGAGCAGCCACTTGAAATTATTGACCAACAATTACTATGGTACCGATGCAGCGGGCATACCAGACCGCATTCGTTTCCATTCTGACAACAGCCTTTTGGTGCGGTATTACAACAAAAACAAAGCAAGCGGCATTACCAAAATGGCCTTTTCATTGACCGGTGATTTTGGTTTTGAAAAAGGAGGAGGCGTCAATGGACTTCAAGACGGCGATGCTTCGCAAGGGCCTGCGCAATATTTTGCCAGCGCCATGGTGTACAACCGCATTTGGTTTGCCCAAAACAAATACGCTTGGACCATTGGCGGGGGTGTCATGACCAATCCGGGGCGCTATTTGGTATTATACCCAACAGGACAAGCCAGTCCCTTGCCCAATCCGAACAATCCAACCCAAACTGAAGGAGCCTTTCCGTTTAGTGCCAATCCGGGCGATTCATTTAAAGGCTGGGATTTTTCAACAAATATTGACTATATGCCCAATCAGAGCATCACGTTTCGGTTAGAGTTTGTATATAGAAACTCCAGTGTACCCTATTTTGCAGGTGGCGGAGGCGTCACTTCGCAAACGGGTTACTCGACCTCCGTTCTAGACCCAAATTGGCGTCCCGATTTAGTCACCTCTGAAAGCAGACTCATTTTGGCCATGCTTTTTAGGTTATAATTGATCAATATTTCTGAGTAAAAACCGGTCTATAAACGATGCTGATTCCACAAAGCCACATACTGCTCAGCCACTGTTACATAATGATGCTGGGCATACATAAAGTCAATGGCACGGGCCGAAATCTGGGTCAATTCGTCAGGATGGGTAATTAAAAAACCCAAATCGGCTGCCAACAATTGCACATCGGGCAAGGCATCAACGGCAACACGTTCGGTGAGTTGGTAATGGGCCATAAATGCGGGGGCAGCCCCTGTAAACACCACTTTGCCACGCGCCATGGCTTCGTGGGCATTGTAGCCTTGGTCTTGCGAAAAGACCATATCCAACACGATGTGCGCGCGGTCAAATTGTTTTTTATATTCAGCAAAAGGCAAGTTTTCACAGTAAATGATTTCCACTTGCTCGGCGAATTGCTCTTGAATGATTGTTAAAGCCTCTTCAAACAACCAAATTCCTTTCATGTAATAGGCACTCCGATTGATACCCAACAAAATGACCACCTTGTCGGTGACTGCAATGGGTGCAGGTTTCTGTTCGGGCAATTGTACCGGGTTTGGAATCAGGCCCAAGGCATTGGGTTGTTGGTTCAAATACAGCCAATAATCGAGGTCGCTGGCAATAAAACCTTTGCAATGTGTTTGTACCCACTGGTGCAACCTCAAGTGTGCGGGTTTATTAAATTCAAAAGCAAAGGCATATTCTTGGCGGCTTTTGGGAATGTGGTGGTAAGCGAAAAACAAGTTTTTCGGATGATTCCAGCTCAAATAATGTTGCAACATGCGCGTGTCCATGCCACAAGCCATCAAAAAACAAGGGCCGTTCTGCTTCAAAAGCGATTGCAACAAACGGCGCTCCAACCAAGGAAGCGTCTGTATAGGCGCTTCATGGATCAATTGCACCACATCGAATTGTTGAAAATGGCGGCGCAGCATCCAAAACCGAAGGCCTCTTTCAAGAAATGAAATATCAAAACGTGTGAGCCGAAAAATGGCTTGCCGAAACAAATTGCCCACCTTCGATTCACTCCAACGCGCCCGATTCGACCAATCGGCGGGGTAGTTTTTAAACCCATCGCCTGGCGACACCAATACCGCCTCGTGTCCCAACGCTTGCAAGCCAGCTTGTAACGACCTGTGGAGTCCGCTAAATTCACCTACCAATAAGATCCGCACGCTTTCTTTATATATTTGCTTCAAAAATAACAAATTGAAGCCGCAACAGCACCATCCACAAACGATCTGTTTATTAGTCGACCAATTGGGCGGCGGCGGCGCCGAACGTGCAGCGGCTTGGTTGTCGCAATACTGGGCAGCGCAAGGCATGCAAGTGCAGTGGGTGCTGATGCAAAATGTGGTCAGCTATCCGCATGCAGGCGAAGTATTTAATTTGGGATTGTTTAAATCGGCCAAGCCTACTATCTTGAACCGCTTGTATTTATTGTGGAAACTTAGGCAATTTTTTGCTGCGCATTCCTTTGATGTTATCGTTGATTTTCGAGTCAAATTGCGGCCAATTGTTGAATTTTATTTAACTCATTTTGTGTTTAAAGGCACCTACATCTGCACGGTACACAGCGCCATGACGCCTTTGTATTTCCCGCCTTTTTTTAACCGCAAGCAAAGCTTTTACCCCAAGAACACCCATTTTGTAGCAGTCCACCAAACGATAGCAGATGTTTTAAAAAAACAACACGGCGTAAAAGCTACCGTCATTCCCAATCCGGTAAACGCCCCACAACTGGCCGTTTGGGCCAACGAATCCATTCCCGATTATGGCAATTATTGGCTAGCAGTTGGCCGACTGGACGCCAACAAACAATTTGACCAACTCATTCGGCATTTTAACAGCAGCACCTTGCCGCAACGGGGCACCAAATTGCTTCTAATTGGCGATGGCCCCGCAAGTGACGAATTGCAAGCCTTGATACAATCATTAAACACCACTAATATTGTGCTTTTAGGCCTCAAAGACAATCCGTATCCGTATATGAAAAAAGCCTTGGGCTTGGTATTGTGCAGCCAACACGAAGGCTTGCCCACCGTGATCCTCGAATCGTTAAGCATTGGCAGACCTGTGGTTTCTTTTGATTGTCCCACTGGCCCTGCTCAACTCATTCAACACCAACATAATGGCCTGCTAATTCCCAACCAAGACTGGCAAGCCTTGATCCAAGCCTTGGAACAATTGACGCAAGACCCTGCGCAATTGGAAGCAATGGCAGAACAGACCGTACAGTCTGTTCAGCCTTATGAACTTAGTCAAGTTGGAGGGGAATGGGGGAGAATTTTGAATTCTAAATTCTAAATTTTGATTTGGTGCGTTTTGATATTACCGAATTGAAATAGAAGGATTTGGACCCGATCCCGATTGCTATCTGGGTATTGGAACGAATGGGTCGAACGGTGCATTCGTTCCGAAGGATCTAGGGTCACATTTTACGTTTGACAATTCACATTCCAAACATTCCAAACATTCCAACTTTCGACTTTGGACTTTAGACTTTAGACTTTTCATTGAGAGAGCTAAAGCTCGCGTACCTGAAGCCCACTGGGCTATTTCAGAAAGTCTTATCTGTTTGTTTGCACAAGCTAAAGCTTGTGTACTTGGATTTCAAACGCGCATCAAGGTTTTATTTTGCAAGCTAAAGCTTGCGAACCTGAAGCCCACTGGGCTATTTCAGAAAGTCTCATCTGTTTGTTTGCACAAGCTAAAGCTTGTGTCCGTGGATTTCAAACGCGCATCAAGGTTTTATTTTGCAAGCTAAAGCTTGCGTACTTGAAGCCCACTGGGCTATTTCAGAAAGTCTCATCTGTTTGTTTGCACAAGCTAAAGCTTGTGTACGTGGATTTCAAACGCGCATCAAGGTTTTATTTTGCAAGCTAAAGCTTGCGTACCTGAAGCCCACTGGGCTATTTCAGAAAGTCTCATCTGTTTGTTTGCACAAGCTAAAGCTTGCGTACCTGAAGCCCACTGGGCTATTTCAGAAAGTCTCATCTGTTTGTTTGCACAAGCTAAAGCTTGCGTACCTGAAGCCCACTGGGCTTCCTCCTCTTAATATCAAATTCTTAATATCAAATTCTTAATATCAAATGTTCGAACCATTCGTCCCGATGGTTCTCGGGTCGACTTTGGACTTTAGGCTTTGGACTTTAGACTCACTTCGCCAAAACCGGCAACCGAACAATAAATATGGTGCCTTTTTCGGGTAATGATTGAAATGAGAGGGTGCCATGATAGCTTTCAATGATGTTTTTGATGATGCCAAGGCCCAGTCCCATGCCGCTGGTTTTGGTGGTAAATTTAGGTTCAAAAATGAAATCTTGGTGTTCGGCCGGGATGCCTACGCCGTTATCGGCCACTGAAAGCACCACCTGGCCCTCTTGTTCGGTGATGGACACCCAAACGCGTTTATCTAGTTGTTCGTCGGGTATCGATTGCAGGGCGTTTTTCACCAAATTGGTCACCACCCGAATCAATTGCGTCCGATCAATAATGGCAATGAGTTCGTCGGTGTCGTGGTGAAAGGCCAAAAAGGGTTCGTTAAAAATTTCTAATGCCAATTCCACCACATGCACCACATTGAGTGTTTCGTTCTGTTGGGCTGGCATGGTGGCAAAATTGGAGAATGCCGAGGCCACCGCACTCATGGTATCAATTTGCTGGATTAATGTTTTGGTATAATCGTCTAATTTCTGATTGAGCGCGGGGTCTTGGGGGTCAAATTTCCGCTGAAAATTTTGCACAATGAGCCGCATGGGCGTCAATGGGTTTTTAATTTCGTGGGCCACTTGTTTGGCCATTTCGCGCCAAGCCTGCTCCCGTTCGCTTTGCGCCAACATGAGGGCACTTTCTTCGAGTTTGTCCACCATGGCGTTGTATGCCGTAATCAACGATTTGATTTCGCGGCTGCTGGCCTCAATCACAATTTTTTCATTCTTCTGATTCAAGCTGGTTTCGTTGATTTTATTTGAAATAGTTTTGAGGGATTTGGTCACATATTTCGATAAAAAATAGGCCAAGGCAAAAGCCACCATAATCATAAACGAATACACCTGGCTGAGTCGAACCAAAAACTTTTGCAACTCGGTTTCGTAAAAACCATCGTCTTCCACGTAAGGCAGATTTAAAATGCCCAAGGGTTTAAATTTATTGTCTTTAATTTCACTAAAAGAGGAACGGTTTTTTTTGCCGTCAATGGTGCGTATTTCCACGTAGCGTTTTTCAACCGACGACTTCACCAATTTAAGCACATAGACAGGTATGGGTGGTGCTTTTTTGTCGATCCAAAAGCGGGCTTTCGACGATTGAACCAATTGGCCATTTAAACTGTAAATGTTGATTTCGAGGTTGTGAATGTTGGCCAGTTCATGAATTTTATCTTTAAAAATAAGGCCCAAATTGCCTGGTGTCAGCTTATAAGGCGTGGTATTGAGCACAAAATTGATGTGCTCTTTAATGGCGTTTTCTTTCCGCTCGAGGCGTTCTTGGTGATAAGATCGGGCCTCGTTCTGAAATTGCACAATAGAAATGGCCGCCAACAGCAAGGAAGCAACAACGATCATCACAATCATCGACAAAAAAATGCGAATTTGCAGTGATAACGAATTGATGTTTATCCAAGCCATAGCAACAAGGGGTTAAGGTTTGTGTACTTTTTGGTTGCGCTCCCGTATTTTTTTATAGGCTTTGATGGCTACGGTCAAAGCGATGGCTAGGCCCATAATCCCCAACACCCCATACATCCAATAAATGGCGTCGCGCACAATGATTAAAAACACCACGGCAATCAGAATGATGGTGGCGCCTTCGTTCCACAGCCTGAAAAAAGCGGAGGTGGGCAGCAGTGCTCCTTTTAAAGCTTGGTTGATGTAGCGTTGACAATACAATTGATAGATATACAACAAGGCCACGAAGCCCAATTTAATTTGGAAAAAGCCCAATTCCAACAACCCGCTATTTAGGTACAACAACCAAAAAGCAAACAGGCTGGCTAAAATGGCGCTCGGCCAAGTTATGATGTACCAAAGCCGGTATTCCATCAGTTGATACTGTGGAATGAGGATGGCTTGTTCTTCGGGTGTTTTTTGCTCCAAAGCTTCCGCATGATACACCAATAAACGCACGATATAAAAAAGACCTGCAAACCAAGTGATTACAAAAATCAAATGCAGTGATTTTACATACAGATAGGCTTCCATGAATTAGGCTTTGTTTAAGTAATCATGGATCCAGCTGCTGAGTGTTTGCGCCCAGTCATCACGGTCATTCAGACACGGAATGGTTAAAAATTCACCGCCGCCTGCTTCTTTAAATTCATGAGCGCCTTCCATGCCAATTTCTTCAATGGTTTCCAAGCAATCGGCCACAAAGGCAGGGGTTGCCACCGCCAATTTTTTAACACCTTTTTCGCCCAAGGCAACCAAAGTGGCGTCGGTGTAGGGTTTTAACCAAGGGTCACGTCCTAAGCGCGACTGAAATGAGGTGCCGTATTCGCCTTCTTTTAAACCTAAGGTTTCGGCCACTCTGCGCGTGGTTTCATGGCACTGGTGGCGGTAGCAAACGGCATGGGCTGCCGAAGGAGTGATACAACACGTGTCATTCATTTTGCAATGTTCGCCCGTGCAATCTGTTTTGCGGATGTGACGTTCTGGAACGCCGTGATAGGAAAATAACAAATAATCAGGGTTAAAGGCATCCATTGATTCTTGAATGGAGGCACTCAACGCTTGAATGTATGAGATGCGGTGATAAAAAGCGGGCACCGTTTCCATTTTCATGTTGGTAAAACGCTTTTTGATGAGTTCTTCGGCCAACACCACAATGGTTTCGGTTGTTGCCATGGCATGCTGCGGATACAAAGGCACCAACAATACATCAGTGACGCCTTGCGCCTGCAATTTTTCAAAACCCGATTCCAGTGATGGATTGCCATACCGCATGGCCATTTCGACCGGCGCAGCCACCAAAGGCTTTACTTTTTCAAGTAATTTATTGGACAAAACAATCAGCGGCGAACCCTCTGGCAGCCACACTTTCTGATAAGCCCGTGATGACTTCTTGGGGCGGGTGTTCAAAATAATCCCTTTTACCAGCAAAGCACGCAGAAAATAGGGGATGTCAATGACGCGTTCGTCCATTAAAAACTCCCCCAAATAACGTTTGACATCTTTTGGAAATGGGCTGTCTGGTGAGCCTAAATTGACGAGTAGTATTCCTTTTTTCATATTTTAAAAATAATTTGTTTTAGCGAGAAGAATCCCCCTTTGAACAACATTGTTCATTTTCTTTGCTAGCCCAAAGAAAACGAACCAAAAGAAAGGGCTTTTTTGGCCCGCATAAAAGGTCATTTTTGCCTTCGGCAAAACCAGTTTAACCTGTGCATGTTTATTGTTTTTTATTGGTCAGGTTGAATCACCTTTTCTTTAATTGTGTTTGCAGCGCAAACTGGTTTTTAGTGGTGATGTAAGCTGCCTTTTATATTGTTTTTTTATAGGTCAGCTTGAATCACCTTTTCTTTAATTGTGTTTGCTGCGCAAACTGGTTTTTTGTTGTGATGTAAGCTGCCTTTTATATTGTTTTTTTATAG
>NKJD01000106.1 GCA_002256385.1 Flavobacterium sp. BFFFF2
ATGGAATGTCCGATAGTGAAAAAAGTGATAACCCAAAGAATATTCCGCCATTGGTTAAGGTTATAAACAGCACAAAGTGCAACAATAAAAAGCATGTGATCATACCCGCCAAGGTCGGTAATATGTTCGTATCCAAGCTTAAAATAAGTATAAAAATCAGTCATGAATATTTATTTATTGAAAATCAAACTACATATCCAAGGCAAATCCCTCCAATTATTACGAGATAACTGGGGATTTTTTCTGAATACAACAAAGCCAATGTAACAAGAATAGTAATAATATTTATAGAACTACCCACCATTGGCTGAAATAAAGATATAGCAGCTGCTAATGTCAAACCCGTAGAAGTGGCATTTATTCCTTCCAAAGATGCCCTTATTCCCCTGAATTGCTTGAGTTGCTCCCAGAAACGAATCACAAAAAAAATCATAAAAATACCAGGTAAAAAAATACCCACTGAAGCCACCAATGACCCCAATATTTGACCACTCATGCCCCAACTTCGCATAGAAAGCGAACCCACATAAGAGGCAATGGAAAAAGTAGGGCCGGGTACCATTTCTGCTAGAGCAATGCCTGATAAAAATTCATCGGCACTGAGATAATTTTTAAATTCAACGAACTCATTGAATAACAATGGCTTAAGGATGTGACCTCCACCAAAAGCAAAACTCCCGTTTCGATAAAAATTTTCAAATAGCCTTACAGGAAGTGATTTTGTAAAAGTTCCCACAAATATTACCAACGCAAAAACTCCTGCCCAAAGAATAAAATTAGACCATTGGATTCTAATGGGCCGTTTTTCCATTTTGGCTTGCTTGCTATATTTAAAAGAGGCCACCAATCCTCCAAAAAGGATCAAAAATGGTGTTAAATAGGGCGAACGATAAATAAAGCCTAAAATGGCCGCAAGTAACATGAGAAAAACCGAAGTTTTGGAATTAATAACCTTTTTACCAATAATATATGCAGCAAAAAATATAAAGGCTACCCCCATCGGCTTTATAAACTGCGTAAGTCTGACAAGTGTTCCTTTCTCAAAGAATGAAATTCCCAAAGCTGTGATACCCATAAAGACCGTAGCTGGCAAGATCCAAATCAGTAAAGTAAGATAAGAAAGTTTAGCTCCGCCTAATTTAAATCCGATGGCAGTAATCGTCTGTGTAGATGTAGGACCTGGCAATAATTGGCACAAAGCCTGCATTTCCATGAGTTCTTCCTCAGTGACATACCTATGCTGCAAAACCAAACGCTTAATAAACATAGCCAAGTGTGCTTGTGGCCCACCAAAACAGGTCAAAGAAAGAATTAAAACATCCTTTAAAAATATAATATATCTTATTTTCTTTGTCTCCAAAATTACTTATTCACCCGACCAAATGTCGAAATAATGGTTTAAGGATTCTAAAATCAAAAAATGGCACAG
>NKJD01000050.1 GCA_002256385.1 Flavobacterium sp. BFFFF2
AAGTCCTTTGGCGGCGCAATGAACTTTGCCATCCTACGCTCCATTACCGATACAGCAATAAAAAACAGCCAAAATGTGCTAAAAGCACTATTTACTATTGCACGGCTGGAGGTTACTGATTAGTTACAAACCAATAAAAAGAATAAAAAAAAACTTAAAACTATTGTTAAACAACTAAAAATCAATGATACAAAACAGCAGTTAAATTAATAAAGCACAAGCTTTCGAGATGATTGGCAAATTATCCAAAATAACGAACTAGGCAAAAAAAGCGAATTATCAAAATTTTTAAATCCAATAAGAATTGAGAACTTATATTTTCAGAACAGATAATTTGATCTTAAAATCAGCTCACTTATAGTAATAAAAAAAGGGTTGCATCAAGTAAGACACAACCCCATTATCAATATGCTGTTATAAAAATTATGCCTGTTGGGCCTTAAAAACTTTGAGTTTCTCAATGAGTTTTGGCAGCACATCAAAGGCATCTCCAACTACACCGTAATCAGCCACTTTGAAGAATGGTGCCTCTGGATCTGTGTTTATTACCACCTTAACTTTAGAGGCATTAATACCTGCAATGTGCTGAATGGCACCAGAAATACCAACCGCAATATATAAATTGGTAGCTACAGGCTTTCCAGTTTGACCAACGTGCTCACTATGAGGCCGCCAACCCAAATCAGAAACGGGCTTTGAACAAGCCGTTGCTGCACCTAAAACCTGAGCCAAATCTTCAAGCATGCCCCAATTTTCGGGACCTTTTAAACCTCGACCACCTGAAACGACCACCTCAGCATCTGCGATGGTAATTTTTCCTGATCCTTTTTCAACACCTACCGTTTGCAAATTTGAAGAAGCCGTCGCGCTAGGCTGAAAAGCCTCTTGTTGTAAAGTAGTTTGGTTTTCTTTTAAACCAAAAGCATTTTTAGCAATGCTTAACACTTTCACTTCTGTATTTAATGCACTAATGACAAATGCTTTGTTTGAAAAAGCGGTTCGTTTAACATGAAATGGAGTTGTACTAATTGGCAGGCCGACCACGTTTGAAGCATAACCTGCCTTAAGCTTTACAGCTACCAATGGCCCTACATATAAGCAATCAGTAGTTGAGGATAAAAGCACCACTTTTGCATTTTCTTTTTGGGCTAATTCACTAATTACATCAGCGTAAGACCTCGCATGAAAAGTAGCAAAACGAGCATCATTTACAAGATATACCTTATCAACGCCATATTGCGCCA
This sequence comes from Flavobacterium sp. BFFFF2, assembly GCA_002256385.1. Lineage (GTDB taxonomy): Bacteria > Bacteroidota > Bacteroidia > Flavobacteriales > Flavobacteriaceae > Flavobacterium. The sequence continues at coordinate 1,245 of NKJD01000050.1, forward strand.
ATTCTTCGGCCTGATTTACATTAAAAGCTACGGCACTCACGCTGGTTCCAAGGCTATTTGCCACTTCACGCGCGTACGAAGCTACTTCGAAAGCAGCTTTTTTAAATTTTCCTTCTTGTGATTCTGTATAGATAAAAACGGACATAAAATTGCTTTTGAAATGAGTATTAAATAACTTTTGCTTCGTTGTGCAACAGACGAACCAATTCATCTAAATTATCTGGGGCTATTAACTGAACAGCAGATTTTGGTGCTGGCTTCTCGAATTGCACACTAGAAGTTGCTTCCGTAGCAGAGGCAGGTTCAATTACTTGTAGCGGCTTGGTTCGGGCAGTCATAATGCCACGCATATTAGGAATTCGAAGGTCTTTTTCTTCTACCAATCCTTTTTGGCCACCAACAACAAGAGGTAAGACACCTTGCATCAATTCTTTTCCGCCATCAATTTCACGGGCTGATTTCACTGTAGTACCTTCAATTGTCAAATCAATACATGCGTTTACAAAGTCAAAACCTAATAGTCCAGCCAACATGCCAGGAACCATACCTCCATTGTAATCGAGTGATTCTTTTCCACAGATAATTAAATCATAGGAACCTTGTTTTGCAACATTTGCCAATTGCTCGGCCACAAAAAAACCATCCGTTGCCTTTGCATTAACCCTAATGGCATCATCGGCACCAATGGCCAATGCTTTTCGCAAAGTAGGCTCCGTTTCGGGACCACCTACATTTACAACCGTTACCTTAGCACCTTGTTGTTCCTGAAACCAAATGGCGCGGGTTAAACCAAATTCATCATTCGGATTAATCACATATTGCACCCCGTTGGCATCAAACTCAGTGTCACCATTCACAAAGTTAATTTTGGAAGTGGTGTCTGGAACATGACTGATACAGACTAAAATCTTCATATTTGTTCGTTTATTTGAGATTGTTTGTTTGTTTGAAAAATGAGTACAAAAGTACACTATTTTTTAAACCGCTACCACAGAAATCTGTTAGTCAAAAATGAAGGTTAAAAAGAAAAATCGACTTTCTTGAATTGATTTTAAAACTACCATTTATATTTAACAGGCAATTAAAATTAGTTTCCAATAGGATTAAATTCCTCAGCATGTACGTCACCAAGCAGCATATTGACTCGGTAATAATGCGCCTGATCTTCAGGATCAAAAGTGCCGTTTTTATTAGTGTCTTTTACCGTCCTAAAATATAAATAACCAGTACTTGCCATCCATTTCCAATCAATCAATTCTTCTAATTCAGGTGTTAATTTTTGAAAGTTTTTCCCACTTGTACTACTCCAATACAAATTATGAATATCCGTTGCAGAAAGTGTCCCGTCTTGGTTGGTATCTACGTCTGACAATGTATAAATGAGCCCCGTCATTTTCTTTTTTTGAACCAATGTTTCAATAAGTGACACCGTTTGAATATATAAAGGCTTTGCACTCAACAAGTGATAGCTCATAGAGTCTTTATGTTGAAATGCCAAATTACTAAATGCCCCTGTTAATTCATTGTGTGTTGCATTCGACATCGTAAAATTGGTTTCGGTAATTGACGGACTTACGTCATGACCTGATTCATTTTTAGTAATATCACCGATTGGAAACATGAGATACGAACAACCGTCAAACTGAACAGGTAAATCGGCCCATTGGGATTTTTTTGAGATCGATTTTTTTTCTGAATTAACTGCAGGTGTTTTCGGCGTATAAATAACTTTTGCCGGCTCATCTTCTTTTTTGACGCATGAAAAAACAAACAACACGCTGCCAAACAAACATATTTTTAGCAGATTACGCGATTTACCTACTATGGCATTGGCAAAAAAAGGGTTAGTGAAGATACTCATATAATAGCTTTTTATAGTCTGGCAGTCAAACGAATATTAAATACACGTGTAGTCATGTAATTGGGAACGGCATATTCGCTTTTGGTATATACATCACGAACCCACGTATTGGTTATGCTGTTTTGATTATTGAACAAATTGAAAATCTCAAAGCCAAGTGAAAGTTCTGAAAAACGTTGCATCCAATGATCCTTTGATCGCAAATAATTTTTCTCAGTGAATACATACGAAAAACCAACATCTGCCCTTTGATAATCACGCAGTCGATTCTGGTATAAGTAGGCATCAGCGTAGGAAGGAGAACCTCCCGGAAGGCCTGTATTATAAGTCAAATTAAGGTACACTTTTAAATTCGGAATGGTAGGCATATAATCTTGGAAAAGCAAAGCAAACTTAACACGCTGATCGGTAGGTCTGGCGATATAGCCTTGGTTATTGTAATTTTCTTCCGTTTTCATATACCCGACACTCAACCATGATTCGGTCCCTTTTACAAACTCTCCATTCCAGCGAACATCAAGCCCATAAGCGTATGCTATTGCATTGTTGTCGGCTTTGTACCTGATTCTAACATTGTCAATGCTATAGGTGTTTACATCCGTAATTGTTTTATAATAGGCCTCAGTAACCAACTTGAACGGACGGTTCCACAACTGAAACTGGTAATCAGCTCCCGCAATAAAATGAATCGATTTTTGAGCTTTCACATTGGGAAGTACTTGGCCATTGGCATCTCGCAACTCTCTGTAAAATGGCGGTTGATAATAAAATCCAGTCGCCATTCTAAACAATATGTCCTTTGAAATACCCGGTTTAAAACTAAATTGAATACGTGGACTCACCACTGTTTGGCCACCTCCTACTCCATTAACATCATTCATTACCTGCCAATATTGGGCACGAACACCTGCCGTTAACCAATAAGCATGATTGCCCCAATTTCCGCGAACATTCCATTGCGCAAAACCAGACAGCCTATTGATGTTGGAATAGTTGGTTGCTCTTATGCTTTTAAAAGGTGCCAACGGCCCTGTAAATGGATTATATGGCTGATCTCTGGGGATGTGAATGGTGGGTGGATTCACATTGAACCCAGCAGAATCAATGGTTTCCCATTCAACTATTCGGTCGCGAATGTTTTCACGGGTGTATTTAAATCCCCAATCAATTTGGTGCTTCTTTTGGATTTGATGCGTTCCTTTAATTTCGGTGTTGACAATAAGGGCATCTAAATTATTTCTCGCATGAGTCAGTTGGCTCCCCACTCCTCTTGAAAACACTACATTGCCGAATGTTTCCGATCCTAAATTGGCATCAACTTCACCCAAATAATAGGCGGCATCAATATCATAATGCTCCTGCTCTTGGGTGTGATAAATGGAAGTGGTCCAGCGGTAGTTGTTTTGCTTGTTTGGACTGAACGTCAGTTTGGAGGCACCAAAATAAGTCAAATAAGTATCTTGTTCTTGGCCTTCATAAAATATGCGAAGCGCAATAGGATTGTCAAAGGTGCCAAAATTGGTTTGCCTAGTAAGCGGTTGATATGAATACCTGTTTTGCGAAATATTACCCAAAAAACCCAACTGCCAATGATCATTAAAAGAATGATTGATATAGGTTTGCACGTCTAAAAACCGTGGTCGATAATTGGTCTGCGTCTGCTGGCTGTTAACCAATAATGAATTATCTCTATATCGCGCGCCCAGCACCACCGACGTTTTTTTGTTTTTAGTAATGGCATCCCACGTTAAACTTCCACCCAAAAAGCTGGCATCTAACGCCAATGCGCGTTTAGTTGGCTTTCGGTATGTAATGTCAAGTACAGAAGATAGTTTGTCGCCATATTTGGCCTGAAAACCACCAGCCGAGAATTCCAAATTCTGAATCATATCTGAATTGGTAAAACTCAACCCTTCTTGCTGACCTGAACGGATTAAGAAAGGTCTGTAAATTTCAATTTCATTTACATAAACCAAATTTTCATCGTAATTACCTCCTCGAACAGCATACTGTGTGCTTAACTCATTATTTGAATTGACACCAGCCAATGATTTCAATAGATTTTCAACCCCAGCATTGGCCCCAGGAATTTTTCGAACCACATCAGGACTAAAAGTGACAATTCCTTGCACCCGATGGCGGCTATTCGTAATAACTACATCTGATAACTGCTCGGCATCTGCATCCATTTTTGGGTGAAATTCCATTCTTTCACCAGGTTTTAAATAAAAATTGGCTGTTATTTTTTTGTACAATTCATGCTGAAAAACCACTTTCACCTGCTCATTGGCAGGCAACCGAATTTGATAAAAACCAGCCTCGTTTGAAGTGGCACTCCTTTTGTTTACAACGATTTGCACATTCGACAACGGATGGTTGTCTGCGTCAAAAATGACACCAGTGATTACGGCTTCATTACTTTGAGCAAACAGCCCTGTTTTCAGAAATAAAATAAATATAAAAATCGAATATAAACGCAACTGTGTCATGCAAATCAAGGGGTTGTTTGTGCGGTAAAGCAGGCTTCAAAGATAGCAGAATTTCCCACACGGTCAGTCACCTTAAGTTGTAAGCAATTTTTCCCATGCCGGAGTTTGCCATCGGCTATTTGATGGCTCAGTCGGCTTGTTTTGGCATCGTATTCAAACAGAATCCATTCTCCATTAAGTGTGCCTTCGTAAGTTGAAATACCACTTTGTTCATCGGAAATCAAAAAACTTAATTCCGCCCATGATGTGACATCTAAACCTTCCGGGTTTTTCAAAGGTTTTATAAGGGGGGTGAGCTCGTCAGTTAAGAGTGAGTAGGTACCTAACATTTTTACATAAGCTCTAAAGCCTTCGGCAGTAATTTGAGAAGTGACAAATTTTGGTTTTTTTCCGTCAACCAATGCCAAGTACATTTTTGCTTTTTGTTCTGGACTATGTAAGCTGTCTTTTACATGAAAAACAACCGGTGATTGTAAAGCTACTCGGTCGGTGTGCAAATGAAATTCATTGCCAGCTCGATAGATATACATTGGCACATTTGCATAGACACTATGGACCGGAAACTGCACACTAAATCCGTCTTCTTCAATAATTGATTCCCGATCAGCACGAATTAAGTAATTATATTCGGTGACTTTATGGTTCGTCTTCCTGGCTTTTGAAGCATATCGAATGGGAACCTGAATGCACGTTTTGTTACCTACAAAATCAGAAATTTCAATCCGATATAAGCTATTCTGCTTGGGTTGAACATCAATAATTCCCGTACTATTTGGCTCAGAAATGATAGAACTAGGATAAAGGGATTCTCTGTAAAGCTTTTGAATTTTTAATCCAGATTCTTTATAAATTCCGTAATCTAATAAAGCATTTACATGCCTTGTTTCATCAAATGAAAAAGTATCAAAAACATACGAATAGTGGGGCTGGCCATTGAGGAACGTTTCCACTTTGTATAGCCCATTGCTATTGTAGGAAACATCATCAAAGTCGAAGGCTTGTATACCCAACCCAATTTTTCCGCGCACTTGAAGTATTTCTGAAATATAATCGCCCGATTTGTCTTTGTTTAATGCCAATGAAAAAGGTTGCATTTGACTATTTACCTCTGATTGGGTCTCAATGGGGTATGCTTGCAGCGAAACCACATAAGGCGACTTACTATCTTTGAGCAACTCTGCAAATCCAAAATGAAAAGGATTGATGATTTTCTCCGTTTTTGTGTCACGGATTTCAAAATGCAAATGAGGCCCATCAGAACCTCCCGTATTGCCACTTAATGCAATGGTGTCCCCCTGGAAAACCGGCAATTCATCAGGCTTGAGGAACACATCTATTTCAAATTGCTTTAATTCATATTGTTTGTGCTTTATATAGGTTTCCGTCTGCCCTACCGCTTTTTGCAAATGTCCATAAACACTGGTGTAGCCGTTTGGATGGGAAATATAAAGTGCTTTTCCATATCCGAATGCTGAAATTTTTATACGTGATACATAGCCATTTGCAGCAGCAACGACGGGATAACCTTCTTTTTGGTTGGTTTTAAAATCAAAACCAGCATGAAAATGATTGGCACGTAATTCTCCAAAATTACCCGACAACTGCAAAGGAATGGGCAAAGGAGCAATAAAATCGTGTGCAGGATAAGGCGTTTGTGCCCTGCAAATGATGACCACCAATATAAACCACCAGCTGTTTTTCACGGATTTTGAACGAATTAAAAGTTGGAATTAATTTGGTGCAAGTTATTTGATTTGGTCTGAGTGGTTGATATACAAAAGTTATAAAATGGAGTCGAAAGTCAAAAGTCGAAAGTTATAAAGTCTGTTATTTCAGTCGTTCAACCCTTCAATCTTTCAATCCTTCAATCTTTCAATCCTTCAATCTTTCAATCCTTCAATCTTTCAATCTTTCAATCTTTCAATCTTTCAATTAATAAAAACTACACCTCCCGCCCCATCAATTGCAACGAAAACGCTTCTAATAGCTGTTTTTTTTCTTGATCAATGTCCAATTTTTGAAGAAGTGACAACGCATTTTGGGTATGTTGCTCAATAGCTTTTCGGGTTTCAATTACTGCACCTGTTTCAGTGAACAATTGCTTCACTGTATTGATTTTATCGGTCGGATCGGCAGGCTCAATGGCAAATAAATGAGTCAATTGCTGTGCTTGCTCCACATTGGCCAACGCCAGGGCTTTTATAAAAATATAGGTTTTTTTATTGGCTATAATATCTCCCCCTACTTGCTTTCCAAACGTAGCAGGGTCGCCAAAAGCGTCTAAATAATCGTCTAAAATTTGAAATGCCAAACCCAACTCAATGCCAAAATCATATAAGTATTTTTGACTTTCTTCAGAGGCAGCAGCCACTATAGCGCCCATTTGCAAAGACGCCCCCAATAAAACGGCTGTTTTACAACGGATCATATTGAGGTAGTCGGTAAGCGACACTTGCTCCATTTTTTCAAAATCCATATCCCATTGCTGGCCTTCGCACACTTCGCGACCTGTGTTGGTGAATAACTCAATGAGCATTTTGGCTTGATTAGTTGGGTATTTCAGCAAATTTTCATAGGCCAAAAAAACCATCACATCGCCAGAAAGAATGGCGGTCACCATATTCCATTTTTCATGAACCGTTTCGTGCCCACGGCGCAAAGGCGCATCGTCCATAATATCGTCATGCACCAAGCTAAAATTGTGAAAAATTTCAATAGCTTTGGCGGCATGGATGGCGTCATCTGTATTACCACCAAACAATTCGCAGCCTAGTAAAGCCAGCACTGGCCGCATCCTTTTCCCGCCCAATTGCATGATATAATCGACTGGTTCATACAATGATTTAGGTGAATTTGGGGTAAGTGATGCCGAAAAATGAGTTTGCAATATTTGGTGGTATGTTGAAACGCTGTCCATGAAAATAATGTTATGCGGGCAAAAATACACGATCACGGTGAATCCAAAATAGAATTATGCCGATAAATCGAAATCCTTAACTTTTGTTTATTAAAAGTGCCTTCGGATTATCAAAAATATTTAATCTTTGTAAGGAGCATTTGTTGGAAATTAAAATATTGCCTGAGGCAATAGGCAATAGCCGTTAGGCAATAGTTTTCTGGTGAAAAAAAATTCAAAATTCAAAATTCAAAATTTTCTGAGTAGTTCATGAAAAACTGGAAAATCCTCCTCCCCGGTTGTTTGCTTTTTTTATCGATACCTATTATCACTTCGCCCGAATTGAGCCGTGGACTAGGTATGTTTCGTGTTCCAGCATTTCAATATCTGTTTTCTTACTTTGTTTTGTTGACTGTGTTTTTCTTTTGGAATAGCAATTATCTATTAAAACTCTTTTTTGAACGCAACCACAAAGTGTATTTTGGTGTGCTTTTTGTGGCTTTTGGTTTGCTAATTTGGTTGCCCAATCAAATGGTGTATTTGATTGAAATTATTGAAATTCAATTGGGCATACAACGCAATTTTGATCCAGAATTGCCCAATATTCCAAACATTGCCAAGTTGGTTCCCTACTTGTTTGTCGTCGCCACTTCCTATATGTTTACGCTAAAACAAATGCTTGATGAAGCGACTAATGAAAAATTAAAAGCCGAAATATCGTATTTAAAAGCGCAAATTAACCCGCATTTTTTGTTCAATACGCTCAATAGCATTTACGCTTTAACCATTATGAAATCAGATGATGCGCCCAAGGCCGTTTTGGGATTGTCGGGCCTGATGCGCTACGTGGTCAATGAAAGTTCCAACGATTTTGTTGGGCTTGAAAAAGAAATCACCTACCTTGAAAACTTCATTGAATTACAGCGATTGCGCATCGGAAATGTCACCCCCATTCAGGTAGTTATTAAAGGAGATTTTAACGGCAAAAGCATCACGCCATTATTATTGATTCCAATCATCGAAAACGCTTTTAAATACGGCATTAATCCCGACAAAGAATCGTTTATTAGCATTCGAATTGCGCTACAAGACAACCACTTTCATTTGCATGTGCAAAATGCCAAAGTAAACACGGTACTCGACGAAACGCAAAAAACGGGAACCGGGCTGCAAAATATATCCAAAAGATTGCAGTATTTTTACCCCAGCAGACACGAGCTCATTATTCGTGATTTGGAACATGTATTTGACGTAATTTTAAATATCCAATTGGCATGATAAAAGCTATAGCTATTGACGACGAACCGCTGGGACTTGAGATTATTGCTCATTTTTGTGCCAACCAAAACATCATTTCGCTTGAAAAAACATTTACGCAACTCAGTGAAGCTGAAAAATATCTGCGTAAAAACCCGGTTGATGTACTGTTTCTGGACATTCAAATGCCCGAAAAAAGCGGGATAGACTTTTACCGTGACCTTGATTATGAGCCGGTTTTAATCTTTACCACAGCTTACAGTGAATACGCCGTGGAAGGGTTTAACATTAATGCGACCGACTATTTGCTAAAGCCATTCTCGGAAGAACGATTTATGGCGGCCATCCAGAAAGCCAATGCCGAGGTGCAAGTTCGGAGGCAATTTCCAACAGACAATATGCTCTCCATTAGAGCTGAGCACCGTTGGGTCCGGATTCCATTTGACACTATCCAACTGATTGAAGCCCTTGATGATTACGTGCAAATTCACCATAACAATGGCGAGAAAATCATTTCAAGAATGCCGATGAAAAACGTCATTGACCGTTTGCCACCCGCTGATTTCTTACGCGTACATCGGTCATATATTGTTCCTGTGAAAAGAGTAAAAGCACTCAAAAACAAAAACTTACTCGTTGAAGGCTTTGTTATTCCTGTTGGGGTTACTTACGAAGAACAGGTCATGGAGTTGTTTAAATAAATCCAATTCTTTTCGATACTATTTTCAATTTATAAACCACTATTTCTGTTCACTTTACAGCAGCAAGGCAAACTGCATGACTTGTTTTTAAATGTTAAAAAAATGTAAAAACCATGGAAACTATTTTTGTTTCTAAAGTTTCCGTTTTACATTTGCCCCCGATTTAATCATCATTTAATTTAAATGCTTCACGGTTAAATCGGCATTCAAAAAGCGCATGCAAGATAAAATTGTCGAAAAAGCCACTGAATTATTTTTGAAACACGGTTTCAAAAGCATCACCATGGATGACATTGCCGAGCACATGGGGATTTCTAAAAAAACCATTTACAAGTACTTTTCCAACAAAGAAGTGCTCATTGAAGCGAGTGTAGATTTGGAACACGGCAAAATAAAAGCGGGCATGCAGGCTGTGATTGCAAATGGATACAACCCCGTTGAAGAAAATTTTCAATTGAAAGTGATGTTTGACGACCTATTTAAAACGGTTGTTTCGTCGCCCTTGTACCAACTGAAAAGGCATTATCCTAGCATTTATGAAAAAATGGTTTCTAATGAAATGATTTCAAGCTGCCAAGGATTTTTTACGCAAAATGTGGAACGTGGAAAATCAGAAGGTTTCTACCGCCAAAATTTCAAAACAGAACATTACGTCTTTTTTTATTACAACAATGTCTTTTCCATCAACGAAAGTTTTGCATTGGAAAAAGACGCCGAAGTGTTTGAACGCTCCTTGCTGGAATACCACCTGCGGGCCATGGTGACCGAAAAAGGAATGGGGGAACTGGAGAAAATGTTAGGGAAATCAATATGAGTTTCAGGTTCCAAGTTTCAGGTTTCAAGTTTCAGGTTTTGCCTCGCACTGTTCGTCCATTCGGGTCTCGGGTCAGGTTTAAATTTTAAGGTTAGGCTGATTATAAAACAAATAAATACCTATATATGAATCATCATCATCAATCAATTACACGAACCGTGCTGGTTTGCCTTCTTTTTGGATGGGGCGCTGTGTTTGCTCAATCCAAAAAAGGGTATTCCTTTACGCTGGAGGAGGCCATCACTCATGCCCAGCAAAACAATTATTCGGCCCTTAATGCCAACCGCGATGTCACCATTGCGCTGAAAAAAAAGTGGGAAACCACCAGTATTGGTTTGCCACAATTAAATGCAGGTGTGAACTACCAAAACAACATTGAATTAGCTAAATCGGTTATTCCTGCTCAATTTTTTGGGGGTCAACCTGGTGAATTTGCTACCGTTGCTTTTGGCACACGTCATTCTATGAATGCCTCGGCAACACTGAGTCAACTTTTGTTTGACGGGTCATATTTGGTTGCGTTGCAGGCCTCCAAAACGTATTTGAAAATTTCGGAACAGGCCAAGGTAAAAACCGCCAATGAAATCCGCGAAATGGTCATCAACGCTTATGGCAACGTATTGTTGGCCGACGAAAGCATCGGCATTCTACAAAAAAACAAAGCCATCCTCGAAAAAGTGTTATCAGATACCCAACAAATTTTTAAAAACGGCCTGACCGAAGAAGAAAACGTAGAGCAGTTGCAGATTACGCTGAGCTCGGTTAAATCGTCGCTTGAAAATGTGCAACGATCAAAAATCATTGCCAGCCAACTGCTTAAACTCATTTTAGGTATCGATTTGGATGAGTCTATTGAACTAAAAGACCGTTTGGACAAAATTGCCACTCAACACATGGACATGGCTTTATCGCAAAGCAATTTTGAAGTAAAAGGAAACATTGATTACCTTATTGGACAAAATGCACTAGAGGCTAAAAAGTTGATGGTGAAATTGGAAAAAAGCAAAGCCTTGCCTTCGTTGGCAGCCAATGCAACCTTTGGTTACAATAGCTTCAGTGATACTTTCACTTTTGCCAATACCAATCAGAAGTGGAATAACTTCTCGTTTATCGGCATGGGCCTTAACATCCCTATTTTTAGCAGCTTAGGCCGCAGCATGCGTACCCAACAAGCGCAATTGTCCTTTGAACAAGCCAAAACCCAACTGACCGAAACGGAGCAACGACTCAAGTTGCAGTGGGCCAAAGCCAAAAGCGATTTTGAATTTAGCTTGCAACAATGGGGCACCGCCAAGAACAACTTGGCATTGGCCGAGCGCATCGAAAACAAACAACAAATCAAATTCCGCGAAGGATTGTCCACCAGTTTTGATTTTACCGACGCCCAACGTCAATTGTATTCAGCACAACAAAATGTACTGCAAACCATGATTGATGTGGTCAACAAACGGGCAGCACTCGAAAAATTAGCAGGAACCAACAAATAAACCATCAATTCAAAATTTATATATCATGCAAAAAATCATACTTGGTCTCAGTTTATTGGCTGTAATGGCAGCTTGCCAAAAGAAAGAAGGGCCGAAATCAATCTCAAAACTTATTGAGACAAAAGACATCAAAGGATTGCAAGCCAAAAAAGACAGTTTACAAGCAGACGTGGCCACCATTGAAGGCGCTTTGGCCAAATTGGACATCCGTCAAGACGAACAATTGGTGGACTTGCAAACCGTCAAAGACACCATTTTTACCCATTACTTGGAAATTCAAGGAAGCGTAAACACCAAAGAAAACATCTTGGTTCAGCCAGAATTCAGCGGCACGTTGCGTTCGCTCTTAGTAAAAGCAGGACAACATGTTTCCAAAGGACAACTGCTCGGAACCATTGACGATGCCGGTTTAAGCCAACAATTGGCTGGTTTGGAAAACCAATACAGCTTGGCGCAAACCACTTTTGAGCGCCAAAAAAACCTTTGGAATCAAAAAATTGGCTCTGAAATTCAATTTTTACAGGCCAAAACCCAAATGGTGGCTGCCCAAAAAGGCGTAGCGCAATTAAAAGCGCAATTAGAAAAAACACAAATTCGTGCCCCATTTAGCGGAACCATTGACGAAGTGTTTGTGGAAAGAGGACAAGTGGTAGCACCCAGCATGCAAGGCTTGATGCGCATCGTAAACTTAGGCAATATGTATGTGTCTACTTCGGTGCCAGAAAATTATGTAAGTAAAGTAAAAGTGGGTACCACCGTGCAAGTGTATTTGTCGTCCTTGCAAAAAACCTATCCAGGCAAAGTGCGCCAAGTGGGCAATTTCATCAACCCAACCAACCGCAGTTTTGGCATTGAAGTGAGTGTGCCCAATCCGTCGAATTTGTTGCGCCCAAATCAGGTAGCCAAATTGCAAATTGTGGATTACCGCAACCCAAAAACCATCGTAGTACCCGCTGGTGTAATTCTCGAAGATGCCAAAGGCGAAAAATATGTGTATGTAGCTGAAAACGTTACCGGCAAAACAGCCACCGCCAAAAAGCGTTCGGTTAAAGTGGGTATGACGGCTGGCAATGGCACCGAAATCATGTCGGGCTTGCAAGCTGGCGATCAAATTGTCACTGATGGGTTTGACACCTTATCAGAAGGAATGAAATTGATATTTTAATGGGCAAAGCCTCATAAACAGTAAAGAATATGTCACACAATAAAGAATTTGGACTGTCGAGTTGGGCCGTAGACAATCGGGTAACGGTATATATTTTTACCGCACTCATTGTGATTACCGGGGTCATTGCCTACTTGACCATGCCGCGCGAAGATTTCCCTGAAATCATAGAAAACAAAGTATATATTTCGTCGGTCTTTCCGGGTAATTCGGCTGAAGACGTTGAAAAATTAGTGATTAAACCGCTCGAAAAAGAAATCAAAAACATCAGCGGGGTACAAAAAGTAACCGCCAGTTGTTACCAAGATTACGGTATGATCATTGCCGAATTTTCGGACGACATCAGCATCGAAACGGCCAAACAAAAGGTCAAAGACAAGGTGGACAACGCCAAAGCCGATACCGATTGGCCCAATTTGGACAACGGCAGCAAGGTGGAACCGAATGTGTTTGAATTGAACATTTCAGAAGAAGTGCCCATTTTGAACATCAACCTAAAAGGTGATTACACTACCCAACAACTGAAAAAATTTGGTGAATTGCTTCAAGACGACATCGAAGAGATTCCTGAAGTGAAAAAAGTAGACATTTTAGGGGTCGATGACCGCGAAGTGGAAATTGCGGTGGACATCTTTAAAATGACGGCAGCCCAAGTATCATTTGACGACATCCAAAATGCCGTAAAATACGAAAACATGACCTTGTCGGGTGGAAACCTCATTACACAAGGTGCCCGCAACAACATCCGCATTGTGGGTGAAATTAAAGACCCCAAAGAACTTGAAAACATTGTTGTCAAGTCATTTGGTGGTACGGTTTACTTAAAAGACATCGCCAAAGTTCGTTTTCACGAAAAAGAAAAAACCACCTATGCCCGCGAAAAAGGCCGCGAGGTGGTCATGCTAAATGTGAAAAAACGGTCGGGCCAAAATATGATTTCGGCCATTGACCAAGTGAAAGAAAAAATCAAGGCGGCTCAGGAGAATTATTTACCGAAAAACTTAACCATTGACCTCACCAACGACCAATCATCGAGGGTGGAACACCAGGTAAATGAATTGTCAAACCACATCGTGTTTGGTATCATATTGGTGATGATTGTGTTGATGTTTACGATGGGCTTGCGCAACTCGTTGTTTGTAGGCGCCGCCATTCCGCTGTCGATGTTGATGGCATTCAGCATCTTGTCGATGTTTGGTTTAACGCTGAACACCATGGTGTTGTTTGGACTGGTCATGGGACTCGGTATGTTGGTGGACGATGGCATTGTGGTGGTCGACAACGTGTTTGCCAATATGAAAAAAGGCATGACGCGTGTGATGGCTTCTAAAAACGGGATTGGCGAAATTGCCTGGCCTGTAATATCGTCTACGGCAACTACCTTAATGGCCTTTTTGCCATTTGCCTTGTGGCCTGGCACCATGGGTAAATTCATGATCTATTTTCCGTTGACTTTGTCGGTTACCTTGGGTGCCTCTTTGTTTGTGGCCATGATTGTAAATGCTGCCATGACGGGCGGATCGATGGATATTGAAGACCGCAACGTGAGCAATAAGGCTGCCAAACGATTCACCTTAATATTTGGGGTGTTGGCCCTCGTATTTATACCGATGGGACACATCCAAGAATCGGCTGGTATGCGGGCTGTTGGGCATTTGGCCCTGCTGTCACTTGGTTTGATGTGGTTGTACAAATGGAAAATGTACCAATGGACCCAAGACTTCCAACACAGCTTTTTCCCTAAAATGGAGGACCGCTACAAAGCCTTTTTGGCGCGCATTCTAACAGGCCGCAACGCCTGGTTCGCCTTGGGAGGCATTATTGCGATGATGTTTTTGTCGTTTGTTTTGTTGGGCGTGTTTCCACGTAAAGTATTGTTTTTTCCAGACAACATTCCAAATCAGGTGATTGCCTATGTGGAATACCCACAAGGAACGGACATTGAAAAAACAAACAAGGCCACTGCCTTTGTTGAAAACCAGGTGATTACCCTGATGAAAAAATATGTTGATCCAAAAACGGATGAAAACTTTTTGGCAGAAAGCATCGTGTCGCAAGTAGGAGTCGGAGCTGGAAACCCCAACGTGGATGCGGGTTCGGCCAATGAAACGCCTTATAAAGGCAAGGTGACCATCAACTTCTCGGAATTTAAATTTAGAAAAGGCATTAATACAGCCGACATTCTAGAAGAAATTCGACAAAGCGTGAAAGGAATTCCAGGCGCCAAAGTAACTGTTGAAAAAGATGCCAATGGCCCACCAGCTGGGTATCCAATTAGTTTGCAACTTACAGGCTCGAATTATGACGATATGATTCATGAGGCAGCGCAAATCATGGCTTACATTGACAGTAAAAAAATTCCCGGTATTGAAAAACTCAATGTCGATGTGAACAAACAAAGCCCCGAATTGGAACTCAAAGTAGACCGCGGCAATGCCGGAAGCATTGGGGTGTCAACAGGTCAATTGGGCTTTAATTTGCGCCGTTCGTTGTATGGACAAGAGGTGTCAACCTACAAAGAAGGCGACGACGATTACAACATTGTGGTGCGCATGCAAGAAGACCAACGAAAAGACGAAAGTGTGTTGCTCAATCAGTCGATCACGTTCCGCAACATGAACAACGGCCAAATTGTGCAAGTGCCCATGTCGGCGGTGTCAAGCACGCATAAAACCACCACGTTCAACCAGATTAAGCGCAAAAATTACAAACGTATTTTAACCATCTACTCCAATGTGATTACTGGTTTTAATGCCGATGAAATTACCAAAAAGATTGATGCCGAAATGAAGCATTTCACCATGTCAAAAGGCATTAGTTATTCGTTTTCCGGCGTCCAAGAAGAGCAAGGAAAAAACCAAAGCTTCTTGTTGTATGCGTTGTTTTTGGCCATGGCTGGAATTACGTTGATCATTGTATTGCAATTTAATTCGATATCCAAAACCATTGTGATTTTGTTTACGGTGATTCTTAGTTTCAGTGGGGTCTTTTATGGCTATATCATTGCCAACATGGACTTTGTGATATTGATGACCATGATGGGTATTATTTCACTGGCTGGAATTGTGGTGAAAAACGGCATCGTGTTAATGGACTTCTTTGTGTTGTTATTAGACCGAAAAGTAGCTGAATACGGCGTGGAATCACACAATGATTTGCCGCTCGAAGAAGTAAAACAAGTGATTATTGACAGCGGAAAATCGCGTTTGCGTCCGGTGTTGTTAACCGCATTAACCGCCGTACTCGGATTGATTCCGCTAGCAATTGGGTTAAATTTTGACTTTTTTACCTTAATTACCGACCTCAACCCCAATATTTTTATGGGTGGCGACAATGTCATATTCTGGGGCCCATTGGCTTGGACCATCATTTTCGGATTGACCTACGCCACGGTGTTAACCTTGGTCATGGTACCCGTGATGTTTTATTTGGTCAAACGCACCAAATATGCACTGATGGCACGCAGGAAAGCCCGTTTGGCTTAATATTGTATTGATAAAAATAAATTTAAAAAAGCCCTTCCGCTGTGGAAGGGCTTTTTTTTTGGGGCCTATCAGATGGATATTTATGGCTTACAGTGAAAAATGAAGGACAAACAAACTGATTAAACCCAGATTATGCATTAGACTTTGTAATGAAACCAACACTTACAAAAAGTTTGCATTTGCAAACTCAAATTAAAAAAGTTGGTTCTTAATGACCATTAAAAAACAAAAATTAACGCCATTAAAATGGGAAAAGGACAAAAAAGCTGGGAGTGCACGGACTTTTTTTACCGCAGGTGTAGCAGCGCTACATTGAGGATAAAAAACTGAATTGATTTAGACTTTTTTGATTGAAGCGAAAAATGAGGATTTTTGTTCCAGATTTTAGCTTTTTTGCACTGCATAGCAGCGCTACGGAGTAATAAAAAGGGGCAATATGGGGCGAAAAGACCATTTTGCAGCCAATTGAAAAAAGTTTAGATCAATTCTCAGTACATTACCAGATTTGCAGTCATTTTTCCATGTAATAAATTTCTAATGCGTAATCTGGGTCATATTTTTATTAGTTTTACACTTCATTGACCTAACTTTTAACCAATAAACTACTCAGCATGAAAAAAGAAAAAATCTTATTCTGGACCACCACAGGCATCATCGCCTTGTTTGAAGGACTCATGCCTGCGCTGACCTCACAAACTGAAATGGCCAAAGAAGGCATGCGCCATTTGGGTTACCCATTGTATTTCGGCGATGTCTTAGTCGTGTTTAAAGTGTTGGGCGTATTGGCGCTGATTATTCCGCAGGTGCCGAAACGACTCAAAGAATGGGCTTATGCCGGTTTTGTTTTTGACTTTTTGTTTGCCTCTATTAGTTATTTTGTGGTGGAAGGCGTGGTGTTTTTTTCCTTTTTCCCCTTTATCTTTTTGGGCATATTGATGGTGTCTTATGTGAATTATCATAAGTTACAAAAGGCAAATCAGCCTGTTTAATTCACTTATAACCTATTTACCATTATGCTAACAACCATTTTACTTGGGCTTGCTGCTGCCATTGCTGTTGTTTTAATAGCTGGCATTTTCATGAAGAAAACCCACTATGTGAAACGAGAAATCGTCATTCATGCGCCATTGGATAGGGTCTTTAATTTTTTAAAATTGCTCAAAAACCAAGAACAATTCAACAAATGGGCGCAAGCCGACCCAAATAGAAACTGGGAATTTAAAGGAACTGACGGTACTATTGGTTTTGTGATTGCTTGGAGTGGCAACAAAAAAGCGGGCGAAGGCGAAAAAGAAATCATGAACCTCATTGATGGAAAGCGCATTGAAACCGAAATTCGGTTTGTAAAACCCATGAAAATGACGGCGCAAGTCATTATGGAAACGGAGGCAATTGGCGAGCAGCAAACCAGGGTTTCTTTCATAAACACGGGAAGAATCGATTATCCTTTGAATCTTTTTATCCCGATGGCCGAGAAAAATTTCCCCAAAGATATGGACAGCAGTTTGCTGACTTTGAAAAATTTATTGGAGTAATAAAAAAACCGACGAATCTCACTAGAAATTCGTCGGTTTTTATATAAAAGGGGATTTATTATAATACCAATGCCACTTTCAATTCGAACTCGTCGTTGATGGTTTTGTCTCCTAAGTTGTCAAAAAAGCTACCTGAACCATATTTGATACCAAACTTGGTACGGTCTACTTTTAAGTCAGCCGTTGCTTTGTCACCTTTTACTGTTAAATCAAAAGTAATAGGATTTGTCATGTCTTTAATGGTTAAATCGGCTGTAACCGCAAATACCCCATTTCCTTTGTCTGCCACTTTCTTGAAAACAATTTTAGAAGTAGCAAATTTGTCAGTACCAAAAAAGTCTTCTGCTTTTAAGTGACCGTTTAATTTTTGTTGGTACTCACCGCTCAAGTCTGTAGCCGTTAATGACGTCATGTCAACAGTAATGGTTCCACCTTTTAATGCAGTTCCTTTGAAAACCAAGTTACCGTCTTTTACATTCACAGTTCCTGAATGCTCACCAGTTACTTTTTTCCCAACCCAGTTGATTTTACTTTTAGCAGCATCTACTTTTTTGGTTTGAGCTTGCACCTGTGTAGCACCTACGGCAACCAATAATGCCAATACGAAAGTTTTTAAATTTTTCATAAGTGTTTAATTTTAAATGGTTTAATTTAATTAATTTGCGTTAAATGAATTATAATTGAATAAATAAATCTTGTTCTGATTTACGCACTTTTGGATAATGTTGCGTAGCATCTTCGGTGTGTCGGTAACCTACTGTAGCCACCACCGCAGCCGATAATCCCATGGCTTTTAACCCTAAAATTTCGTTATACTGCTCAGGAACAAAACCTTCCATGGGCGTTACATCAATTTTAAGTTCAGCAGCAACGTTTAATAAATTCCCCAAAGCTAAGTAACACTGTTTGGCAGTCCACACATTGCGGGCTTCTTCTGGCATGGCATTGATTTTTGACTTCATAAAGTCGCCGTACCCTTGTAAATCAGCTTTTGACATACCGCGGGTTTCAGCTACATTGTCTAAATACGCATCAATTTGGGCATCACCGATGTTGGTTTCATTGGCAAAAACAATGACGTAAGAAGCGTCGACAATTTGCGATTGTCCCCAAGAAGCCGGTTGCAATTGGGCGCGAATGGCTGCATCTTCCACAATCAACACCTTGTAAGGTTGCAATCCGTATGATGACGCGGTTAATTGAATGGCTTTTTTTAGTTCGGCCAAATCCGCATCGGAAATTTTGCGGGTGGCATCAAATTTTTTGGTAGCATAGCGCCATTGCGCATCTTCATTAAATGTACTCATAAGTATCTATTTTAAGGTGTTTGTCTTCTGTATTTTTCTAATAAATTGTTCAATTGTTCCAATTCGTCGTGCGTCAAATTTTTCGCAAAACATTGATTGTGCGCCGAAACTGATTCGTCTAATTCACTGAGTAATGCCAAGCCTTCGGCAGTAATAAGCACCTCAATCATTCGGCGATTCATCGGGCACACTTTTCGGGTTGCTAAATTTTTTGAAATCAATTTGTCTAAAATGCGCGTGGTGTTGCTGTTTTTTGAAATCATCCGTTCTTGAATGACGCCCAATGAAGCAGGCACTCCCTTTTGCCCTCGCAAAATGCGCAACACATTGTATTGCTCTTCCGAAATATCGTAGGGCTTTAACAGCTCGCTAAAATTTTCAGCCAATACTTTTTCTGTGACCATAATGTTCAAAGCCACTTTTCGGTCTAGTGGAAAAGGCTGGGTTGCTTTTAAACGTTCTTCAATGGAGCACATATTGTTGTATATACAAAATTTGTTGGTACAAATGTATGACTATTTTCAAAGACCCGTCATGAACCAGTGTTATTTTTTTGTTAAGTCACTAAAATGACCAATTTGCTTATGTGCTATTGAAAAAGTAAAAACTGAATAAGTACCTTTGTAAAAAAGAAATAAAAATGGATTTAACCCAACAAGAATGGGCTTTACAGCTGGCCCAAGACCCTGATGCTGTATTGCTTGATGTGCGTACTCCTCAAGAATGGGCCGACGGCATTATTCCAGGCGCCCTCCAAATTGACATTTATACCGGTCAAGCGTTTGTCTATAAAGTGGACGAATTGGACCGTGAAAAATCGTATTATATCTATTGCAAAGCAGGTGGCCGAAGCGCCCAAGCTTGCTCCTTAATGAAGCAAATGGGATTTACTAAAACCTATAACTTATTGGGTGGTTTTATGAATTGGGAGGGAGAAACTTCTATTTGAGTCGAAAGTCGAAATTCTTTAGTTTCAGGTTTCAAGTTTAAAGTTTCAAGTTTTTTTTTCATTCTTTTAATCATTGAATCTTTTAATATAACTATCTCGTAATGAGCTGGTTTCATTGATGTAAACTCATTTTTTTATTGATAGCGAACTAAAGACCGATAGAATCATTTAGTATCTTTGAAAAAATTTAATGTGATGGCTGATTTAGACCGAATAACAATAAACCCAGAAGTTGCACACGGAAAACCTACTATTAGATGGACGCGCTGGACTGTAGAAATGATCATCGACTTGCTTGGATCGGGCATGTAGAGTGATGAAATCATTGCTGACCATCCTGAACTCGAAAAAGAAGATATATTAGCAAGTCTGAAATTCGCTGCTTAGGAAGACATAAACCATCAAATCGTAAAATTTGATAATCACTTCATTGCCAAAATTTTATTTGTAATTTTGATTAAAATATAAGACATTAGAACGCTAAATATTTCTATTTCGGATCTCGAATACAACAAATTTGGGATTAAAACCGACCATCTGAATTTCACCGACTTCATTGAGCTAGTAAGCAAAGAATTGACACGTCAAAATTTAAAAAAATCAGTCGAAATCGCTGAAAGAAATGGCCTTTCAAGGATGACAATGGATGAAATCTCGAATGAAGTCAAAGCAGTTAGTGGTCATGCAAAAAATCGTGATTGACACAAATTTCTAGTTGAAAGTTGAAAAGTTGCTCTCTCAGTTAAGCTTACCTTTTTTTGCACAAAGGAATCTGAAAACTTCTTAGATTTATATTCAGAAAATCGATTTTTGTTTTACCGCAAAGTCTGGTCCCGATAGCCAGCGGGATTGCGCAGCGGGATCCCTATAACGAATACCCTTTGCCAGATGATTACAAAAAATATTAATATTATGAAGTATTGTTGTGTATTAGTGCTTTTATTTTTTGTTTATTCTTGTAAAAAAGAGGAAGCTAGGACTATAGATTTAGATATTTTTAATGAATATCTAATTGACTCTACAATAAAGACAGCTATTGAAAAGGAATATTCTTATTTGGAAGAAAAAAAAGAAGATGATTCAAAAATTGGTTTAATTTTTAACGATTGTAATGAAGATGTTGAATCTAAATATAGTATTTCTCTAATTGTAGCGGAAAAGGGTACACATGACTTTGATATGTTTTGTTCGACAAATAGGTATGTTTTGATTTTTAATAAAATTAACCCGTTGGGTGAAATTAATTGATTTGAATTTTGATATTATTAATTGGTCTGTCAAATATGAATTTGTTGATATATTGAACCAATGTTAATGCTGTAATTTTTGCCAATATTCTGGTTTTAAAGCCCTCGAAAGATTTTGCATAATTGTTTCTTATTTTGAATTGATCACATAATTGTGAGAACAATGTTTCAATTCTTTTTCTTGCCTTTCTAAAGATATATGGCTGTTTTACATACCCTTTTTGATTCATTCTCATTGGTGTCTCCAAAATGATATTTGCCGATTGAAATAAATCTATTTGTTGAGTGGAAGACAGATAACCTTTATCCC
>NKJD01000051.1 GCA_002256385.1 Flavobacterium sp. BFFFF2
GTTCAATTAAATTTGGAATCGATGTATTAGCCAGCTGTTTGAATAAATTATTTTCACTGTCAATAGACATGTATTCAGCTGTTAAACTCAAAGCAACTACTTCAATATCAGTCATTTTTGCTTTTCTACCGACTCTAAATGTATCATTAAAATCAAGATCTAAAGAACGTATAACATCTAAAACTCTAAAATAATTTTTCACTATATTTGACATGGATATTGGTTTGTTTTGAGACTTCAAGATACTGAATTTCAGTATCTTGACCAATATCTGACCGTTATTTTTTACTTAAAAACAATTTCACCCAACGGGTTTCTTTATCTGCAAATTTCAGTAGCAAAATAAATGAATCTATTGCCTATTTAACGTTTGTTGAGCTAATGCTATTCAAAAAGAATTTTTTGTATGATCAATATTTACCTTTATCTTTTATCTATCGGAACCCGACGCAATTCCAAACTATTAACAACGTTGCTTACGAAAACGATTTATTAGTTAAAGGCCTTTCCCTAAGAAACCAACAACGCATTCAAAACAATGTCCAAAAAAGTGGTGATGCAAAACTAAAAAGCAACTATGAGCAGTTTGTTGCCAATAAAAGACAGTTAGTAAAGATGCAAGAATTGCCTTTAGACAAACGCCCTACTACATTTGATAAATTAACAGTTGAAACAGAACAATTAGAAAAAGAGTTAACTCGCCAATCTGCCGCCTTTGCAGACGCAAAAAAAACACTATCCACCACCTGGAAACAAATTCAAGAAAAACTAAAACCAAACGAAGTGGCCATTGATCTGGTTGCGTTCAATTACTACAACAAAAAGTGGACCGACAGCATTTTTTATAGTGCTTTTGTAGTTAGTAAATCTTGTAAATACCCAAAGTTCATCCCTTTGTTTGAGAAAAAACAATTGGAGAAATTACTAGAAAAAAACAACACAGCGCACGATACGCTTCAAACAAAAAAAATAAACGAGCAGTACACCAATAAAGCCATTGGTGATTTGTTTTTTCAGCCGATTTTGGCTGAATTACAACATGTTAACACCGTTTATTTGTCACCATCCGGATTAGGACATCAAATTGATTTTGCAGCACTACCTATAGATGACAATCAAACTTTTGGAGAAAAGTACAAACTTCATATTTTGAGTTATCCTACCGAATTGGTTGACTACACCGCAGCAGGGTTAAACCGAAAAGACAAACCTGAACTGTTGCTCTATGGCGGCATCAACTATGGCAAAGGTGATGCGATCAAAAATGAAGAAAATATAGCAGTTGAAAACACAGACGGCTTTACCGATCTAAAAATCAGAAGTGGCATTAAAGGTTTTGACTATATAGACGGCACCAATAAAGAAGTAACTCAAATCCAACAGAAAGCTACTCAAAACGGTTTTGCTACAAGGCTTTTAAACGAAAGTGCAGCTACTGAAGAAAGCATCAAAGCGCTTGATGGCAGAACGGCTCCTTTTATTTTGCATTTGGCCACCCATGGTTTTTTCTTTGCCGACCCAAAACAAGCAGAACTTCCCAATAACATCATGGATTTTGAGGGAAAAGCTAAAATGTATAAAACATCCGATGACCCCATGATGCGCGCTGGCTTAGTGTTTGCTGGGGCCAACAAATACTGGAGCAAATCAAACGACAACGAGTCAATTGACGATGGCATTTTAACGGCTAGCGAAATTTCTAATTTGGATTTAAGCGCTTGTCAATTGGTTGTATTAAGTGCTTGTGAAACGGGATTAGGTGAAGTAAAAGGCAGTGAAGGCGTTTTTGGTTTGCAACGTGCTTTTAAAATGGCAGGGGTTAAAAACATCATTATGAGTTTATGGAAAGTACCCGATACGCAAACCGCTGAGCTTTTTGATATTTTTTATAGTGAGTGCTTTGCTGGTAATATCATTCACGAGGCTTTTCAAACTGCACAAGCTAAAATGAAAGCGAAGTATTCGCCTTATTATTGGGCTGGGTTTGTGTTGTTGGAATAAAATATGATAAGTAATGAGCCGTTCTTAAATAACTAAATAATATACTTGAAATTACTAAATATTGAAGATAAAGAGAAACCGTAGATGTTTATAAAAAGTTTTGATTCTAAAATGTTTTCTTATTTCTATAAAATAGAATCAAATGAGAGTTTTTCAAGTATTAAAATTAGTATTTTTTGAGTTATTAGAAGGCTTTTAAGATTAATAGTGCGTTAAATTACATACATCTATATTTAATTAATAACTTTGCTATTTAATAAAAACTTAAATTTTAATCTAAAATGGGTGGTAAATTTAAAAATTATTTTATTATTGCTATTGTTATTTTATTAATAATAATCGCAAAAAATGCACTTAAACAATCAATCCGAGAAAATGCATCAAATGAATTAGAGAGAACATACACTCCTACTAACAATTCTTCCAGTTTAGATAAATTGGATGTTTCTAATGAGTTGCCAACAAAGTCTAATATCACGCAAGACATATCGGTTCCTGAAGAACCTTCAGCAACAACTAGTAATCCAGAAATTAAAACTGAGGAGATAACAGATCAAATTAAAATTTCACGGAAAGATACAGAAACTTGGATTCTCAGCAAATTAACAAGTTACTCAATGGGTACAGATCTCTTCTTTAATTTTAATTATTCTTTTCGCGATGGATATCTTGTCTGTGAATATGATTGTCGTGATAAACCTCTAAGAAAATATTGCAGAGTGAGCATTCCAATAGATGACTTTTCTAAGGTTGAAGAAAGTCATGATTTTTTAGTAATACATACAAATGGAAAAACAATGAAGCGCTATTTTTACGAAAATAAAAAAGAAATAATAGATGATTCAATGCCGATAGCATTTAACTTTGAGAAAGAACCTAATTTAACTATAAGACTCCAAAAAGCATTTCTTCATCTCAAATCGTTTTATAAGAAATCTAGCCACGAAGAAGCTTTCTAATTAATTGATCTAAAATTAATTGAAACATCACAAGTACTAGTAATACTCTGAAAAACATGACAGTATAAACCCGCCATTTGAGTGGGTTTTGTCTTTTTGAGAAAAAATTAATGTGTTACCCAACCATGAGCCAATGTATCAGAATATGGGTGGCAATCTTGTATACGCTAGGGATTGAACGAACCGCACCCAAATATCATGGACTGCTTTTAGAAGATCCTACTATATTGCCTAAAGGGAATTCAGGAGATATGTTTTTTTGGCAGTTGTGAGGATATTAATGAACTGTCGTTCTGCATTGTTAAATCGCTTTTTGACAATCAAATTATCATTAAATAAAAAAGTTGATATCAAATCATTAAAAGTGGACAACTGTTTATGATAGCCGCTTTTTTAATAATTTCCTGAATTTGAGGGTTACCTATTTTGTATTTACTGTATAAATAGTAGAAACTCAAAAAAATTAATCATGAAAAATGCAGGCAACGCTCAATTAATGAATCATTCTTATTCATTAAAATTATCTCTATTTATCCTTTTATTGTCATTTCAGGTCAAAGCGCAAAACTTCCAAAAAGGTTTTACTGATGGTTATCGTAAAACACTTAGTAATGATAGAACAGGTGCTACACAAGGGTTTGGTGATGGTGGAGATCCTTCAAAATGCGATCATTGGGGAGGCACCTATGCTGATGGATTTACTTGTGGTGTAAAGCAAGCTACCGAGTACTTACAAGATCGGAAAAAAGAATTGGCAAGAAAAGAACAGAATAGACCAAAAGAATTAACTATCAATGACATTAATTTTGATAAACCATTAGAAAATATTCTGGATGATATTGAAAATAGAAAGCAAAATATCATACAAAACATAGAACCCAACACAAACGAACAAGCTAAGAGAGAATATATTCAAGTACTTGAAACAAATACAGATCAATTAGTTAGAGTAGTAACTAATCGATGGAACAATTTACACCAAAATAATACTGGTGCTGAAACTGCTAATAATTCCAATGCTGAATTGCGTTATAATCCGCAATATGTTCAACAATTGATGCAACAACAGCAACAATCGCAAAACAATTACAATAAGGAATTTGAAAGCTCCTTGAACGAACTTTCATCAAGCATGAGAGGTTTATCAAATTCTATGCAGGCCATGGCCATGCAAAATATAAAAATGGAGCTAGAAAGAAGAAAAAATGTAGCAAATACATTTATAAGCGAACATTCAAATCGATTAAACAAACTTTCAGCGCTTTACAAAAAAATACCCGAAAGTAAATTCAAACAGAATTTAACTGGCGTCTATAATGGGTATTTTATAATGAAAAAAAAGTATTCCTTTTCTAATGAGAACGAACTACAAACCGAAATCGATTGCAAAATAGTTATTAAAAACAACGTTGTAAAAAACATCTATCTGTATGGAAAAAAGGCATTTGAAATAGAAAATCCGTCAAAGTATCCTGAGAACAGTTTACTTGTAAACGGAATTGCCAGATACTACGATTATGACAATTTGCAAGAGTCAACTATTATAGTACTAGAACCATACTTAAATGCAAACTCAAAAAACAATCTAATAATTTCGAATGAAGGGGCTGGTTTTTTGACTATTTGGTCTAATGATAAAAAGGACAAAGGAAAAAAAATATATATCCAAGAAATCAGCAGTAATGGTGCAATTATCAGAGAATATGAAACAGGAATCATATATGCCAAAAACGCAAAGGAGATAGAAAACTCAACAGATGTCTTAAAAATTCCATTTAATACGAATACCTCTTTTTTATTCTATGGCGAAGTGACAAATACACCTTATGGCAGATTTCCATTATTCCCAAAAATTTCGAAGAAAAACAACGAACCATTATCGGACAATGAACATAGATATGTTGAAATCAAAAAGTACAGAGAATAAAATGATGAACAAAAAAACAACAATTATCTAAATTTAAAACAGTAAAAACATGTTGTTCTCAAATAGAAAATATCAAAAAAAAGTAACGAATATTAATGAGATCTATTTCATCAATTCTGAAAACGAAAAAATAACGGTATTTTCTCCGTATCCTAAAATTCTACTGGAGTTAAAAAAACTTGATATTGAAACAAGAAATGTGACGTTAGAGGAATTAATTTCAAAGCTATGCTTGATGCTTGTAAATGAATACGAGAGAATAATGGATGCTGAAGAAGACTATGAAATGAGTGAATTTAGAACAACTGAATTTTATAAAAAAATCACCGTTCTATTAAATCACGTAAAAGAGGTGTCATACAATCTATATGGATATAATGAGCACAAAATGCCTAGCCTAATAAAGGAGTTTTATATAAGAAAATTAGACAATTTGCAACATAAACCATCAGGGGAGTAAATCTCCCCTTTAATCTGCTTTTGAAAACCAAGACCAATAAACAATAGGAAGGCAAGAACCACTAGATTCTTTAGCATGTAGCAGAACTCTAGATCCATAGCATCCTATGACACTGTTGCCACCCTCAATTTGCTTGTAGATTTTAACCATTTCAAAAGTGGTAAAATCTAAAATTCAAAATTATTCCGCCACCTCCAAAAAAAGCCATATTCCCCCGATAGCGCGGATTTACAATCCGTGCTATAATCCGAAGCTGCATATTAAAAACAATATTAAACCAAGAAACAATCGTTCTGGTAAAAGACTTTAATTTCAATCAATGTTAATTGGCCTGCGAAGCTTAACAGGTGCCGGTCCGCATATGTAGACATAGGTTTTTCAAGCCGGCAAAAATCCTGAAGCCTTGGAGGGATTTTCGGCTTGAAAAACTGGTTTTGCCGAAGGCAAAAATGGCCTTTTATGCGGGCCAAAAAGGCCTTTTCTTTTGGTTCGTTTTCTTTGGGCCAGCAAAGAAAATGAACAAAATCGTGAATCAGTAGAAAAACGTCAGACAGAAACCAACAGGTCTTATTGAAAGCAATCAATTAAGTACAAAATGCTATTGGCGAACGCAGGCAAAAACAACCTTTTATGCGGGCCAACAAGGCCCTTTCTTTTGGTTCGTTTTCTTTGGGCCAGCAAAGAAAATGAACAAAATCGTGAATCAGTAGAAAAACGTCAGGCAGAAACCAACAAGTCTTATGGAAAACAATCAATTAAGCACAAAATGCTATTGGCGAACGCAGGCAAAAATGACCTTTTATGCGGGCCGAAAAAGGCCCTTTCTTTTGGTTCGTTTTCTTTGGGCCAGCAAAGAAAATGAACAAATTTCTTGTAACAGAAATAGGTCAGACCAAAACTAAAAGTTCTTCTGAAAAGGATTTTTAATCTAGCCAATCAATGATAAGGTTTCTGCGAAGCTTAACAGGTGCCGGCCCGCATTTATCGAAGTGCCCTATACTTTCTACTATTGGTTGTAACATGCGCTATTGCCCCAAGTCATTTCTATAATTCAGATAAGTACAGGAAAGTATAGGCCACTTCGTTGGCATAGGTTTTCAAGCCGGCAAAATTTCTGAATCCTTGGAGGAAATTTCAGCTTGAAAACTGGTTTTGCCAAAGGCAAAAATGACATTTATGCGGGCCAAAAAGGCCCTTTCTTTTGGTTCGTTTTCTTTGGGCCAGCAAAGAAAATGAACAAAATCGTGAATCAGTAGAAAAACGTCAGACAGAAACCAACAGGTCTTATGGAAAGCAATCAATTAAGTACAAAATGCTATTGGCGAACGCAGGCAAAAATGACCTTTTATGCGGGGCAAAAAGGCCCTTTCTTTTGGTTCGTTTTCTTTAGGCCAGCAAAGAAAATGAACAAAGGTCAATCTACAGAAATACGTCAGACCAAAACCAAAAGGTCTTGTGAAAAACAATAAAAAAAATTTCAATCAATGTTAACTGTTCTGCAAAGCTTAACAAGTACCGGCCCGTATTTTTGAAGTGGGCTATCCTTTTTGGTAAAGTGTCGTAATGTGCAAGGTTTCGTCTGATTCGTTGCTTTACCAATCAACTTCCCAACATTTTCCTTACTTTCGCACATTGAATTTTTGAAGTGCTTAACCAAGAGGTGTTTTACGTAGCAAACCTTTAGTATATAGGCCATTTCAAAAAAATGACTGACCCAATATTGATCGATTAGAACCCATCATAATGACCCGATTTCCCGAATATAAAAGCCTAGATCTTCCCGTAATTGCGCAGGAAGTGTTATCCTATTGGAAAACCAACGACGTTTTTGAAAAAAGTATTCAAGAGCGCGAAGGGTGCACGCCTTATGTGTTTTTTGAAGGACCGCCTTCGGCCAATGGCTTGCCTGGCATTCACCACGTGATGGCACGCGCCATTAAAGATATTTTTTGCCGGTACAAAACCCAAAAAGGATTTCAGGTCAAACGCAAAGCAGGCTGGGACACCCATGGCTTGCCTGTGGAATTAGGCACCGAAAAAGAATTGGGCATTACCAAAGAAGACATCGGGAAAACCATCAGCATCAGCGAGTACAACGAAGCCTGCAAACGCACCGTGATGCGCTATACCGATGTGTGGAACGACCTGACCGAAAAAATGGGCTATTGGGTCGATATGAACGATCCGTATGTGACTTATACGTCCAAATACATGGAGTCGGTTTGGTGGCTGTTGCAACAAATCTACAACAAGAAATTGATGTACAAGGGCTACACCATTCAGCCCTATTCGCCCAAAGCCGGTACTGGCCTGTCGTCGCACGAGGTGAACCAACCGGGCACCTACCGCGATGTGACCGACACCACGGTGGTGGCGCAATTTAAAGCATTGCCCAACAGCTTGCCTGCCTTTTTACAAAGCTTTGGCGACATTCACTTTTTGGCTTGGACGACCACGCCTTGGACGTTGCCAAGTAATACAGCTTTAACGGTGGGCCCGAAAATTGAGTATGTCTTGGTAAAAACCTTTAACCAATATACGTTTGAGCCCGTTCAAGTCATTTTGGGCAAACCTTTATTGTCTAAAGTTTTTGGCGGCAAATTTTTCCCTGCCGAAAGCGAGGCTGATTTTGCAGCCTACAAGGCAGACGACAAGAAAATTCCTTATCAAATTATTGCTGAATCAAAAGGGGCCGATTTGGTCGGCATCCGCTATGAGCAATTGTTGCCTTGGGTCCTCCCCTACCAACAGCCCGAAAACGCCTTCCGCGTGATTGCTGGCGATTTTGTGACCACCGAAGACGGAACGGGCATCGTGCATACCGCGCCTACTTTTGGGGCCGATGATGCCAAAGTGGCCAAAGAAGCCTCGCCCGAAGTGCCGCCGATGTTGGTCTTGGACGAAAACGGACATCCCGTTCCTTTGGTCGACTTGCAAGGTCGGTTTGTCAAAGGCTTGGGAGCTTGGTCGGGTAAATATGTCAAAAATGAATATTACAACGACGGCGAAGCACCTGAGAAATCAGTTGATGTGGAAATTGCCATCCTGTTAAAAGAAGAAAACAAAGCCTTTAAGGTCGAGAAATATGTGCACAGCTATCCGCATTGCTGGCGCACCGACAAACCCATTTTATATTATCCGCTCGATTCGTGGTTTATTAAAATCACAGACGTCAAAGACCGGATGTTCGATTTAAATGAAACCATCAATTGGAAACCCAAAGCCACAGGCGAAGGCCGTTTTGGCAATTGGCTTAAAAATGCGAATGATTGGAATTTGTCACGGTCGCGGTATTGGGGAATTCCTTTGCCTATTTGGCGTACCGAAGACAAGTCGGAAGAAATGTGCATTGGTTCGGTAGCTGAATTATGTCAAGAAATTGAAAAATCGGTGCAGGCTGGTGTCATGAATCAAAACCCTTATCAAGGTTTTGAATTGAACAATATGGATGAAGCCAATTACGCCTTGGTCGATTTACACAAAAATGTGGTCGATGACATTGTGTTGGTTTCGGCATCGGGCAAACCGATGAACCGCGAAACAGACCTCATTGATGTGTGGTTTGATTCGGGAGCCATGCCTTATGCGCAGTGGCATTATCCATTTGAAAATAAAGATTTAATTGAAAAAGGCAGCTCATTCCCTGCTGACTTTATAGCCGAGGGCGTTGACCAAACGCGCGGTTGGTTTTATACGCTGCATGCCATTGGCACCTTGGTTTTTGATCAGGTGGCCTACAAAAATGTGGTATCGAATGGCTTGGTATTAGACAAAAATGGCCAAAAAATGTCGAAACGTCTGGGCAACGCGGTTGATCCGTTTGAAACCTTGCGTGAATATGGCCCCGATGCCACCCGTTGGTACATGATTGCCAATGCCAATCCGTGGGACAACCTCAAATTTGACATCGAAGGCGTGGCCGAGGTGCGCCGGAAGTTTTTCGGGACCTTGTACAACACCTATTCATTTTTTGCTTTGTATGCCAATATTGACGGCTTCTCCTATAACGAACCAGAAATCCCATTGGCTGAACGGCCCGAAATTGACCGCTGGATTTTATCAGAATTACACAGCCTGATTGCCTTGGTGGACGACAGTTATGCCGATTATGAACCGACCAAAGCCGCACGTGCCATTTCAGAATTCGTACAAGAACACCTGAGCAATTGGTATGTACGTTTATGCCGCCGCCGTTTTTGGAAAGGCGAATACGGACCCGACAAAATTGCGGCCTATCAGACATTGTATACTTGTTTACTGACGGTTTCCAAACTGGCTGCGCCCATTGCGCCATTCTTCATGGAACGTTTGTACAAAGACTTAATGGCTCCTACCAACAGCGACCAAGCAGACAGTGTGCACTTAGCCGATTTCCCTGTTTTTGTTGACAATTGTGTTGATAAATCATTGGAAAGCAAAATGATGAAAGCACAGACCATTTCATCATTGGTTTTGTCGCTGCGCAAAAAGGAAATGATTAAGGTGCGCCAGCCGCTGCAAAAAGTGATGATTCCCGCGTTAAATGCAGGTTTCAGGGCTGAAATAGAAGCGGTTGCAGAGCTGATTAAGGCCGAAGTAAACGTAAAAGAAATAGACATTTTGGATGATGCCTCTGGCATTTTAACCAAACAAATTAAACCCAATTTTAAAGTATTAGGACCGCGTTTTGGAAAAGACATCAATTTGATTTCCAAAGAGATACAAGCATTAAGTCAAGAACAAATCAACGACTTAGACAAAAATGGCTCCATAGAAATTTCATTTGGTGAAAATTGTATACTTTTAGCCTCCGAAGAAGTAGAAATTACTTCTCAGGACATCCCAGGTTGGCTGGTGGCAAGCGCACAAGGAATTACTGTTGCCCTTGATATTACCTTAAATCCGGCATTGATCCAAGAAGGTATTGCTCGTGAAATGGTAAACCGCATCCAGAACCTGCGCAAAGACAGCGGCTTCGATGTAACGGATACAATCGTAGTTACTTTGGAAGACCACAGTGAGTTAAAAGAAGCATTAGAAGTCAATGCCGATTATATCAAAGCGGAAACGTTGACCCGCGAATTGCGGTTTGAACCAACCGTCGAAAATGGCACAGTAATTGAGTTTGAAAACATAAAAACTAGAATAGTAATTTCAAAATGAACGCGTTATGGTAGAAGATAAAATTCGCTACTCCGATACTGAATTGGGCGAGTTTAAGGAGCTGATTTTAAAAAAAATCGAGAAAGCAAAAGCCGATTTAGAACTGATTAAAAGTGCATATATGAATGATTTGAACAATGGCACCGAAGATACTTCGCCCACGTTCAAAGCATTTGAAGAAGGCAGTGAAACCATGTCAAAGGAAGCCAATTCACAATTGGCCATTCGCCAAGAAAAGTTTATCCGCGATTTGAAAAACGCCTTATTCCGCGTAGAAAACAAAACCTATGGCATTTGCAAAGTGACGGGCAAGCTCATCACCAAAGAACGCCTGTTGGTAGTGCCACATGCCA
This sequence comes from Flavobacterium sp. BFFFF2, assembly GCA_002256385.1. Classification (GTDB taxonomy): domain Bacteria; phylum Bacteroidota; class Bacteroidia; order Flavobacteriales; family Flavobacteriaceae; genus Flavobacterium. The sequence goes on from NKJD01000051.1 coordinate 10,843, forward strand.
CCATGAGCATTGAAGCCAAGAATATGCAACGATAAAAATAGGCTGTCCGATAAGGACAGCTTTTTTTATGCAGGTTTATCACTGCAATCGGCCTTGTGTTTAGTTTCCTTTGTTTGTTGTCAGTCGTTTTGAGTTTTTATCCCAAATTATGCATTAGACTTTGTAATGAAAGCAACACTTACAAGTAGTTTGCATTTGCAAACTCCAAAAAAAATTGGTTCTTAATGACATTACAAAAACAAATATTAACGTCATTAAAAAGGGAAAAGGACAATAAAGCTGGGAGCGCACGGACTTTTTTTACCGCAGATGTAGCCAAGCTACATTGAGGACAAAAAACTGAATTGATTTAGACTTTTTTGATTGAAGCGAAAAATGAGGATTTTGGTTCCAGATTGTCACTTTTTTGCACTGCATAGCAGCGCTACGGAGTAATAAAAAGAGGCAATATGGGGCGAAAAGACCATTTTGCAGCCAATTGAAAAAAGTTTAGATCAATTCTCAGTACACTTCCAGATTTGCAGTCATTTTTACTTGTAATAAATTTCTAATGTGTAATTTGGGTTTATTGTTGGGCAGGCATTTTCTTTGCCCTGTTTTGGCTTGAACGAGGATTGGTTAGACTTGGCAGCGTGTGTAGATGTTGAGTTTCGGCATTTTATACTCTTTTTAATTCGTCCATTAATGCTTTACGCTGTGGGTATTGTTTCTTAAATAATTCGATTAACTCTTTAACTTTGTCGTTGCCTCCAAGCTTTTTCATTCTTCGTAAGTAGCTGCAAGCAGTTTGATAATTATTTCTTCCGAGATATTTATGAACATAATTTATTAGTCTTTCGCTATACAATTCGATTAGTTCAGCGGAATAATCTTTACTTAAATATGGTTCGTTTTCCTGAATGTTCTCCAAAGACAAATTTTGTTTGAGCATTAAAAACAACCTGTCCCACCATTCCTCTTTGATGTAAATTTTTCGTGTTATTTCTGTGTAAGAACTTCTATTTTTAGCTGTAATTTCATTGATTAATTCTTCTAAAAATGAATGCCATTTTTCAGGCTCAATCGTGTTTTTTAGAATTTGATAATAATCTTGAGATGCCCGAAAATTTTCAATCAGCCTGTAACGCGCATATTTAATAATATTGGGCGTGTCATTTTGAACTAATGCAATTTTCAACAGCCAATCATACCAATCCTTTGCTAAACCTGGTTTACTTTGTTCATCACAGATAATCCCGTCTTGAGACAATTCAATGGCTCTTTCGAAGTTGTAGTTTTCAAATGCTTTTTCAATTTCTTGATTTCTGATTTTTGCATTTGAAATATGACTGCTGATAAATTGCGCTACTTCTTTGGTATTTTTGTGTTTTCTAAGAAATTCCAACTTATACAATTGAGCGCATTCTCTTTCATATCCTGTATTTAAGCTATCCAAACAAGCTAAAACAATATCTGCTTCACCTTCATTCTGTACTAAATCGCCAGCAAGTTGTAGTATGTCCAAATGCCATTCCCAACCTTCAAAAAGTTTTTGATTAAATGCTGCTATGCAATAGTCAAAAATTTCTTGTCTTAATCCTGCTGGTATTTCCTCCTCTACCAGTTTGCCGAGTAATTCCATGGCTGAATCCACAAAATAACCTAAATCGCCATTACTATCATCGGCATACTCAAATGCTTTGGTCATTTCTTCCAATAAAGCAGTACTGATGAAGAACACGTTTTCAAAATGTTGCTTTTGCAAATACTGCTCGGCATTGTCCAATAATTGCTGCGTTGTGTTAACCACATATTTAATATCCGTACGACCAATCCAACCGTCTTTTCCCGATGCAGTTTGCAGAATGGAATGAATTTGTTCATGGTAAAACTTTTTGGATTGATTTTCACATAAATGCGCGAATGACACCAGAAAGCTGTTTTTGAATTTTTTGTTTTTTTTGCAGCTTTCCTCTACAAAACCAATCAATTCATTGTGTGAAATATTTTTTAACAGCTCTTTTACTTGTTGATTTACAGATTTTACTTTTTTATTCTTCTGCTTATTTATTGGGGTTTGGTTTAAATCCAATTCCTCTCGTTGCATAAAGAAGATAACAGCAACAACGTGCTTACAAACTGGCCCAAAATCATAAGGACAATCACAATTCTGTGCAATTATGGTATTATTTTTAATTTCTAATTGAACAATATATTCCTCGGTACCCGATACAATCGCTTCATATTCTCCATTTGAAATTTCTGAAAATTCGGTGATCGCTCCGTCCATAAAATAAGTAAAACCTTTTTTAAGGATGGCTTCATCAATTAGTTGCTCAAATTCGCTTAATGGGATTTTCATGCTTTTGAAAAAAATGACTTTATTCTGATAATTTTTCAATCATATTTACCAAAAAAACCTCTTGTGCCAGCGTTACTACAGACAAAACTGGATCACCACAAGTTTCTTTGATTTCAAAATCTATGATAAAATTAGTGTAATTACTAAAATGACTGATTTTATAGCCAATCATTCTTTTTAACAAATCTACATTGATGTCTTGCTCATTTTCGGCATTAATTGCCGCATCACCCTCTCCCTCTGGCAATATCAGTTTCATATTTGCTAAATTCCAAGCATTTATAGCAAATTCGAAGATATCTTCATAAAATGCTACATCCAAAAAATCGCTTGTAAAAGGGGTAATAAATTGTTCTAATAGGGCAGCATATTTTACGCCTTTGTTCTGAACAACTGGCGTATTATTAAATAGATTTATTATTTTCCTTTTCATTCATAATTGTTTTTCTAATGCTAAATTCAATTCCAATACCACAAACTACTCAGACACCACATCTTTTAAGTGGACGCGCAAAGCTTCGACCGAAATGCTGATTTCCCAGAGGGAAACACCCAACGAAATGAGCAATGATAACAAACTACTGCCAAATAAATACACCGCTGGAAGTTCCAATTCTAAGTAAATAAAGGACATGGCCAACACAGACAAAAACAAGGACAGGACGCCTGCTAATTGCATCCAACGGATGAGCGTGAGCCGCAAATTGAGGTTTTTGATTTCGAGTAATACATCCATTTCTTTTTGTTCCAAATAGTTCTTCTTCAGACTTCGGATTAAGGATGCCAAAGTCAAAAAACGATTGGTGTAGGCCAGCAAAATAAGAGAGGTGGCCGAAAACAACAAGGCTGGGGTTTCTAAAGTGAGTGTCATTAGCGTGGTACCTCGATGTTCTGGACAATTTGCTTAATGATTTCATTGCTGGTAATGCCCTCCATTTCGCGTTCTGGGGCCACCGTAACCCGGTGATTTAACACGGGCAAGGCCGCTTCGCGCACATCGTCGGGGGTTACAAAGTCGCGCCCTCGGATGGCCGCAAACCCTTTGGCTGCTTTTAACAAAGCCAACGAAGCACGGGGCGAAGCACCCCAATACAGAAAATGATGTTCGCGGGTGGCCACCGTAATGGCGGCAATGTATTCAATAAGACGTGGTTCCACATGCACCGAACGCACCAATTGCTGCACGTTTGCCAATTCGGCAGCCGTCATTACAGCAGTAATCGTATTTAATTGAAACGCATGAATGCGCGCTTGTTCGCGGTGCAAAATTTCCACTTCTTCGGCAGCCGTTGGGTAATCGATTTGAATTTTGAACATAAACCGATCTAACTGGGCTTCTGGCAGTCGGTAGGTGCCTTCGTGCTCAATGGGGTTTTGGGTGGCAATGACCATAAATGGCCGTTCCATGGGGTATGTGGTGCCGTCCACGGTAATTTGCCGTTCTTCCATGACCTCAAACAAAGCCGATTGGGTTTTGGCTGGGGCCCGATTGATTTCGTCAATAACCAACAACTGGGTAAAAACAGGTCCGTGTTTAAACTCGAAGTTCCCTTTTTGGAGGTCAAAAATGGAGGTTCCGATGACGTCCGAAGGCATTAAATCGGGGGTAAATTGGATGCGGCCAAAGGCCATGTCAAGGCTTTGGGCCACCAACTTGGCTGTGAGTGTTTTGGCAATTCCCGGAACCCCTTCGAGCAGCAAGTGGCCTTCGCATAGCAGTGCCACCAAAATTTGATCAATCATGAGGTCTTGGCCCACAATGACTTGTTGGATGGAAGCCTTCATGGCAGCCATTTTTTCTTGCACCAATTCTAAGGGAACGCGGTTTTCAAATGAAGTGTTTTCTGTGTCCATAAAGTGTAATGCTTATTGGCTTAATAATCTAATAGTATCTATTTGGTGTCGAATTGCGTTAGGGATGGCGGCCTTGCGAAGCTCCTGACTCCGCCGCAGCGGAAGGCAGAGCGACGGCCTCCAGCCCGACCCGTCTTGACGGGGAACGCCCAAATCCAACGAAACGTGCTTGGTAAAAGTAGACCATGATGCGAGTACCAATTGCTGCTTCATTTAATTTTTTTCGAGCAATACGTCTACAAATGGGGTGTCCAATTGGATATTCCCATTAACCACCTTGGCTGTTTGCCCGCTGTAAGCATCTTTCAGCGTGCTGCCATCAGGAAAAATACCTTTCACCAATATGGTTTTCTTCCCCTTGGCGTGGTGCAAGCCAACGACCACCCGATCAGTCTGTTTTGCTGTTTGGTATGTCCGCGCAAAGGTGTAGGGCTCGGCTTGAAGTAGCTGGTGAACACCCGCGCCGACGGCGAAATGCCGCTTTCTGAATTGACTGAGTTTTCGCCAATGTTCCCAAACATCTTTGGTGGCTTGATTAGTTGCTAAATCGTCCCAATTCATCTTTGATCTGAGCGTGGCATCGCCTTGGGTGCCCGCAATGTCCAATGAACGGGCAGTTTCGTCGCCGTAATACATTTGGGCCATACCTGGGGCAAGTAATAATTTTTCGGCAGACTCAAATGGCTGTTCTCTTTTTTTGTCATACGGATTGCCGTCGTCGTGAGACGAAATATAATTCATGACCGTTTTGCCTTTGATGTCTTGCTGCAAAATGGTGGAATAATTTGAAAACAAGGTCTCAAAATCAGTTTTGGCGTAATTCGGAAACCCAAAATTGATGAGTCCGTCAAAGCCATTGTCAAAGTAATTCACTTTATTGTCGCCAAAGTCATAGTGCCATTTGTTGATGATATTGTAGCCATATACTTCGCCCACCATAAAGAAAGACGCGTCGGGCAAAAACTTGTTGGGTGTTGCTTTTTTGGCTTCGTTGAAAGTTTGTTGGCAGACTTTTTTGAATTCAGCCCACACATTTTCGTAGGTGTGCTTGGCGGTGTCCACCCGATAGCCATCAATGCCGTAATCGCGGATGTAATCGGCCAACCATTTCATAATGTAATGGCGTGGATAGCGAGGCAACTGCTGAGACTTAAAAAACGCATCAAGTTCTTTTACCTCTTGCTCATAGCGTCCCTCTTTTTTCCATTTCTCTACCAAAAAAGGCGGCAAGGCCACTTCTTGGTTGCTTTCGGTTTTAACATCGGGTAAATTCTCGACCAAAGTACAAGTAATATAGTGCTCATACGAATCGTAGGTGCATTTGGGACTGGTTCGGACCCAATCAGATGGGTATGCTGGATCTTCTGGCGTAACAGGCCCCGTGTGGTTGATGACGGCGTCTAACATGATTCGGATGCCGTGCTTATGCGCTTTTTGCACCAATTCAGCGAGGTCTTTTTCGGTGCCCACACTCGGATCGAGTGCCGTCCAATCGCGCGTCCAATAGCCATGAAAGCCATAAGTAAAGCCCGTCCCTTCATCGACACCGCCATGAATTTGCTCTACGATGGGGGTCATCCACAATACATTGACGCCCAATTTATCAAAATAACCATCGTCTATTTTTTGTATCACCCCTCGTAAGTCGCCGCCTTCAAAACCCCTTAAAGGTCCGGTTGCGGTATTGCGGTTAAAAGTATGGTCGTTGTTTTTGTTGCCATTTGCAAATCGGTCGGTGACGATAAAATACACGGTGGATGCTTCCCATAAAAAGGGCTTTGCCGTTCGCGCAAAGGGAAGTTTTTGATCTTGCGAAGTTGCTACTGTCATTGCCAAACAACAAAGGAGTAACCAATTTGTTCTCATTATTTTTATATTAGAATTGAACTTGAATGTTTGCTTTGCCCGTTGCTAAAGGAAGCCGAATTTCGAGGGGCTCGCCAAAGTTTTTACGGACTTCTTCTTGTCCATTCACCCACAATCTGCTAGGCTTAATGGCGTGAATGAGCACATGTACTTCTTTGATAGCTGGTTTAAAATGCGCCCCAATTTCTTTTTGTAAACTCAACTTTAAATGGCCTTCGGACACAGTACTTTCACATTTTATTTTTTCAAAAATGCCCTTATCAACGGCTTGTGGGGTTTGTCCGTCATCGTCGTAATACACATAATTTGACATGGCGCATTCTGGGTCAAAATAGTAATGCAATTCAAGGATTTCTGGATTGTAAGAGGTGTTTAAATTGTTTTTTGGCCTCATGGGCACAAAACTTCCGCCACGGACAAAAGTGGGGATCGAAGTTTCCGAAACATCAATGGTAGCGGTACTTCCAGCTGCATAAAAAGTGTGGGTGTAAAAGTCAAACCAATTGGCTGTTTTGGGGAATGCAATGGTTGTTTGCTTGATACCCGGCAAAGTGATGGGTTTAATTAAAAAGGAAGGACCCCAATAATAGGTTTCCTTTTCATCGTACAATGCCATATTGCTTGGGTCATCGTAAAATAGGGGCCGCATCATGGGCTGTCCGGTTTGCTGGTTGTCAAAGGCCAATGAATAATTATAGGGCAATAAGCGGTAGCGCAACAACACCGCTTCCTTGATTTTTGATTTGGTAGCAATGTCTTTTCGGGCCACCTCTGAGGCCACTTCTTCTTGGGCATGTGGCCGAAAAATGGGTTGAAAAACGCCATATTGCACCCAACGCATGTATAATTCGTTGTCAAAATAATCGCCTGCAAATCCGCCTAAATCAGAGTGCATATAACCAATGCCTTGTAAGCCCATTTGCAGTGCAATTTCCACTTGGCTTTGCAGCCCGCCCCAACTCCTGTTGACGTCACCGCTCCATGGAATCATGCCGTAGCGTTGTGATCCGGAATAACCTGCGCGCATTAAAATAAAGGGGCGCTTGCTTGGGTACTTTTTTTGGTATCCTTCAAAAAGTAATTTGGCCCATTCGTGGCCGTAAATATTATGCACTTCGTCGGCTGTTCCTTGGGCTGTTTTGGCCCAAGAAGGAAATACTTCAGGTTCGCCTAAATCGCCCCAGATTCCTTCAACACCCTGATTGATGAGTCGTTGATATTGTTCCCAAAACCAAGTTTTTCCTTTGTTCGAAAATACATCAACTAAGCCCGTGGTGCCAAAATAAAATTCCCATTGGGCTGGTTTCCCCAAAGTATCTAAGGCCAACACTTGTTTTTGAACTGCCTCGTTCCATTTTAAGGAATTATTTAAAATGAAGGGTTCCGTAATTAACACGGTTTGCACTCCTTTTTTCTTCCACCGTTGAATCATTTCTTCTGGCTTCGGAAATTGGTCTTTGTCCCATTCCAAATTCCCCATGGTGCCTTTGATTGTTTTGCCAAACCAAAATAAATCAAGTACGATGGCGTCAACAGGTATGCTGTCGCTTTCAAATTTTTCTAAGGTGCTATTGACTTCATCTTGTGAATGGTAGCCAAATCGACTAGAAAATTGGCCAAAAGCCCACTTGGGTGGCAAAGGTTGACGGCCTGTCAGGGCTGTATAGGTTTTCAGGATTCGTTCCCAAGAATCACCCGTAATTATTTGGTAGGTTTTTCGGCCATTTAAACATTCATATTCTAAGGTATTGTTTTTCTGGCTGTCTAAATCCAAATACCCCGTTGTGGGATTGTCAAAATGCACCAAATATCTTTTGGAAGAAAGTACGATGGGCAAACAAAAATTCATTTGTTCGGCTTTTGTTTCATAGCCGTAATGGGCTCGATTGTATAAGGCCAATCGATTTCCTCTGCGGTTCATTCCCAAGGCACGTGCGCCGCCGCCCATTAACTTTTCGTCGGAATGAAGCGCAAATTGCAGCACTTCGGAGGATGCCTTTTTATAATACCCTGCCTTTTCAGCCAACAACAATTCGCCGTTTCGACAATATTCAATTTTAAAAGGAGATTTTTGAATTTTAATTTGCAATTGGCCTATTTGCCAACTTATGGTGCCATTTTGATCGACGGCTTTTGTCGATTTCAAAGATGGTTTTGCAACAACTGCATGCGAAACTGCCGATTCTTTTTCACCCGTTGGTATAAAGTTGGTCTCTACACAATCATCGCCATAAGACAACATTTTATAGGTGCCATCAGAAGTATTGATTTTTAATACATTTTGGTTAAATGAAAAAGACACAAATGTACGCGCACTTTTTTGGGAAAAGGAAAAACCGAACACCAAGAAGCAAACAATGATTTGCTTCATTTTAAAAATGGTTCTCATAGAAATTAATAAGCATGAAGTTACGAAAGTAGTAACTCTGCGTTTGATTTCCGAATAGTTTGCTTATTCTTTTTTATTGTAATGGTTTAGACTTTTTTCAATTGATTGCAATCAACCTGATTTTTATTGTAATTCTAAAATAAGCACGCCTTTGGCCTCTATTTTTAGGGGTTGATCCAAAGAAAAAACCTGATCAGAGATTACCTCTTTTCCTGATTTCTTTCCTTTCAACAATTCGTGAAATGGCGCTAAGTCAACCTTTTTCTCCACCGAATTATTATTTAAAACAACCATGACCATTTCCCCATGATCGTTATGTCTGAAATAAACGTACACATTGTCTTGCGGAACAAAATGGGTCAATTTTCCTTGGTGGATGACGGTTTTGCCTTTACGCCAATTCAATAATTTTTCGGTAAAAGCATAATATTTTTGTTGTTGTTCTGTTCTCTGCGATTCAACAAATGCATTTTGCTTATCACCAGCCCAACCCCCTGGAAAATCTTGTCTGATATCGGCATCACCTTTATTTTTATCACCTGCCATGCCAAGCTCAGTACCATAATATAATTGTGGGATGCCGCGAGTGGTTAAAATGAGTGAAAGCGCCATGCGGTATTTTGAAAAGTCAGGATAAATGTGGTTAAACCGAGCGGTATCGTGATTTTCCATAAACACCAACAATGAATTTGGATTAGGATACAAAAAGTCGTTGGTGAAATTATTATATAGTTTAACTAATCCTTTATCCCAAGTTGATTGATCTTCGTTAAAGACACTTGCAATAGCTTCTTGCAGGGTGAAATCCATCACAGAAGGCAAATGAGAATTATAACTTTGAATGGCGCCAATTTTACTGTCCTTTTGCCAATAGGCCATTTGCGCCTGTGACGACATCCAAACTTCGCCAACTATATTAAAATTTGGGTATTCATCTGTAATTGCTTTGGTCCAAGTGGCCATTCCTTTTTTATCACCGTATGAATACGTATCTACTCTAAAACCATCTAAATCGGCATATTCTATCCACCAAATGGCATTTTGAATCAAATAATGCAAAACCAACTCATTACCTTGGTTTAGATCTGGCATTGATTTTACAAACCATCCATCCATGCAATAATGTGCGTCACGTTCAGAAGCATGCTGGTCAAATTGGGTGCTCATTCTGTAGTTGGTCTGTCCATATCCTGGAAATTGATGAAACCAGTCATAAGTGGGTTGGTCTTTAAACATCCAATGTTCGGCGCCCCAATGATTGGTCACGTAATCCATTATCAACTTCATTCCATTTTGTTTCAAAGAAGATGATAATTGAACATATTCTTCATTAGTGCCGTACCTCGGATCGATTTTATACACATCACTTTGGCCATATCCATGGTAAGAATAATTCGTGTCATTATCTTCGCAAAGTGGGGTACTCCATATGGTAGTTACTCCTAATTTTTTTAAATAATCCACATGATTTATCACTCCCTTAATATCACCACCATGTCTACCGCCTGGCAAATTCCTATTTGTTTGTTCTTGAACAGATTTTTCTTGGTCATTTGCTACTGAACCGTTCGAAAAACGATCTGGCATGAGTAAATAAATCACGTCGGAACTGTCATAACTGGCGCGCATACTTGAATTATTTTTTCGATCAAGTAATTTGTAATTATAAATAATGTTTTTTTTCTCTTTGGTAAAATGTAGCTCAATGCTTGAATTTATCACAGTGGATGTTTCAAGTGTTACAAATAAATAATTTGGATTTCCTGTTTTACGGACACCAGTGATTAAACCATTGATTGTTGATGACACGTCAAAATCTGCTATATTTTTTCCATAAAACATCACCTCTACTTCCGAACGCTGCATGTCCTTCCACCAAAATGGAGGTTCTACACGGTCAAATTGAGAAAATACATCCCAAAAACAAATTAAAGCAATGCAGTAAATTAATGGTTTATTCATAGTAAAAGATTTAAAAAATAGGCTGTTCAATACTTTTGAACAGCCTATTGCAATACTTAACTCCTATTAAAAGATCAACAAAAAAGTCAATTAATTATATTTTGCTTCTAAAAATCATCTTTTCAAACTGAAATGATCCCTATAAACCAGCGTATTTCCAAAAATGTCAGGATATTGCACTTCAAACCAATAATCGGTTGCAGGGAGTGGGTTTCCGTTGTAGGTTCCGTCCCAACCTGGGCTTGATGGAATCAGCTCTTTGAGCAGTTTTCCATGGCGGTCAAATATATAAATTTTGACTCCCTGACGTCCACTTAATCCTAGAATATTCCAAGTATCATTGACTCCATCGCCATTTGGGGTAAGGAAGTGCGGAAAATCAATGGTTTCTGCTACAGATATACTCCGTTCAGGACAACTGTTTTCCCCACCTTTAATGTCCCATACAGTAACTGAGTGGGCCCCCAGAGGTACACTAGTAAATTGACCATTATTATTTAAAATCGGACCATTATCAAAACTGTAAACATATTGTCCATATCCTGTATTGGTAATAGTAACCGATGGATTTGGCGAAAATGGGTCTGGTGAACTGTAAGAAATCTGAGCCGCCGATCCAGAGCGGATGACCACATAGGCAGGCGACAATGGCGACACGCACCCATTGGGGCTGGTAGCCCTGACAGTGTATACCACTTGGTCTTTATTCATGCTCAGCGGGGTGTGGGTCGAGCTGCTTACAAATGGAATCAATTGTCCATCGGCATACCACTCATACTGGTAGCCTGTTCTGTTGACATTGCTATCTAGTTTTAAGT
>NKJD01000052.1 GCA_002256385.1 Flavobacterium sp. BFFFF2
CGCTGCAATATTTTGGAGCAGGTGCACGATTTTTTAAACGTTTACTCATATTTCCTTGCACTTAATATCACAAATATAGCCCAAAATCCTTTGTGACAAAGAGATTAAAGTTTTTCAGCAGACCCTAAGTATCATATTGCTATTTGGTTGTCAAGAAAAAACCATCGATCCGAAACAAATCTATAATGACCAAGCAAATGGGCTCATTCGTCAAATTATTTTAAGCCAACCATGTCATTGTGTATTAGAAATGCCAAGTGAATCAGTTATCAGTTTGAGTTTGGCCGAAAATCGGATATTTGATGTGAGAAAAGAAGCGGTTGAAAGTCTTCAAATAACCCCATCAGAATTAGATAGTATGGAAAAACTTGGTGCGCATTTTTCTTTAGATACTCATTTTTTGAAAAGGAATAACATTAAACTCATACAGCGCAAAGGGCTTCGAGAAAAGATTACATCTGGCTTGTTATTCAAATCGTGCAAAAAAGGTTATTTTTATCTTTCAAAACCCATTTTCAATAAAACCTATACAATCGCTTTTGTTAGTTGGGGATTCGGACCCAGTTGTACTGGTTTAGCCCCATTTGTCTACGAAAATAAATTAGGATTTTGGACATTGAAAAAATAGGCAACCTTAACAACAAAACTTAGTCCGCTTAACCAAGTTGCAGCCTTGCGCGACAAATAATTCCCTGATTTAATTCCAGCTCATTTCGCTACTTTTACGCACTATGGACAAAGCAAGCAATTACCTAGACATTAACCGCCAATCGTGGAACAACCGGACTGAGAGCCATATCAATTCGGCTTTTTACAATATGGAACAGTTCATGAAGGGGAACAGCTCGCTCAATGACATTGAATTGGAATTATTGGGTGATATTTCGGGTAAAACCATCTTGCATTTGCAATGTCATTTTGGACAAGACAGCATCTCATTAAGCCGAATGGGCGGCACGGTTACTGGGGTCGATTTGTCGGACAAAGCCATTGACAGTGCGCGGCAAATTGCTATGGAGACGCAGTCCAATGCCAGCTTTATTTGCTGTGATATTTACGATTTGCCCCAGCATGTAGATGAACAATTTGACATTGTATTTACCAGTTATGGCACCATTGGCTGGTTGCCGGACTTGGACAGGTGGGCTTACATCATTGCCACTTTTTTAAAACCAGGCGGACAATTGGTGTTTATCGAGTTTCATCCGGTGGTGTGGATGTTTGACGATCATTTTGAAAAGATAGCCTATCGGTATTTTAATTCGGGACCCATTATTGAATCGGAAACGGGTACTTATGCCGACAAAACAGCTGCCATTTCGCAAGAATATGTGATGTGGAATCATGGATTGAGTGAGGTTTTCAATAGTTTAATTAAGCATGGACTTGTCATTAAGCAATTCGATGAATTTGATTATTCCCCGTATAATTGTTTTGAAAAAACCATTGAAATAGCACCCAAAAAGTATAGAATTGCGCATTTGGATGATAAAATCCCGATGGTTTATGCTATACTTGCCCAAAAAAAATAGCCAGAGCGCTTTGTTGAATTTTATTCCCATTTGATTGCTCAAAAAAATAACAGGAAAAAATGAAAAAAGGAGAACTCATTTTAGGTGCGCTTGCTGGTGTCGCCATCGTGTTTGATTTATTACTTATTCCGGGAGGAAATCAATTCTTTATCGTGGTTTTCTTAGCCCTTGCCATGCTGTACCTTGGGTTTGGATTTGTTTTGTTTAATGGCATCAGACTTCGGAATATGTTTGAAAAGGGAATGTATAAAAACATCAGTTTGCTTAGAATTTTTGGAGCCATCGGCGCAGGTCTGGCACTTTTTATGGCATTGATTGGATTAGTGTTTAAATTTCAATCGTATCCCGGATCTTTCATTATGCTGCTCTTCGGATTTTCTGCCATTTTGCTGGTCAGTTTGGTTTGTACCATCAAATTATATAATGACAGCACCGGATTCTATCGCGGCATTTTCAGTAGGTGCATTGCAATTGGTGGCATTTGTCTTGTGTTGTTATTTGCCCCAACCACCTTAATTGAGGAAATAAAGTACAGAAATTATCCTGAGTATATTATTGCACTTAAAAATGCCATAGCAGCACCCAATAATGCAAAATTACAGGTTGAAGCGGTAGTGGCCCGTCAAAAAATGAAACAAAAAATGGCTGAGGAATAAGTGGCATAACGGCCTTTTTTTAGGGTAATTTGCCCAAACGATTTGGTAATTGGTATTGCATTACACCCTTGAATGCAATATTTATTATTTGTTTTGAATTAATTTTTTTTCAACGAAAATGAGCCCTTCCAACACCAATAATTTCCATGCTTAACTACCTGATTTTTTGGGTCGATGGCCTGTTTTTATATTCCGGTCAGGTCATTGCTTTACCCCGATTTTTTTTTGGTCTATTTTTATTCACCTGCCTGAGCGGCTATAGTCAAACGAATATCTATTTTGAGGTCGGAAGCGACCAAGTAGATGCCAAAGGAAAAGAGGCGATTAAAAAGTTGGTTGCCAATTTTTCAGGAAAGGAAATAGCCTTTACGGTGAAAGGATATACCGATACTACGGGCATTGCCGTTCATAATTTTACGCTTGCCCGCAAACGAGAAAAAGCAGTGGTCAACTTGTTAACGTCGTATGGCCTACAACAAGAATTGATTGGTTTTTCTTGCACTAATAACATTTCCAATAATGAAATTTCCAACGCGGAAAATCGCCGTGTGTCCATTACTGTGCATGAAATGGCCAGTTATTTGGCCAAAAATGGGTCCATTATTTTAGCGCCAAAAGACATTAAATTAAAGGTAATCGACCATTTTTACCAACCAGATCTCATCTCGAATTGGTATAAAAATAAAAAATGCAGAAGTCCAATGCCCAAAGGTGAGTGGCGCTATGCCGATGTCGAAATTCAATCAAAAGAAGATTCGTGCCGTTTTATCCTTGTAAAAATTCCAAAGATGCAAACAGGTTTGCCTTTATTGTTTACAGGGCGTGTAAATTATGGGAATATTAATTGGAAAAGTTACGCTGATAATTTCAGCAGTAATAGTGATTTTGGGTGGTACAGAATTCCAATTTATTCGGACTACATTGCTTTAAATCAGTATGTTTTGTGCGGGTATAACCCAAGTGTTTTTCTTCATATAGCCGTTCCAAATGTTATTCGTCCACTTAAAGCGAGTTTGGTCAGTGAATGTATTACGATACCTGCAGGCTGCGAAAAAGACACGGTAACACTTAATTACAGTTCGTATGCACCTATTGACTGGTCAGCATTGAATTTAAAAATTAAAACCCGCGACACCGTTTTTCAAGTACCAATGTCCGAGTTTGAAGTAGTATCAAAAATTAACTACAGCGACGGACTCTATATATTGAGGCATAGGGGAAATTGGCAAGGATTCTTTAAACCAAAAGAAGATATTCCTGAAAAAAGGCGTACGTTTTGGCAAAGAGTGCTCGATCTGTTTCGGTGAATTTTGAACTTAATTTTGACGAAACCACATTTTATAATTTTTTGAATATTTTTATTCAAGCGCGTGCTTTAAATTTGCAGTGTGATATAATAAAGAAACAAGAAGAAAGAAACAAAAAGCATTCGATATTAAAATCCTTCAATTCTTTCAATCATTTAATCTTTCAATTTAAGAAATGAAAATATATACTAAGACAGGCGATCAAGGAACCACCGCGTTATACGGCGGTACCCGGGTTTCCAAACACCACATTCGCATTGAGAGTTATGGCACCCTTGACGAGCTTAATGCCCATATTGGGTTGTTGCGCGACCAAGCCATTGACCCAACTTATCAAGCGATTTTGGCTGAAATCCAAGACCGCTTGTTTACGGCAGGTGCCATAATGGCTACGCCACCGGATAAAGAACGCCTCAAAAACGGTGCGCTTAGGCTGCAAATTGACCGCATTACTGCCGATGACATTGCGCTTTTAGAGCAAGAAATTGACCGCATGGAAAATACTTTGCCAGTCATGACTCATTTTATTTTGCCTGGCGGACATACGATCGTGTCATTTTGTCATATTGCGCGTTGTGTGTGCCGACGTGCCGAGCGTTTGGCGGTGCATTTACACGAATTAGAACCCATAGATGAGTCTGTTTTACACTATTTGAACCGACTTTCAGATTATTTATTTGTGTTGGCACGAAAATTGTCAAATGATTTGCAAGCCGAAGAAGTCAAATGGATTCCACGCCAAAGCCAAACGGAATCATAAAAAAACTGATTTCATTTTTGGCCTTACGTTCTTAGAAATAGGTATTTAACATTAAAAATGCCCCTTTCAATTGTTTTTTGGGCGTTCCCTTTGGGCAAGCTAATGAGTAGTTTCAATTGGTGAGTATCCCTCTGAAAATTAAGATGCTACTAGGTCATTCATCAGCAACGCGCAAATTCATTTAAAATAACTTGACTTTTTGGTTAATACGTTTATTTTTGCACAAAATTAATTTGACACGAAGATGTACTGGACATTAGAATTGGCATCTTATTTAAGTGATGCGCCCTGGCCTGCTACCAAAGATGAGTTAATTGATTACGCAATCCGAACCGGAGCGCCATTGGAAGTTGTAGAAAACCTACAATCCATGGAAGATGAAGGGGAAGTATACGAATCAATGGAAGAAATCTGGCCCGACTATCCGACGGACGAGGATTATCTTTGGAACGAGGATGAATATTAAACAATAATCAACAATTAGTCGAAAAAAGTCTCGCATGAGGCTTTTTTTTATGAGAAGTGGTTTTAACTTTTTTGATTGAAGCGAAAAATAAGGGTATTTGTTCCAGATTTTAACTTTTTTGCACTGCATAGCAGCGCTACGAAGTAAAAAAAAGCTGAAATATGGGGCAAAAAGACTATTTTGCAGCCAATTGAAAAAAGTTAAAATCGCTTCTGAACCAAGAGTAGGTAAAAACAAGCCTGCCATGTACATTTGCAACTTAAAAAAAAAAAATAGTAGAACATGAGTTTTATCGCCAACCTATTAAAAGCTTTTGTGGGTGACAAATCGCAAAAAGACATCAAAGCCATACAGCCTTTAGTGGATAAAATTAAAAGTTTTGAAAATGCATTAAAAGCTTTGTCACATGACGACTTGCGTCAAAAAACAGCTGCCTTTAAACTCCAAATACAAGAGGCGCGTGCTTCATTTGACAGTCAAATAGACAAGCTCAAAGAACAAGCCGAGGCCACTGCTGATATCGATGCGCGTGAAGATTTTTACGTGCAAATTGATGGGTTGCAAAAGGAAGCTTATGCGGCGACCGAAAAGACCTTGAACGACTTGTTGCCTGAAGCTTTTGGCGTGATCAAAGAAACGGCCCGTCGATTTAAAGAAAATACCCATGTAGAAGTAACTGCCTCCGCCAAAGACCGCGAATTATCAGCGAGTAAAGCGTATGTAAAACTCGATGGCGACCGCGCCATTTGGGCCAATTCATGGAATGCAGCTGGCCGAGAAGTAACGTGGGACATGATCCACTACGATGTACAGCTTATTGGTGGTATTGTATTGCACCAAGGAAAAATTTCTGAGATGCAAACTGGAGAGGGTAAAACCTTGGTGGCAACCTTGCCCTTGTATTTGAATGCACTTACGGGCAATGGGGTACATTTGGTCACGGTAAATGACTATTTGGCCAAACGAGATAGCTCTTGGAAAGCCCCATTATTTGAGTTTCACGGACTTACAGTTGATTGCATTGACAACCACCAGCCGAACTCAGAAGGCCGCCGAAAAGCCTACGAAGCCGATATTACCTACGGTACCAATAACGAATTTGGTTTTGATTATTTGCGCGACAACATGGCTCATGCGCCTGAAGATTTGGTGCAACGCAAACACAATTTTGCAATAGTTGATGAGGTGGATTCCGTATTGATTGACGATGCGCGAACACCGTTAATTATTTCAGGTCCAGTGCCAGAAGGTGACCGCCACGAGTTCAATGAATTGAAACCTAAAGTGGAGAATTTATACCAATTGCAACGCCAATTGGCCAACGGATTTTTGTCGGAAGCCCGAAAATTATTTAAAGAAGGCAATACAAAAGACGCTGGTTTCCACTTGTTACGTGCTTACCGCGCCTTGCCGAAAAGCAAAGCACTGATTAAGTTCTTAAGCGAAGAAGGCGTGAAGCAATTGCTTCAAAAAACGGAAAACCAATATATGCAAGACAACAACCGCGACATGCCCAAAGTGGATGAAGCCTTGTATTTTGTCATTGAAGAAAAAAATAACCAAGTTGATTTAACCGATAACGGCATCAAATTTTTGTCGCATGACACGGATGAACATTTCTTTGTGTTGCCCGATATTGGTACCGAGATCGCTTCCATTGAACGCTTGGATTTAGAGAAAGACCAAGAAGCTGAAGCTAAAGAAAGATTGTTCCAAGATTTTAATATCAAAAGCGAGCGCATCCATACTTTGACGCAATTGCTAAAAGCTTATACCTTGTTTGAAAAAGACGTCGAATATGTAATCATGGAAAATAAAATCATGATTGTGGACGAGCAAACGGGCCGTATCATGGATGGACGTCGTTATTCAGACGGATTGCACCAAGCCATTGAAGCCAAAGAAAATGTAAAAATTGAAGCGGCTACCCAAACTTTTGCCACCATCACTTTGCAAAATTACTTCCGCATGTACAGCAAATTAGCAGGTATGACTGGAACTGCGGTGACTGAAGCAGGGGAGTTTTGGGAAATCTATAAATTGGATGTGGTTGAAATTCCAACCAATCGTCCGATGGCACGTAAAGACAAAGAGGACATGATTTATCGTTCGGTGCGCGAAAAATTCAACGCGATCATTGAGGATGTTGTCCAATTGTCAGAATCGGGTCGACCAGTGCTTATTGGAACAACTTCGGTTGAAATTTCGGAATTATTGAGCCGAATGTTGAAAATCAGAAACATTCCCCACAATGTATTGAACGCCAAATTACACAAAAAAGAAGCTGATATTGTAGCCGAAGCAGGTAAAGCTGGCGTGGTGACCATTGCCACCAATATGGCGGGTCGTGGAACCGATATCAAAATATCAGCCGAAGTAAAAGCGGCTGGTGGGTTGGCCATTGTGGGCACCGAGCGCCACGATTCACGTCGAGTAGACAGACAGTTGCGTGGTCGTTCAGGTCGTCAAGGTGATCCGGGAAGTACGCAGTTTTATGTTTCGCTCGAAGATAATCTGATGCGCTTATTTGGCTCTGAACGAGTGGCCAAAATTATGGACCGCATGGGCTTAAAAGAAGGCGAAGTCATTCAGCATTCCATGATGACTAAATCAATTGAACGCGCACAGAAAAAAGTAGAAGAAAACAACTTTGGCATCCGCAAGCGCTTACTTGAATACGACGACGTAATGAATGCCCAGCGCGAAGTGGTGTACAAACGCCGCCGCCATGCCTTGCATGGAGAGCGCCTCAAATTAGACGTTGTAAATATGATTTACGATTTGTCTGAATTGATTGTCAACGAAAACAAATCGGCCAACGATTTCAGGAACTTTGAATTTGATTGCATACGGTATTTTTCATGTACCTCACCACTAAGCGAGGCTGATTTTGGCAAGTTGTCAAACGGCGAATTAACGGCCACATTATACAAAACCGCTTTAGCCAATTATACAGAAAAGTCGGAACGCATTGCACGTGAGTCTTTACCTTTTGTAGCGGATGTATATGAGAAAAAAGACAACCGCTTTGAGCGCATTGTGATGCCATTTACTGACGGAAACAAGGGTCTCAATGTGGTTACAGATCTTAAAAAAGCATACGATTCAAAAGGAGCTAGTTTGGTCGGCGATTTTGAAAAGAACATCACATTAGCCATTGTGGATGAAGCGTGGAAAAAGCACTTACGCAAAATGGACGAACTAAAGCAGTCGGTGCAGTTGGCGGTACATGAACAGAAAGACCCCTTGCTTATTTACAAGTTAGAAGCCTTTAATTTGTTCCGGGCCATGTTGGACACCATCAACAAAGACGTGATTTCATTCTTGTTTAAAGGTGATTTGCCCCAACAAGAGGTAGCCGTTCAAGAAGCACGGCAGGTTCGGATGGCGGAAGATTACACCATTTCAAAAGAAGAATTTCCAGGAGCCAATGCTTCGCAACAAGCTACTGAAACGGCGCAAGAACCTGCGCAGCGAGTAACAGAAACCATTGTACGCGATGCCCCAAAAATTAATAGGAACGACCAAGTGACCATCAAACACATCATGAGCGGTCAAACGGAGTCAATGAAATACAAAAAAGCTGAATCGATGATTGCTTCAGGTGAATGGGTGGTTGTGAATGAGTAATTTATTCACATTTGTACACCCAACTGTCATTTAATTAAGATGTGATACTAGATATGAAAACCGGAGCAATCCGGTTTTTTTATTGAAATGAACGAGAGACTTGCCCCAAGTCCGTTATAGCAAAGCATGCCTTTTGTATATTTGACACATGAAAGTAAATGACCGCGTAGCCGTATTGGACGAACCTCTTGAAGGCGTCATTCGGGCTATCAAGCCCAATGGCGAAGTACAAATGGAAACCAAAGATGGCATGCTGTTGACCTATTCCGCCAAAGAATTGGTGGTGATTTCTTCTGGAGCTTTGAACATGCGCGACATTGCGGTCAATGCTACTTTAATTAATCAGTTCAAAGGGAACCAGCCAGCCAGAAAAAGCAAAGTAGCCCATTTGCCTCAAAATGAGCGGGGCATTCCAGAGTTTGATTTACACATTGAAAAATTGGTTCCTAACTGGCAGCGGTTAACTGCCCATGACATTTTGACATTTCAATTAGATACCGCCAGGAATCACATTGAATTTGCCTTGAAAAACCGCATCCCAAAAATTGTACTGATCCATGGGGTAGGCGAGGGCGTGTTAAAAATGGAATTGAATTACCTGATTGGGCGCTATGACCGCATTTTGGTGAAAGAAGCCAGTTATTTGCGCTATGGTATTGGCGCCATTGAATTGCATTTTAGACAACAGAATTAAAGGGTTGCCCGCTGTCGCTGTTTGGTAGTTTGCTGCAGTGCTTGCCAACGAGCGGACAAAATTGAAAGCACATCGCCAAGTAAGAACCAATAAGTACACCCATCAATAAATCCTTTTTGCAGATTAATAAAGCTAGTTAACAAATTACTTTTGTTATAAATAAAATATACCAAGAGTTTTGAATCTGCGTAACTATTCAGGTTGTAACGCAGCAATATTTTTAAAAGCGTCTAAAACATTTTGTCCGTTTTTTATACATCTGTCTGTTACCGAACGAATGGTTGCATAGAATTCACACTTCTAATTCAACAATACGTTTTTTATCTGAGTCCAATTTCTAATTCTTTGACGCAAAGGAAATAAACACCACTAAAAAACAGCAGCAATCAACAGAAGAGTTGTTAATTACTAACCAACAAATGTTCACAACAACGCTCTTTTTCTAAAATCAAAAATTACATTTGTTCATAACTACCTTTTTTTCGCAATAGGCTGAATAGCTACGTTATTTATACTAATAAACAATCTTTCTTCAATAGTTTTACAATCATTTGCTTGCGCAATTACGTTAAATGATAAAGCGAGTTGTATTACTGTTGATAATTAATATTTCATTGTTTACTATTAATTGGTTTTCTCTTAATAATTATAGTGTTTTCTTGCTCGTGAGATTTTACTAATAGTGCTTATAATAGTTTTTAACATTTATTAATTGGCATTACTTATTATTTTGCAATTTTCGGTGTATTTTTAATACTTTTTGGAAGTAAAATTTTTAAGAATTTTAAAAATGGTACAATAGAAAAATGCCAAATGTATTTTGGTTCAGTTTTTTATCAATAGCGAAAGTTTCATTTATTCGGCTAAAAACATTTTTTTTTGCATTAGCAAAAGAAAAATTTAGTCCAATGGACCATTTTTTATGAACCGCATAGTCAAGCTGAAAAAAATAGCCAATTGAAAACATTTTGGCATCAAAAGTTTGAGTTTCATCTAAAGTTAAAGGAAGATTTCCAGAAGAACCTAAAAATGTAGCTTCAAAGTTTGTCATATTGCCAAAAACACCAACAGAAGGTGTGATTTTTTTAATTTTCCAATAAAACTGAAAGGGTATTTGAAATTGAAAACCTTTTGCAGTAAGTGATCTAAATAGCTTTGGACTTCCAACGTCGGTGAAATAATAGCCATTTAGAAAAGAATTGGAATTTGCATTATCTAACTGAACCGTGTTCAACGTTAAATTAATTTCGATACCAGTTCCAACAGAAAAATTTGGATGAAAAATTGTTTTTTTGACAAATAATCCTGCTCCAAGACAAGGCTGATTTTTGACATTAAATTCCTTTAATAAATCATTTGAGTTAAGTCCAAGATAACATTTAGCGTTAAATTTCCATCTAGAAATAAAGGACTTTTTCTTTGTTTCTATTTCTAAGGTGTCAATTAGAATAATCGTTTTTTTGTTGTTTTGAAAGAGTATAGCTTGTGGCTTTTCTCCCTTTTCCCCTTTGGTTACAATTATTTTATCAATTTTTAGTTTGTCTAATGGTTTTTCAATAAAAACCGTATCATGAACTATAACCTCTTCATAAACATAAATGGTGTCTATTTTCTTTTCTTGAGAAAAAATGAAACACGAAAACAGATACAATATGAACGAGAATTTATTTTGCAACATAAATGGTATCGCGTTTTATAATTTGTTTTTTGACAATCACAACTTTTGGTTTTTCGCCTTGTGTCGTATCTTTCAACGTTAAAGTAGCAATCTCTTTATTCTTTTGCGATAGCGCTTTTTGTATTGCGTTATTGTCTTTTTTAGTTGAAATTAAGTTGCTTGAAATTACTTTTTCATCAGTCGTTTTTTGAGGTTTTGATTCTTTTATTTGCGTATCAATTTTTGTAATAATTGATGGCTTGTTACTGATCTCTCGTTCATTTTCAATTGTAATGTTATTTTGTTTTTCTTTTGATTTGTTGGTATTTGAATCAGTATTTGCTAAAAAAATGAATAAACTAACAAGTCCAATAAATCCAAAACTAAAAACACTAATTTTTGAAAGAGCAACTGCTTTTGTCAGTCCAACAAATTGATGAGGAATAGCTACCTTTTTAGGAGTAAGTGAAAAGAATTTTTTTGGAACAATTTCAAAATCTTTAAATTTTGATTGATAATAACTGGCAAAAATTTTATTTTCAAGACCAAAAAACAAGAAGAATGCCACACGACGTTTCTTTTTTTTATCAACGGTTTTGTCTTTTAATTTTTCAAACAAATAGTTTTGAATGGCTCTCCGGGCCCTAGACAAATTTGACTTTGAAGTGCCCACTGAAATGCCCAGTGCTTGAGCAATCTCGCTATGGGAAAAGTTATCAATCACATACATATTGAAAACCGATTTGTGATGGTCGGGTAACCGATCAATGGCTTCCAAAATATCATTTCGATCGATATCGGAAGCCAAAAGCGCACTTTTATTGTCTAGTTCTACTGTGTTCATACTTGTGGAATTATCAACCCAATCATAATCATCGGAAGTGGAAAAATTTATTTTTTTAGTTTCTTTTAAATGGTGAATTGCCATGTTTATTACGATTCTGCTCAACCAACCATTTATAGCTTTCGAGTCTTTAAGCGTATTCTCTTTTTGAATGGCAACTATAAAAGAATCTTGCACTATGTCTTCGGCAGTTGCAATATCTTTTATGTACCTGCGACAAATCCCCAAGAGTTTTGGGGAAATGTTGGTATAAGTTTCATTCCAGTTGATGTTGCTCATAGATTAGTTTTGGACGATGTAAAGGGAGTTGAAATGTTCAGTTGAATCAGCCTCTAAAATATTGACTTCATTTAAAACAACGATGTTAATTGTACCAAAATTACCACCAAGTTCTAAAGTATACAGGTTATTATTATGAATCTTAAAATCATAAATGGCATGGCCAATAAGTGCGTTAACGCCATAATAAAAGATTCCGTTTTTGTAAATACCTTGAAGACTCATATCTATATAATAGACATTATTATTATCATCAAAATACAAATCTGTATAAAATGCATTACTGTTAACACCAATAGGCGTGAAAGTGTTATTTGTTATGTTATAAATTGTACTTTGCATATTTCCAGTTTGGTAAATAGTGTATATTTCATTATTGTTTACTGCAAAGCCTTTACGAGGAGAATTGGGAGCGTTTGGTGTTTCATTATAAATGGAATTTTTATAATAGCCGTAGAGACCATCTCTAATCATTCTTACATATACATCATTGTTCAGTACTTTGATGTTAGTAGTAGAGCCATTTAAATTTGAAGTACTACTAATTATTGTTTTAACTCCATTTTTCCAGTATGCAATTTCATATTGTTCTACGGTAAGATTTTGAATTTTTGTTATTCCACAAAAATAAACATCATCTCCCACTACATCCATATCACCTATACCTTTAACCTCTTGATTATTTGTACTGTAAGACAATGTTAAATTGGTCAATACGCCGTTTTTCCAGAACAAATTTTGGTATACCGACGGTTGACTTGAGTAAAATCCACTACCAAAAACATACACATTTCCATTGGATACAATTATTTTGTTTGCGGTAGTTTCAAGTAATGTTCCAGAATCCAATGTAACCAATTGATTATTCTTCCAATAACAAGCCTGTCCATTTTTAGAACCTGCCACATACACATCAACAGGATTGGCTGTCGGAGTGTTGTTAACAGTGTCAGGGCTGCACGAAATTTGTAGAAAACTAGCCAGTACAAGTAAGGCAATTAAAATCTTTTTCATATCATAAAATTTTGGTTTAATATACTTTATTTTATGATAAGAGCTAAAAAAGCAAAAAGGTTGCAGTTGTGCAGCGCCTGCGGTTGTTATTGGTATCCTTTCTTTCTTCTAGCTATAAATTGATCCAAAATTTCTCCAATTTGCAATAGCTTAATTTAACACAGTGTTTCAAATGGGCGGCCGGACTGCAATAATCCAATTAAAATTTGAAAATAGTTCCCACACGATGCAATTTATTTCAA
Source organism: Flavobacterium sp. BFFFF2 (assembly GCA_002256385.1). Classification (GTDB taxonomy): domain Bacteria; phylum Bacteroidota; class Bacteroidia; order Flavobacteriales; family Flavobacteriaceae; genus Flavobacterium. The sequence goes on from NKJD01000052.1 coordinate 13,082, forward strand.
GCGATCATTCCATAGTGACATTCGAAAAATATGAGGATAAAGTACCAACGCCAGATGAGCTTACATCCTATACGGGAACCTACTTTAGTGCTGAATTAGAAACGGCGTATACCATCACTTTAAAGGATGGGAAACTAGCTGGCTATCACAGTCGTTTTGTTGAATTTGACGTTCAAATGCTAAAAAAAGATATTTTCAGCTGGGCTGGAATGGCTGTTTCAAAATATGTGCACGACAAGAACGGAAAAGTGCTTGGTTTTAAAATCACCATGAGTAGACTTCGAAATGTGTGGTTTGAAAAGAAGAAATGAGCTCCGCCGAAGGCGGTGTGAAAGTATTTTTTGGTGGCAATTTCGGCAAACTGGTCGCGGAAAAAATAATTACTGTTTGTCTAATTTGGTAATGAAAAACTGCGTTATTGGCAAGCTACCAATTGATTTCGTCTTTTTAATTGAATGACAAATCATTGTTCAATAGTAGCGTTTTTTTGTAGCACATTCATTGGCATGCAATCCCTAAAAATGACACTTTTACTCCAAATTCTTCTCAAAATCAACTTCAAACAAGTTGGTAAAGGCGTTTTTAATGAGCTGGTGATCGTCAATAACCATGGTGCGATGCACTTTGGTAATGGCCCATTTAATATGGATGTCTTCAAAATCGGCGCAGCGGTATTCTGGAATCGATTCAAATTTGTATTTGGCCAATTCTTGGATAAATTCGCCATGACTGCGGTCTAAATTAATGGCGATGAATTGGTACGCTGGATGCCGTTGGCGCAATGCCATGATCTTTTTGTGTGCAGCAATCATGTGCGAATACGATTTGGTCGACCAAAAGAAAATCACAGTTTTTGAGTTCAGCACGTCAGAAGAATGCACTTTTTGTCCCTCGCGGTCAAACAACAAAATATCGGGCAATGGGAGTCCAGGTTTCATTTTTTGAATGGCGCTGCCCAAATCTAAAATATCATTTTCGCTGGCCTTGTCGGTCACATATTTTTTGTAGGTCTCAAAGAAACTTTGGTTGTTGCCCATGTTTTGGTCTTCGAGCAAATAAGTAAAAGCCACATTTTCCATCAGCATGGCCCGTACCTTCTGGTTTTTGATAAGGGTATCGGCAATGCGCATTTTGTTGATACTTGTTTTTAAAGCCAAATCGGCCTCGCTTAGGTTTTTTTTGAGTGGGATGTCGCCCAAATTATTCAGCATGTGGGTCAAATACATCACGTAAGGCGAATAACTGGTCAACGACTCGTCATTGCAATTGAGTTGGTTTCGAAAGCGGTAAAATGAGGATGGCAATTGATTTTGTACCGAATGGCCTGTTCGTTTTTCGTGTATAATGGGGTACAATTCTTTTTTGGTGTAGTACTGATATTCAAAAGAAGCTTTGGCAATGTTGTCAAAGGAGTCGGACCAATTGATTTCTTTTTTCTTTTTTTCGTAAAATAGTTTGTTGGCTTTAAATGACTTTTCAATGGTATTGATGAATGGGGTAATGGGTTGGTCAAATACTTCAAACATGGAGTTTTTGTCGCGTTCATTCCGCAAATACATGTCCATTAAAAAGTTGTTTTTTTGGTCACCTCGTCCGCAAAAAACAATGGAATTGTCAAAGTTTACCGTGTTGATGTGCACCATTAAACTGTCGTTTTTGTCAAAGTATACATATTGGTATTCAGGCTCGTGCTTAAATGAGTATAAACCTGGAACCAATGAATCAAATTTTAAGAAAAATCGGTTCTGACAGTCCAAATAGAGGGTGTCAATCACCTCGTTGTCTTTACAAAAAAAGACTTTATTAGAGGTCGGGTGCTCCACTTCACCCCCAAAATAGGCAGTAAAATCATCATCTGAATGAGTAGACTGACACGACCATTGCAAAAAAATGCAACAAGCCATTACCAATTGAATAGGAGAGACTATTTTTTTCATGTACCAATTTGAACCCACAAAGTTACTTTTCAATACCTTATACTGTTGTTAAGGCATCGTTAAAGCTTGGCCAGTAACCATTTTTTGAGTGATTCGTAATCAGAAATAGGCGTTTTTACTTTGGTTAAAGGCAATAATTCGGCTATCGAAGAAGGCAAGGGCAATTGAATGTCCAACGTCTGTTCAACCGTTTCAAGGAATTTAACCGGATGGGCAGTTTCTAAAAACACGCCAATGCTTTCTGGGTATTCAGCCAAGACTGCTTGCAAGCCCAAATAACCTACAGCCCCATGGGGTTCGCAGATATAGCCACTTTCGGCATACACCTTGCGCATACAATCGGTGGTTTCAAGGTCTGTAAAGCGGAATGACCGGAGTTTTTGTTTAAGTGCAGTTGAATCGTTGTTAAAAAGTTCGAGGATCCGAACAAAATTACTTGGATTGCTCACGTCCATGGCGTTTGATAAAGTGGCCTGCGTGGTGTGCGGTTCATACGTTCCCTGTTCAAAAAACCGAGGAACCGTATCATTAATGTTGGTGGCAGCTACAAAAAGCTTGATGGGCGCCCCCATTTTTTGCAACAACAAACCGGCACAACTGTTGCCAAAGTTGCCACTTGGGCATGAAATAATCAGTTCTTTATTGTTGACGGCCAATTGCTGGCAAACAGCGATATAATAAAACATTTGCGGCAGCCAACGGGCCACGTTGATCGAGTTCGCCGAAGTGAGGTGTAGGTCGGTCAAATCCGCATCTAAAAACGCCCTTTTGACCATGTCTTGGCAATCGTCAAAACGCCCTTCCACTTCAATGGCGCTGATGTTTTGCCCCAAAGTGGTCAATTGTCTTTCTTGAATGTCACTGACCATTCCTTTTGGATATAAAATGACTACCTGCACCCCTTCGACACCCAAAAAGCCATGCGCCACCGCACCGCCGGTGTCGCCCGAAGTCGCTACTAAAACAGTGACTTTCTGGTTCGATTCTTGGTTAAAATAACGAAGGCATCTGGACATAAACCGTGCGCCCACATCTTTAAAAGCCAAAGTGGGCCCATGAAATAATTCGAGCGAATAAATCCGGTCATTGACAGGCACACAGGGAAATGGAAAATTCAAAGTTTCTTCCACAATGTTCCGCAAGGCAGCCGCTGGAATGTCATCACCCACAAAAGGTTGAATCAGGTCAAAAGCCACCTCAGTTAAGGGTCTATTGGCAATTTTTTGCCAAAACGCAGGTGGAAATACGGGAATGTTTTCAGGGAAAAACAAACTTTTATCGGGCGCCAAACCAGCAATAACCGCCTCTCGGAATGACACTTGGTATGATTTGTTTTGTAAGCTGTAGTACTTCATGTTTTTATTTTAGAGGAAAGATGTGAAATGTAAAAGGTTTTTTTTAAACACGTTTACTAAATGATATTAAACTTGAAACATGACCCGAGGCCAAAGGAAAACCTGAAACCTGAAACTTGACCCGAGGCCAAAGGCCGAACGGAGCGAAGCTAAACCTGAAACTTGAAACTTGAAACCTGAAACTAAACCAGTCTCACCCCCTCATTATTCACCCCACTCCAGTGAATATCGGCATCGGTGACTTGCCAATTGGGGCGGTCAAGGGAGAGTAATTTTACCAAATTTTGGGCTACTTCGGCGTTTTCACACAAAGCAAATATAGACGGGCCTGAGCCTGAAATGCCGGCGCCTAAAGCCCCATTGGCTTTCATGAGGTCGGTAATTCGGTCAAAGTCTGGAATCAGTTTTTTGCGGTGCGGTTCCACAATGACATCGGTAAGGGAACGCCCTAAAAGCGCGAAATCATTGCAGTACAAGGCAGCAACCAATGCGCCTACGTTGCCCCATTGCTTCACCGCAGTCGCCAAGGGCACTTCTTGGGGCAGCAAAGCCCGCGCATCGGCGGTTTTCACTTCAATTTGCGGATGCACCACCACCGCAGTAAGCCCCGCGGGTGCTGGGATACTAATGATATCTAGCGGATCGGTGGCACGCACCAAGGTAATGCCCCCCAACAAAGCGGGTGCCACGTTATCGGCATGGCGGTTGCCTGTTGCAGCCTTTTCGCCTTCCATGGCAAAATCGACCAATTGGGAGCGACTGAACGGTTCGCCCAACAAATAATTGATGCCAAACACTGCGCCAGCCGAACTCGCCGCCGAGCTGCCTATGCCGCTGCCGGCTTTTATTTTTTTGTGAATATCAATTTCAAAACCCAATGTCGGGTCATTCAGGGCTTGTAGCATAGCCAAAGCAGCCACACCCGCGACATTTTTCTCCGGATCGGTAGGCAAATCGGCACCGGTGATGGTTTTAATCTGGATGCCAGGCACGGCAGATACCCGAACCACCATGTCATCGCCCACCGATTGTAAGCATAAACCAAGCACGTCAAAGCCACAAGATAAGTTGGCGATCGTGGCTGGGCAGAATAGATGGATTTCGGTCATGTTTTTTATTTAATGATTTAATGATTTAAAGATTGAATAATTTAATGATTTAAAGATTGAATGATTTGTAAATTTAAAAATTTGATTTTTATGGTTTTAGGGATCGAATTTGATCCCAATAGCTAACAGAGGGGATTTGAAATGGTTAAACCTTCAACTTTAAACCTTCAACTTTAAACCTTCAACTTTAAACCTTCAACTTTAAACCTGGAACCTGGAACCTGAAACCTGAAACAAATTTAATAATTCCCAATCCTCACTATATCCGCAAAAATCCCTGAGGCGGTGACATCGGCTCCGGCGCCTGCTCCTTTAATAATGAGGGGTTGTTGCACGTAGCGGTCGGTGTAAAACAACACAATGTTGTCTTTGCCTTCTAGGTTGTAAAACGGGTGGTCGGACGGGATCATTTGCAGGCCGACTTTGGCTTTGCCTTGGTTGAATTCGGCCACATATTTAATGCGGGCGTTTTGTTCTTTGGCTTGTTGCAATATGGCTTCAAAATGAGCGGCATGGGCTTCTAAGCTGGCAAAAAACGCTTCATTCGAGGTGGTTTCTAAACAAGCTTGTGGCAAGAAAGATACGTTTTCAATGTCTTCCATTTCAATGTGAAAACCACTTTCGCGAATCAGAATCAGGATTTTACGGGCCACATCCACGCCACTTAAGTCGATTTTTGGGTCGGGTTCTGTAAATCCTTGCACGCCTGCCTCGCGCACTGCATCATGAAACGAATAATCGGGCGAAAAATGATTGAAAATAAAGTTCAAACTGCCCGACAATACCGCTTGTATCTGGTGTACGTTGTCGCCTGAGGCCACCAAATTTTTCAAAGTATCAATAATGGGCAAACCAGCGCCCACATTGGTTTCAAATAAGAATGGTGCGTTGTATTTGCGCGACAAATCTTTCAGGCTGCGGTAATTGTCGTAGCCCGAGGCACAGGCAATTTTGTTGCAGGTAACCACCGCGATGCTTTTAGATAATAAGGAAGCATAACTGGCAGCCACCACCTCATTGGCCGTATTGTCGACGAAGGTGCTGTTGCGCACATTCAATTGTTGGATGCGTTCAATGAAACCCGCCAAACTAGAGGGTTCGCCGTTGGCTAAATGTTCTTTCCAATGACTCAACGACAAGCCATCTTCGTCAAAAATCATGGTTTTGGAATTGGCCATCCCCATAATGCGCACGTTGATTTTGAAGGTTTCCTTTAAAAACTTACGTTGTTTATGAATCTGTTCAATGAATTTTTCGCCCACATTGCCCACGCCCATCACAAAGAGGTTCAGCTGTTTGTTTTGGTCTTCAAAGAAGCGTTCGTGCAAGGTGTTTAGAGCTTTTTTGACATCGCGTTGGTGAATGACCACCGAAATGTTTCGTTCAGAGGCGCCTTGTGCAATGGCGCGGATATTGACGTTGTTTTTACCCAAAGCGCTAAACATTTGTCCGCTGATGCCTTGGTGGTTTTTCATGTTTTCGCCTACGGCCGCTACAATGCACAAATTGTTTTCAACCAAGGCTTCATCCATGCTTTGCAGTTGGATTTCTTTGTCAAATTCTTGGTCGACGGCCATTTTGGCGCGTTCGGCATCGGCACTTTGAATGCCAATGCAAATGGAATGTTCTGAGGAAGCTTGGGTAATGAAAATCACATTGATGCCTTGGCGGTGCAACACCTCAAACAAACGTTTGGAGGTGCCCGAAACCCCTACAATTCCTGAACCTTCCAAGGTTAACAGCGCAATGTTTTCAATATGGCTGATGCCTTTAATGGCAGAGGTGGAAAGGGGTGGGGTATTGGTAATTAGCGTGCCCGGTTCATGGGGTTCAAAGGTGTTTTTAATGTACGTGGGAATTTGTTGCAACAACACCGGTTGAATGGTGGGGGCAAACAATACTTTGGCCCCAAAATGCGACAATTCCATGGCCTCCTGATAGGATATAATCTCTATAGGACGGGCTTGTTTAACTAATTTTGGATGGGCTGTAAACATGCCGCTGACATCGGTCCAGATTTCGAGTTGGGCCGCATGGACACCCGCAGCCAAGATGGCGGCTGTGTAATCGGATCCGCCACGGCCCAAGGTGGTCGTGTGTCCGTTTGACGACGACGCAATAAAGCCGGGCAATAAGATGATTTTGTTTTCGTTGGTGGCAAAAAAATCGCGGATGCGTTGGTTGGTTTGGTCAAAATTGACACGTGCTTTACCAAAGGAATCATCGGTTTGTATCAGTTCGCGGCTGTCTTTAAAGGCCGAATCGGGGTATTTTTGGTACAAGGCCACCGCAATGATTTGCGACGACAGCCATTCGCCAAAACCAGCAATGGCGTCGGAGGTGCGTGGCGACAATTCGCCCAATAAAAAACACCCATCAAGCAGAGTTTTTAGCAGGGCCAACTCTTTTTCAATGTTTTCAGTGACCGCCGTTTTGTTGCTCGGATTAATCAAAGCGTCAATGACATCGAGGTGTTTGCGGCGAATGTCTTCGAAGGTGGTCAAATACATGCTTTGTTTGCCCGAAGCCAATTTGGCCGCCAACAACAACAAATCGGTGACGCCACTCAAGGCCGAAACCACCACGGCTACTTTTTTATCTTTGGCCCGATCAATGATAATCGGGATTACTTTTTCAATGTTTTCGGCATTCGCCACGGAGGTTCCTCCAAATTTTAGTACAATCATATTGCTTGTGGAAATTAAAATTAAGGCGCTTTTTGGGTAAAATAAAAAACGCACACAGGTATTGGCTGCTGCCAAAACCTTTTTGTTGAACGATTTCAAAAATAGGATAATTTGCTGGATGCGAGGGCGCACGGGACATTTTTGTTAAATTATTAAAAAAGCTGCGTTCCCTGCTGTAATCCTTAGCGATTTTTTAAATTTGGCTCGGTTTTATTTACAGGTTACCAATTGAAGTGGTTTAAACTTTTTTGGTTGAAGCGAAAAATAAGCATTTTTGTTCCAGATTTTAACCCAAATTATGTATTGGACTTTGTGATGAAAGGGAAAAGGACAATAAAGCTGGGAGTGCACGGACTTTTTTTACCGCAGATGTAGCCAAGCTACATTGAGGACAAAAAAAGGAGTACATTTCCAGATTTGCAGTCATTTTTACTTGTAATAAAATTCTAATACATTATTTGG
>NKJD01000053.1 GCA_002256385.1 Flavobacterium sp. BFFFF2
TAACTCTTTATCTTTACAAACTGGACTGGTATTCTTCATCAGAAAAATTATGTGGTAATAATTCTCTAATGTAATGAATATCAGTCTTTTATCCAAATTTCTTTATGGCTATTTTGTTGATTTTCAATGAAATATATTTTTTGTCATGTACTGAATTCGAAATTTTAATTAGTATTCCATTTAAATCAGTCAAAACTGAAGCCTAAACCCAGTCATGGTACTGCATTTTTTGTTCCCCAATGCGCCGCTACACGGCTATTGATAGGCAATGAACGCCCCTCTTTTGAAGGTAGATGGCAAGTCGTTTATGCCATGCTGATCTATTAAATCTTCAATTAAATCGTTTGGCTTTGCGCCATGGTCAATAAAAGGAAAAAAAACACCTGCACGTCAATTTGAAGGGAACAACGATTCACAGCTTGGCATAAGGTGCGGGCGGGGGAACATTTTGTTCTGGTAAATATACTATTTTCTGCTAAATACAAAAGTTGCCGTTCGTGAAAAAGAACCGATTACGACAAATTGTTGTTATGCGAGGGTTACTTTATGCGCTTGTAACTTTTCACGTTAAAAATTGTTCCATACCCTTGATAACCCACTACAGTTCCTTTTACTAGTTATTTATTCCCCATTTTTGGACTTAAAACTGAATCAAAAAGGGCAATGGTCAGGTTCTTTATTCCAACTAAGTACAAATTATGTTGATTGGGAATCCCCCGTTTTTCTAATTTGATATTTTCAATAATTGACTTTGAATCATATAATTTTTCGCTCACCATTGCCGCATCTAACCATTCCGAGATATCACCATATTGCATGACTAGTGTGCTCATGATGTCTTGTTCACTTTGACTGATGCCTTGTTCACTTAGACTGGTATCTTGTTCACTTAGACTGGTGTCTTGTTCACTTTGACTGATGCCTTGTTTACTTTGACTGATGCCTTGTTCACTTTGACTGATGCCTTGTTCACTTTGACTGATGCCTTGTTCACTTTGACTGATGCCTTGTTCACTTAGATTGGTGTCTTGTTTACTTTGGAAGTTGCCTTGTTCACTTTGACTGTTGTTATAATGCTTTTGACAGGAGGATTAATGCTTGTGAATTTTAGGGAGTTAAAAATAGGTCTTGTCTCCTTCTTTCCTTTTTTCTTCTTTCTTCTTTCTTCTTTCTTCTTTCCTCTAAAAAAAAAACCACCCCAGTTTCCTGAGGTGGTTTTCAATTTAAAAGATGTTATTGAAATGGATCTTTGTCAAAGGATTAAACCTTGACAAGGTATTTAAAATGCAACATTACAAACATGTCACATTACAAACATTCCAACATATTAAAAACTTATTTCTTAATAATCCGAACCACTTGTTGGTCGTCCCCTTGCGAAATCATCACATTGTAGATACCACTGCTGTAGTTGGTTCCTAGGCTGCGGTTTTCAAGTTCAGAAGCTTCTACACTGAATTGCTCTACTTGTTTGCCGAGCATATCATATACAGCAACTTGAATAGGGGTTTGGTTGCCGCCTTGTGCCATTAAAACGTATTCAGTTTCAAATGGATTTGGAACCGCTTTAACAGTCAATGAAACCGTTTCTTCTGCATTTTGACGAGCAAAAGTGGCAGGCGATTTCACGTTGCAAGCCGAACCATAAGCTTGCCAAGTTCCACCAAATTGAACGGCCACACGTACTGAATAAGTCGTATTGATCGCCCAGCCTGTATAGTTACCCAACTGCATATTTGAAGTGGTTGAACTGTAAGTAAGAACCGTTCCGCCATTGCTCCATTCAAAACGGTAGCCTGTTGCACCTGTTACTGCGCTGCAGTATAAAATAGCCCATTTATTAGCCAAAGTAGTGTTACACTGATTGGTTCTAATTTGGGTGCTTGCAGCAGGGGTGGTAACGGTACAAGTTGCCCCGTAAGCTTGCCATGTGCCTGCTACTTGTGCAGCCACACGTACTGAATAAGCCGTGCCGTAAGCAGGACCACCTGTTAAGTTACTTATTTGAACGCTGTTGGTAGCGCTGTCGATGGTTTTTGACACGCCGCCTGTTGTAAATTCAAAACGATAAGCTTGCGCATTTACAATTTGACCACAATAAATAGGCGTGGTCAATGAAGCCAAAATCGTACCACACATCGTTGAAATAACTTGGGTGGTGTTGGCCAAAGCAGGCGTTGTTAAAGAACAAACTGTTCCAAAGTCACCATATTGACCACTGAAACCTGCAGCTACTCGGATGCTGTAAACTGTGTTGTAAGCGGTAGATCCTTGCAATTGGGTCAAGTTAAATGAATTGGTTGCCGAATAATAAGTACGAGTACTTCCATTGCCCGTTACCTCAAACAAATAATTGGTGGCATTGGCCACCGCCGTTGCAGTGATTGGGGCTGAAATGGCCGTTAAGGTGGAACCACATGCTGGTGACGACACCGAGGTGAGGGCATACACTACCACATTTACCATGGAACGGGTGCTTTCACAACCATTTTGCGTTTGGGTAGCGTAATAAGTACCAGAGGTTAAAACGGTGCTTGATGGCAATATACTTACCGCATTGACCGATGCATATATTTTATAAGAACTGCCGTAACCCGAAATGGATGACAATGGAATACCGCCGCTTACAAAATAAGACTGCGAAGCTAAAGCCGGGGTGGTGTTGATGGTGACAGCAACGGAAGTGCGCGCACTTTCAATACCAGTTAACGTTTGCGACACATAATACGTAGCAGTCGTTAAAACGGAGGTATTTGCCAAAGCAGTTCCTCCAGTTGCGCTCGTATACCATTTTAAAGCAGTACCCGTAGCCACTAAATTAGCCACGGTGGCACCTGCGCAAAATGTTTGCGCTGCCGCGGTTGGGGTAGCAATAATACAACCTTCATCAACTTGTCCATTGCAATTGTTATCAAGTCCGTCGCCACAAATTTCTGTCGCTCCCGGATAGACCGTATTGTTGTTGTCATTGCAATCTGTAGCATTGATGACATATCCAACAGGCACGCCAGTACAACTCATTTGCGTTTGAGTTCCATTTCCAAAACCGTCATTGTCAACATCACGGTAATACATTGTTTTTGTCAAAACAACGATGCTCATGTCGGCACTATTAGCACATTGACCGGCAGTAGGTGTAAACGTATACGTTGTAGTAGCCAAATTATTCAATGCAGGCAACCAAGTTCCAGTGATGGCATTGGTAGAAGTCGTTGGTAAAGCCGACAAAGTAGCTTCTGAGCAAATTGGTGCAACTGCCGTGAAAGTTGGCGCTACATTCGGATGCACCGTAATGGTCATCGTGGTTGTTGTGGCACATTGACCCGCAGCTGGTGTAAATGTATACGTTGTATTAGCCAAGTTGTTCAACGCAGGAGACCAAGTTCCAGTGATGGCATTGGTAGAAATAGTTGGCAATGGCGCTATAGATACTCCCGCACAGATAGGTGCTAGTTCGTTGAAAAGAGGCGTTACAGTTGGCGTAACTTCAACATACAAATAGCCAACTCTTCCACAACCTTCGTTCGGATAAAAAGTATACAATGTTGACGATTGATTATTTGCACTAGGAGACCAATACCCTTGGTAACCTTCCCTCGATTGAGTCGGTAAAACCAATGTACTACCCGCACAAATTGGTGCCATTTCGGCAAAAGTTGGCGTATAATAAATTAAGTTGATCACTTCATAAGTGCGAACAGCCCCACATTGTCCTGGATTGGGTGTAAAAGTATAAAGGTCAAACATACCGTTGTTAATACTAGTATTGCTCCAAGTGCCACTGATGCCATTCATGGATGTTAATGGTAAATGCAATTCTTGCTGAGGGCATTTTGATTGCGGTATGTAATTGCCAAAATCAGGTGTCATTAATGGCATGACGGTTATTATCATGTCAGTTTCTTGAGCACATTGATTCTCTGATGGTGTAAAGAAATAACTCCTTGTTCCAACAATTGAACTATCAAGATCAGGTGACCACGTACCTGTAATGCCTTCAAGAGACGAAGTTGGCAAAGGATCCAAACTCGCTCCTGCGCAAACGGTATTCACCTGCGTAAATGTTGGCGTCACATTCGGATTCACCGTGATGGTCATCGTGGCTGTTGTGGCACATTGACCCGCAGCAGGTGTAAACGTATAAATTGTTGTAGCCGTATTGTTCAACGCAGGAGACCAGCTTCCTGTAATGCCCTCATTGGAAGTAGTTGGCAAAGCTGACAAAGTTGCTCCAGCACAAATGGGTGCTATTTCATTGAAAGTAGGCACTGAGGCTGGATACACTTCAACAGTCATTTGAAAGGTATTACTTTGACAGCTAGGCCCATAATTCGCCGTGAAAGTATAGGTGGTGGTTGCAGTATTGTTCACCGCAGGAGACCAACTTCCGACATACCACCCATTGGCAGATGTGTTTGGTAAAGTGAATGTGCCTCCTTCGCAGATCGGAGCTATTTGATCGAAGTATAAATATGGATCAGAAATAGGACTGAGGTAAAAATAGGTAGGCGTCATATCGACACATGTTTGACCGGCGTTTGGTGTAAAAGTATAAGTAGATGGATAGGCATTTGTATGGTCTGGTGACCAAGTACCTGTGATGCCTTCTGGACTTGTTGTTGGTAAATAAACGCTGTCATTAGGACAAAAAGCACGTATATTCCACCACGGACTTACGCTCAATAATGGATTAACCGTAATATTAGTATTCCAAACAGTAGCACAATAATTTGAATTTGGTGTAAATGTATAATTTCTAGTACCAACATCATTGCTATCAAAAGCAGGAGACCAGGTGCCCATAATTCCATCTGCTGTAGATGTTGGCAACGTAAAATTGCTAAATTGACAAACATCAGCCGGAGTCTCAATATATGGATATCTTTTAAGTTGAACATTTATAGTCATTTCCCCTTGTGTTGCACATTGTCCAGGATTTGGTGTAAAAACATATTGATTATCATACCAACGGTCCCAAACCCCTACAATTCCATTTAAAGACGTACTAGGCAATTGATTTAAAACCTCATTATAATTCGAAACGCAAACAGCTTCCACTTGATTAAAATAGGGTGTGGTGGGTGAATTTACAACCACTGTCATAGTTGCTGTACCACACAAGCCATCAGCTCTGGTAAATGTATACGTGGTTGTTTCCCAATTAATGATTGGCGGATACCAAGTTCCAGAAATACCATCTAACGAAGTGGTAGGCAATTCAGCTAGATCTGAACCGTAACAAATAGGCGCCACTTGCGTAAAGGTTGGAATTACCGACGGATTCACTGTTATTGTCATAGTAGCAGTCAATGAACATTGACCTTCAGCTGGTGTAAATGAATAAGTTGTTGTTGCCAAATTATTCAATGCAGGCGACCAAGTTCCTACAATGCCTTCGTTGGAAGTAGTTGGCAAAGGATCAGAACTGGTCCCTGGACAAATGGCACTCACTTGTGTAAATGTAGGGGTGACAGTTGCTGGATTAACTGTTACGGTCATCGTTGCGGTATCTGCACATTGCCCAGCATTTGGTGTAAATGTATAGGTTGTTGTTGTTAAATTGTTAAAAGCTGGCGACCAAGTTCCTACAATGTTGTTGTTTGAATTGGTTGGCAATCCCGACGACGTCGCTCCTGTACAAATGGCACTCACTTGTGTAAATGTGGGGGTTATGGTTGCCACATTCGCAACTGAACTGCAAGCCACACCCGATGGAACTGCTGCATCACTGCTCCAATTGGATGTGGTGCCAGACAAACCAAAATTAACCAAAGTACCAGTGTTATTATTGCCACTGCTGTCTGTAAGCGTTGCCACACTGGCATTGTTTGTGTTTACATTTCCTTGGTTAAAGTGATAGTTCGCCAGCAAGCCATTGCCAGTTGATAGCACTTCGCAATTCATGTTATTCTGAATTTCAGTTTGACACAAACTTCTGCTCCAAAAACGAACCTCGTCCATGTTACCGGTAAAATATGGAAAATTATGTTCAGTGGTACAAGGTGTATTTCCTCCCAATACGAGGTTGTAGTTGTTATTTAGGTTAACGGGTACATTACTTGAAGTTGTATAATCTAATACGCCATCAACATACAATTTTACATAGCCATTGGTTCTAGTAAGTGCAATATGATGCCAAGTATTATCTGCTACAATTGCATTACTAATAAAGTCATACCCATTAAATTGGTTATTAAATGCCTCCACATATATTTTACCATTCGATTGAATGAAAATACTTAACATATTATCATAACCGCAAAAGCTTCTTTTTGATAACAAATACATTCTGTCAGTGGCTGGACTTGATTTTACTTTCATTTCGATAGCAAAATCGCCTGTTCCGAAATTACCAAGCGTTGGTCCTAAATTAACAGTATTAGCGCCAGCGCTAAAATGCAATGATGAAGCAGGTTGCAACACCGTAATGGTCATGGCGGTGGCATTAGCACATTGCCCAGCTGTTGGTGTAAAAGTATAGGTTGTAGTAACTGTATTGTTTAAAGCTGGCAACCAAGTTCCTGTAATACTGTTATTAGAAGTAGTAGGCAAGGCAGCTAAACTACTATTAGGAGCTATCGCATTTACTTGCGTGAACGTTGGTGTTGTTTTTGGATTTACCGTGATGGTCATGGTAGTTGTATTTGCACAAAGACCAGCTGTTGGTGCAAACGTGTACAAAGTAGTTGCCGTAATATTCAACGCAGGCGACCACGTGCCAGTGATGCCATCGGTAGACGTTGTTGGTAAGGCGGAAATGGTTGCTCCCACGCAAACTGCCGCCACTTGCGTAAAGGATGGTGTTGTTTTTGGATTGACCGTAACGGTCATTGCAGTTGTATTTGCACAAAGACCTGCTGTTGGGGTAAACGTGTACAAGGTAGTTGCCGTGTTATTCAACGCAGGCGACCAAGTACCAGTGATGGCATTGGTAGAAGTCGTTGGCAAAGCCGACAAAGTAGCTCCTGAACAAATGGCACTCACTTGCGTAAATGTTGGTGCTGTTTTTGGATTTACCGTAATGGTCATTGCAGTTGTATTTGCACAAAGACCTGCTGTTGGGGTAAACGTGTACAAGGTAGTTGCCGTGTTGTTCACCGCAGGCGACCAAGTTCCTGTAATACCATTATTTGATGTCGTTGGCAAAGCCGATAAGGTCGCTCCTGAACAAATTGGTGCAACAGCCGTAAATGTTGGTGTAACAATCGGATTGACCGTGATGGTCATCGTAGTTGTATTTGCACAAAGACCAGCTGTTGGGGTAAAAGTATAAGTTGTAGTTGCAGTATTATTCAACGCGGGCGACCAAGTACCAGTGATGGCATTGGTAGAAGTCGTTGGCAAAGCCGATAAAGAAGCTCCTGAACAAATGGCACTCACTTGTGTAAAGGATGGTGTTGTTTTTGGATTTACCGTTACATTTACCGCAACTCTATTTGACACAGCAGGTTCTGTAATGCGTGTAATGGTGCTAATTCCTCTATCTGCGAGCACCATTTTACCATCAGCTTGCAGGGTAACAAAGGTAAGAAAATCAAACCCAGATCCAAGAGTGACAATACCTGTGCCATCGGCATTCATACGTTTGATCGCGGAATTATTTGTATCTGCTACCAGAATTTTACCATCGGCTTGCACTGCAATGCTATAAGGTCTAACAAACCCAGAACCAAGTGTAACAATTCCTGTGCCGTCAGCATTCATACGTTTGATAGCATTATTACCCGCATCTGCTACCAGAATTTTACCATCGGCTTGAACGGCAACGCAATAAGGCTCATTAAACCCAGAGCCAAGAGTAACAATATTTGTGCCGTCAGCATTCATACGTTTAATGGCAAAATTACCATAATCTGCTACCAGAATTTTACCATCGGCTTGCACGGCAACGCCGAAAGGAAAATTAAGCCCAGAGCCAAGAGTGACAATGCCGGTACCATCGGCATTCATGCGTTTGATGCCACTATTAGAAATTTCTGAAACCAGAATTTTTCCATCGGCTTGCACGGCAACGCCACCAGGCTGATTAAACCCAGAGCCAAGCGTGACAATGTCTGTGCCGTCGGCATTCATGCGTTTGATAGCATTATTATTCATATCTGCTACGAGAATTTTACCATCGGCTTGTACTGCAACGGCCCAAGGACCAGAAAACCCAGAGCCAAGAGTGGCAACAGTTAACGGATTAGTTTGCTCTACATAATAAGTAGCTGTGCTAAGTGAGGTACTACTTGCTAGTGCAGCACCTCCAGAAGGGGCTGTAAACCAGTTGGCAGTTGCTCCAGCACTTGGGGTACCTACTAAATTGGCTACCGTTTCAGTTGCACAAAGAGTTTGGGCCCCTTCGCTAATTTTTTTAGCAGTTACCGCTACTCGTGTTGGACTTTCGCAGCCAGAAACAGTTTGCGATGCATAATAAATGGTACTATCAACCAAACTCGTAGTTGTTGGCAATACTGTTCCTGCTGTTGCTGCACTGTACCATTGAATGGTTGACCCAGTCGCTGTTAAATTAGCAATTGTTCCCGAACCAGCATAAACTTGCGTTGCAATTGCAGTTGGTGGGGTTGTTGCATTAATATCTATCGTTAATGTCGCTGCTGTAGCGCACAGCGCTGATGTCGGTGTAAACGCATAAGTAGTAGTTGCCGTATTATTCAACGCAGGCGACCAAGTGCCCGTGATGGCATTGGTAGACGTAGTTGGCAAAGCCGACAACGTAGCTCCAGAACAAATTGGTGCTACTGCTGTGAATGATGGTGTAACTCTTGGATTTACTGTGATGGTCATGGCCGTTGTATTTGCACACAGACCAGCTGTTGGGGTAAACGTATAAGTAGTAGTTGCCGTATTATTCAACGCGGGCGACCAAGTTCCAGTGATGGCATTGTTAGAAGTCGTTGGCAAAGCAGATAAAGTAGCTCCCGAACAAATGGCATTCACTTGTGTAAATGTTGGCGTAACTTTTGGATTTACGGTGATGGTCATTGAGGTTGAAGTGGCACATTGACCTCCATCTTGTGTAAAATCATAAGTGGTAGTAGCCAAACTATTCCAAACGGGCAACCAATATCCAGTGATTCCATTATTAGAAGTTTCTGGCAAAAACGACGGAGCAGAACCATAACAAATGGGATTCACTTGGGTAAATATTGGCGTAACTTTTGGGTTTACTATGATTGTTCCTGTTGCATTCACTGCGCTTCCACAAGTAACTATTAATGGAATACTGTAGTTGAATGTGCCAGAAACAGTAAGCGATCCTTGAATTGTAATGATATCATTGGCCCAGGAAGCAGTTACGCCAGCGGGCAGACCAGAAGCTGACCCAATTCCTGTTGCTCCAGTTGTAGTATGGGTACTAGCAAGCAAACTAGAACCAACACAAACCGTAATTATCGGAAATCCATTAGTCGCTGTGCTGGTAGTACAAACAGTTTTGGTGGCTGAATACCCCCCTTGCTGAGTGACGCTGGTTTTTTCTGCTAGTACTCTGTAATAATAAGTCGTGCCAGAAGTCAGGAAGCCAGTAATGACTTTTGAAGTAGTCCCAGCTGCAGCCGAAAAAGGCGTTCCTGGAACGAACGAAGTAAAATTGCTTGACGTTGAGACATGAATCAAATAATTGGTAACAGTTCCTACTGTTGGGGCCGTCCAGTTGACAGTAAAACTTGATGAAGTGGCAGCAGTTGCTTCACCAGCAGTTGGCACCACCATCGCATAACTTTCAACCCAGTTGCTGGTAGTACCAGACAAGGCAAAGTTGGTTAATGTACCACTATTGCCATTGCTTGTGCGGTCTGCCAAGTTGGTAATGCCTGTGTTTGTGCCACCTGCTATTCCATCGTCAAAATTATAATATGATCTTAAATTAGCTTCATTGCCTTGCAATGGACTATACATTGCAGCTTGTATTTGAGCTTGCGTTTTTGCTACATTCCACATACGTACTTCATCTATTTTTCCTGCAAAACCATATAAGCCTATTTTAGCTGAAGCAGCTGGTATATTGGGCGTCGTCGAGGTTGTGTTTGGATCTGGTACACCATTTACAAACAAAGTAGCCACACCGTTATTGCGAACTAATGCTAAATGATACCATATGCCTGGAGTAATGGTTGAGCATTCTCTGCCATCAATCCCGCTCATAAAATAGCCAATTTTTCCATTATTCGTATTTAATTGAAAACCATATCCATTATAGGGAGAAATAGCATTACCATTTATTAGTACAATGCAATACCCACTATTTTGTGTAGTGGTTTGTCCATTCCAATTCACCCAAGTTTCTAATGTAAAATTGTCTGTAGCAGTAGAAAATGGGTTAGTAAATGATATAGAACTAGTTGAGCTGAAATTTAAGGCATTGCCCGGTGGCGCCATGGTAGTGTTGGCAGTGGTGATGGTGGAGTACCCCCCTTGTCCTGTTACACTGGTTTTATCCGCTCTAACTCTATAATAATAAGTAGTAGATGAGCTTAGACCCGTAATGGCTTTTGAAGTGGTGCCAGATGCAACCGTAAAAGGCGATCCCGTGATAACCGAAGCAAATGTGTTTGAAGTAGAAACATCCAACAAATAATTGGTTAAAGTACCTACTGTTGGGGCAGCCCAGTTGGCTGTAAACGCTGCTGAACCAATACCAGTTGCTGCACTAGCGGTCGGCACTACCATGGCATAACTTTCAACCCAGTTGCTTGAGGTGCCAGACAAGGCAAAGTTGGTTAATGTGCCATTGTTGCTATTGCTTGTGCGGTCAATCAGAGCAGTGTTGCTTGCTCCATCAAAATTATAATAAGCCAGCAAGCCTGTGCTAGATGTACTAACAGTACCCAACATATTGGATTGAATTTGACTTGATGTTCTGGCTGTATTCCAAATACGCATCTCATCTAATGAGCCATTGAACTGACTTATGCCCACCCATGCTCCTATAGTTGTATTTACCGAATTAGATATGTTCGGATTACCATTTATAGCAACCCCCGCAGTAGTAGCCAGCTGCCCATCTATATACAACAACAATTGACCAGACGAACGCATGGCTGCAACATGGTGCCAAAGACCATCATTAATTGTTTTGTCACTTGTAATTGCCGTGTAGTCAGCGATGCTACTAGCATTAACTTCTAAGAATAATTTACCACTTGTAACACCTACTTGAAAGAAGTTTCCATAAGATATCGCATTGCGTTTTGCTATTATTATGGCTGATGTAGCGGTTGTTCTTACCCAAGTTTCAACGGTAAAGTTCGCAGTGCCAAAATTACCAATCGTGTTGTTAACGTTTACATAATCATTGCTTCCGTCAAAATTCAAGGCTTTGCCCTGCGCCCGCAGCGTGGGCAGCCAAAAGAGGCTTAAAATGAATAAAAGGATAATTCTTTTCATAAATAAAGAGTTGTTATTTAATTGGTTAAATGTTGGTTTCAAATAGTTAAAATTTATCGGGACTACAAATAAAGGGTAATCTTATAATTTTAGCATAGCCCATTCAGACATTATCAGAGCCTAATCGGACATTTTAATAGGTAGAATAAGGCAATCGGTTTTGCTTGAGGTGTTTTTTTTTTGGTCATACACGAGGGGTTTAGATAATAGTTTCATTTTCAGGACAAAGATGGATGAATACGTTTTTATAAAAAATAGGGGTTAACCCCTGATTTTTACATTTATAGCGCCGAAGCTACAAAAGCGGATACATTTGTGAAAAATAAAAAGTATGCCCGCCCGTTTGCTGCAAAACAGCTCATTTATTGTGCTTTGTTTGTTTTTGCTGTTTGCATCTTGCACCAAACAAGAACCAATCACCTATTATAAAAAGCCCGCCACTGGCAAATTAGACCCGACCTTTGCGTGGTTATATGAACTAAACAATTCATATAAGCCGAATTTCACAGTTGTTTTTTACAAATATTACAATCAATTAATCAAGGAAAATAAAATAGAAAAAGCAGCACGAGTCTTAGAAGTTGTTTGCAGCAGAAAAGCCCGAAACCTAAGTTATGACACAGAATTTACAAACACAGTTAAAACGTTTGCTGCTAAGTATAAAGCAAAACTGCCTGTCAATAAAACCCTTTTTATCAACACTTTTTTTTCAGATTTATATGAAGCAAAGGGCGAGTATAAAACGGCAATCTCCTATGCTTTAAAAACCATTGAAGTTGAAGTTACAGATTATACTTCTTGTAAAGAAAAAGCGTTTGCCTATTCTGATTTGGCATTTTATTTTTTTACCATTGGCAATCAAAACCTAGCTGTTAAGTATAATTTTAAGGCCTTAGAACTCTATAAGAAATTGGACACCGCGAGTGGACCGGGTACGGTTTACAGTAATTTAGCATCTATTTATTACTCATATAATGACTATAGCAATGCACTTTTATATTACGATAAAGCTTTGAAATGCTATAAAAAAGGAAATGATTTAGACAATACTTTCATAGCGCTTGAAAACAAAATAATTGTATATCAAGACAGTAAAAACGACAAGCTCAATGCGCTTGTTGACTCTACATACCATGCGTTCAACCGATCCAAAATTCAATCTGATGACATTAAGATATATATCTATTGCTTTTATATTACCAAATTAATCAAAGAAAACAAACTTCAAGAAGCCAAAAAAATTATTAATGAAATTGAACCCATTGTACAAAAAATAAACAACATATATACAGATACTGAATTTGACGGGGTATTATTTGATTATAAAATTAAAAACAATGAAAAAATAGACACGAAACTGCTCGTTAAAAAATTGATTCCTCATTTGATAAAAAACAAAAATTACCAAAGATTACAAACTTATTATCTGGCCTTAAAAGATTACGCCATCAAAAAGCAAGATTATAAATCAGCATTGATGTATGAAGAAAAATTGAATGAGACTAGGAATCTGCTAGGTAATAATCAAAATTCAAACAAAGTCATTGAGCTAGATAAAAAATACCAAACCGAGAAAAAAACACAACAGATTGCCACCCAAGAAAAAGAAATTGCCACCAAAAATGCCACTATTGCTTGGTTGGCCTTTTTGCTCTTGGCGGTGTTTATTATTGTAGTGATTTATCAAAACAGACAAAAGCAAAAAAAACTGCAGCAAGACAACTTAAGCGCCCAGTTATACACCAAACAATTATTAGAAAAAGTAGAAGAAGAACGCAAACGCATTGCCAGCGATTTGCACGACAGCGTCAGCCATGAATTGCTTGGTTTAAAAAATGGGAACAACGCAAATCAACAAGCATCCAACCAAAAAATTGACGCCATTATTAATGATATTCGCAGCATCAGCCGCAATTTACACCCCATTATGTTTGATAAAATTGGGCTCAAAGCCAGCGTGGAACAACTCTTAGAACGCGCCCAATCGGTCAATGATTTCATGGTGACTGCTGAAATTGAGTACCAAGGTTCGCTAGACAATTCAGACGAATTGCAATTGTATCGGATCATTCAAGAGGCATTGTCCAATGTCATTAAATATGCCGAGGCCATGGCGGCCAAAATCACCATTTCAGAAAAGGAAAAGGCCATTTATGTTGAAATAAAAGACAATGGCAAAGGGTTTCATGTGCAAGAAATAGTAAACGGTTCCCACTCGTTCGGATTGCACAACATTATTGAACGGAGTCGGGCCATTGGCGGCGAAGCCAACATAACCTCAACCAAAAACGGCACGACAGTTGCCATTGAAATCAAGAAAAAACAATGAAAATACTCATAGCCGACGACCATCCTTTTACGTTGCAAGGCACCAAAAGCTATTTGGAATCATTTGGCTACAAAGTGTTTGACACCTGTTCAAACGGCATTTCGGCACTGAATCTGATTACGCTGCAATACAGCCCAATCGGACATTTTAATAGGTAAATGAAGGTGCCCGATTTTGACTTTGTTGGTTTGTTTTGGTCATACAAGTTGGATTTAGTTAATTGGTGTAATTTCAAGACAAGGATGATTGAACGTGTTTTTATGAAAAATAGGGGGTAACCCCTGATTTTTGGATTTATAGTGCCCAAGCCACAAAAGCGGATACATTTGTAAAAAATAAAAGGAATGCCTATCCGTTCGCTACAAAGCACCTCGCTTATTGTTATTTGTTTGTTTTTGCTGTCTGCAGCTTGCACCAAAAAAGAACCAATCACCTATTATGAAAAACCAGTCTCCACAAATCTGGACCCGACCTTTGCTTGGTTAGATGAGGTGAATAATTCGTATAAACCGAATTTTCTGGCTGTTTTTTACAAATACTACAATCAATTAATCAAAGAGCATAAAATAGAACAAGCAGCACATGTATTAGATAATGTTTGTAACCGACAAGCCCGCAATCTGTCGTTTGATCCGGCATTTACAAAGACGGTTCTCACTTTTGCTGCTAAGTACCAAGCAAAGTTGCCCGCTGCAAAAACGTTATTTATTAATTCTTATTTTTCCGCGCTGTATAAGGCAAAAGGCGATAATAAAACCGCGATTTCCTATGCTTTAAAAACCACTAAAGTTGATGTCACAGATTATAATTCTTGTAAAGAAAAAGCAGATGCCTATGCTGATTTGGCCTTTTCTTTTTTTAGTATGGGCAATCAAAATACGGCAATAAAATACAATTTTAATGCTTTAGAGTGCTATAACCGAATTAGAAGTGTAAATGGATCCGGAAGGGTTAATAATTGTTTGGCGGGTATTTATTATTCTTCAAACGATTATGTCAATGCGGAGATTTATTATAACAAAGCGATTGGTTGTTTTAAAAAAGCAGGTGATTTAGACAATGTATTCATTGCACTCGGAAACAAACTACTTGTATATGAAGACAGTAACAACAAGAAAACCAATGAACTCATTGACTCTACTTATAGTTATTTTAAACGATCGGGGCTTCAAGCGGATGACATTAAAATTACCGTTTATTGCAATTATATAGGCAAATTGATTAAAGAAAACAGATTAAACGATGCCAAAAAAAATATTGATGAAATTGCACCAATTGTTAAGAAATTAAACAACATAAATGATGATGCCACATTTGAAGGGGTTTTGTTTGACTATAAAATAAAAAAGAAAGAAAAATTTAGCACGGAAGAACTGCTCAAAAAATTGCCAGCTCTTATTGAAAATGAGGATTACCAAAGGTTAAAGATTTATTACCTGATTTTAAAAGAAAATGCCGTTGCAAATAAGGATTACAAAACGGCCTTGTTCTATGATGAAAAAAAGAGAGAAGTTATTAATTTAATCGGTAATGACCTTAATGCAAACAAAGTCATTGAACTAGACAAAAAATACCAAACCGAGAAAAAAATACAACAGATTGCCACCCAAGAAAAAGAAATTGCCACCAAAAATGCCACGATCGCTTGGTTGGCCTTTTTGCTCTTGGCGGTGTTTATTATTGTAGTGATTTATCAAAACAGACAAAAGCAAAAAAAACTGCAGCAAGACAACTTAAACGCCCAGTTATATACCAAACAATTATTAGAAAAAGTAGAAGAAGAACGCAAGCGCATCGCCAGCGATTTGCACGACAGCGTCAGCCATGAATTGCTTGGTTTAAAAAATGGGAACAACGCAAATCAACAAGCATCCAACCAAAAAATTGACGCCATTATTAATGACATTCGCAGCATCAGCCGCAATTTGCACCCCATTATGTTTGATAAAATTGGGCTCAAAGCCAGCGTGGAACAACTCTTAGAACGCGCCCAATCGGTCAATGATTTTATGGTGACTGCTGAAATTGACTACCAAGGTTCACTGGATAATTCTGACGAATTGCAATTGTATCGGATCATTCAAGAGGCATTGTCCAATGTCATTAAATATGCCGAGGCCATGGCGGCCAAAATCACCATTTCAGAAAAGGAAAAGGCCATTTATGTTGAAATAAAAGACAACGGCAAAGGGTTTTCCGTGCAAGAAACACTAAACGGTTCCCACTCGTTCGGATTGCACAACATTATTGAACGGAGTCGGGCCATTGGCGGCGAAGCCAACATAACCTCAACCAAAAACGGCACGACAGTTGCCATTGAAATCAAGAAAAAACAATGAAAATACTCATAGCCGACGACCATCCTTTTACGTTGCAAGGCACCAAAAGCTATTTGGAATCATTTGGCTACAAAGTGTTTGACACCTGTTCAAACGGCATTTCGGCACTGAATCTGATTACGCTGCACCACCCAGACGTAGCGGTTTTAGACATCAACATGCCTGGTTTAGACGGACTCGATGTGGCCAAAAAAGTACAGGAAAGCAAACTGAGCACCAAAGTCATTTTGCTGACCATGCACAAAGAAATGACCATTTACAAAAAAGCCCAACAGTATAATATTTACGGCTACATTTTGAAGGAACACGCCCAAGAAGAGCTCGAAAAGTGCATGCTTGAAGTAAAAAAAGGGAACCGCTATGTCAGTACCCACCTCCAAGACGACCTCATCAATGACCACAAAAACGATGGCTCTCAATTAAGCCAACTCACCTTGGCCGAACGGAAAATTGTTGGCCTCATTGCCCAACAAAAAACCAGCAAGCAAATTGCCGAGCTGCTGTTTTTATCCACCAAAACAGTAGAAGGCCACCGAACCAACATTATTGAAAAACTAGGCTTACCCAAAGAAAAAAACACCTTGCTCATGTGGGCATTGCAGCACGTTAAAAAGGAATAGGTTTTTGATGAGTCGAAAGTCGAAAGTCGAAAGTCGAAAGTTTGAATGGGGAATGTTTGAATGTTTGAATGTGAATTGTGAAATGTTTGAATGGGGAATGGGAATTATCAAATGTAGAATGTCGTTTCAAAAGAAACGTAGAGACGCGATGCCTCGCGTCTCCTACTTTATGAGGTTTAGATGTTATTAAATTTTTAAAATCAAAATCGTTTTTATCATTTAATGGCAATGTGTTTTATAAATGCAACTGATTATTGAAACACGATTATTACAGAGACGCGAGGCATCGCGTCGATACCAATTTGCATCAAAACAAACATTCATTCCAAATAAACAATTGCCTTGTAGACAAAAAAGGCGCCCACACAGGTTGTTGAAATTTTAAACCCTACAAATTGACCAAACTGTCCTTTGGTAGAGAGCAGCCGCAAGCCCTGCCCCTACCTATTACTTGTAGATCTTTTCTCTTTCTTCTTTCTTCTTTCCTCTAATTAAAAAAACCACCGCAGTTTCCCGCGGTGGTTTCAAAACAAATTATTTTATAAAACTTATTTTTTCACAATGCGCACCACTTGTTGGTTGTCGCCTTGTGTAATCATCACGTTGTAGATACCACTTGTGTAGTTGGTTCCTAAACTGCGGTTTTCAAGCTCATTAGCTTCTACGCTGAATTGCTCTACTTGTTTGCCAAGCATATCATATACAGCAACTTGAACTGGGGCTTGGTTGCCTCCTTGTGGCATTAACACATATTCGGTTTCAAATAGCTTTTATGGGTAAAGCAACTTTTATTTCGACATGTTAATTTGCATTAGCAGGCGATTTTATGTTACAAGCGGTGCCGTATGCTTGCCAAATACCGCCATACTGAACGGCCACACGAACGGAATAATTGGTATTTACTGCCCAGCCCGTGAAGTTGCCTAGTTGCATGTTTGGCGTGGATGAATTAAAAGTAAGGGTTGAAGCGCCTTTTTTCCATTCAAATCGGTAGGAAGTAGCACCTGTTACAGCAGCACAATACACTGTAGTCCATTTATTGGCAAGTGTGGAGCCGCAACTATTGTTTCTAACTTGGGTGATCGGTGCAGGCGTTGTCACGGTACAAGCAGTTCCATAATCTTGCCAAATTCCATCCACTTTAACAGCCACACGTACCGAATAAGCCGCTCCAAAGGTGGTACCACCAACTAAGTTGCCTATTTGAACACTATTTGTAGTGCTTTCTAGGGTGCGTGAAACACCTCCTGTTGTAAACTCAAAGCGGTAAGCTTGAACACCAGCAATTTGATTACAATTGATGGGTGTGTTCATAGTAGGTAAAGTAGTGCCGCAGGTGGTTGAAATTACCTGAGTGTATTTGCCAAAAGCTGGTGTCGTTAGAGTACAAGCTGCGCCAAAATCACCATATTGGCCATTGAAACCAGCCGCTACACGGATGCTGTAAGCGGTGTTATAAGTTATAGTTCCTTGCAATTGGGTTAAATTAAATGAGTTGGTGGGCGAATTATAAGTTCGTGTAGCACCATTTCCAGTTACCTCAAATAAATAGTTGGTTGCATTTGCAACAGCCGTTACCGAAATGGGTGCCGAAATGGCATTTAAAGTGGAACCACAAGCAGGTGACGAAACAGCTGCTAACGAATAGACAGCTACCGTTAACAAAGAGCGGATGCTTTCACAGCCATTTTGAGTTTGGGCAGCAAAATAAGTTCCGCTTGTTAAAAAAGCAGTTGATGGGAAGGCAGCTGTTGCTTCGGCGGAGGCATATACTTTATATGAACTGCCATAACCAGGCACCGTAGAAAGTTGATAGCCGCCGTTTAGAAGTTTAGATTGCGGTGCCAAAGGAGGAACAGTGTTTACCTTTATGGACATTGTAGCAATGGAGGCACATGACCTAGCAGTACTGATAAAAGTGTAGGTGTTGGTTGCAAGATTATTCAGCGCGGGTAACCAAGTGCCTGTTATATTGTTATTTGAAATGGTTGGTAAAGCGATCATAGTTGCGCCAGAGCAAACGGGTGCTACTTGTGCAAAGGCAGGAATAGTTTGATTGACGCAAATAATCGGAGCAAAATCTTTCCATGCAGGCGCGGCTTGATAGGCCGTCACACTACCAGAAGGCACATATAAACTAATAGCTGCATAGTTTAATCCATAAAAAGCAGGTGATGAAGAAATATCAATTGGTTTGGTTGCATTGCAAATAACCGTTTTTAAACTAGAGCAACCAAAAAAAGCAAAATTACCAATGCTCGTGACCGAGTTTGGAATAGTAACCAATGTTAAACCAGCACAATCCCTAAACGCTTCAGAATCAATTTTAGTTGTCGAGTTTGGAATTGTTAACGAGGTTAAACCCGTACAGCCAAAAAAAGCGAAAGGACCAATGCTTGTTACTGAATTCGGAATTGTTACCGATGTTAAACCTGTACAACCGAAAAAAGTTAAACGCTCAATCCTTGTGACTGAGTTTGAAATTGCTACCGATTTTAAACCAGTACAGCCACTAAATGCCTCTTGGTCAATGATTGTTATCGAGTCTGGAATAGTTAAGGATGTTAAACCAGTACAACCCTTAAACGCCTCATCACCAATGTGTGTTACCGAATTTGGAATTGTTAACGTTGTTAAACTTGTACAGCCTTGAAAAGTATGAATACCAATGTGCTTTACCGAGTCTGGAATTGTTATTGATTTTAAACCTGTACAATTGTAAAAAGTCCCTTGTATGGCCGTTACCGTGTTTGGAAGGGTAGCCGTTGTTAAATTAGGACAGTTGTGAAAATAAGAACCCCAAAGGTTCGTTACTGATTTTGGAAAGGTAACAGATGTTAAATTGGTACAATCCCAGAAAGCATTCGGATCAATGTCAATTACATTATAGCTGTTTGCATAATTGTTTACCCGTTCTGGAATGATTACATCTCCTGATGCTTGCCCAAATTGATTTGCAACCGCTACCGTTGTGCCTGATTTGATCAAGTATCTTATTCCGTTAGTTTCGAAAAATTGTGCAAATGACAATTGACCGCCAACTATAGTAAATAGCAGTAAAAATAAAGTTTTTTTCATTTCATTGTTACATTATTAATCCTGTTCTAACAGCTTCGCAGGTTTTGCTTGAGTACTTTTAAAACAAAAATATTTGAAAAAACAATTGTAAAATATACTGACTGTTATGTTTTTGTTAACAACTTTTCACTGGTTTTGTTTTGAATCCGTTTTTATAAATGCAATTCATTTTTAGGGAGACGTGATGCTTCGCGTCTCCGATTTATAAGTTTCATGCGTTTTGATTAAATTTTTAAAATCAAAATCGTTTTTATCATTTACTGGCAATACGTTTTATAAATGCAACTGATTATTTAAACACGATTATTACAGAGACGCGAGGCATCGCGTCTCTACCAATTTGCATCAAAACAAACATGCGGCCCAAATAAACAATTGTCTTGTAGACAAAAAAGGCGGCCACACAGGTTGTTTAAATTTTAAACCCTACAAATTGACTAAACTGTTCTTTGGTAGAGGGCAGCCGCAAGCCCTGCCCCTAAAGATATCGATGATCACAATTTTCGGATTGTTGATTCGAAACCGCAATTGGGAACCTATTTGCCACGTTGGAAGCGGGCGACCACAATGGGCGCCCCCACACGCATTCGATCAATCTTTCCTCTTTCTTCTTTCCTCTTTCTTCAAAAAAAGAACATGTCTCAATTGAATCAACTTTACAAACTTGCAACTTTATAAACTTTTAACTCAAAAAAAAACCACCCCAGTTTCCTGAGGTGGTTTCAAAACAAATTATTTTATAAAACTTATTTTTTCACAATGCGCACCACTTGTTGGTTGTCGCCTTGTGTAATCATCACGTTGTAGATACCACTTGTGTAGTTGGTTCCTAAACTGCGGTT
>NKJD01000054.1 GCA_002256385.1 Flavobacterium sp. BFFFF2
GGGATAAAGGTTATCTGTCTTCCACTCAACAAATAGATTTATTTCAATCGGCAAATATCATTTTGGAGACACCAATGAGAATGAATCAAAAAGGGTATGTAAAACAGCCATATATCTTTAGAAAGGCAAGAAAAAGAATTGAAACATTGTTCTCACAATTATGTGATCAATTCAAAATAAGAAACAATTATGCAAAATCTTTCGAGGGCTTTAAAACCAGAATATTGGCAAAAATTACAGCATTAACATTGGTTCAATATATCAACAAATTCATATTTGACAGACCAATTAATAATATCAAAATTCAAATCAATTAATTTCACCCAACGGGTAAAGAACTATAATGTTTTGAAACTTTTTGAGTATTGCCTAAAAAATCTTCAATTATTGCTAACATTTTTAATGCATCATAATCACTTTTGCTTAATTTTAAAATTTGAGAACAGTAAACCTTAGCATCTTCATATTTTTTAAGCTCAAAATTAATACTTGCTAAATTAAGGAGAGATACAATGTGATTAGTGTGTTTACAATCAAATGTTTTCAAAATAATATTATCCGCTTGATGATATAATTTTTCTGCTTCAATTAAATTTCCTTTTCTAGCATAAATATTTGCCAAATTGTTTAGTTCAGAGGAGTATGCAGGATTGTTTTTAGAATATATTTTTTCAAATAGTTCTTTTGAAAGTATTGCGTAATCTTCTGCTTTATTATATAATCCTTTATCCAAATACAAGCTTGAAAGATTGTGTATCGAAATTTGATAATCAGGGTGCTTTTCACCGAAAATTGATTTTCTTATTTCTAAAGCTTGATTATAAAGTCTTTCTGCTTTTTCAAAATTAAAAATATCATGATAAAAGGAACCCAAATTTTCTATTGATGTTGCATAATCTTTACTATTTTCTCCATAAATTTTTTTTGCAAGTTCCAGACCCTCCAAATGTAATATTTCGGCTTCTGTATTTTTATTCTGACTCTTGTAAAGAAGCGCTAAGTTACTTGTGGAAAGAAAGTAATTTAGATTGTTCAGATCTCCGTTTTTCTTATGATTAACTATTACTTTTTTATATAATTTTTCAGCTTCATTATATTTGCCAAGATCCTGATAAACAGACGCGAGATTGGTTACAGCTAACATATACTCTTTGTCATTCTCTGTGTATATTTTAGATTTTTTTTCTAAAACTTCGGCAAATATTGATTTTGCTTCAGAATATCTTCCTAGTCGTTGTAAACAATCAGCAGAATTATTCAAAGTATTTATATACGCTAAATTATCCTGTCCTAAAGTAATTTTATACATCTCTATTGATTGTCTGTAGTACTCCTCTGCTTTATTATAGTCAACTTTTTCATAGTATATTTGAGCAAGGTTTTGTAATGTGTTTGCTACTTCTTGATTTGTATTTCCATAAACATTTCTCTGAAGTTTAATTCCATCCAAATATAAATCTTCAGCAGTTTTGTAATATTTTAAATTTTTTAAGACATATGCTAAATTTAATAAAGAATAGATATAATCTTTATCATCTTTTCCTAAATATCGTCCCCTTATATCACAGACTTGTTGAAATAATGGCTTTGCCTTTGAAAATTCACCTTGGTCTCGATACAAAAGAGCAAGACAATTTTCAAAAAGCGCAAAAGTTAATTCATCCTCTTTGCAGCATTTTTTATGAATATTGATAGATAGTAGATAGTCTTTTTCGGCTAGTGATAGTCTATTTGCCTTTCTATATAAGTTTGCAGAATTTAAAACTAATTCTGCATAATCATAAGTTAAAGTATCTTTTGTTTGTTTACTTTCAGATTTAAATTTTTTCAGCTATTTTAATAGCTTTTATAAAGTTGTCTTTCTGAGAGTAAAAATATAAACTGTCAATATCGTTTTGAGCAAAAAGTGAATATGTTAGAGTAATTGATGTAATTAAAAATAATTTCCTCATTGTGAATTGATTAAAATTGTCATTTTATTATATTTTGTAAATATAATTGTCAGCAAGGCAAAAAAATAAATACGAACCAGCAGGGCAATCCCGTGCAATAAATGTTTCCCAAAATTAGAAGTTATATTACTTTGTTTATGTTAGATTTCATATTGTTTGTTAAATTTGTTAAAAAAAAACGATGAGCCAATTTCAAAATTTACTCGATGAAATGGATTTTAGTCCAAAGCTTTTGACTGAAAATGAAAAAAAAGTAATTGAATGCGAATGTGAAAGATATTATAGTACATTTAATATTGATAAATCTGAAAATGTAATTGAAAGACGGCTTAAATTCTTAGATCTAATCAGCAAAAATATAGAATCTCTAAATCTCTACAATAGAGAGGATTACTATAAATACTTAAATTCAGTTACTGAGTTTTATTCTTTTAAAATTGAAAATTAAATACAGTATTCTTCAAATTTTTTATACAAAATTTTATTTCTATTAAAGAGAAATATAACTAAATAATCATTAATGTAAATTATTTCAATAACGATTTTTTTGTTTTTGATACAAATATTATATTTTTAGTTCACCCCAAACCTCCTCCACTTTTTCTTCTACTCCATCATGAAAATAAGCAATAGCCAAAATGCGTTGCGCGTCTAATTCGGTTGGTTGTTGAAGAGGCAATTCTTTAATCTTCCCAATTGCGGTATTGAGGTTTTCCAACATTTTTTTTGCTATTGATTGACGTGTTACTTATTTTTAAATTTGTTAATGTCACAACATATTTGATGGATCTTTATTCAACCTAAACGTCACGGACGTATTGAATAGGTTACATTCGTACAACACAATTCGTAGGTAAAGTCCAATGAACGCCGTTAGTTGGGCTTTTTAAATTAATTCTCTTTTTCATTTTCCAATTCTGCAATCCATTCATTCAATTTTTGCTGCAACAATTTTTTTTCTGGTAGGTATAAGCTGTATTCAGAAGCATATATATTGGCATCTTTGGGCAAGGTTAGTTCAACCAGATTGTTGTTTTTCTTTTTACACAGCAATATGCCAATAGTGGGCTTCTCAAAAAGCTGTTTTTCAAAACGGTCGTAATAGTTCACATACATTTGCATTTGCCCCAAGTCCTGATGGGTTAATTTCTCTATTTTTAAATCGATTAATACATAACATTGCAATAATCGGTTATAAAAAACCAAGTCAACAAAAAAATGTTCGTTGTCAAATGTAAATCGCTTTTGGCGTGCTTCAAACAAAAATCCTTTACCCAATTCTAATAAAAATTCTTGCAGTTTTGTGATAATTCCTTGTTCCAAATCAGATTCTGAATAGGAATTTTTTTCGCCCAAACCCAAAAAATCTAAAGTTAAAGGGTTTTTGAGTAAATCTTGCGGTTTTTCGACAGTATGACCTTGCTGTGAAAGTTTCAAAACTTCGTTTTTGTCTCGACTCAAAGCCAATCGTTCGTACAAACTGGCGTGGTATTGGCGTTTGAGTTGTGCCAATGACCAACGCTGCTTAGCGGCTTCAATTTCGTAAAAACTACGTTCTTGTTCGTTTTCTAATCCCATCAAAACCAAATAATGAGACCAACTTAATCTAAAAGCAGGTGATTGGCTTGAAGGTATCTTTTGATTTTCAATCAATTGATTGTCATCGTTTTGTAATATACTAGACACTGTCTCGTATTTTGAATATACCAGAAAAAACTTTCTCATATTCTGTAAATTGTCAACAGAAAATCCTTTCCCGAAACGTTCTTTTAATTTTATAGACAACTCTTTCAAGACTTTTTTACCATATTCCGCCCGTGCTTCACCCTGTTGTTCGTCCTCTACAATAGTTCTGCCAATCTCAAAATAAGTATGCACCATTGTAATATTTACAACGGTGGCAACTTGTTTTCGGGCTTGTTCTAAAAGTTCGGCAACTTTATTATAAAGAGGGTTTTCTATGGAATTCATTTGATAGCTTTTTTTAGATTTTTAATTCTTTCCAAATCTCCTCCGCTTTTTGTTCTTGTCCATTATGAAAATAAGCAATAGCCAAAATGCGTTGGGCCTCCGCATTGGTTCGTGCTTCTTTTGGAAGCAATTGTTTGGTTATGATGGAGATGGCGCCCATCGGATCATCTAACAAATCATGCACACAAGCCAAATTGATGTGCGCTTTGGTGAAATTTGGGTCTAAACGTATGGCCTCTTGAAAATCTTTTTGGGCGTCTTTCAATAGCTTTTCCATGTCAGTGGGTTGGTCATCCAACGTTCGGGTTGTTTCCTTGCTCAAGCGGCTTTTGTTCTCCAATTCAAGTGGATATAAAAAACGATCGGGCTGGTGTTTTTCTTCGCTAGAAATGGTCTTTATAGAGAGTGCTATTAAAGTGCGAGCCATTCCCAAATTATTGTAATTTTCTCGTGAAGGAAAATCGTTGTTCACCGTGTTAAAAGCTTCTATAGCTTTGTCATAATTTTTCTCTTGCATATGTGTTAAGCCAACTTTGAAGGTTTGGTACAAGCTTTTGGCTTTTAATAGGGCATTTTTTGCAATCTCTTTCCGTTGCGCTTTTGTCGGGTACTCAATAACATCTTTTATTCGGTATTGGGTATAAATAGCATCTATTAGTTTTGGCTGTACTTCAAATGGTTCATAGCCCGCAATTGCAGCATAAAACAGGCCTTTATCATCGGCCTGGGTTTCGTAAATTATTTTTTGATTTCTATCAATCAACTTCACTTTTTTAGAAAACACTTCATTTTTGTTGCGCATGGCAAAAGCAAAATCAGTACAAAAATGATGCTCATTATAATAGTGTGCGAGTTCGTGACTAACCACTACAGACAAGGCATTCAGGCTGTCTTTGCCAAAGGTTCTACAAATGGTAAACAAGTATTTATCAACGCTTACAACAGGTTTATTTTCAAATTTAAAAAAGGCAGGCAAGTCTTGCCTTTGTTGCAAAATAACGAGTTCTGGCGCTGTTTTAGCACTGCCATAAGCCAAAACAAGTTGGTCAAAAACCTTTCTAATTTGAAGTTCTTCTTTGTTTTGTGCAAACAAAAAAATGGGCATCATGCTGAAAAACAGGATAAGCCCTTTTTTGAAAAATGTAATTGTCTTAATTTCCATTTGTAAAAATCATTTTATCCAATGCCTCTCGTATTTCTATGTTGCGCTCTTTTTGATAAGGTTGAGGTGGTACGGCAATAGTGAGTTTGAAAAAATCAGCTCCTCTGTTTAAGTAGTAGGTGTTTTCATAAAGTAAAATGGTGTTTTCTTTCGGGGTTGTAGTCACATATAATGTTAATGATTTGCCGTCAAAAACATACTGATTCTCTCTTTCTTTCAATAATGCCAATTCATTTTGAAGCGCATGAATCTTTGATTCTACTAGTTTAAGGGTGTTGTGGTCGCCAAATTGTTTTTCAAGTAGCTGTCTGTGTTTTTCAATGGCCGCAACAATGGATGTCATTCGGGCTTTTTGGTTGTATTCGACAATCTTGATGGTCTGCTTTGTCGGAGCATATCCCAGACCACTTTCAACAACGGCTGCCTTTTTGGTTACTGTTGTTATGTCTGCAAGTGCTTCTATAGGAAACTCAGGAATTTGAGCGCCCTTTGTTGTGTCTTTCGGAGGGGTAGTAACCACATTGTTTTCAGGAGTAAACCCCGCCTGTTGATGCTGAAAAAACCAAATGCCCAAGCCCAAAACCAAACAAGCAGCGGCTGCATATTTTACCCAGCCAAAGTAAATCACTTTGGACTCATTTTTATTGGCCAATGCAGAAGGAGTTGTTTCTTCGGTTTCAACCAATTGCTGATCCCAACCAGCCATTTTTTTTTTCAATTCATCTCGGCTTTTTTTCGTGATGGCACTATTTAATAGTTCATCATTCAGCTCAAAAGCGAGCTTGTCCAGTGAATTGGGCAGCGCTGCTTTCATTCGTTTGCGCTCCACTTTTTTAATGGCATGTTCTAGGTCAGTGTAGAATTGAACCTCTTTTTTAAACGTGCTATTCTTGGACGCGATTAAATAATCAACGGCTTCAGAAGAAATTCCTAAAACTTGATTTTCAGCAAGTTCTTTTATAAATGCAGCATAAATAGATGGTAACTTTGCATTGATTCTTTCTGTATCATGTAATTGCAAATGGTTAATTACATCTTGTGCTGGTTTTGCATTGGTTTCAAAATCAAGTAGGGCAGCGGTGAGGTCTTTCCAAAAAGCGCTCGTGGTTTGGTTAACATCAAAATGGGTGTCTTTTTCCAATTTTGGCAAGAACAAACTTTGTACTATGTCGATGGCTAATTTCATTTTTAGTTATTCAATTCGTTATATGCCAATTTTTCCAAACGCTTTTGGCATCTTGCCTTTTGGTTTTTAGTAGTATCTGAATTGTTATAACCAAATTCAGTAGTCAATTCATTCATTGATTTTTTGTGGTACCAGAACAAGGTGAGCAATTCATAACAATGTCCGCCAGCCGCTTTCATTTTTTCTAAAGCCTTTTCTATAGCCAAAAATTGCGCTTCGTTGGAATGATCAACCCCATCCAAACTATCAGTAATAGAAGAATAGTACCCATTTGGGTTTTCATCGTCGCCATCATCTGAATTGTCTTGAAAGTCAGTGGTCAGCTTACTTTTTCCGAGCGTATTTAACAATTGAAAACGACATACAGCATTCAAATAGGTTTGAAAAGATGCGGTTAGCACAAAATCTCCGTTTACAATTTTTTCATACAAGATGATGTTGGCATCTTGAAATACATCTTCAAGCTCATAATCATTCAGTGCGCCGTTGGTCATCTTCCTCATAAATCCCAAACAATTTGCTTTACATCGTTTGTAAACAATGCCCAAATAATCGGAATTCTCTTTTATTTTAACCAGCAACGCTTGGTCGTTCAGCGAAGTGAAATGTGTTTCGTCTGCCATGGCAACCTCTTAAATTAAAGAAAGACTTAAAAAGGCTACAATTTAATCTTTTTTCTGGCATAACAAACAAGTTGTTAAATCAATCTCCTTATTGCTAAAGAGATTGATGCTTTTTGGCGTTGATTATCTGCGAAGATAGGTCTTGTTTCCATTGCTGTTGATGTAGTAATTCCCGCCTCGTGGACCTGTATAAACGGGCGTTGGCGCCGAATAAGTAGGTGTCGAATAATAGGATGGGGTGGAGTAAGTTGAGGTAGAATAGGAGGAAGATGAATACGAAGGCGTTGAATAAGTTGACGTGGAATACCCTGTTGGTGCCACATAGTAACCATCTCTGGGTTTTGTTCCATAAGTACCTGTATATGGATTTACATTGCCAACGGTGCTGTAGTTGTCATTTCGGGTATAGTTTGGAGCCGTTCGATAATGCCCCTCTACATAAGTGCCATTGCTTCTGGTGTACCCTGAAACATAAACTGGTGATTGTGCATAAGATTGTGCAGCTGCAAAAAATAAAGCGATAAACAAGAATAATTTTTTCATGATCTTTAAATTTAAATGGTTAGTAATTTGTTGTTTTATACTTGTTAATAATGGAACAGCAAAAAGGTAACCCTTGAAATTTTATTTTTTTCAAGCGCAATGAAAATATTGGTAGTTTTTCATGTTTGATTATCAGTTAGATTTATGATGATAATATTTTGCTAATATTCCGTGAATAGCTGAATGATGGTAGTGAATGCAGCGTTTAAAGACCCCAGTATAAAGACCCTATAATTTAGAATACAGACTCTTTTCTCTTTCATCCGGAAATGAGACTCCTCCTTCGTCGGAGTGACAAAAAAAGGGCTCAATCAATGTTGACTTGCCTGCGAAGCTTAACAGGTGACGGCCCGCATTTATCGAAGTGTCCTATACTTTCTGGTATTAGTTGTAAAAAGGGCTATTTCCCCAACACAATTCATATTATACTTATGGGTTCAGGAAAGTATAGGCCACTTCGTTGTCATAGCATTTACAAGCCACAAAAATCCTGAATCCTTGTAGGGGTTTTTGGCTTGTAAAATCATCACTAAAGACTCGTTTGCGAAGCAAACACAATTAAAAAAAGGTGATTCAAGCTGACCATTAAAAAACAATATAAACGCGCAGCTTAATGAGGTTTTGCCACAAGCAAAAATGACATTTATGCGGGCCAAAAAGGCCCTTTTTTTTGGTTCGTTTTCTTTGGGCCAGCAAAGAAAATGAACAGAGGTCTTTCAACAGTAATAGGTCATGTAGAAACCAAACATCTTATGAATCGGTTTCTAAAATCTTCAATCAATGTTTACTGGCGTGCGAAGCTTAGAAGGTGCCGGCCCGCATTTATCGAAGTGCCCTATACTTTCTGCTATTGGTTGTAAAATGGGCTATTGCTCCAAGTCATTTCTATAATTCTTATAAGTACAGGAAAGTATAGGCCACTTCGTTGGCATAGGTTTTTTGCCGCCAAAATTTCTGAATCCTTGGAGGAAATTTCGGCTTGAAAACTGGTTTTGCCAAAGGCAAAAATGACATTTATGCGGGCCAAAAAAGGCCCTTTCTTTTGGTTCGTTTTCTTTGGGCCAGCAAAGAAAATGAACAATAGTCTTTCAATAGAAATAGGTCTGGTAGAAAACAGAAGGTCTTATGAAAAGCAATATTAAAAGATTCAATCAACGTCTACTGTTCTGCGAAGCTTAACTGTTGCGGCCCGCATATGTAGTCATAGCTTTTTCAAGCCGCAAAAAATCGCGAAGCCTTGGAGGGATTTTCGGCTTGAAACATCACCACTAAAAACCAGTTTGCGCAGCAAACACAATTAAAGAAAAGGTGGTTCAAGCTGACCATTAAAAAACAATAAACAAGCACAGGTTAAACTGGTTTTGCCAAAGGCAAAAATGACATTTATGCGGGCCAAAAAAGGCCCTTTCTTTTGGTTCGTTTTCTTTGGGCCAGCAAAGAAAATGACCAAAAACTTGAAATAACAGCAATAGGTCATTTAGAAACCAAAACATCTTATGAAAAGCAATATTAAAACGATGAACAAATTGTTCTAACAACAACCATCAAAAACGCTTTTTGCGACCCTGCGAACTGAAGTTCGCTTTCCGGAAGTCCACTGGACTTCCTCCTCTTAATATCAAATGTTCGCCCCATTTGTTCCAATGGGTCTCGGGTTTAACCTTCCACCTTCCACTTTCCATCTTTCGACTTTCGACTTTGGACTTTAGACTTTGGACTTTCGACTTTCGACTTTGGACTTTGGACTGAAGTGAACATTCACCCCCTTAATCACCAAAAAACCCCCGCATTCATGTATTTTTGTGCCAAATCAATGTTATGACAGGAATCGTGTATCGTTCCACGGGGAGTACGTACCGCATTAAAGCCGATGATGGCCTTTTTTACGAATGCCGCATCAAAGGGAAGTTTCGGATGCAGGGTATCAAAAACACCAATCCGGTGGCGGTCGGCGACGTCGTTGATTTTGATCCAGCATTCGGCAATGAACAAGACGTGGGGCAAATTACAAATATCCATCCGCGAAATAATTACATTATCCGGAAGTCGGTGAATTTATCGAAGCAAACGCACATCATTGCTTCAAATATTGATTTGGCTTTGTTGCTCATTACCATGGACAACCCCTCCACGACAACCTCATTTATTGACCGTTTTTTGGTGACGGCTGAGGCTTATTCGATTCCCGTTTTGTTGGTTTTTCAAAAATGCGATACGTGGCACGATGAGGTGCTCGAAAACCAGCAATTCATGGCTTGGATGTACCGAAAAATTGGCTATCCGACCATTAATGTCTCGGCTTTGACAGGCGAAGGAATGATAGAAATAAAGACGGCCATTGCGCATAAAACGGTGGTTATTGCAGGGCATTCGGGCGTCGGAAAATCAACGATGGTAAATGCTTTGCAACCCGGATTACAGCTGAAAACCACGAACTTGTCAGAAAGCCACCAGCAAGGGCAGCACACCACCACTTTTGCCGAAATGTATGATTTGGAGGGCGATGCGCGCATTATTGACACGCCTGGCATCCGAGGGTTTGGGGTGGTTGAAATTGGCTCCGATGAACTGGGTGATTATTTTCCCGATTTTTTTGCCTTAAAAAATGAGTGCCGATTTAATAATTGCCTGCACCGCGAAGAACCAGGTTGTGCCATTAAAGCGGCCTTAGACGAAAACAAATTGTTTTGGTCACGCTACCAAAGTTACCTACAACTGCTTGATGGCGACGAAGATCCCTACCGCCACGACGATCACAACGACCGAAGCAAGCAAAACTAAAAAACCCTTCCGAAGAAGGGCTTTTGTAATAGATGTTATTTAAACTTTTGATAACAAGCTGTTTATTTTTTTGCAACGGCTTTGGTTAAATATTTTTCTGGGTTCTTCTTAAAAGTGTCTTTGCAATACGAAGAGCAAAACCCATACAACTTGCCTTTAAAGTTTAAGGTGTCGCTTACGCCAAATTTCTTGATTTCCATGTGGCAAATCAAATCGGTGGGGTGGTCGTATTTCAATTTGTTTAACGGGTTGTCTTTTAACGCAACTTCAGTTGAATCAACCGTTTTGCTTGTATCAACTTGGCTTTTTTTGTTTTGGCAGGCACTCATTAGCATGAGGATAGCCAAAAGGAAAATGCTATTTTTCATTGGAATACTTTTAGTGATCGTCTTTGCTGCACAACCCTACAATTTCATGAAAGGTGTCGTGTAATTTCACCAAAGCGGCACTGATTTTTGCATCCGCTTCTTTGCTTTGAATCATTTTGTCTAAAGCGTTGCTGTCAAGAACCAGTTTTTGGATGGCAGCCACCACTTCTTTGCTGTTAAACGCCGCTGGAATAGCAGATTGCGACAAGGCCGTTGCTTTTTGAACCATTTCACCAGAACGGGTTTTAATCGGCGTCAAATTGCCTTCTTCACTGGGGTGGAACGTTTGCGACATCACTTTGTGGAAATCTTTTAAGGCCGTCCAATCGTCAAATTTGCCTTTCTTTTTGGTGGTCGCAGCAGCATAATTTTTACTGACCTCGTCCCAATTAATCACGTTCCATAAAGCACCCAAATAATCGGCGCGTTTGTTTTGGTATTTCAGGTAGTAAGCATGTTCCCATACATCAATTCCCAAAATGGGCGTGCCTTTGTTTTCGGCCACATCCATTAATGGATTGTCTTGGTTGGCTGTCGAGCAAACGGCCAATTTGCCTTCCGTCGTAACATACAACCAAACCCAGCCCGATCCAAAACGACTAAGTCCGGCTTTGTTCATTTTTACTTTTAACGTATCGAGGCTTTTAAATTCGGTGTTGATGGCTTTCTCTAAATCAGCCGAAGGTTTGGTTTTGGTGTTTGGCCCAAGAACCGACCAAAAAAAGGCGTGGTTATAATGCCCACCTGCATTGTTTCTGATCGCTGGAGAATACTGCGATACATGCGCCAAAATTTCAGTGATCGACAACTTTTCAGCGGGCGTTCCCATCACCGCAGCATTCAGGTTTTTCACATAAGCAGCATGGTGCTTTGAAAAGTGAATTTCCATGGTTTGGGCATCCACATACGGCTCCAACGCGTTGTAGGCATAGGGGAGTGGTTGCTGCGTAAATTGGGCTATGGCTGAGGTAAAACCAAGAAATAGCAATGATTGTAATAGAAGGTGTTTCATGAGAGGTTGTTTATTATATAAATGTATTTTTCTATTGAGACAAGAGCCAACGAATTTTGAATTTTAAATTTTGAATTTTGAATTTCTCCAATTGCTTGTTGGTATTGCATGATTGGAGATATTTCACACTTAAAACATAAACTCAAAACTTTAAACTTTAAACTTTTTCCCATTGCAAAGTAAATCAAATTTAACATAGGTGGCTGTTAATGAAGTAACAATGTTCGGTTTTTTAAACATGTTTTTTAGGCAAAATAGCGAGCAGTATTGATTTCGATGGATTGTGTTAAAATTTGTCAATTAACATGAATAAGTACCAGAGTTTGGTATTTTTGTTCAAAAATAAAAGGTATGGCAAAGAATACATCTATGTTGCTTGGTGATCATTTTACTCATTTTATAAATAGCGAAGTGGCTTCTGGGCGCTACAGTTCAGCGAGCGACGTAGTCAGATCGGCCCTACGATTATTAGAAATGGAAGAAAACAAAATGAAATGGCTTCAAAATGAGCTGGAGATCGGAGAAAAAAGTGAATTTGTAGAAAATTACAATCCCAAAAAACACCTTGAAGAGATCAAGAAAAAGTATTTATGAAATACAAAATCAGAGAAGCCGCTTATCGCGATTTAGACGAAATTTGGTTCTATACTTTTCAAAAATGGTCTGAAAAACAAGCTGATACTTATTTTTATTTGATTATTCAAGAAATTGAAATATTGAGCAATAATCCAAGTAAAGCCAAAAGGGTACCAATAACAACAGTAGATTATTTTTTTTGCCGGGCCTTGTCCCATTATGTGTTTTTTAAATACGATGATGATACTATTGAAATCATCAGAATTCTTCATAAAATGATGGACTTTTCAAAGCACTTAGAATAAAGCTATTTACAGTAAAACCCAATTCCTCGCTTATTCCGCAGGCGCCAATTCGATTTTAAGTCCTTCAAGTTCAGAGGTTACGGCAATTTGACAACCTAAACGGCTGTTGTCGCGTACAAATAAGGCATCAGCTAACATGGCGTCCTCTTCATCGCCTTTTGGAGGCAAATCGGTGTCCGATAGCACATAACACTGGCATGAGGCACACATGGCCATGCCGCCACAAATTCCGATGGTTCCTTCGGGTGCCAATTCAAAGGCCCGCACCACTTCCATCAGGTTCATGCTCATGTCGGTAGGTGCGTCAATTGCGTGCAACTGTCCTTCGCGGTCTATAATTTCAATGCGTACTTCTGACATTTAATCAATTGATTTTACCACTGCTTTTTCCGCTTCTTTTCGGCTACCATCAAAGCCATCGACCCCAGAAACAGTCGTGTATTTTAACACATATTTTTTGCCCGGATTCAAGCGCTGGTACACGCTTTGGCACATCAAAGTAGCTTCGTGAAACCCACAAAGAATCAGTTTGAGCTTGCCCGGATAGG
The DNA here is from genome assembly GCA_002256385.1 of Flavobacterium sp. BFFFF2. Taxonomy (GTDB): domain Bacteria; phylum Bacteroidota; class Bacteroidia; order Flavobacteriales; family Flavobacteriaceae; genus Flavobacterium. The sequence goes on from NKJD01000054.1 coordinate 13,028, forward strand.
TATTTACATCACCAATCGCATAAATGCCGTTGATGTTGGTTTGGTAGTCGAGCGCGTTGTTCACTTTGATGGCATTCTTTTCAATATCTAATCCCCAGTTGGCAATGGCGCCTAATTTTGGGGTTAATCCAAATAAGGGGATAAAATAATCGGTGTTTAACACTTCTTGCACCCCACCGCGGTCAATGGTCAATTGTTCCACTTTACCATCGCCATGAATTCCCACGACTTCGGCTGGTGTAATTAAATTGATTTTCCCTAATTTTTTCAGTTCCTGCACTTTTTCGACGGAATCCAAAGCCCCACGAAATTCGTTTCGGCGGTGAATTAAAGTAACATCTGCCGCCACATCAGACAAAAAGATGCTCCAATCTAAGGCTGAGTCGCCTCCCCCAGCAATGACTATGCGTTTGTTTCTGTATTGTTCGGGTTCTTTTACAAAATAATCGACCCCATGCTCTTCGTAGTTAGCAATATTTTCGAGTGCAGGTTTTCGGGGTTCAAAAGTACCTAAGCCACCTGCAATAGCAATGGCCTTGGCAGCATGCGCCGTTCCTTTGTTGGTGGTCACGATGAAGGTTCCATCTTCCTTTTTTTCAATGGTTTCTGCCGTTTCACCCAAGGTAAATCCCGGCTGAAATTGCTTGATTTGTTCCATCAAATTAGTGACCAAATCGCCCGCCAACACATCTGGATAACCAGGAATGTCAAAAATCGGTTTTTTCGGGTATAATTCAGCCAATTGACCACCCGGTTGAGGTAAGGCATCAATGAGGTGGCATTTTATTTTAAGCAAGCCAGCTTCAAATACAGCAAACAAGCCCGTAGGGCCGGCGCCTATGATTAATAAATCGGTTTCAATCATGTTGATTCTAAACGAAGAATTTGATTATTTAAATATTGATTTGGGCCCCAAAAGGTTGTTACAAATGTGGGTCAAACTACTAAAACACGGTGTAGCCTACACTAAAAATAGCCGCAGAAACTTGGTCGTTGAAAAGGCGATCTCTGTTTACGATAAAAATAGATTTTCTGAAATCATATCGAAATTCAAAAAATATTTTTGAGGTAATGTTGATGCCAATTGAGGAGCAGATACCAACTCCTCTTGATGGGAGGTCATTTTTATATACTGTCTTGTTCATAAAATTGAGCTTGTATTCTCTATTTAAACTAAATACTTCATATGAAATGCCCGCTTGCAAATACACATTTTTATTAAAGACGGTGAAGTATCTTTTTAAACCAATAATGGCATTAACTGCATTATAATTGACTTCAATATTTAAGTCTTCAACGGGGTTTGACGAAGAATAATCTAATAAAGCGGTTTCTAATAAAACGGACCATTTTTTGTATTTGGTTGAATAATTTAACTCAAGTTCAAAAGAGGGTCTGAATTTCACGAATTTAGAAGATACAGAAGTGTTCCTAGTAAAGGAGTTGTTGCTATCAGGAATCAGATCTGGTACATTTTCCATACTGAAAGTTGAGTTGGCCAATCCCATTTTTAGATTGCCGTTAATGCGCCTGAAGTTTATTTTTTCTTTATACGTAATTTGTTTACCCGGGTCAAATTGGGCATTGTACTTTACTACCAAGTCAATAAGTTTTTCTTCTTTGTATGGACAAGTAAATATTGAATTTGAACCTTCTGTGATCCCCATAGTTCTTGCCAAATCTCTGCGGAATTGGTTGTTTTCATTTAATGTATTGGAGACTTGATAGGGTCGATATATTAAAGGTAAAATGGTTGTTCCCCCATCAATGCTGTAATAAAAATATGGTTTTTTAGAAGCGTTAAATTCGTATAATGAAATTTTTCCCTCAATTAAAGTTTTGATCCAAATGTCACTTTTTTGAAAATCAGGGTTTGGTTGCAACGAAGAGAGCGTGTAATCGCCCGTATATTCCACATCTAGATCGAGCATTTGTCTATTAAATTTACAAACTTGATCTACAGAAAACCCGCGCAAACTGTCAACTGCTATTTTTTTGACTAGCCCACCGCTGGTTTTGAATTTGATATTATCTGGCAGATTTTCCCAATCTTGATCTTGAATTTCCGCCATAGTTTTTACATTGTTCATGTCAATGATGTACCCTTGAACGAATTTTTTCTGTGCAAAAGTAAGCGTAGTGGTAGCCACCAAAATGATCATTAAGAATAGCTTTTTCATTTTTAAACTATTAAATATGTTCAACGGTTGCCACCTGTGGGGCATATTTGCGTATGGTCGTTTCAATTCCGGCCTTTAGCGTGGTTTGGTTAATGGTGCAGCTGGTACATGCGCCCTCAAAACGGACTTTTACATGTTTGTCTTCTTCAATGGAAACCAAATGCACGTCGCCGCCATCCGATTGTAAAAAAGGGCGAATTTCAGCTAAAGCATTTTCTATGGTCAGAGCGAGTTCTTCTGTAGTCATTTTTTATAGAATGAATTATTTTTTTACCGCTGAACATCCAGCCATGGTGGTGATTTTTACCGCTTCAGTTGGGGGTAGGTTTTCGTTTCGACGAACGGTTTCTTCTACCACATTGCGGGTGATTTCTTCAAAAATATGTTCCAATTCAGAAGCCGTTTGCAAAGCGGCCGGACGGCCATAATCACCTGCTTCACGGATGCTTTGTACCAATGGCACTTCGCCCAAAAATGGCACATTTAAGTCGGCAGCCAAGTTCTTGGCGCCTTCACGACCAAAAATATAGTATTTGTTTTCGGGCAATTCGGCGGGTGTAAAATAAGCCATGTTTTCAATGACGCCTAATACTGGAATTTGAATAGATTCCGATAAAAACATGCCCACTCCCTTCTTGGCATCGGCCAACGCAACTGCCTGAGGGGTGCTCACCACCACCGCGCCAGTAATAGGCAACGATTGAATCAATGACAAATGAATGTCGCCCGTTCCTGGAGGTAAGTCAAGGAGTAAAAAGTCCAATTCGCCCCAAGCGGCATCAAAAATCATTTGGTTTAACGCTTTTGAAGCCATGGGGCCACGCCAGATCACTGCTTGGCCTGGTGCCGTAAAAAAGCCGATGGATAAAATTTTAATTTCGTAGCTTTCAATGGGTTTCATTTTTGACACCCCATCCACTTCAATCGAGATTGGTTTTTCATGCTCCACATCAAACATAATGGGCATCGATGGACCATAAATATCTGCATCTAAGACGCCTACTTTAAAGCCCATTTTGGCCAAAGAGACCGCCAAATTGGCTGTGATGGTTGATTTTCCTACGCCCCCTTTACCTGAGGCAACGGCAATGATATTTTGTATGCCGGGAATGTTTTTTCCTTTAATGGGCGCATTTTCGGCTGCTTTGGCTGCTGGCGCCTCCACCGTAATATTCACTTTTATTTTGGCTTTTTCATACACTTGTTCGTGAATGACTTTCAAAATATCTACTTCGGCCCGTTTGCGAATGTGCAAAGCGGGTGTGCTCAAGGTGACATCCACCACCACTTCATCGCCAAAGGTTACCACATTTTTGATGGCACCACTTTCCACCATATTCTGTCCTTCGCCAGCCACTGTTATGGTTTCCAGCGCTTTAAGTATGTCTTTTTTTTCTAGTTTTATCATAAAAAATAGCGATCAATCGACCTGATTTTTTGTTCAATTTGGAGGTGCAAAGATACGTTTAATGCTTGTTTTTTTTGGTCTCAAAAATAAAATTTTAAAGCAGCCAAAGTGGCTCATTTCATCCGTCCATTTAATGGTAAAAAGGAGTGACGTTTGTTGACTTTAGAAAACTTTAGGAATTTCATTTGGCAGATAATAGTAACATTAAGTCAACTCCGATAAATTAAAATTGGTATTTTGTAACACAAAATAAGTATTGACTATCAGCGTGGTGGGGTTGATGGTAAGATCAAAAATCACTTTTACGAGAAACTGAACATTCAAAATTCAACATTCAAAATTCAACATTCAAAAAAAAACCGCCCTAAAGCGGTTTTTTACTATCAATGAGGTGATTGCTTATTTGGCAATATTTACCGCTCTTGTTTCGCGGATCACCGTTATTTTTACTTGGCCTGGGTAGGTCATTTCGGTTTGAATTTTCTGTGAAATGTCAAACGATAAGCTGGCTGCCATTTCGTCGCTCACTTTTTCGCTTTCAACAATTACACGCAATTCACGACCTGCCTGAATGGCATACGCATTTTTAACGCCGCCAAACCCAAAGGCAATATTTTCTAAGTCTTTTAAACGCTGAATGTAAGAATCCAACACTTGGCGGCGTGCGCCTGGGCGTGCTCCAGAAATGGCATCACACACTTGGATAATCGGCGAAATCAAATATTTCATTTCAATTTCGTCGTGGTGGGCGCCAATAGCGTTGCACACTTCTTCTTTTTCGCCAAATTTCTCGGCCCACTGCATCCCTAGCAAAGCATGGGGTAAATCGCTTTCCGTTTCAGGTACTTTACCAATATCGTGCAATAAACCTGCTCTTTTAGCCAATTTGACATTAAGGCCCAATTCAGCGGCCATGATGCCACACAACTTAGCCACTTCACGCGAGTGTTGCAACAAGTTTTGCCCATAAGACGAACGGTATTTCATACGTCCAATAATACGGATCAATTCTGGATGCAAACCGTGTATGCCCAAATCAATGACCGTACGCTTGCCCACTTCCACAATTTCTTCTTCAATTTGCTTGGTGGTTTTGGCAACCACTTCTTCAATTCTGGCTGGGTGAATACGTCCGTCTGTTACCAATTTGTGCAAAGACAAACGGGCAATTTCCCTACGCACCGGATCAAAACACGACAAAATGATCGCTTCTGGCGTGTCATCAACAATGATTTCAACTCCTGTTGCTGCCTCAATGGCACGGATGTTACGGCCTTCACGACCAATAATACGTCCTTTTACATCGTCCGATTCAATATTGAATACCGACACGCAATTTTCGACCGCTTCTTCTGTACCAACACGTTGAATGGTGCTGATAATCACTTTTTTGGCTTCTTGCTGTGCCGTTAATTTTGCTTCTTCTAAGGTGTCTTGAATATAAGACATTGCTTTGCTTTTAGCTTCAGCTTTCAAGCTTTCAACCAATTGGTTTTTAGCTTCTTCGGCCGACAAACCAGAAATAACCTCCAACTGATCTACTTGGCTTTTGTGCAAGCGATCAAGTTCCACTTGTTTCTTTTCTAGTTCACCGTGTTTCTTTTCAAGCAATTCCACTTTTGACTCGTACTCTTTGGTTTTGAGCTCGTAGTCGTCGTTTATTTTTTTGGATTTGGCCAATTCATTCGAAACTTGCGATTCCTTGTCGCGGGTGCGTTTTTCTACCTCGGCAATTTTTTTGTCTTTGGCCAGAATTTCTTTTTCGTGTTCGGCTTTTAGTTCCAAGAATTTTTCCTTGGCTTGCAGCAATTTGTCCTTTTTAGTATTTTCGGCCTCTTGGGTGGCATCTTTCAATATGGAAGCAGCTTCTTTTTTGGCATTTTTTACCAAATTAGAGATATTTGATTTCTCCAAAAACTTAGCAACTCCAAATCCTCCAGCCAAACCCACAATCAGTAATATGATTTCAGTCATTGTTTGGTTTTATTAATTACAGTTCAAAAAAAAACCCACATTAGGCGTTTGAATAAACTCGTATTGACAGGCTTTGAGCTAACTCGCTGTTCAAACTTTCTGTCGGGCAGACTTGCTTTAGTAGCGACGATTCACTCAGTTACGTAGTTGGTGTTGAGTTTACCAAATAAGATCTAATGTGGGCAGTATGGTGATTACAAAGAACGGTCTTCTTTATGAAGAAAGTCTTGCAACATGGTATTCAAATCGGTCAATTTATCAATATGTTCTTGGCTCATTGTCACCGTGTCCAGTTGCTTTTGCTCTAATTGTGAAGCAAATTGCAACGCACACATGGCCAACACATCTTGTTTGTCACGCACCGCATAATTGGACTCAAACTGCTTAATCATTTGTTCAATTTTCCGAGTTGCGTTGCGCAACCCTTCCTCTTGAGCAGGATCAACAGTTAATGGATACACCCGATCGGCTACATTCAGCTTAATTTTCAGTTTCTCCATTACTCGGTCCATTGTGCTATGCACGCATCTATATCTCGAATCAGCGCATTGATTTTTAACTTCATCTCACGCTTGCTTTCCGTACTACCCAGTAACGAATTGGCCATTTTGAGTGACAGTACATCAGCTTCCATTTGTGACAATTTTTGCTCACGGTCTTTCAGCTGCTGTTCTTGAATGGATGCCTGTATTTGCTGGGCTTTCAAGCGCTGTTCCAACACATCAACCTGACGTATCAGGCGGCGAATGTTGGTCTCTAAAGCGTCAATTAATACACGCGTGTCACTCATTAAAATGCGAATTCATTACACGAAGCACAAATGTACTATACTATTTTATTAAATCAAGTTTTTTCTTGGTTTTATCATTGCTCGAAAATACAACGCGCCTTTTTTAACAAAATTCGGCTTTTTTGGGCGTGTCCCCGAGCAATCGGGGCCGGGCTGTCCGTTATATCTTTTGCTAAAGCAAAAGGATGCCACTGCCATCCCTCACGCGATTTTTAGTTTCAGGTTTCAGGTTTCAGGTTTCAAGTTTCAGGTTTTGCTTCGCACCGTTCTGCCTTTGGCCTCGGGTCAAGTTTCAAGTTTTGTTGAGGCAAGCTAAAGCTTGCGTACCTGAAGCCCACTGGGCTTCCTCCTTTTAATTTCAAATGCTCCGTTCGCCCCTTCGGGTCTCGGGTCAGGTTTCAGGTTTTTTTACGAACAGCACCCACTAAAATTAGACACTTGGTTCCCGCAAGTAAGCAACAAGGTCCATTTTTTCAGCATTTAAGAATTGATCAAAACTAAAAAAGACAAGTATTACCACTTATCTTTTTTAAAAAAAAAATATGTTTTTGTTGGTTTTAAAATAGTTGAGTTAACGAAAGTTTACCATCACTAACTTTGAAACATCACCCTTCCTTAAGTATTGCCAAAATTCAATTAAATACTTTGTAAAATTTTTTTCTTAATTACAAGAGAGTCGTTTTTTAGCCGATATATCACCATATGTTTATATGACTTAAAGTATTTTAGAGCGCAATTTTCAGTTTTTATAAACTTAAAGTCAGTCCAATTAAACACAGGTAATTTAATTTTAACCCGTTGGGTGAAATTGTTTTTAAGTAAAAAATAACGGTCAGATATTGGTCAAGATACTGAAATTCAGTATCTTGAAGTCTCAAAACAAACCAATATCCATGTCAAATATAGTGAAAAATTATTTTAGAGTTTTAGATGTTATACGTTCTTTAGATCTTGATTTTAATGATACATTTAGAGTCGGTAGAAAAGCAAAAATGACTGATATTGAAGTAGTTGCTTTGAGTTTAACAGCTGAATACATGTCTATTGACAGTGAAAATAATTTATTCAAACAGCTGGCTAATACATCGATTCCAAATTTAATTGAAC
>NKJD01000055.1 GCA_002256385.1 Flavobacterium sp. BFFFF2
ATCAATTATTAGTTCTTCCATAAATTCAGACTATTGCCATTTTGCACGAAATATTATAGATGTAGTTTTTGAAAAAATGGATTGTTTAAAAGTATAGATAGACCGCTAAATCCCAGTTTATAATTTTTGAGTATATTTATAACTTAATTTATAATCACTGCTATGTTCGGATTTTCATTCTCCCTAAATAGGTTATTAGGTGTCACTGCAGCTAAAAGTAAGTTTGCCCGAAGAACAGGTATTCCTACCAGTAAAGCGGGGCTGGAGCGCAAAGTTGGTCGAACACTCATAAACATACTTTTTAAAAAATAATCCAAATGATGAAAAGGATCACATCAATTTCAATATTGCTCATACTCACTTGCTATAGTACTGTTTTTGCTTGGGGTCACAAAGGACATTCCCTTGTAGCGGAAGTTGCTTTTAAATATTTGGATGCCAAGACCAAACAGAACGTGTTACGATATTTAGATGGCATGTCGATTGAAGAAGCGGCCAATTGGATGGATGAAATGCGGAGTGACCGCAAATTCGCTTACATGAAGCCCTATCATTATGTCAACTTTGAAAGAGGGTCTGTTGTAGAAGAACATGACGGGGATAACATCATAAATGCACTGAACAAAACCCTTTCCGAGCTGGATCATATTCATTCAATGTCAAAAGATGACATCCGATTGAGGCTGTTTTACCTGTTTCATTTGATTGGTGACTTACACCAACCGCTGCATGTGGGATATGGCGAAGACAAAGGAGGCAATACGGTACAAATATCGTTTTTTGGCAGGGCTAGCAATTTGCACACTATGTGGGACAGCGAAATCATAGAATATAAAGCATTAACACTTCAACAAGAGCTTCAATTGAATACATATAAACCCACAGAATTGGCCTTTATCAAATCGATTAACGTGATGTCGTGGGTCAAAGATGCCAGAGGTTTCCTCAAAGGAGCTTACAACCTTTCAGATGGCAAGATTGGCGATCTGTATGTTGATGCCAATTATCCTGTGATCCAGCAACAAATTTTAAAAGCGGGCTTGCGATTGGCTAGTGTTCTTGAACATTATTTCAAAAAAATTGACTTAAACAATGTGTCAAAAAACAACGTTGGGCTCGAAACAGAAGTGTCGACAAACATAGATGTAACCAAAGCATCCGATTATGAGGGTCAATTGGTCTATGCTTGTGCAAAGGTGTTCAGCACGAAGGTACTTGATGGCAATGGAATGACTTTCTTAAACTTGGGTGCAGCCTATCCTCACTCACCGCTTACTGTAGTAATATATAGTGATTCACTTGAAAACTTTGACCATAAACCCGTAGACTTTTACATAGATAAAGAGGTTTGTGTGCATGGTAAAATAAAGATGTACAAGGGCAAACCTGAAATCATCATAAACTCCCAGCAAGCCATACAAATAAAATGATGAAGAGGTGTATTCAAAAAAAAAGCCACTCTAAAAAGAATGGCTTTCGGTGTAAAAGGATGAAATTATTTTCTTCTATCTTGTAATTTTCGGAGTAGCTTTTGTTTGAATTTTTCTTCCGCCTGTTTCAGTTGAATGATTTTATAAGCAGGAATCACGCCTTTTAAATCTTCGAGTAATTTCTTTTTGGCTTGAAACACTTCTTCATCCATTGCAGCCATTTGTTTCAAAGCCTGTTGGGCATCTTTTTCATTTAATTGGGCACTTGATTCTCCTTCAGAGTCCAAATAATTTTTTAATTTTTGCTTGCGAATTTCTCTTTGTTTTTCTTCAAATGCATTAAAAACAGGCCAAAAACGAGTGGCTTCTTCAGGTGTTAATTGCAATTCGTCGGTCATGTAAGCAATTTTCAGTGCTTTAAGTTGCTCTTTTTTTTCTTTTCGCAGTTGAGCCTGTCCCAGTAAGGGTAAAATAAAAAGACTCATTAAAATTAAGTGACGCATCATTGTTATTTAGGTTTAGTTTGTTGAAAATGGCGTTGGTGCTTAGTCTAGCATCAAATCATCAGCATGTACATTTAATAATGATTCTTCTGTGATTAGTTCATGTTGTTCTGAATATTCATTTTGCAATTGTTGCAATTGCTCATTGTCGAGCAAAGAAGCTACTTCCTCATCGGTTACTTCGGTTTGTGTTTGCACATAATGTGAAATGGCAGTTGCAGCTATGTTTTTTTCACCGGTAAAAAAATGATTTAACAGTGGCAAAGAAAGCGCCAAGACGATCACAGCTGCTGCGGCCATCCATCGGTTCCATAAAATGATCCTGCTGCCTTTTACTGTGCGATGCTGTTGTTCCCATCTCGTCATCATTTGATCGGGGAACGAATCAAAAAAACCGTCGGGTGCTTCAAACCCTGGCTTTTTTATTTGCTCATTATCAGTAAAATCAAACTTCATTAGGAGGTGTTTTTTCTATTAATATCAATATTGATAGGCAGTAAGCTGCCTACATGGGTACTAAATTTTAGACATCACATTCATTAAATGGTTTAAATGGACGCCACATATTTTTCAATTTTTTTTACAGCATGATGGTACGAAGCCTTCAGGGCACCCACCGAAGTGTCAAGGATTTCGGCCATTTCTTCATATTTTAAGGCTTCAAAATATTTCATTTTAAAAACCAATTGTTGTTTAATGGGCAATTGCGCGATTGCTTTTTGCAAATGTTGTTGGTACACATCGCCATCAAAATAGGGGTCGGCGGTGAGTTTCATTGCTTTTTCTAATAAATGACTTTCGGTCGATTGGTGTTTTAAGCGCGCCTTTTGTTGCAAATGTGTCAAAGCTTCGTTGGTAGCAATCCGATACATCCAGCTGTACAACTTGCTTTCGCCATTAAATTTCGATAAATTTTGAAACACTTTTACAAAGGTGTTTTGCAGCACATCTTCGGCATCATCATGACTTAACACCATGTTGCGAATTAACCGGTACAGTGGTTTCTGAAATTCAATGACCAACTCCTTATAAGCACGTTCGCGCTGATTTGGGTCAAGCAATTGGTTTAAACGATCTGTTTCCGGATTAGAAGTCATCTTGCTTTAGACCAATTAATTGCCAAAAGGTTTAATGTTAGGGCACCTGAACTGCTGTTGAATCAGTCACCACTGATGGAAGGGGCGCCGCAGCCCGATAAATATGTTTTGGATAAACTGGCCAATACACATCTGTTACCCAACGTGAAGGGTGGATTTCTGTATTGACATCGCGCCGAAAAACCACCAATGGTGCATAAGTTGTATTTGGATAATAATGTTCTTTTTCGGCAAATGCCTTGGCTTTATTCATCGCTTTTTCAATATGATCATAATAGCCTGTTAATCGCACTTTTATGGCTGTAAAATGTGGAATGGAATAGGAACAAACGTCGCTTTCATCGGCAACAAAAACCTGCTTTATGGTGGGTACACCAACCGTGAACCGAACAAGTCTTTGGTTTTTGTCTAATACATCATACCTTAAAATAGGATTGGCGTACTGAGGAATCTTATTTTTTTGAAATAAATGAACCATTTGAATTTTGAGCAACTGCAGGTTTTTATTGAAGTGAGCAGGGGAGGAGGCCCACTTTTTTGCCAAACCATGTTGCATTTTAAAATGAACAAACCCTTCTGTTTTGTATTGTGCAGTGACCCATTCTTGTCGGATGGTTCTGTCTAAATTTTCGAGAGATTGTGTCAATTTTTCTTCCACAAAAAGCTTGACGCCTCCATTAAAAAATGCCAAAAAACGGGTTTGAAATGAGACCTCGCCATGTGCGCGCAAGCGAACCAATGCCTGCCCAGTTTTGGTAGGTGTAATGTGCCATTTGTAATACATACTTTGGTTGTCCAACACTACTTTTCCCGATACATCTTGCGCAGATCGAACTTTTAATCGGAACAATCCAGAAGGATGCTCTTGGGTATTGTGGTCAAAAAACAGGCCTTGTAAGGTTTGTTGCGATTTATTTTCAGGTTTGGCCGAGGGCCAATCCATAAAGAGGTTCCAATAATTCAGTTCACTTATAAATTCTTGAGCTACAACAGCTTTATAAGGGACAACACGTGTTTTTTGAATGTTATAATTTGGGTCTTCGGTTAAAATAAAAGCGATTGCACCCAGCAATAACAACATCACAATTAAAAACAAATATTGTAAAATGCGCATCTGTATTACTCTTTCAAAACAAATTTTAACACAAACAGCAACACCACAAATAATAGAAAGCCGATCAATATTTTACGGGAACCACCAGGGTAAAAAATAGCATGTAATCGCTTGTCTTTTCGGTAAGACAAGGCGATGGCAGTTATAAAGATCACTACAAAAAAGCCGGCAAAAACCAGCTGACCTTTTGAAAACATGGGTCGATAAATTTGAACAAAGGTAACGAAACAAACCTAAAGGGAAATGAAAAAATGATGTTTGTGCCAGAATGCCTGATTGTAAAAAATGAACAAGTAACATTTGGCGTTGTCATTTAATAAAAAGAGCCCCAATCGCACTGAATGAGGCTCATTTGAGGTAATTTTAAAAAAAGATTTTAGGTAGCAGGATCGGCAGCTGGACCTTGGTAGGTTGCAGTTCCAAATGCGAGTAATGGATAAAAAATAATGGGTAAAATAATGAGCCCAAAGGTAAAACCTTCGTCCTTCCCAAAACTTTTCGACATTAAGTTGATCACCCAAACAAAAAACACCAAGTTAACACCTGGTATTAGCAGTAAAAATATCCACCAAATGGGCTTACCAACTATTTCTAATAGCACTATGGAATCATAAATAGGAATAAGGCAATACCAACCTGGTCTACCTGCTTTTTGGTATATTTTCCACTTTGAAATGACCATTAATATGACAAAAGCAAAAGCAAAAATGAGAATCAGTAAAATGGAGGTTGCGGTAAACATTTTTATTGTTTTTTTTTAAATCACCTACTCATTTGGCTTTTCGGAATCGCCTCGTTTAAAATGGTTTCTGAACTCCATACCGTAAAAAGTTCACAATAGTAATTATTTTACGTTAAACAATGACGTGTTTTAAAATTATTTGATTGAAGCGAAAAGACTATTTTGCACCCAATTAAAAAAAGTTTAAACGACTTCAATCAATGGCTTATTTACAAAAATGGGGAATTGATCTGTATTATGGCTCGCTTTAAACTGCTGCTTTTTGAAAATGTCATCATCGTTGTTTTATGTACCTTTGCGTTTTGTATAAAACCATGATGAAAAAATACGTTTACTCATTTGTTGTGCTGTTCATTTCAATAACAGCTTGTCAGAAGCCCATTTCCAAAGAAGCGATCAAAAAAATCAATGGCTATTGGGAAATTAGCAAGGTGATCAATGACAAAGGTGATCAAAAAGACTATAAAGTAAACAACAGTGTCGATTTTTGGTCAGTCAATAAAGGAAAAGGCTTTAAGCAAAAATTGATGCCACAATGGGATGGCAAATTTGAGACCAATGATTTACGCGAAACCATTCAAATTCAAGAAGTTTCAGGAAATTGGGACATTCAATACCACACGGAATTCGGACATTGGAAAGAGCAAATTTTAGAATTAACCGATTCCACTTTGGTCATAAAAAACGAATCAAACTTAACCTATTATTACAAGCGTTTTAAACCAAACTCTTTTACCCATCATGGCCAAACGCATTAAAAATGACAGCAGCATGAAAGAAGTTTTGGCGGCTATTATTGATCAAAATCATTGGAAACCCCAGTTGCAAAAAATCAGCATCGAAGAAGCTTGGCATGAAGTGCTCGGCAAGGGTGTGTCCAATTACACAAGCCGCGTGTTACTCAAAGACCGTACGCTGCTTGTTCAGCTGACTTCAAGTGTGTTGCGCGATGAATTGATGTATGGAAAAAGCAAAATAATTCAGATGCTCAATGAACACATGGGGGAGGAAGTGGTACATGAATTAATACTTAAATAGAAATAACTTAAAGTATTTTATATTAAGTGTTTAATTCCAAATCTCGAATGTAATCTTCATATTCCAAAAAGAACAGTTCAAACTGGGTCATCGTTTGTGCGAAGAAGTCAAAAATAGCCTGCCATTGTGTACGGTCATTCATAAAAAGCCCATCGGACTTAATCCAAATTCGGCTAATGTTTTTGCCATTTTCGAGTGAAAAAGAAGGCTCAAATTGCGCGTTTGGCAAATAGTCGTCCCACAATAATTGCCTTAAGGATTCTATTTTCTGGTAATAAATGGTTCGTAAATGAGCCTCTTTGCACTCAATGTCAAAGGTTACAAAGACCATTTTATAGCCTAAACCAAACTTAAAACTTACTTCTTTGATTTTGGTATTGTACAACAACCACTTTCTGGGATATGCCTCGGCAAATGCTTGCCAAAATTCTTTTTGGAGTGCTTTGTGATCTTCTTTGCTGTACATATTTTTCTAGTATCTTTAGGCCATATTTGTTGCAAAGATACCGCTTAATATGACAGCAGACCAACTCCGTCAGTTTCTCCCTTCACTCAAAGAACAATCGTTGGCTGGCGAATCGGCCCATCGGATGTTGGCGCCCGAAGCCCGCAGGCGATTTTTTGATAAACATACAGATTACCAAAGTTTTAAGCCCAAACAAGCGGCAGTGATGCTCTTAATTTTTCCAGATGCACGAGAAAAGATGCATTTGGCTTTTATCAAACGACATGTTTATCCAGGTGTCCACTCTGATCAAATTGGTTTTCCCGGCGGCAAACGCGAAGAAACAGACGCGCATTTTTGGCACACGGCCTTGCGTGAAACCCAAGAGGAGGTAGGGATTTCAGCAGCGACTATTCAGCTCATTCGCCCACTTTCAACGGTGTATATTCCGCCCAGTAATTTTGAAGTATTCCCCTTTTTAGCTCATTGCACAGACACACCAAATTGGCAACTAAGCCCTGATGAAGTACAGGAATTAATTGCCTTGCCTGTTGCCCAATTGTTTGACCAACAATGGCTTATTGAAAAAGAACTTACATTTGCCAATGATACCAAAGTGTTAACCCCAGGGTTCCAATGGGAATCGCATTTTATTTGGGGCGCCACCGCCATGATGCTGCAAGAATTGAGGATGTTGTTGGCGGGGATAAACTAGTTAGTGGAAAGCCGAAAAAATCAGTCTTCTAAAATGAACATCACAAAAATATTCTTGATCGGATCACTTTTATGTATAATATTCTTGATAGTATTATCAAGCAACATGGAAATTGACATGTTTTGGATGATAATTATTATTCTTGTTGTTCCCATTATTTTTCTCTGCACAATCAATGCTTTTTTATTAGAAATGCTACAGACATATTCTTTGAAAACATTACTGAAAATTATAATTGCTTTTGCTTTACCTATAATCTCAGTGATTGTATCTTATTCTTTTTATAATCCTCTAATTATAATATTTAGCAAAATACTTCTTTATGGTTTAGGAATTACGAACACAATATGGAGTTTACTACTCATAAAGCGGCCATCCGCTAACAGCGGCTAGGCGCAACCGCTGGCAGCGAATCTTTTTCGATCAGAAGAGGTCGTTTTTTTAAAATTAAAATTATTTTTTCACGGGTAAATTAGTTTAAAAGATGCGCCTAATTTTTGCACCTTTGTCAAAATTTTAAAAACCATGCCAAGCATTTCATCCAAAGGCCAACAGATGCCTGAATCGCCAATTCGTAAATTGGTTCCATTTTCAGAAATTGCCAAGAAAAAAGGCCATAAAGTGTACCACTTAAACATTGGTCAACCCGATATAAAAACCCCTGAAGTAGCTTTAAAAGCCGTGCGTGAAGCACATATTGACGTACTTGAATACAGCCATTCGGCAGGTTTTGAAAGTTACCGTACCAAATTAGCGGCTTATTACAGGCAACACCAATTGCCCGTTGATACAGCCGATGTTTTAATTACTACAGGTGGCTCAGAAGCTTTGCTATTTGCAATGGGTTGCACCATGGATGCGGGCGATGAAATCATTATTCCCGAACCATTTTATGCCAATTACAATGGCTTTTCGGTGGCCTCAGGCATTACGGTAGTACCTGTTATTTCAACCTTAGAAGAAGGTTTTGCCTTGCCACCAATAGCCTCCTTTGAGGCACTAATTACGCCTCGAACCAAAGCCATTTTAATATGCAATCCAGGTAATCCAACGGGGTATTTGTATTCAGAAGACGAAATTCGCCAATTGGCTGCATTGGTACAAAAACATGATTTGTTCTTGATTGCTGACGAAGTGTACCGTGAATTTGCTTACGAAGGCGAAAAACATTTTTCGGTGTTATCATTGCCCGAAATTGCCGAAAACACCATCATGATTGATTCGGTGTCAAAACGGTATAGCATGTGTGGCGCGCGGATTGGCTGTTTGGTCACCAAAAATAAAGAAGTGCTTTCGACCGCTTTAAAATTTGCACAAGCGCGTTTAAGCCCGCCAACATTTGGCCAAATTGCGGGCGAAGCAGCTTTAGATACGCCTCTTTCATACTATGTGGAAGTGTTGCATGAATATGAAGCCAGACGAAATACGTTGGTCCATGCACTCAGCCAAATTGAAGGCGTGACCGTGGCTAAACCCAAGGGCGCCTTTTATTGTATTGCCAAATTACCTGTTCAAAACGCTGATCATTTTGCGCAATGGCTGTTGGAATCATTTGATGATCAGGGCGAAACGGTGATGGTTGCACCCGCAGCAGGGTTCTATTCGTCACCAAATACGGGTATGGACGAAGTGCGGTTGGCTTATGTGCTTAATGAAACCGATTTAATACGTTCGGCACAGATTTTAAAAAGTGCTTTGGCAGCTTATCCCAATAAAAAATAATTGGCTGATTAGTTGAGCAAAGGATTTTCAGGAGCATTTGACCAAATGAGGTAATCACCACCTAATTCGGTCATTTTCTGCTTCCAATAATTGGATAAGTCAAAGCGAATGAGGTTTTGTTTCAATTGGTTTTCGGTTAGAAACCATGAGCCCGAGTCCAACTCGCTTTTTAATTGATTGGTTTCCCAACCCGAATAACCTAAAAAGAAGCGAATTTGTGTGTCAGAAATAATGCCAGTTTGCACCAATTGTCGGGTGGTTTCAAAGTCGCCGCCCCAATAGATTCCGTTTGAAATTTCCATGCTATTGGAAATGAGCTCAGGAACGGTATGGATAAAATACAAATTGTCTTGTTCCACAGGGCCGCCATTGTAAATGGTAATGGAAGATTCCATTTCGGGTATTAAATCTTGAAGGGTAAATTCGAGGGGTTTATTCATGATAAAACCCACAGCGCCGGCTTGGGAACATTCAGCCAAAAGGATTACTGAACGCGTAAATGACACATCGCCTAGTATTGACGGTTCGGCAACCAATAAATGTCCTTTTTGCGGTTGGTTAGTCATGGCGGTTGTTTTTTGTTAACTAAAGATACTATAAATTCCATCACAAAAAACGATTGGTTTATTAATTATATTTGAAATAAACAGCAAATCTTGCTTTTCTACGAAATTATAGAATTAAACTTTGTACTAAAACAATGGCAAAAGAACCAACAAATCAGTATTTTAGCTTTGGTAATACGTTGAAATATTGACCAGATGAATCGGGTAGTATTGTCCGAAAATTTATTGAGTTTAGTATAAAAAATATTGTTCCCCATCACTCATGCTGTTTTTGTTTAACAAAACCATTTTAGATGGTATTGAAATGACAAACAAACAGTTAACAAATAGTACCATTGAAACCAGATAAAAACTATCACCAGCAAGCAGTTGCTGTTTTTGATAAATACGCGCAAAAATATTTAGATACCTACCAAAATGTGCCTACCTATTTGGCATCCTATGATGCCTTTTTGCCCTTGATTCCATGTCAAACAGGGCAAGTATTAGAATTGGGTTGTGGCACGGGCATGATTAGTAGGTATTTGATAGCACAAAATGTCACACACCAGTTTTTATTAACTGATTTGTCTCCAGCCATGATTCACATTGCTGCGCAGGAAGTGCCCACAGCAAAAACATGTTTGTTAGATGCGCGATACCCAAAGTCATTGAACCAGTTATTTGACGGCATTGTAGCTGGTTTTGTTTTACCATACATTAATCCGCAAGAAGCGGTGCTTTGGTTCAAGGAGTTGGCTGCCTGTATAGTGCCAAATGGGGCGCTTTATATCAGTTATTTACAAGCCGATCCGAGCGAATCAGGCTACAAACTCAGCAGTGACAAACAATCGGGGTGTTTTCAGTTTTATTACCAATTGGAATGGCTCCAACAAGCACTCACCCAAGCTGGTTTTGATATAAAGCACGCTGCAGATACAAGCCCAAGCCCCGATGAAATACCCAGGCAAATGTATATCGTTGCCACGCGCGCACAATAAATTGAAAGGGTGTACGTTACAGAATTAAACCCAGATTACGCATGGGTTAAACCTAACAGTCAAATTCATGAGAAAAATTATACATTCATCTTTAATTTTTATATTATGTCTGTATCACTCTTTGACAAAAACTGGATTGATTTGGTTTTTGACGGTAAAAATCAATCGTATGGCGCCTATCGTTTGCGGATTGAACACACACGTACGCAGTGCCTAGCCTTTATTTATGGAGCTGGCCTGTTGGTTGGATTCATTTTGTTAGGAATTTTAATTGCAACTCCCACCCATGGTGAAACGGTCAAACCCGTTGAACCTACTGTTCTTGTTTGTCGGTTACCCATTGACATTCAAAAGGAAAAAACCTCATCTTCTTCCAAAAAGAAAACATCAAATCCAAAAAGTGAATCCAATTCACGTTTGAACTACGTTCCGGTTGAACAAAATCAAGTAAAGCCTGAGGTGGAACCTACTTTGAGTGCATCAAGCGCTGTAAATGGAACTGGTTCTTCAACGGATGGAACAATTGCAGGTGGTTCAGAGGGAGGCGCTACTGGCGGTGCAGGAGGTACCGGGCTTCAAATGACACCAGTTATTGATGATCCTGATGACGAGATACTTAATGCCACGATGGTTGATGAAATGCCGGAATTCCCTGGAGGTATGCAACGTTTTTACGATTCAATATTAAAAAACATTGACACACCAGAAATCGACCAAGATGTGCGGTTGTTTGTTACTTTTATAATTGAACCCGACGGGCAAATGAGCCATATTCAAGTAATGCGCGATCCAGGTTACGGCTTAAAAGCAGAAACGCTCCGGGTCATGGAAAAAATCAAAACCCCTTGGAAGCCTGGTAAGCAGCGAGGAAAAAAAGTGAGAACGCAATTTACGCTCCCATTTACTTTTAAATCAACCGATTAAATTGAAATAGTTTAAAATAGTAAGATCCCGAATAGTGAACCTATTCGGGATTATTTTTCTATAATCAACACTTCAACACGGCGGTTTTCCCTTTCTTCTTCTTTACTCTTTTCTGGTATTTTATAAATTGGATCTGAAGTGCCAAGTCCACTGTAATGCAAGCGCTTTTTTGCTATTTTATTTCTTATTAAATACAGGTACACTGCCCGTGCGCGTGCCGTTGAAACGTCATTGATATCTCCATTTAATTGACAACAAATATGTCCTTGAATATCAATTTTGAGCGAAGGATTTTCTTCTAAAGCACAAAGTACCTCCAACAAAATAGGTTCAGATTCGGGAAGTAAACGGGCCGAATTATTGTAGAAATTCAAAGTCGGAAGACGGATTTTATCGCCCACTTTGGCTTGCTTAATAACATCGTAAACTTGGGGTTTAGCACGCGGTTTCTTCGTTTCATACCAAATGCTCACTTTGCGGTTCTCGGACTGATTCGGAAGTTGGTCAAAGCGTTCACCCACCACTTTCTTGGGAATCATGCCAAAATCAACCTCGGTTTTCAAATATTGACAAACCGCTTGAATCCTTTTTTGGGCCAAAGAATCATTGTAAATGACATTTCCTTTCCAATCACAATAGCCTTCTATCCGCAATACTTCAAACGCATTAGCCTCTTTTTTCCAAAGATTTAAAATGCTTTGAGCATTCAGGGTCAATTCATGTTGGTCAAAATCAAAATAGACATCCACATGAAGTTGTTGCGCCCAAACGGAGCAGCCCATCAATAAAAGAAATGTCAAAGCCTTCATTTTAGTACATTATTGATTTTCAACCACACGAATTTCAACCCGGCGGTTGGCGGCACGTTCGCTGTCCGTTTTTTCTGGAATCGGATAAATGGGTTGAGAGGTGCCCAATCCTTTATAAGTAATGCGGTTTTTTGAAATGCCTTGCTGGGTTAAAAAATGGTAAATGGCTTTGGCGCGTTGGGTGGACAAATCCAATCGGTCGGTAGGCGCGCAACACAAATGGCCTTCGATGCCAATTTTTAAGCCTGGCTTTTTTTGCATGACCACCAGCAACTCAAATAAAATGCGGCGCGATTCTGGTACAATGGCAAAGGTATTGACCACAAAATTCAATTGACTTAAAACTACTTTTTCGTCGGGTTTGGCATTGGCCAATTGCGCCATAAATTCACGGTTCAATTTATAAGTTCGTTCAGTTCCATCAGGTTCATCAACAGTAAACACATCAGGCAAATCTTGCGCTTCCAATAGGGCAGGAGGTGGGCTGGTTTCTGGAATTTTATTTTCGGGGATCAACTCTTTCTCTTTATCCAATTCATCGGCGTTTAAGAAAAATATGGTCACATTGCGGTTTTCTGCATCTTTCCCATATTTCTTCACTGTTTCACCAAAACTTCGTTGTTTAAAATCGGGCCGAATAGCCACTTTACCTTGAATTTGTTGATATACCTGCTGCACTCTTCTAAATGCCAAAGTGTCGTTGGCAGCTGCAGTCCCTTTTTCGTCTGTGTACCCATAAAGCGCCAAAATTTTTGCAGTTTGATGGCCGCGAATCCATTCAGTTAAGCGGGTTTTTTCTGCCTCATTAAGCGCAAATTGATTGCTGTCAAAATAAACCAAAAACTGATTTTGGGCTGCAAGATATTTTGAACCAAATAGCATAAACAAACAGATTAAATAAAATTGTCTTTTCATTTGTAAATCAGATTTTTAATAAAAATTATGCAATATGAATTTACTGGTTATTTATTGGAATATAGCAAGCGCCGTAATGACATTTCAATAGACCAACGTTTTGTAAAACATTAGAATAATTGACACTAAAAGTACTCATTATTTCAGTAGTATTTCATGATGAGCTAAGCAGCTATATAAAATTTAGTAAAGTATAAGCCTATCGCACTAACTAGCGGTCGCTTTCCAAACCCACAAACACAACCCAAATCCAACCAAGCCAAGGGTTCCCATCACAATCCAGTTGGCGTCATAACCCAAAGTGTCAACGGTAAACATGCCTAATTTGGCACCTACAATGTGGGCCAAACTGTAACTCATGGTATACAGGGCCATGTAACGGCCTTCTTGTCCTTTGGGCGCTCGGCCCAACGAAAAGGAGTTGGAAAATGGAAAGGCAAACATTTCGGCAAATGTCATGAGGACCATCATCGGAATTAAAATGCCCGCCCACGATTTAATGAGTAAAGAAAATATACTCAGTGACATCAGCAAACAACCCCACGCCACAATATACGCTTTGTGTACCTTGTGTTTTTCCATGTAACCAACCAGCGGCATTTCTAAAAAGAAAACCATTAGGCCGTTAAACGTAAGCAACAAGCCCGTTTGCAATTCGGTGAGGCCAAATTGAATGCGGTGATAGAGCGGAATGGTTGTAAACAACTGAAAAAATAGAATCCCCGTAATCATGCAAACGGTTAAAAATACCCAAAAAGGCCTGTCTTTAAACACCGAACGCGTCACCATTTGACCTGGTTCAATAGTGTCTTTATATACCGATTTCTTTTTTTCTTTTACCATTATCCAAAACACGATAATGGCTGCCAAGCAAGTGGCTCCATCGGCCCAAAATAAGCCTCGGTAGCCAATGCTCATAATGATTAGACCACCCAAAGCGGGGCCTGCCGCAAAACCCAAGTTTATCGCCAAACGAACCAAAGTCAGGGCACGGGTTCGATTTTCGGGCTTGGCATAGGCACCTATGGAAACAAACATAGCTGGTCGGAACATATCGGCCACTACCATGGTGACGAAAACGGCAGCACAAAGGGGGTAAAAACCAGTAATAAATTGCAACATGAGCAACAGCAAACCACTGGTAAATAAGCTGAAAATCATGATTTTGTAAAAACCAATGGTGTCTGAAAATTTACCGCCCAACCACGAGCCCGCCATCGAACCCAATCCAAAACAGAACAGCACCCAACCCACTTGGCCATAAGTAAAATGCAAGCCTTCTTTCATGTATTTGGACAAAAAAGGGACCACCATGGTTCCTGCCCGGTTGATGAAAGTGATGAAAGTGAGAATCCAAATTTCGCGCGAAAACCCACGAAACTGATCCACATATTTATGCAGTAGGTTCCGCTTCATTAGGGGGCGATTGGTATTTGGCCTTTTTGCTGCCCGCATACAATTCATAATGAACAAAGCGTGCCTCGAGGCTTCCGTTAAATACGGTGTGTTTGTGCGAAGGCTTCAGCCCCACGTGTTTCAAAGCTTCTAATTGCGCGGTAATAAACCACGCTTGGGTATTTGGATATTGCTGTTTGAGGGTGTCGCCAATGCGTTTGTAAAATGCTTCGGTGTCCACATCCAACCGTTCACCATAAGGCGGATTAAATACCATGTGTAAGGGGCCTTCGACTTCTTTGGTTTGGTCAAAAAAGCTGGCTTGTTTAATGTCAATATATTCGTCCAATTGGGCATTGGCTACATTTTCAAGGGCCTTTTCAACGGCACTGGGCGCCTTGTCGTAGCCCACAATGCTGTAATGAAACTCACGGGTTTTGTGCATCAAACTGTCAATGATGGTTTCAAATAATTCTGGTTCCCAATCGGCCCATTTCTCAAAGGCAAATTCTTTGCGGTTAATGTTCGCTGGAATGTTGCATGCAATCATGGCCGCCTCAATGAGCAAAGTGCCACTGCCACACATCGGATCTAAAAAATCGGAGCGGCCATCCCAACCCGAACGCAAGAGCAAACCAGCAGCCAAAACCTCATTAATAGGGGCGATGTTGGTGCGCGATCGATATCCTCGTTGGTGCAAGGAAGCTCCCGAACTATCTAAGCTAATGGTGCAATTTTCGCGGTCAATGCGCACATCAATCCGAATGGTTGGAAAGTCTTTGTCAATATTGGGGCGTTGGCCTGTGCGGGCCCTAAATTGATCTACAATGGCATCTTTCACCCGTTGCGCCACAAACTGCGAATGGGTAAAATAAGGCGAATGCAAAGTAGCATCGATCCAAAAGGTTTGATCAGGTTTTAAATAGTCGGTCCAATTGATGTTGCCAATAGATGCGTACAATTGGCGGTCATCAATTGCTTTAAAATGCCCAATGGGCATGAGGATGCGCAAAGCGGTTCGGACCGCCAAATTGGCTTTGTACATAAAGCCTTTATCACCAACAAACTCGACAGCTCGTGACCCAATTTTTATGTCTTGTGCGCCCAAAGCCCTAAGCTCTGCGGCGGTAATATCTTCAAAGCCAAAAAAGGTTTTGGCCACCCATTTTTTATTTTCCATGTAAACAATTTGCCATTTATCCGCGTTGTAAGGAATGGTAATAACGCGCTTTCGTGCGCAAAAATAGTGTAATTTTGCGGCTCGAAACAGAAATAGCTACAATGTCTACCTCTAATAATCAGTTGCCCCAAATGCCACCAACCGCTCCAGAGTGGTTTAACACGTGGTTTAACACCCCATATTACCACCTTTTGTACCGCGAACGCAACGACCAAGAAGCCCATCAGTTCATGGATACGCTTACCGCTTATTTGAACTTGGAACCGGGCATTAGCATATTGGATTTGGCTTGTGGCAAAGGCCGGCATGCAAAATACCTACATGATTTGGGCTTCCAAGTAACTGGCCTCGATTTGTCGGAAGCCAGCATCAAAGAAGCTTCTGAATTTAGTACCGAAGGGCTCGTTTTCAAACAACACGACATGCGCGAACCCATTGGCCAACAGTTTGATGCCGTTTTTAATTTGTTTACGAGTTTCGGCTATTTTTCCGATGACAACGACCATGTAAAAGCCTTGCAAAGCATTCAAGGCGCCTTGGCCGAAAATGGCTTGGCTGTTATTGATTTTATGAATATGGCATGGGTATTGGAACAATTGGTACCCGAAGAGCATAAAACAGTGGACGACATTACGTTTTGCATTAAACGATTTACACAAGATGGCTTTTTGTACAAGCATATTTCCTTTGAAGACCAAGGGCAAACCTTTGATTTCCACGAAAGAGTGCGCACTTTTAGTTTATCCGATTTTGAAACCATGTTTGACCAAGCTGGCCTGACGCTGTTGGCTGTTTTTGGCAATTATAAATTGCATCCATTTCATGCTGCAAACAGCGAACGTCTTATTATGCTCCTTATGTAATGCCATATTTTTTTCCTTTTATATCTGTATTAATTGGTTATGTGTTGGCCCTTTTTTGGCAACCGAAATCGCGCAAAAACCTAAAACTTATTTTGGCTTTTAGCGGGTCTTTTTTGTTGTCGATGACGGTGATTCATTTGTTACCAGAATTGTTTCAAAGCGGCCAAAAACATTTGGGCTTGTGGATTATGGGCGGCATAGTCACCCAAATTGTATTGGAATATTTTTCAAAAGGTGCCGAACACGGCCACGTACACAAAGACAAATCACATGCTGCCATGGCCATTCCTTGGGCCTTGTTTGTCAGTTTGGCCATACACGCCTTGTTTGAAGGCATACCAGTTCATCATTATCCTGCTTTGGCTTTTGGGATCGCCATTCACCATTTTCCAATTGCCATTATTTTAACCTTATTTTTGGTTCAAGCACATTTAAAACCATGGACAGTAGCCGTCTTTATGGTGCTATTTGCTGCCATGACACCACTAGGCACTTTATTGGCCCAATGGCCGCAAATCAGCGCCATTGAAAACCAATTAACCGCTTGGGTAATCGGCATATTATTTCACATTGCTTCCACCATTATATTTGAAAGCAGCGAAGGACACACTTTCAATTTGGCCAAATTGGCTATGATTGTTTTTGGTATTTTAGCAGCCATTCCACTTTAAACTGTTTCACATGCATTTTGAAAAAACCACTGAACAGGCGTCGCACTATCAACACCTTGAAACGCTTTCAATTCGGGAACTGTTAACTGGCATCAATGCCGAAGACCAAACGGTTCCGTTGGCGGTTCAAAAGGCCATGCCGCAAGTTGAAGCTTTGGTAGAGGTTGTAGTAGCTAAAATGCTACAAGGAGGACGTTTGTTTTATATTGGTGCTGGCACTTCGGGTCGTTTGGGCATCGTGGATGCTTCTGAATGCCCACCTACCTTTGGCGTGCCATTTGATTGGGTCAATGGGATCATTGCTGGGGGCGACCAAGCCATCCGCAAGGCAGTAGAATTTGCCGAAGACGACCGCCAACAAGCCTGGATTGATTTATCGGCCCATCAAATCAATGCAAATGACGTGGTCGTGGGCATTGCCGCCTCTGGTACCACACCGTATGTGTTAGGCGGTTTAGAACAAGCCAAATTACAGGGCATCATTACAGGGGGCATTTGTTGCAATGCACAAAGCCCATTAGCTTTAGCAGCCGATTTTCCAATAGAAGTGGTCGTTGGCCCCGAATTTGTAACAGGCAGCTCCCGAATGAAAGCTGGAACCGCCCAAAAGTTGGTGCTAAATATGATATCAACCGCCACCATGATCCGCCTGGGGCGTGTGAAAGGCAATAAAATGGTCGATATGCAACTAAGTAATTCAAAACTCATTGACCGCGGTGTGCGGATGGTCGCTGCCGAACTCCAAATTCCGTATGAAGAAGCCCAAATTTTACTCGATAAACACCAGCAAGTACGTGCAGCGATTGAGGCGTATAAAGAACAGGGTTCTTAAATTTTAAATTCTAAATTTTGAATTTGGGAATTTGAATTTTGAATGATGAATTTTGAATTTTGACTTTGACAATTTAAAATTTGAAACCTGAAACCTGACCCGAGGCCATAGGCCGAACGGTGCATATGAGATATAGAGGAGGACTGCCAGTGACAGTCAGGTAAGTGAGCTTTAGCTCGCTCATTTGGCACAAATCACAAACTTGAAACTTGAAACCTGAAACTTGAAACAAAAATAAAACCAACATAAAATGAACATAAAAAACAATTTCCCTACAATAACATTTGCCTTTTTAGCTGGCTTTCTGCTGTCATTTGGCCAAATTCACTTGGAGTCCAAGCCTCAAAAGTGGTCATCAAAACTCTCGCAAGCCGAGCTAAAATCCAAATTAACCATTTTGGCTGCTGACGATATGGAAGGGCGTGATACGGGAAGTTCGGGTCAAAAAAAGGCGGGACAATTTATTGTTTCCTATTATGAGGACTTGAAAATTCCGCATCCAGCCACCATGGATTCTTATTTCCAAGTGGTGCCAGCTGCCTTTTTGAATGCTAAGAAAAACCAAAACTTATCGGATTCAGCCAACATTTTGGCCTTCATTGAAGGAACCGATCTGAAAGAAGAAATAGTTGTTTTGTCCGCACATTATGATCACATAGGCATTAAGAATGGCCAAATTCACAACGGAGCGGACGACGATGGCTCAGGAACTGTAGCACTCATGGAAATTGCGAAAGTGCTGCAAATGGCCAAAAACGATGGGAAAGGCCCACGCCGTTCCGTACTCATTTTTCATGCCACGGGCGAAGAACATGGGTTGCTGGGTTCGCAATATTACAGCGAACACCCCGTTTTTGCTTGGGATAAAACCATCGTTGATATCAACATCGATATGATTGGTCGGCGCGATGAAAAGCACAATGACAACAATGGCTATGTATATTTGATTGGGTCGTCGTTTTTGTCGAGTGAATTGCATCAAATTTGTGAGCAAGTCAATGAAACGTCCACCAAATTAGATTTAGATTTTACCTACAACAATAAAAAAGATCCAAACCGGTTTTATTATCGTTCCGATCATTACAATTTTGCCAAAAATGGCGTGCCCTCTGTTTTTGTATTTAGTGGGGTACATGCCGATTACCATCAACCCACCGATGACGTGGAGAAAATTGAATTTGATGCCATGCTTAAACGCACACAATTATCTTTTGGCATATTGTGGGAAGTGGCCAATAGAGACAAACGTTTGGTTGTTGATGGAAGTAATTAGCGGATCTGTTTAGTAATCTATTTTTAAATAAAACACAAAAAGCCGGTACATCCGGCTTTTTGTATAATATGATAAAATGCTAAGTACATGACAAAAACTGTAAAAAACTGTTTTCTAACGGTTTAAATCCTGTTAAGAGAAATCTTGATAGGTAATCTAATCCGTATTTGAATATGCTTACAGCTCTTCGGCCATGTTTTTTTATTTTTATTTTTTTAATGTTCTGATCTATGTAGTCGCCAATTTTGTAACACCATACAAAGGCAATCATTATAAGTGAAAACAGCTTTTCTAAACGATCCAAATCGGTAACATGTGTATCTTCTATATTAAACCCACTGCTTTTTAGGCCTTTAAATAAAGTCTCAATCTGCCAACGTTGTTTGTAATATGCCATTGCTTGTTCTGGTTTGTTAAACGATACAATAATTAAGAAATCCACCTTCCGTTCTCTATCAATTGTTTTGCTTCCAGACAGATAGCACC
>NKJD01000056.1 GCA_002256385.1 Flavobacterium sp. BFFFF2
ATTGTTTTTTTACTCATGATTCCCAACCTCGTTCTATAAAACTGTGAGTTTAAATATGTTGTGAATTGCTTTCAAAATTGTATTTTTACTCATGATTCCCAACGCCATTGCCATCGCAAAGAAATCTTCGATGGTTGTGAATTGCTTTCAAAATTGTATTTTTACTCATGATTCCCAACTTATCAGAAAAGCGTTTTAAACCCTCTACAGTTGTGAATTGCTTTCAAAATTGTATTTTTACTCATGATTCCCAACTGATCTGCGTAATCTTTGATAGCATGCTCAGTTGTGAATTGCTTTCAAAATTGTATTTTTACTCATGATTCCCAACCCTACCGTATCGATTCATAAATTTGACGTAGTTGTGAATTGCTTTCAAAATTGTATTTTTACTCATGATTCCCAACCGTTAGAAGTCGCAAAAACAAGAGCGGAGGGTTGTGAATTGCTTTCAAAATTGTATTTTTACTCATGATTCCCAACGTGTCGCGTCATAATTAGCTGATATGTTGGGGATTGTGGGTAATTATAGAATCAATTAAAACGGTGTATTGAAGAAGTAGGGTAGGGTAGAAGTTTGTTTTTTTTGATCCTGTCGTTCATTAGAACAATTCCAATTGTTGCGAGGGTTTGTCGGTTTCGACAGGTTTTTTGCCATAAAATAGTTCCATCATGCCAAATTGTTTATCGGTAATTTGCATGACCCCAATTTTGCCATGTTCGGGCAGGTTGTTTTTGATTCTTTTGGTGTGTACTTCTGCGTTTTCTTTGCTAGCACAAAACCGCATATAGATGGAGAATTGAAACATAGAAAAGCCATCGTCCAATAGCTTTTTCCGAAATAAACTGGCTATTTTACGTTCCTTTCGCGTTTCGGTGGGCAAATCAAAAAAAACTAAGATCCACAAACTTCTATACTGGTTAAGTCTACTATAATGTTCGTCATACATATACAGGATATAAAATCTTTCGGGCACTGCCTTCAAAACATTCATGCAGCGAATGGGTAGTGCGGCTCATGGCCACCATCAACGGACTTCTTTTGCCATCAATTTGCACATCGATGGCCGCAATGCTCAGTAATTGTTTTTTAATGTCAACGGTGAGTTCATCAATGCTGTCTTCGGTTTCCATGATGTGACATACAATCAAATCGACAAATGGCCGATACGGCTCCATGATGTCGTCCGCCAGGCAATAGGCGTTGTATTTATTGCGGTGAAAAATGCCCAGCGTGGGCAACATCCCCGAGCTGACAATGGCGCGGGCCGTAATGCCCCGTAAAATGGCATAGCCGTAATTCAATAAATTATTGGGAGGCAGGCCTTTTTGCTGTCTTGTAAAGCCTTCTATTTTGAATAAATTGTTCCAATAATAGACCGCCGCTCGGGCTTCGTGATTGAGCGCATCGCCCGAGGTCACTTCTTTTGCCCACAGTTCCATCTTTCGCATGGGAATCCCTTTTTCTTTAAGCAACGCACCTTGGTTGCTGATTTTGGCGCTGATGGTTTGTTGCCACAGGTTTTTCTTTAGTGGGAGCGAAGCCTCAATCTGATTCCGAAAGCGCTCCGTTTGTTCGGTATGTCCGCTCAGTGGCATCAACAAGCCAATGGGCAAATGGGTTTGGTCGCAATTGATCAAGGCCACATTGTTGTTGGTGAGCTTTTCCAGCAAACCATTGGTAATGGTAATTTGCTGGTTTTCCAAAACAATCACACCGATGTCTTCAATGGCCACCGTTTTGGGTGCTTGCTCTTTGTCTGGGTAAGTGACCACCAATTGCTCATTCTTCGTGCTCAAATAGGCAGGATTGCCAAAGAAAAGGGTGCGTTTAATCATAGGCATTTAGTTTTTAAAATTTCCACTTTATAGTTCCATCAGGATTTATAATAAAATCTTCATTTTCTATTGCAAAATTGAAATTGCCCTTCGACAAACGCAATTTGGGATAAGGATTTTCAAAGTCTATTGATGACATTCCGTCTCCTAAAAGTTTATCTTGTCTTGCTTCTAAATGAAACCTAAATCTTATTCTGCCTTGATCTTTATCAAAATCAATTGTTTTATAGAGACGTTTCATCAATTCATTTTTAGGAATATCCTTTAACTCATCCATATCTTCTTTAAAGAAAAACACTTTTTGACCACTTTTCAAAATTGCTCGTAATGGTATTTCTATTCCTTTTACCTTTTTGGTTTTAGGTAATAAATCTTCTAATGTTGTAGCTTTTACTTTGTTGAGTTTTGAAAGTTGTAATAAACTAAAACATTCATAATCTCTTTCTAATTTTCCTTTTACCATTCCTTCATAAAAAAGGTATAAATAACCATCCCCACTTGTAGCATAGTAGTTTTGCTTGTGGTCTCTATTATCTAAAAAAACTAACTCTTTTTCATTTTGATAAGATTGTTTTTTTATAATTGGCGGGTTTTTATCATTAGTAAAAACTCTTATATGTCTTATCTTGTTTATTTTTTCGGCATTTTTAACAATTTTTCCATCTTTATCTTTTCTTTCTTTACTAAACATCCAAATTCCATCAGTCAAAGCTTCTTTAAATCCTCCAGCTGTTTCTACTTGTTTTTTTATAACCAGAAACAAATTTTTATCAACAATACATTTTTCTATTTCCTCCAATTTAGCGAAACCAGGACTATCAACGTTCTTTTTGAAAATTAGTGGTTTACGAGTTACATATTTTGTTTCTTCTAGGACAAATTTACCACTCTCGTCTCTAGTAGCTTTTCCCTTTTCACCTTTCTTTAAAAGTTTTACCGCTCCTAGAAATGTTTCTTTATGAAGTTGCCCTCTAATGCTATCGCCTTTGGCGTATTTTGCTATTGGTTTTCCTTCGTTATCAGTTATATTATTGCCGTCTTCGTCTTTATAGTAGACGATTTTTCCTGAGGATCTAACTTTTTTATTGGCAGGTGTAACTTTTTGGTCGTTTACTACATTGTTTATCAAAGTAGTATCATTTATTTCATCGATATGATTTCTAGTAAAACCTTTATATGGAGACTCGGTGTATTGTGTGTAATTACTTTCGTAATAGTTGTATGCTTTTTTTAAAATATCCTCTCGCTTATTTACAGTCGGAATTAAAGTTAAGATTGCCGCATCTTTTGCGTGATGGCTGTGAGAATCTCGGCTCTTTTTTTCGTTTGGATCTTGAACTCCATATATTTTTCTAAATTCGGCTGTAATACTTCCTTTTTGAACTTCAACTTTATTAAAAACAGTTTTAAGATAATGAAAAGCATATTTAGAAATCAATTGAGTATCTACTAATTGACTGTTTTTAAAACCTGTTGTAACTTCCTCTGTTGTAAAACGATTGAGTTTGTTTTGCCAATAATCTAAATCCATTTTCCAAAGGTGTTTTTGCCGAATAGCCTTATCTTTAGCGTCTTTGTCTGATGCTTGTTTGCTTTTCTTTTTCCAAAATTCAATATTGTTTTTTAAAGATTCTACTTTATTTTCCCAATCAATTAGTCTTGGCTTAATAGCGGTATAATAGGTGCCATTTATGGTCACATCATTTTCATAATTTTCTAGTGCGGTTGGTAATTTATTTTTTTTGACAGTTCGATTGTAGGCAAAATCACAAACGGTAAGATTTGCAAGTGAGTTGTCAAAAGAGATGCTTCTAGGGATAGTATGTTCAAAATCGGTGTTGTTTTCAGAAAACAAATCAGACATATTTACCATTCTACCTGTGTAAATACATCTACAGGATTGTTCTTTCCAAAGCCTATATTTATCAATCATTTCTTTTGCAGAAGAAACTGCTTTATAGACTTTTGATTTAGTATTTGCCCATTCGTATTTTGCATACTCGCTTTTCCCTTCATTGATAGTATCGTTTTCAATTTGTTCTAGCCATAAACGAAATTTATCAATATCTTCATTACTTTCAGGATTGGCTTTTGAATTTGGAAATTCTTCTAATATTTCTACAATAGCTGATGCAAACTCTTTGTTTTCCTCTCTTCTTCTATTTTGATAATGTTCAATAGCCCAACGCATATTAGCATCGTTTAATTCTCTAGCTACTTCAACAACTACACGTGTATCTTGTTCTATTTGTCCTGTTATAATCAAATAATTGGTCAATTTACGAAGTTCAAAAAGGGTTCGCATTGCCATAGGATTTTTAAAAGCTCCTGTTTTTGGACTATTCAATAAAGTTAATGACTGTTCAAGATGTTTGTAATATTTCTCTTTAGCAGGAGGGTAAATTTCGATTTGTGAAGGGTGGTATAATTTATTGAGTTCAATTTTTGATAATTCAAAATTATTGTTTAAAAAGCGTTTTAAGGTATCTAATAGGTGCGGAGATTTGAAATAATCTCTTTTTGAATTAGAGAAAAAACCTTGATATAATTCAGTTATTTTATTGACTTTTAAATCTTTTAATTTTTCATCCAAGTTTCCCCAAGTTTTATTGCCATAATTTTCGATGCAAGCTTGTAAAACATCATTTTTATCACTTTCCTGTAATGTGTAGCCAAAATCATTATGAGCAAACATAGTTGCTCCGTGTTCTAATGATTTATACTTAGCAATGAGATTATTTATTATGGCAATTTCTTTTTTCTCATCTCTATTTGCATCAATAATATTTCCGATTTCACCTATTAAAAAGTCTTCGTTGTTAGCCCAAGTTTCTTTTAATAAAGATGGAATTTTAGCAAGCAAAACTGCTTCGGTATAAATTAATCCTTTTTGCAAAAATAGGTTAATGTTTTTTATTGCTGTAATGCTTAACATTCCGTAAGAAATGGGCATTTTAAACCACAATAGCAAGAAATTTTTGGTTTGTTTTTCGTTTAATTCCAAGTTTTCTAATGCAAATCGTTCTACTTCATCTTCATCATCATAAGAAAATAAAATATGCCAAATATCTTCAAGGGTATAAGTAATAGTGTGAGCTACTCCTTTTTTGTTTATTCTAGTTTTACTTGTATTATGAGTGAATGACTTCCAGTTTTCTCCAAAAATAGCTTGTAATCTGGCAGAAACAGGACTTGCTGCTACATTGGTTTTAGCTTTGTAATTAAGTTCCCATTTTTTGTGTTGATTGTACTTTTGAACAAAATCAATTATTTCTGAAAATTCAAAATCAGGTTTTAGCCTACCCAAAAATAACTTTTGATATATAGCTTCTTTTATTTCTAAAGGTAATTTTGTCCATTGGCTACCATTTTCTTGATTGTTTTTAAATTTGATGTTATTTAAAAACGACCACGCTCTGAAAAATTCAAATTCAGGATGACTTACAGGACATCTGTATTTAGTTGTTTCTAAAGTACATTTTCCTATTGTTCCTTTTTGTGAGCGCAAAGGTCTATTCCAAAAAATTGCCGATTTTGAAATTTCTTTTCCAAACAAAGCATCAAATGATAAGCTTTGGAAGTCGAAGATTGATTTTACTTCTTGCTGTAATTGTTTCCGAACTACATATTGCTGTAAGTTTTCGCGTATCCTTATTCCTTTTTTTTCTGCATCATAAAAAGTTGACCCTATAGTTACTTTTATTTCAATCCCTAAAGACAAAATAAATTTTGTAAATGTTTCTACTTTTTTTGATTCAGCTCCAATTAAATCATCATCTGTAGTTTCTTTTTTAACTTCTTTGCTATCATCACTTTTAACTTTTTTACTACTTTTAAATGCTCGATGTTGTGCAATATGATATAAAGCTCTACCTAGTTTATGTTTATTTTCTTCAAGAGTAAAATCAAGTTTTTGACTAATTAATTCATTTCGCAACTCATAAGGGCTTGTGTAATCAGGCTTTCCATCATTGTCGAAGTCTAATTTTATCCAATTATTGAATAAAACTGCATTTACAGGATAGTTTCTACCAATACCTTTGGTATATTTTCTCCATTGGTCTAATTGTTCAATAGACATTGGGCAATAGCCATTGTTAATGAGTATTTCGAGAGTACTCCATAGTTTATACTTATGCGATTGGTAGCGTCTTCTTAAAGAGCGCCGTCCAGTTCTACTTGCGGCAAGAGAATATTCAATATTCTTTTCTTCGCCAACCCCTTTGTTAAAGGTAACAACACCAGCGTTTATAATTTGATTCCCTTCTTTTTGGTCATCTCGAATAGACCAGCCAATTGAGTTCGTTCCTAAATCGTAAGCAATTATTTTTGACATATTGTTGTTAGTATTAAATTTTGCTATAACTTTGTTTCACAGTTTTGAAAGACTTTTCACAATAAGGCTATAAGCCGAAGATTAACTTAGCTCTGCGTTTCGTGGAGCTTTTTTTTGAAGCATTACTTTGTAATATTGCAGAATATAAACACGAAAATAATAAAAAAAAAGAATAAAACACAAAGTCAATTTGATTTTTGAAGCAATTCACAATAAGGATTATTCCGTTGTGAAAACATTTAAGCCGCCTCGTCTTTCCATACGGGGCATTTTTTTTGCTTTTTTGAGGATTAATTATTTTCATTTGTTCTAAACTCTACAAACCTCAAACCTCAAACCCATTCCCAAATTTCCAATTTTCCAAATTTTCAAATCTTTCAATCCTTCAATCCTTCAATCTTTCAACCTCAAGCCAATTTCCAAATTTCCAAATTTCCAAATCCCCCAACTTTTGACTTTTGACTTTCGACTTTCGACTTTCGACTTTCGTGTCAAAACAACTATCTTTGAAATCCAAATTTTAAACCAACATGCGTTACTATATTACTTTGTCTTTGTTGTTGTTGGCAAGCTCTTTGCGGGCTGGTTTCATTTTGTTGCCCATGGACGAAGAAACCCAAAAAAACCACCTCAAAGCTTACGGAATTACCTATTGGGCTTTAAATAAGTCATACAAGGCCAGTTGGTTACTGAATTACCGTGGTGGCTCATTTTTGTTGCCCGATGCGGAAGAAATCCAACACGAATGTCAAATTCGTGGGGTGAGTTACGAACGCTTGTCCGATGCCACTGCCAATCAGATTTTGGCCGACATTTCGAGTCCTTCGCAAAACATGGAAGCCGTGGTGCTCGAAAAAGCCCCTAAAATTGCGGTGTACACACCAAAAGGCAAACAACCCTGGGACGATGCGGTTACCATGGTGCTGACCTATGCCGAAATTCCGTTTACACCCATTTACGACGAAGAAGTATTGGCCGATCAGCTGATACTCTATGATTGGTTGCACTTGCACCACGAAGATTTTA
This sequence comes from Flavobacterium sp. BFFFF2, assembly GCA_002256385.1. Lineage (GTDB taxonomy): Bacteria > Bacteroidota > Bacteroidia > Flavobacteriales > Flavobacteriaceae > Flavobacterium. The sequence goes on from NKJD01000056.1 coordinate 7,202, forward strand.
CCGGTCAGTATGGTAAATTTTACGGGGCTTACCGCAATGCGCCGTGGTATATTGAACAAAAAAAAGCATCCGAAGACTTGGCCCAGAAATTGGGGTTTGCCAAAGTGTCACAAGATAAATTGGCTGTTGCCAAAAAAATTAGAGATTTTGTCATCGGCGGTGGCTTTATGTTTGCCATGTGCTCGGCCACCGATAGTTTTGACATTGCCTTGTCTGCCGAAGGGATTGACATTTGCGAACCCATGTTTGATGGCGACGATTCAGATCCGAATTACCAAGCGCGCATCAATTATGGCAATACGATGGCTTTCAAAGACTATGTATTGGAACGCCGCCCAGAGCAATATGAATTTTCCGATATTGATACCACCAATGGCCGCAACATGCCCATGGAAAAAGACTATTTTACCTTGATGGATTTTTCGGCCAAATGGGACCCGATTCCAGCCATGTTGTGCCAGAATCACACCCAATTGGTCAAAGGTTTTATGGGGCAAACCACCGCTTTTAAACGGGAATTAATTAAATCGAACGTCTTGATTTTGGGCGAAAACCAGTTGAACAATGAGGCCCGTTATATTCATGGCCAAAAGGGTAAAGGCATGTTTACCTTTTATGGCGGCCACGACCCCGAAGATTACCAGCATCGGGTGGGGGATGCTCCTACTGTTTTAGACTTACACCCCAATTCGCCTGGCTTTCGTCTGATTTTAAATAATGTATTGTTCCCCGCAGCTAAAAAGAAAAAACTAAAAACCTAATGAGCGACTTAAGCAATTACCGCAAAAGTTACGAAAAGAGCGCCTTACTTGAAACCAACGTACCCAACGACCCGATGAACTTGTTTCACAGTTGGTTTTATGAATTGGAAGAATTTGGCGGTACTGACGAACCCAATGCCATGAGTATTTCAACCATTGGCCTCGATGGGTTTCCTAAAACCCGGGTGGTTTTATTGAAAAAATTCAACGAAGAAGGCTTCGTATTTTACACCAATTATTTATCGGAAAAAGGACAGGCCTTGGCCCAGAACCCCAACGTCTGTTTGTCGTTTTTTTGGCCGTCGGCCGAAAGGCAAGTTATAGTAAAGGGAACGGCCAAAACCATTGACGCGCAAACGTCAGATACTTATTTTGAAAGCCGTCCGCTTGGGAGCCAGTTAGGAGCCGTGGTTTCGCCGCAAAGTCAGGTGATTGCCAGCCGAGAAGTACTCGAGTTGTCACTAAAAGAAGCCGAATTAAATGCGGCATCCGCAGGAGTGAGCCGCCCACCACATTGGGGAGGTTATTTAGTGAGCCCCATCAGCGTGGAGTTTTGGCAAGGCCGACCCAACCGCTTGCATGACCGCCTTCGGTATACGTTATTGCCCGATTGGTCATGGGAATTGGTGCGTTTGGCACCTTAGGTTTCATGTGCCTATTATGCTGCGGTTATATATGAGTTGGCAGCAAGCGTAGGACGACAGTGCAACAATGAAACGGTCAACTAAAAACTTAACAATGACTGTTTAGACAGCAAAAAAAGAACAGAAAACGAAGAACGTAAACAATGTATCTATCAAACATCAAACTTTGGAATTATAGGAAATTCGGTGCAATGGGCGAAATAGACCTTGCAAAACCGCATTTGGATTTAAACCTAACCAAAGGTTTGAATGTAATTATTGGCGAAAACGATTCGGGCAAAACAGCCATTGTTGATGCCATAAAATTGGTTTTAAAAACACACAGCTACGATTACATAAGAGTTGATGATAAGGATTTTCACAAAGAAGCAAATCGTTTCCGCATAGAATTAACCTTTGACAGTTTGAATCCCGATGAAGCTAAAAACTTTACAGAATGGCTAGGGTGGAATGGCTCTGGTGCAGATGCGAAACCATTTTTAAAACTTAATTACGATGTAAAACGCCAAGCTGATAAAATAATTCCAACAGATGTAAAAGCAGGTGTTGATGAAGACGGCTATTTACTCACGGCAGAGGCAAAAGAATATCTGAAAGCAACTTATTTAAAGCCTTTGCGTGATGCCGAAAACGAATTGATTGCAAAACGCAATTCACGATTGTCGCAAATTCTATTGGGCGATGAAGCATTTAAAGGGAAAGAAAAAGACAATGATTTGGTAAAAATATTTTCTGGGTTAAAAGAAGAATTAGAAAAGTATTTCAACGAAGTTGATGAAGCGGGACAACCCAAACAGGGAAAGCAGATTAAAGACAAAATTGATGGTTACATTAAAAGTTTTTATAGCAATGATAACGAAAGTGAATTTGAATCAACATCAACTGACATCAAAAGTATTCTTGAAAAACTTACTTTGACTTTAAAAGGCGAACCAAACCCGGGGTTAGGAACTTTAAACCGTTTGTTTATGGCTGCGGAATTGCTTCATTTAACCAAATCAAATTGGTCAGGTTTGCGTTTAGGCTTGGTTGAAGAATTGGAAGCACATTTGCATCCACAGGCACAAATGCAAGTGATTGAAGCCTTTCAAAAGCAAAAGGATATTCAACTTATTCTTACAACCCATAGCCCGAATTTGGCTTCCAAACTCAAATTGGAAAGCTTAATAATTTGCAACAACGCAAACGCTTTTTCGATGGGCGACACCTACACTAAATTGGGAAAAGACAATTACAAGTTTTTAGAAAAGTTTTTAGACACCACAAAAGCCAATTTGTTTTTTGCCAAAGGTGTGATTTTAGTGGAAGGTTGGGCAGAAGAAATTCTTTTACCAAGCATTGCAAAAGCAATTGGAATCAACTTAACCGAAAAAGGCGTTTCCATTGTAAATATTGGACACACAGGTTTTGACCACTACGCAAAAATTTACTTGCGACAAGCAGAACCCAATATGACTGTCCCTGTTGCCGTAATTACCGATTCCGACATTAGAGAATATGAAAAGAGCGGAGATGATTTTGTAAAACGAGATACACAAACCGTACAACAGGAATCGCAAGAAAAATTAGCAACCTTAAACGGCAAAGCAGAGCAGTGTGTAAAATATTTTCCTGCACCAAATTGGACTTTGGAGTATTCTTTGTTTAAATCAACCTGTTTAAAAACGACATTTGAAACCTCTGTAAAAAAGATTCACACAGGAACGGATTGGAACACCGATTTTGAAAAAGCACTTGCAATAAAGCTAATCAATAAAGGGTTAAAGAAAACTGAAATTGCATATCAAATAGCAAACGCTATTGATGAAGATTTAATAAAAGAAGTTCGCACAATTCTAAATGTTGATGATTCTAACGATACGGTTAATTATCTTGTAAAAGCGATTAAATATGCCACAGGTAATTAACATATTAGATGAAGAAATTCAATATGCCGAACGTTTGCTGTTACCTGCGGAAAAAACATTTGACGATGAACGCAAAGCATTTATTCGCAATTTCAATACAGTAGATTTACAAGCCGTTCCAGGAAGTGGAAAAACAACGGCTTTGCTGGCAAAATTGGTTATTTTAGAACGCAAACTTCCTTTTGCTGACGGATCGGGCATTTTGGTTTTGTCGCATACCAACGCAGCAATTGACGAGATAAAAGAAAAAATTCAAAAGCATTGTCCGAGATTATTTTCCTATCCAAATTTTATTGGCACAATACAAAGTTTTGTTGATGAGTTTTTGGCTATTCCATTTTACGTTCATAAATGCAAGAAAAAACCGAACAGAATTGACCACGATATTTACAATGAAGTTGCAACAAGACGATATAACAATCTTCCAAATTCCGCTGCAAAAACTTGGCTAAATAATCAACACGACCCCGAAAATTTATTTAAGAATTTCCGTTTTGACATTGATTTGAATTTGACAAACGGAATGAACGGAAATATAATATTGAGAAGTAACAGCAATTCAGCATCATACAATACTTTCAAAACAATAAAACAGCAAATTTTGCAATCGGGCGTTTTGAATTATGACGATGCTTATTTTTTAGCGGAATGTTATTTGAAAGAAATACCCAATATCAAAACCATTTTGCAAAAACGCTTTTCTTTCGTGTTTGTGGACGAAATGCAGGATATGGACACACACCAGTACAATTTGTTGGAAAAGGTATTTTATGATGAAGGAAACAGCGTTTCAAAAATTCAAAGAATTGGCGACAAAAACCAAGCAATCTATAATTCTGTAAAAGCAACAGATGTTTGGCAAGACAGAGCAGATATATTACGCTTAAATGGCAGCCAACGACTTAGCAAACCTATTGCCGATGTAGTGAAAAAATTTGCTTTGTACAGCGATGCAACTTTTGATATTGTTGGAAAAAATGAATGTGCAATAAAGCCGCATTTATTGGTTTTTGAATCTGCAAACATCGGCAGTATTATTCCTTGTTTTGCTCAAATTGTAAAAGACAACGGTCTCGAAAATTCTGAAAAGCCGATAAAAGTTGTTTGTTGGAATACAGACTGGAAAGACGATGAAGCAAGTAGGAATGATGCAACAAAACTACGTTTAGAAGATTATCATAAAGGCTTCAAGAAGGAAAAAGGAAAGCCCAAACAAGACTACGACAACTTAAAAAGTTATTTGCTGTATTACGACAAAAAGAAAACATTAGAACCTTTGCGTAAAAACATTCTAAACGCTTTTTTAAAAATCTTGCGTTTAGAAAACATCAACACCGCAGACGACAGACCTTACACAAAGAAAAAACTCATTGACTTTATTCACGATAAAGACATTCAAAAATATGATGAACTTAATTTGAACCTTTACAATTGGTCAATCGGAATAATCCAAGAAAAAACAGACGATGTTTGGAACGGAATAAAAGCATACGTTCCGACTTTACTTGCAATGTTTGACAAAACTATTTCCGCAAGTACGAACTTTATCAATAACGACATTGTCGAAATTCCTGCCGAAAATACCGAAATTCATACACCAACCAATCATTACAAAGAAGACGGGCTTGAAATTGAAATTACCAGCGTTCACGCTGTGAAAGGACAAACACATTGTGCAACATTGTATTTGGAATCGTACTTTCAAAAAGACGGAAATGGAGCAAATGCAAAATCGTACGAATCTCAACGCCTAAAAGACCAATTTTTAGGAACGCAAATTCAACCAACTGTTGGTGACAGAATTAAGCAATCAGCGAAAATGGCTTACGTTGGTTTTTCACGACCAACAGACTTGCTTTGTATTGCAATTCACCGAGACAGATTTAACGCATTTCAAAATACAATAAACACAGACATGTGGGAAATAAAGACAGTAACAGCCACCGCACAGCCGACACAGCAATGAAAGTAAAACTCAACAAAGACTGTGGTTTACAGACACGTTGGACAAGAACGCCAGTTGGTAACAGCGGTTTGGCAAAAGTGGCGGTTTCGTTCTCTGCAGACAATTTTGTGGTTTATCAAAGTTCAGTTCTCCGCATCAATATTTGTAGTAAAAATCGCCACCTTCGCCAATCCGCGAAAGTTAAGCAATATAGCCAAGCCTAAATACTACTTTACCCCCTAAAAATCTATTTTTTACCCAGAACCGCCAAGCCATTTAACCACTCAGCCATCACGGCCAATACTTCGGGCTCCATAGTGGTTTCAATGGTACCATATTCAGCCACTGTACACTGGGTGCATTTTTGAAACAAATGGTTCAGTCCTTCCATTTTTTGGATGCGAACTTGCTTATTTTTCATGGTGTTTTGGCGAATGCCCTCCAAGTTGATGTCGGCGACAATTTGAACGTCTTTTGACCCGTTTAAGGCCAAAATGGGGCAGCGTACTTTTTTCAAATAAGGCGCTGGGTCAAGACCCGCAAAGGTGTGCCACCACGGATTGTCAAAGGCATCGGCATACGATTTTACAAAGGCTGATTTAGATGCTTCATCTGTAATGCCTGTTGTTCTAGAAACAGTGGCTTCTGGGGTGGTTTTCATCCAATCGGTTACTTTTTTGGCAAACCGATCGGTCAATGATTCGGTGCTTTTGGCATAGGCCTCTTTAAACATCGCACGGTATAAATCGAGGTATTTGTTGAGGCTTTCTTCAGGCCAGCCTTGTTCGGCCAATAAAGCTTTGTTTTGGGACACCATCACCTCTTCGCATGTGACACCAGGGCCAGCCAGCAAAATAGTGAATGCCACACTGGCGTCAGAAGCAGCCACCATAGGGGCAATCAGTCCGCCTTCGCTGTGTCCGCAAAGTCCAATGCGTTTGCTGTCAATATCGGTTCGTGTTTTCAGGTAGGCAATGTGTTCCCGCACATCATCGGCAAAATCTAGGGTGGTCGATTGGGCAAAATTACCCGTCGTTTTGCCTTTACCCCGGTCATCGATGCGCAACACAGCCCAGCCTTTTCGGGTCAAATAATCGGCAATCAGGGCAAATGGCTTGTGGCTCAAGATGTTTTCGTCCCGGTCTTGTTGGCCACTGCCCGTAATGAGAATAAGGGCAGGGGCAGGGCTACTTCCCGTTGGATGCGTTAAAGTGGCGCCATAGGTTAATCCTGTTTTACTGCCTTTGTATTGAATGTCTTCCACCTGGTAAGGGAAAGGGGCTTTGGGGGTTTGCGGGCGAACCAATTCTTGTGCCAAATCGGCAGCCGAGCAAGGGGTCATTTTGAGTGGAATTTTATAGCCACTTTGTTCCCATTGCCCGTCTAAGCTTTGGTCGGCAAGTTTACGTGCTTTGAAAGCCCCTTGAATCATTTTGATGGAAACCTTTATGCTATCGGTCGTCATTTGGGTGTCAGAAGAAGGCAGTTTCGGCAAGTTTTGAGCGGGGATTTTCCAATAAGAAGTATGGGCAGTTCCCTTGGCTTCCACCACCAAAAACAGTTCGATTTTTTGTCCACCCGCATCTAATGTGCCTTTCCATGATTGGGAAAATCCGATAGCAGTAATAAGGACTAAGGCAATAGTAATATAATTTCTCATGAGTTAGTTTTCAATAAAATGTAACGATCGGTTGTGTGTTTCGGTCATTTTTTTGGTAGCCCAAAAACCCAGACCAAAAATAACGACTCCCAACGTATAAGCAGCCAGGGGAACACTGAAAAATGTTTTTAAATAGTCAAAACTCCACAGCATGACGGGTACCAAGCCCCGCACCATATTCGGAATGGTGGTGGTGGCGGTATTGCGCAGGTTGGTGCCAAATTGTTCGGCTGCCACGGTGACAAACAAGGCCCAATAGCCTGTTCCTAAGCCAATCCACACACAAAAAGCGTAATAGGCAGTAGCCGAATGCACAGCGCCCAACAGCATCAAACTGACGCCAATGAGCGTAAAAGCTAGCATGAGCGCAATGGCTTTGCGGCGCGACTGCAAGGCATGTGACAAAAAACCACTGCCAAAATCGCCCAATGAAACCCCCACATAAGCCCACATGATGGCTTTGCCTGGTTCCAATTGCCCACAATTTAATGGCACCGCAAACTGGTTGGCCATCATGGCCAAAATGCCAATGCAAAACCAAGTGGGCAGCCCAATGGTGACACATTTTAGGTAGGTTTTAAACCGGTTAAATTCAGTAAAAAAGGCAAAGAAATTGCCCTTACTCACGCCGTCTTGCTGTTGGACGTGTTCAAATAATTGGCTTTCCAATACACTCACCCGCAGCAAAAGCAATAGCAAGCCAAGCGAGCCACCAATCCAATAGGCAATGGTCCAGTCGCCGGCCCATTCCACGGTAAGCCCAGCTACCACAGCGCCCGACAACCCAAACCCAGCCACCAACGAAGTGCCCAAGGCCCGCAAATGCACCGGCAGTGATTCGGCTACCAAGGTAATGCCCGCGCCCAATTCGCCTGCCAAGCCTACTCCGGCAATAAAGCGCAGCAAGGCATACCAAAATACCAACTGTTCTTGTGGGAAATAGGGCAAAAAGCCGCAGGCAATGTTGGCCAATGAATACACCAATATTGACCCAAAAAGCACGGATAAGCGCCCTTTTCGGTCGCCTAAGACGCCCCATAAGATGCCGCCAATAATAAGCCCCACCATTTGACAGTTAATAATGGTGGTCCCTACCGCATCGGCATCTAAGTGCAAAGCCTGCAAACTCGGAACCCGCACAATGCCAAACAATAATAAATCATAAATATCCACAAAGTAGCCTAAAGCGGCCACGATGACTGGAAATGAAAGCAACCACTGCCATTTGGTTTTTGAAACAGTCTTATCCATATTACCTTTTTTTAAACCCCGATGGCTCCAGCTTTGATGTTGTAATCAAGATGGAAGGCGTTATTTGGGTTTACGAAAGTAGTCAATATTTTGAATGGGGGAGGGGTCATTCAATGGACGGCGTTGTTGCCATAGATTTTGAGGGCTAGCAAATCCAATGGGTTGCTGGATGCAGATTGTCTTTTTTTGAGGTTCGATTGGAAAAGTTTTAGTTTATCAATAAAGATTTTATCATTTTTCGGAACATGAGGACATTATTCGGCACATGTAGGCAATTTTCCAATGATACATTTGCCCCCAGAACGGGTCTATTAGGTTAATTTCATCCATTTACACCATCCATAATTAGTTTAAGGGCCCGTTTTTTTTCAAATACATTTCGGAAAATTTCAAGCTAACATGCATTGATATGCTATTTTCAATAGGTTGAGTTCCTTTTTATCAAGTTGATTTTAAATGGCATGTTGCTAAAAAACATGTACCAAGTAGCCATTTGGCAACTTCAAGCACTTTCACAAAAAAAACCTTTTTTGTACCTAAGTATCAATGAGTAGTTGTAAATGACTGCACTCGCGTTGTTGGTTTAAACGAATCGGTTGTTAATCAATTTATGCATTCATCCAAATGGCTCGAAATAGCCAACAACTGCTTTCAAGCACGCTTTAATAAATCAGAATAAAATCTCCTTTTTTACCGATACTTTCTAATGTCCATTTTAATTCGAAATTCATTCGGATTGATCCCCGTATGCACCTTAAAAGCCCTACAAAAGTTGGTATGGTTCAAATAACCCAACTCGTAGCTAATTTGTCTGATCGGAATATCTGTGTCGGTTAATAAGGCTTTAGCTCGTTCCATTTTTCGGCTGGTGATATATTTGTAGGGGGTTTGCCCCACATATTTTTTAAAAAGCCTTAAAAAGTGAGCTGATTCCCAACGGGTTAAATTTTTAAGATGATCGCTAGTAATTTTATTTTGAATATTTTCATTAATATAATCAATCACTTTTTGTAAAATAAAAGGAATCTCATCTGATGGTTCTTCCATTTCACGTACTTTGTTGATTTCTCTTAAATTAAAATTATTTAAAACAATTGACACAGTTGAAATGACGTCCATGGCTTTAAATGGCTTTACCAAATAACCTTGAGGCCTAGTGTCACCTGCTCTGTCTAAAGTTAATTTATCGGAATAAGAGGTGATGTACACGAAGGGTATTGTGGCTTTGTTTAATAAATAATGCCCCAAATAAATTCCATCTTTGTCTTTTTTGAGGTTAATATCTAATACAACAAGATGTACTGGTTGCCTTTCTAAAACCAGAATGGCATCTTCCACACTTTCAATTTCGCTGATCACGTCATAACCTTCTTCAAGGAGTATGTTTCTAAGGTTTCGGGCAATCAGGTATTCGTCTTCTACAATTAAAATGGTTTTTTTCATGAGTTAACTTTTTTTTACGCGTAAGTTTAAAAGCACATTCTTAAAGCGCTGATTTACCACTACAGATTTGTTTAAAAGCGATGTTGTATTTGGTGCCTTCAAATGGTTCTTTCGTTAAATTTCCTTTTAATTGTTTCACGAGCATTTTGACCAATTCCACACCAAAAGATTGCTTTGTTTTTAGTTCGGAATCAAAGCCAATGCCATTGTCAGAATAGATTAATTCGTAAGTAAAATCGGGTAATTTCCGCATTTTAATTTGGACTTCGCCTGACTGCTGACTGGGGAAAGCATATTTAAATGAGTTGGTCAGTAATTCATTTATAATCAAGCTCAATGGCATGGCGGTTTCAATGTCTAAACTTATATTCTCTACATCAATCTCAATAGCAATGCGGTCACTATTTAGTCCCATGACACTTTTCAGGTAATCGGTAAGTTGCGATACATAATTTTGAAACGAAATGCTGTTTATGCTTTCACATTCATACAGACACTGGTGAATCAATGCCATTGATTGAATGCGACTTTCCGAAATTTCCAAGAATTCATCCACGCTTTTTGGCTTTCCTTCTTTGGCCTGGATGTTAAGAAAACTCATAATGATTTGCAAGTTGTTTTTTACACGGTGGTGAATTTCTTTGAGGAGAATTTCTTTTTGTTGCAGCGAATTAACTAATAAATCTTGCGATTCTTCTAACTCATTGTTTTTATGTGCTATTTCTCTGTTTTTTGCTTGTAATTTCACGAAGGAAAATGTAATCACAACAATACAAAGAGTGATTAACACAGAAATTAACAGCGTGATTTTTATGTGATATTGCTGATTTTGAATAATTTTTTTGTCCAGTGCAATTTCAATGGTTTTGTCTTTAAATTCAAATTTTGCGAGTAGATCTTGAATTTTTTTGTCTTTCTCCCGTCGGAGTAAATTAATTTCTTTCTCCCTATATTTAAGATTTAAGAGGTAGGCTTGGCGGTAATTTTTTAAAATAAATTCATTTTCCGATGCTTCTTGATAAAATTCGGAACTCTCAGCTTTAAACAATTCTTTGAATTCTTTGCTTTCAGTAAGTAGGATTACTTTGTCATAGAAGGTTTTGGATTTTGAATGGTTTTTACTGGCAAAATAAATTTTGGCTTTTAATATATCGACCATGATTGAATTAACTGGGTCGTTTATTAAACTTTCACTTGCCAACTCAGCATACGCGATCGCTTTTTTGAATTTTTTTTGTTCATAGTACACGCTTGCCAAATTGAAATAGAAGTAAAAATGATATCCAAATAGGTCGTTTTGTTCAATAGCATTTAAATTTTGAAAGGAAATGGCAGTAGATTTTGAATATTCGCCCAATTGTCTGCTTAAGTCAGCGATATTAAAATTGATCAAAAGGAACAATTGCTTGTGGTTTAAGTGGTATTGGTTGTAGATAGCTAATGCTTTTTCGTTGTATTCCAAGGCTTTTGCCACATTACCGAAATGTAAAAAAATGGTGCCAATCTCTAGATAATTTTTCGCAGTTCCTAAGTGATCATTGGCTTTTTTAGAGAGTTTTATTGAATTAAGTAGGTTTTTTAAAGCTGCATCATTTTGATCCATGTAATTTTGAGCATTTGCCAAAATACGGAGTAAATCACTCATGATTTTATACTCGTTTGGGATTTTTTGTTGCGCAATTTTAAAAGTTTTTAGAAGATTTTTGATGGTATAATCGTATTTATACAAAGGACTAAATGCGGTACTATAACTTATTCTAGTAATAACAAAATTTTTATAATCAAGACAATTATAAAAACAATCAGAAGCTTTTAAGTACAGTCTTTGCGCTTTAACAAATTTTTGTTTTGCATATTCAATATCTCCAATGGCATTATAATAGGTGCCATAAGCAAATAATTTATTGTTTTTTGTAGCTTTGGCTAAAGTTAAGTCGGCATATAATTTGGCATTTTTCAAATCTTGCGCGTCAATGTATAGTTTGCTCAGGGCTCCCCATAACTCAATTTTTTTAAAGTCGGTACGTGCTCTTGATAATTCTCGCATCAAACTATCTACTGGTTTCAACTGACCGTGATGAGCAAAGCCATAATTAGTCCCAATAAAAATTTGCAAAATGAATATTAAAACGAGTCTTTTAAAAGTTATCTGGTGCATTTGTATACAATTTAACCCGTTGGGTGAAATTAATTGATTTGAATTTTGATATTATTAATTGGTCTGTCAAATATGAATTTGTTGATATATTGAACCAATGTTAATGCTGTAATTTTTGCCAATATTCTGGTTTTAAAGCCCTCGAAAGATTTTGCATAATTGTTTCTTATTTTGAATTGATCACATAATTGTGAGAACAATGTTTCAATTCTTTTTCTTGCCTTTCTAAAGATATATGGCTGTTTTACATACCCTTTTTGATTCATTCTCATTGGTGTCTCCAAAATGATATTTGCCGATTGAAATAAATCTATTTGTTGAGTGGAAGACAGATAACCTTTATCCC
>NKJD01000107.1 GCA_002256385.1 Flavobacterium sp. BFFFF2
GTATTTCTTGCAGTTTGGTGACATTCAATTCATGCAGGCCCTTCTTGGAATCAATCGCCAAAACAGCCGCAGTTGCGGCTGACTGAGCCAAAACCATGAACACGGGTTCCATTCGAATAGAGCCAAATGCAATATGTGAGGCCGACAAACAAACCGGAATGAGTAGGTTGGTGCATTCCGTTTTTCTAGGAAGGAGGGCTCTGTAAGAAATTGGGTAAGGGTCAAGCCCACCTAAACCCATCTGCACATCACCTTCGTTTTTAACTTGATACTTTCCGCTAGCGTCTTTTACTACTATTCTTTGCGTATTGTGTGAATCCATCGTGTATGCTGCTAAACCAATTCCATCAGTTACGGTTTGGGTTCCCACACAATGCTTCTCGGTCATCACAACTTCACTGATCATTCTGCGGGCCTCTCTCACATACATTTGCGGAGAAAAATGATTGTTGTTCAAATATTCATCTTTTGGATATCCCCATTTTTTCATTTCAGCTCGCAAATGTGCTGGAACTCTCGGGTCGTTGCCGAGAAAGTAGAAAAATCCTTTGATATGATCCTCATGTTTTTTTTGGATTATTTTTCTCTCATCATAGTTTGCGTTTGGATAGTTATAATTGCCACCAATTAAATTAGAGGAAAAAGGTCCTGAATTATTTATGTCTAACTTGCGATTGGGCATAGGCTGTAGGTGCATGAGTGACCAGTTAAGTTCAAGTGGCTGTTTCTTATCTATATACCGCAATAATAATTCATAATGGCTTGGGTCAAAATCGTCAGGAGCCTCAATCGGAATCATGTTTTCAACGCTATCTGTGAGGCACATTCTGAAGTTGTATGCCTGCACTTTTTGGTCACCGCTGCCTTTGGGTGCCAGTTTTTCTGAGCTTATGCCCCATAAAAATCCGCTTGTAGAATCTCCTAAAGTCTTAAAGGGATCAATCCCATCTGGAAATTGATGTTTGTCTAACATTTGCACCCCGTTCCATGTTTCCCCATATTGTTTATTGTCTTCTCTACCAACAGTAAAGGTTACTCCAGCCATAGCCATAAGATCCCCTTCATAGGTACAGTCTAAAAAATACTTGGCAGTGACCAACATCCTTTGCTTGTTTTCGTCTAGAAGCTCTATTTGTCTGATCGTACTTTTTGATTTAATGACATTGATCAATTGCTTTTTCGTAA
>NKJD01000108.1 GCA_002256385.1 Flavobacterium sp. BFFFF2
TGCTGCTTCAACCGGCGGAACTGCTTTGGCTTCAACGGCTGTTTTAGCAACAGGTACTTATTATGCATCACAAACTTTAAATACTTGTGAGAGTACAAGAACTTCGGTTTCTATTACCGTAAATAATACAACGACACCAACATTTACTCAAGTGGCTGCGATTTGTTCAGGAGCTACTTTGGCTGCCTTGCCAACTGCTTCTAACAACAGCATTACAGGAACTTGGTCACCGGCAGTAAATAATACAGCAACAACTACTTATACGTTTACACCAACAACTGGTCAGTGTGCTACAACAGCCAACATGACTATTACAGTGAATCCAAATGTTGCCCCAACATTTACTCAGGTAGCTGCGATTTGTTCAGGTGCTAGTTTGGCTGCGTTGCCAACTGCTTCTAACAACAGTGTAACTGGAACTTGGTCGCCAGCAGTAAATAATACAGCAACTACAACTTATGCATTTACGCCTACAACTGGTCAATGTGCTACTACAGCAACGATGACTATTACTGTGAATCCTAATGTTGCCCCAACATTTACTCAGGTAGCGGCGATTTGTTCAGGTGCTAGTTTGGCTGCGTTGCCAACTGCTTCTAACAACAGCATCACAGGTATATGGTCGCCAGCTGTAAATAATACAGCGACTACTACTTATACATTTACCCCAACAACTGTCCAGTGTGCTACTACAACTACAATGACTATTACTGTGAATCCAAATGTTGCACCAACATTTACTCAGGTAGCTGCGATTTGTTCAGGTGCTAGTTTGGCTGCGTTGCCAACTGCTTCTAACAACAGCATTGCTGGAACTTGGTCACCGGCAGTAAATAATACAGCAACAACAACTTATACATTTACCCCAACAACGGGCCAGTGTGCTACTACAACTACCATGACTATTACGGTGAATCCAAATGTGGCACCAACATTCACTCAGGTAGCTGCGATTTGTTCAGGTGCTAGCTTGGCTGCGTTGCCAACTGCTTCTAACAACAGCATTTCTGGAACTTGGTCACCTGCAGTAAATAATACAGCAACTACAACTTATACATTTACGCCTACAACTGGTCAATGTGCTACTACATCTACGATGACTATTACGGTGAATCCAAATGTGGCACCAACATTCACTCAGGTAGCTG
>NKJD01000057.1 GCA_002256385.1 Flavobacterium sp. BFFFF2
AAGTTATTTCCCGAACACAAATTACTTGATCCAGACCATCAGCTCCCGCTAGACCACTCCGTGCCCACCCTTAACGCAAAGGTATTCTTCTCATATATAAGGTGTGATTCCTTTTGTTATAAAATGGAATTGAACGTTAAAAAGCCAAAAGTCAAAATTTCACCAAGACGCCTCGAAGTCCTCCCGTATAATAAAGGTATCAAAAAGCAAATTACATTTTTACTATCTTGGAATAGATTGGTCTTTGGCCAACGACGGTCATTTTTACTAAATAAGTGCCTACTGCCAACTTTTCGATTGAAAATCGAGGTTCATTCAGCCATACTTGATCGATTAAACGTCCAAACAGATCATACACTTCAACCGAATCAACTTGTAGCCCCGACTCAATATTGACCCATTGACTACTTGGGACAGGAAATAATTTCAGTGAATAACCAGAACCGGCCTCAGCTGATGGATTGTCAAGTAAACCTTGGGTCCAGTCATACCAGATATCGGCGGTCACATTAGTTACATCTGGTGTTTGATTGGTACCAAGACCACCACTTCCATTGTTAAAAATCATATTAACCGACGTCAGCCCAGTAAATGTATATTGATACCAACCATTTCCGTATGCACTCATCGATACACCAGGCCAACTAACAACAGACATTACTCCAACAGGTGTGGCATTCCAATAATATACTTTTGGAATAGGCCAGCCAACAGGTGGTTTAAAATAAGCTTTAAAGGTGTTTACTGGCTCAGCAAAAGTATAATTTTCAGTGTGTAACTCCGAAAAATTTGAAAACTGATCATAAGCAATGGCTTTCAGTATCGTGGTAGTCGAAATGGCCAAAACAAATGGACTTAAAGCCGATGGGGAAGCAGTGGTAGGCGTGGAACCATCTGTAGTGTAGTAAATAATCGGATGCGGATCATCGTAATCTGTAGCTGATAGGCCAACTTGAATAGGACTGCCCAGCGGAAACGTACCTCCTGGGGGTGTAATATATAAGCAAGGTGCATACAAAAAACCAGCAGGCTCGGGCACCCAACCAGGGTAAGTGACGTCATACCACCCATCGGCAGCGACAAATAAATCAACAGTCTGATTACCCGCACCATTTACCCCATTACTAACAATCAAATTGGTAGATGCAGTGCCCGTAAAAGTACATTTATACCACCCATTACAGGTTTGCGATACTGCTGCTCCAGGCCAAACAGAATCAGCTAAACTGCCTGCAGGCAATGCACCCCAATGATGGACAAAAACTGAAGTCCAATTAGCTGGCACTTTTACGTAAACGGTGAAAGGCGGAAATTCATTAATAAAATATTTTTTACTGACAATGGCTGACATGAGCCCAGCCTGACTTTTGGCAAAAGCAGTAATAGTAGTAGTAGTTGAAACAGGAATAGAAACCGAACCTGACGCAGAATTTGAACTTAGAGTAGGGTTTGAACCGTCTGTAGTGTAAAAAATAGTTGGATTTGGATCCACACCATCTTGGGCTGTAATGAGTACTGTAATAGCTGTTGTCGAATAATTGGCTGATGGACCTATAATAACAGTTGGCCCAACTTTCAAATGATTTTCACCATTATTGGAATACCCATAACTGTAAATAAAAAGCAAGCTCAATATTGTAAAAAATCTGTCCATAGTAAAATTATATAAAAAGGTCTGTAAAATTAATTTTAATCTAGCACATGACAACTGCAGTGACCTCATTTTTACAGCAAAAACAATCTAGCGCAAAGAAGCAAGAGTAAAGAATTTTGACTGAAAGTTGTGTAGCAGCCAACCTATGTATCAGCCTGCCATCAAAGTCTCAAATGGGTTTTTATCGGCGATTACCTATCAATATTAAGGGGATAATCATCATGGAAATTAGCGGGGGCAGGGATTGCGGCTGCCCTCTACCAAGGTCCCATCTAGTCAATGTTATCATTTGGAATACCAACAAAATCTGGGCAAACACAAATGTCTGCCAATACAGGGTGTTCAAAATAAAGGCCCATTTAAGAGCTGGGCGGAGGCAAGCCCCGCCCCTACATGGTACTCATAACTATTAACTCTTCAAAAACAGGCCAACTACAAGGGGCGCCCCTACATATCTATTGAAAGAATATTACAAACATTCCACATGACAAACATTCCACATGACAAACATTCCACATTTCAAACATTCCACATTTCAAACATTCCACGTTACAAACATTCCACATTACAACCATTCAAAACTTAAAAAAACAGTAAGGACAGCTCACGAGCTGTCCCTACCATATATATTCAAACAAAAACTTGAGTCCAAAATACGAAGCAAAACAACCGCCTTTTGACTTTTGACTTTTGACTTAAACTAAGGAATCACCCTTATCCACTCGCCGGTGCTGCGCGATAAATACTGGTTGTCATACATGGCTTCGGCTTGCGCACCTGGCAAGTAATAGGTTCCTAAGAACGAGGCTTGCCAAGTCATGCGGAAAGTGCGTTTCTCGCCTGCTTTTAAACTAAAATAAAAACGGCTTCGGTCATCGCGGATATCCGTGTAATCGGCTATGTTGGTCGGCACACCGCCAAAATCAGTATACCGCAGATTCAATATCTCCATGCCTGAAGGTAAAATTTGCGATAGCGCCAAATAATTGATAAACACATCGGAGGTGTTTTCCACCGTAACCTCGGCAGTGATGGTGGTGCCTTGCTTAATGGAAGCCATTGAGATATCTTGGCCTGTTTTTGACAAGTAGCGGCAGTTCATGCTCAGCAAGCCTTGTATCGCCTTTTCTTGTCCCATGGGCAATACACCATTTTGCACCACCCGAACAAACAGATTTTTACCTGCCTCATTGGTGATTTTCATGCCTGATGAATTGCTGGGCAAATCGCGCAAAATAACGGATTTCTTGGTGTTCAAAATGACGGCTTTACCCCCCACTTGGTAACTGGCCTGCACCCCTTTACCCCCATTCTGTGTGGCGAATCGGGACAAGGCGCATAAACAATAAGCCGTTGTTTGCGTGCTCATCCATTGGTTACTAGAGAGGCTTTTGGCCAATTGTTGCGCCAAGGCAAATGCTTTTTGCGGCTGATTGAGCGCGGTATAAGCTTGTAAGGCCATGGCTTGGTTGCGTTCGGTAGACCCAAAATAATCATCGTTGTCACTGTAGGTCATGCCAGGTTTCAGCAATTGCCAGCCTGCTTTTGACTGTTGTACCAACGCATAAACAGTGGCCAATTGGTACCTGCTTTCGGGGGTTAAATTGGGGTTTTCGCGCAAACGGTTCATCGCTGCCAAATTGGGCGCTCCAGCCAAAGCCAAGGTGTACAAACGATAAGCCTGATCCAAGTCGTTGTGATAGCCCGACATGGGTCGCCAATCATTGGCGGCACGCGTTTGGTATGCCAGCCATTTTGATTTAACCGATTGCAACACCACAAAGCCTTTTTTCTCGGCTTCAATTAAGAAATGACCAGCATAATTACTGCCCCAATTATCGGGTTGGGGTTCGCCCGGCCAATAACTAAATCCGCCTGAAGCCGTTTGAAATTGATTCAAGCGGGTGATGGCAGCGGCAATATTTTGTTGCATTTTTTGCACGCGGGCGGGCTCCAAATCAAGGATGTCCGTTAAATACAATTGCGGAAATACCGCTGACGTTGTTTGCTCGACACAACCATGTGGATATTGAATTAGTTCATTTAAGCGTCGGCCAAAATCAACAGACGGCAAGGCCGACAATTCTAATTGAATGCGGCGACCTGCTTGCCCAAAAGGTGCCCATTTAATATTCTTATTTGACTTACCAGCCAACACCCAGCCTTCAGAGAAGTTAGTGGGCGGATTCGGATTGTAACAACCCACTTCCACTTCGTATTGGGTTTTAATGGATCCCGATTGCGCGGTAATCACCAATTTATTCACGCCCTCTTGCGGCAATGTCTTTAAGGTAAAATAGGCCATTTTTTCGTCGGGCTGTGTAAACATGAGCGTTTGTTGTCGCTTGCCAACACAGTTGAATCCTTTGGCAGTCTGAATAGTTACGACGACCTTTTTACATTGTTTTTCCGTAGCAAAAACGGTGACCGGCACGGTGATGGTTTCACCTGGACTCACTTTGCGCGGCATAGTTGCCAACAGCATCAATGGGCTGCGCACGGGGGTTGTTTTGTCGGTGGAACCGTAGGCACTCTGGGCGGCCTGACCAGCCACCACCATGGTGCGCACCGAACCAATGTATTTGGGAAGTTGCACAGTATGCGTAGCCGTTTTACCTGCTTCTAATTTAAAAGGTCCTAAATGAATAACTACGGGCTTAAATCGGTTGGCCTTTTTGGCCTTGGCCCCACCAGCATCTTGATCGCCACCTACTTTAAATACTTGTTGCAATCGTCCGCCATAAGCGCCAATGACATCGTCAAAAATGTCCCAAGTTCTGACGCCCAAAGCTTCTCTGCAGTATAATGCATCCCAAGCATTAGGGGTTTTAAATCGGGTCAAATCCAGTAAGCCTTCGTCGACGATGGCTACCGTATATGTCATTGGCTTGCCTGTTTTTTCACGGATGGTCAAGGTCGTTTTTTTCTCAGGTGCCAACACATTGGGCATGCTAAGCACAGGCTGCAATTGGGTGCTTGGGTCCACAATCCCGAGCGGTATAATGCCATATTGCCGAATGGGCGAATCAGAAAGGGTGCGTTTGTGCGGATAAATGAGCGTTACCGAGGCATACACATTGGGTGCCATGCCTTGTTTGGCTTTGATTTCAACAATGGTTTCGCCTGCCTTGGTTGGTGCCCATTGCGATTGTAACACCTTAGTCCCATTTTCAATGGAAATTAAGGCGCGGCCTCCCACAGAAGTTGGAATAAATAAGCGAATGGTTTCACCGACATTATACGATTTTTTATCGGAGCTAAACACCAACATCGTCGCCGATTCACCCTCCATGCGTCGGGTTTTGCCTGACCATGAAGGCCAATCGATAAATACGGTTTGGCCCGTCGCATGACCCGATTGTACATCGACTACGCGAATGAGGTAACGACCCCAATCATCTTCGGGGACTTTCAAATCAAAGCGGGCTTTACCCTTTTGATCGGTGGTTACCCGTACATTTTTATAGGCCTGATACGCATCTGAAGTGTTGTATTGTGACAAGTTGTCGTTGGAAGCATCCCACCACCAACGCGATTCTAATTTGTACACGCGGACATCTAGCAATGCTTGCGGATTTGGCTGACCATTTTCGGATACACTGGCTAGCTGAAATGTCAAATTGGAACCCGTTTCAAGCAACCCAAATTTATTGGGTTCTGGCGCTTTTAATCCGACATACGATGGATACGGTGAATAAGTGCTCGAAAACACATCGGTGCTTGAATCGCCGCCCGGCTCAAAAACTTGGGTTAAAAAGGCCAATTGCAACATGCCAGGTGCTTGCCCTTCGATGTGTGCTTCTACTGGATATGACAACACGCCACTTTCATTGGTTTTACCTTCAAATAAGGCCGAAGACTCCGTTTCAAAATGCCGTGTTGGGTCATCAAAAACATAGGAGGCATACCCATCAAATTGTGTGCTTTTTTGGCTAAATTTGGCTTGCACTTCCGTTTTCAACCCTTTGCCCACGGCTCCGTGCAACCATTGCACTTGCACTTGATTGTTGGTTTTGGTTCGGGCCGATATCAAAGACGGACTCAACGAATTGCGGATTTTGAGTCGGTTGGGTTTAATGGTTTCAATTTTAATTGATTTGTAAAAATGAGCCCCACCCACACTGACGCGCGCTTCCCAATTGCCCGTTGGGGCATCGAAATTAGTAGTAACGGCAAAGGTGTAATGTCCTAAAGTAGAAGTATGTTGCACCATTTTGTGCGTCACCTTGCCTTGCGGGTCAGTTAATCGGAGCGTAATTGGATGATGGGGTGGTAACGGGTTTGATTTGTCGTTGAGCATAAAAGACAAATAGGCCGTATCGCCGGGCCGCCAAACCCCTCGTTCAGCGTACAAATAGCCTTTAAGGCCTTTTTGTAACGTTTCACCTGCTACATCAAAATTACTTAATGACAGTGAACGTTCATCGTCGAGCTTGACATAGGTGGTGTTGGTGCCATCGGTTACTTTGGCAAAATAGGCATATTTATGCGGCTCAAAATGGGCAAACCCTTCGCCATCAGTCATCCCTGAAGCCACCAATTGTTGTTGGTAGCTAAATAATTGAATTTTAGCGCCAGATACTGGTTCCGTGGTCAATAAATTGGTGACCCCAAGCCAATACGATTTATCTAATCCGCGTTTTACAATGACACCCAAATCGGTGGCCAGCACATTGGTGCCTATTTTGGTGTTATAATAGTAACTTGAATTACAGGGATCTTGGCGTTGGTGCCATTCGTAATCATCTTCGTAATAAGAGTCGTATCCTTCACTGCTGTAATTTACGTCGTCTTCATCAACCTCTTCTTCCTCTTCCCCATTGGCCTCATCGTCTGAATGATTAGGACATTTATACATGGAATACTTTTTGCGGTACGACAATTCAACGCGGTAAAAAGCGCCCCGCTCTGGGGCAATCAAACTAGACAAATCAAGGCCGTAGGCACTCCATTTTTTGAATTTGAATAATTTATTCTGGCTCAAATAAATGGTTTTCTTGGCCACAGGTTGCGACACCTGACGCAAATTACTGTAACCATCATAATTGTTGTTTTGCAAAAACTGCATCACGTTACTAGCGTAAATGCGATAAATTTTGACATCGACCGCTTTTAAATTAACCGCTTCAAAATTTATTTTGAGTCCATCAGAATGGGGCAAAATGGTTCCACTGCGCAAAAACCGAACGGCAGGTTTAATGGGTTCAAAGACAATTTGCTCCGAATGGTTTTGATCCAAACGGCGGTTAAATGCCGATTGAATGCCTTGAAATACTTCAACCAACCGTTGGCCATCAGTCGGATAATCGGAATCGTAGTCGTTGGTATTGATGGTATTGGCAAAAAACACTTGCAGCACATTGCCTTGCGTGGCATACTTTAGCTGGTCGGCATGTGCCACTTGTACCAAACCTTCTAATGTTTGGTTTAAGGCCAATGGATCAGAAAAATTAATATTTACAGCCTGTGGATTGTCGTCGGGCACCCACATTTTTACCACCGAAAACCCTGATTTTCCCGGAATGTTTAGCTTATCTGATTCTGTATTCTCACTATCGATGCGGTCGCCATGATGGGCCACCTCTAGTTCTGAAGGCCCTTCCATGCGGGCAATGCTGTCAATGACGAATTCAAATTTGCTGGCTGCAACAGTGGTATTGGCCCATTTAATGGATACTTTCTTTTGATTTTGTTGGGCGGAAATCAATTCAGCGACTTCCTTTGGGGTCATGATGTCGGCCGTTTCAACCACCCCACGTTGGTAGTACCAGTCTGGGCTGTACGATTGCAAATCGGTGAGTTGCACCTCAAAATCAGATTTAATGGTTTTGACCACAAAGTTAAAGTCTTGGCAGGCTTCGGGGGTTTTCACCAATTTACTAAGGTGCAAGGTGACGCGGTAACTGGTGTCGGGGTCCAATGGTTCCTTGGGCACAAAGGCCACCGTTTGGTTCGACAATGCTTTTACACTGCCTTCCACCTTCGGTGAAATATCAAACAAGGAGGCATCTAATTCGGAGGTGCTAAAACCATTTGATTTTTCAAAAGCCAAATCGACCCGAATCGGATCGTGAGTGGAAATGCGGCCCGCACTAAATCGGGTCAAATACTTGGTAAACAAGGCGGGATCTGATGCAAAATCGGCATCAGAATTCCACTGACATGACTGTACCAAAGTAACAATAACAAACAAGCAAAACAGACGAAGCTTCATGAGGGAGCATTTTTAAAACAGCTTGAAAGATATAAAATGTTTTTATTTAAACTTTTAATTTTTATTAACATAAAATCCATTATTTTTCACTCACAAGACCTCAAATGAATAGTTATCTATTTTAAAATGAAATGAATCTATAGAATTGGAATTAATTTTTTATTCTTGGGAAAATCATTGGCAAAATGTTAACAACTCGGACTTGAAATCCACCGCATAAATCGTATTTTTACGGCCGATAAAAAAAACCATTCATGGGCAAGATCATCGCAATTGCGAATCAAAAAGGGGGCGTTGGAAAAACGACTACAACCGTCAATTTAGCGGCTTCGTTGGGCGTTTTAGAAAAAAAAGTACTGTTAATTGATGCCGATCCACAAGCCAATGCCAGTTCGGGTTTGGGCATTGATGTGGAAGCCGTTTCTATTGGAACGTATCAAATACTAGAACACTCTAATACCCCACAAGAAGCAGTTGTTCCTTGTTCGGCTCCCAATGTATGGGTGATTCCAGCTCATATTGACTTGGTAGCCATTGAAATTGAGTTGGTCGATAAAGAAAACCGCGAATACATGTTGAAACAAGCCTTAGCGGCTGTTAAAGATGAATACGATTATATTTTAATTGATTGTGCGCCATCATTGGGCTTGCTTACGTTAAATGCACTGACCGCTGCCGACAGTGTGCTGATCCCTATTCAGTGTGAATATTTTGCCCTGGAAGGATTGGGCAAATTATTGAATACCATTAAGAGCGTGCAAAAAATACACAACCCCGAATTGGACATTGAAGGCTTGTTGCTGACCATGTACGATTCGCGCTTGCGGTTGTCAAACCAAGTGGTAGAAGAAGTACAAAAACACTTTAGCGACATGGTATTTGAAACCATCATCCAGCGAAATGTCAAATTGAGTGAAGCGCCAAGTTTTGGCGAAAGCATCATCAATTTTGATGTAACCAGTAAAGGTGCCGCAAATTACCTAAATTTGGCGCAAGAAATTATTACCAAAAACACACCGAAATAAGCATGGCAAAAGCAGTAAAAAAGCAAGCCCTCGGCCGTGGGCTTTCTGCCCTATTGAAAGATCCAGACAACGACATCCGTTCAGTTGAAGATGCCAACGCCGACAAAGTGGTGGGCAACATCATTGAGCTTGATATTGAATCAATTGAAATTAATCCATTTCAGCCAAGGACTCATTTTAACGAAGAAACCTTGCATGAATTGGCCACCTCGATCCGTGAATTGGGCGTAATTCAGCCTATTACAGTTCGGAAAATGGGCTTTGATACCTATCAGCTTATTTCGGGAGAGCGCCGTTTGCGTGCATCCAAATTGGCGGGTCTGACACACATCCCCGCTTTTATCCGCATTGCCAACGACAATGACTCACTGATGATGGCTTTGGTGGAAAACATCCAACGACATGATTTAGATCCTATTGAAATTGCCTTGTCATACCAACGTTTAATTGATGAAATTCAATTGACCCAAGAGCAAATGAGCGATCGCGTCGGCAAAAAAAGGTCGACGATTGCCAATTACCTCAGGCTGTTAAAATTAGACCCAATCATTCAGACGGGCATACGCGATGGTTTTATAAGCATGGGACATGGAAGAGCCATCATTGGCATAGAAGACCACGAGGCCCAGTCGGCCATTTACCATAAAATTATTGGTCAAAATTTATCGGTGCGTGACACCGAGGCTTTGGTGAAATCGTACCAAGATGGGTTGAAGCCCAAAGCGCAAACCTCCGAAAAAAAGGCAGGCTTTGTGCTTCACGAAACGCATAAAAACACTTTGACCGATTTTTTTGAGGCAACTGTTGATGTGTCGGTGAGCGCCAATGGTAAAGGAAAAATTGTGATTCCATTTCGTTCCGAAGCCGATTTTAAACGCATTTTGGCCCGATTACAGAGCGAGTGAAATTAACAAGCTACATAGTACTCCTTTGTGGATTATTGACCTGTTCAGCATGGTCACAACAAGCAGCATCTGATTCTTTAAAAATCAAACAACTACCCGAACCACTAGCCGCTAAACCAGTAATTATTGATCCGCTTCGTCCAGCTAAAGCCGCCTTTTATTCGGCGTTGGTACCTGGATTGGGGCAGGCCTACAATAAAAAATACTGGAAAATTCCGATTGTATATGCGGCATTGGGTACCACCATTTATTTTTATATTACTAACAACAACAAATACAACGAGTTTAGAGACATCTATAAAAATCGCCTCGAAGGAATTTACACAGATCCATATCCCAACGTAGACAATTCACGCATCGTTACCGCCCAACAATTTTACCAACGCAACCGTGACTTATCCATGTTACTGACCGTGGCTTTCTATGCTTTGAACATCATTGAAGCCAATGTGGACGCACACCTCATGCAGTTCAACGTCAGTGACAACCTCAGCTTTCAACCCGATATTTTACGGCATCCCATTGACCGCAGCTTTAATCCGGGCTTGGCTTTGAGGATGAGCTTCTGAGTCGAAAGTCCAAAGCCAAAAGTCCAAAGTCTATTTCCGAACGTAAATTACTAAATCCAGATACATTGCTCCCGCAAGACGCGCCGTTCCGTCCATTTTTAAGTTTAAAGTTCAAGGTTTAAAGTTTAAAGTTCTTTGCCGAACATCATTTTAATAAAACCAGACTGCTTTTTTCCGTAAGACTACTCCGAGCCCACCTCTTTTTTAGTTTAAAGTTCAAGGTTCAAAGTTTTTTCCCGAACACCAACCAATAAAACCAGACGCTCGGTTCGAAGCATTCGTTCCGATGGTTCTCGGGTCAAGTTTAGCTTCGCTCCGTTCGAACCATTCGTTCCGATGGTTCTCGGGTCAGGTTTTTCCATTCAAAATTCAAAATTCATCATTCAAAATTTCGCAAGACGCTCCGTGCACACCCCTTTTTAGTTTAAAGTTGCAAAGCCAAAAGTCTAAAGTCTTTTTCCGAATGTAAATTACTAAATCCAGATACTTTGTTGCCGCAATGCACCGGCAAGACCACCATTTAGCAATTTAAAGTTCAATATATAAAGTTTAGCTTGATCTCGATATGTATTTCATTGTGCACTTGTGAGGCAATCTCCTAGACGACTTCCGAAGTCAAATTTTAATTCTAAAAAGAAGCTAATCTACACATGAAAAAGTAGACTAATATTATTTACTCCTAAAGATTGTCAATTTCACTTTCAGAAAGTCCAGTGGTTTTGATGATAATTGCTGTTGGGACACCATTCTCTTTAAGTGCTTTTGCTACTTCAAGCTTTCCCTCGAGTTTTCCCTCGAGTTTTCCTTCGAGTTTTCCTTCGAGCTTTCCTTCAAGTTTTCCTTCGATAATGCCCTTTGAAATCCCCTCCTGTATTCCCTTTTTGAGTCCTTCTTGTATTCCCTTTGTGATTCCTTCTTGAATCCCCTTTGTGATTCCTTCTTGAATTCCTTTTGAAATCCCTTCATCAAAAGCTGTCTCAACTGCATAATCATAGACCGCTTTGTTGTCGCGGAAGACCTTTAAACTCGCTTGATAGGTGTTGAATTCTGCGATATTGTAATTGGCAATTTCCGCTTTCTCAAAAGCCTGTGTAAAAACATCGTCTTTAAAAATGGTTGGAATGCTCTCGAAATCTTCCAAGTGTTGAATGAAATAGAGCCACTTGTCTAAACGGGTTTCTAATTCGTCTTCAGCCCGCTTGAAATTGGGCATTTCCAGATAAATGTAAGTCAGCTTGTCATAAAACGTGTTGCCATGTTGGTTTTTCAATTTGATGGTGTGGACGACTTCGTTTTTTTCGAGCTCTGTGTCGTAGTCATCAAAGGTAAAGTCTAAAATTCCGATGCAATACACAGCCTTTAGGTTGTAATTCCAATACCCTTTTTCGGCTTGTTCCTGAATCGGAAAGGTGGAATAATAGATGGTTCGTTCTATGAAATAGTTCTGTTTGGCTTTCTGAAGCTCGACGATGATCTTTTCACCCTTGTCCGTTTCGCAATAAATATCATAAATGGCCTTGCGATCGGCCGCAGTTTGCCCCAATTGCTCCGGACTTTTAAAACTCAAATCAACAATGGTATGGGTTTGAGGCAAAAGCGCATTCAAAAAGTCGATAAGCTGCGGCTTACTGGCTTCTTCGCCAAAAATCTTTTTGAAACCAAAGTCAGTAAACGGGTTGATGTATTTTGCTCTCATGGCTTTTATCTAAAACTATTTGGCAAATTTAAACCATAATTCTGAAAGGGGAATTTGCATAAAGTTATAATCTTCAATAGCCCAAAGTCCAAAGCCAAAAGCCAAAAGTCCAAAGTCTTTTTCCGAACAACAAAAGAGAAAAGCTCAAAACCAGCGCCCGCAAGACCACTCCGTGCCCACCCATAGAGCAAAGGTATTCTTCTCATATATAAGGTGTGATTCCTTTTGTTATAAAAAGGAGTCGAAAGCCGAAAGTCAAAAGTCGAAAGAAGGCATTAGGCAATAGCTTATTTGTTTTAGGTTTCTCCGAACCAAAAATATGGAAGGCTCAAAACCATCGCCCGCATGACCCACTCCGAGCCAACCCCTTCATTAGTTTAATGTTTAAAGTTGGAAAGTTTAAAGTTTTTTTTCCGAACACCACCTACGAAAACCAGACGCTCAGCTCCCGCAAGACCACTCCAAGCCCACCCCTTTTTTAGTTTAAAGTTTAAAGTTCAAAGTTTTTTCCCGAACAAATAATAGTAGAACCACACACTTTGGTCCCGCAAGACCCCTCCGTGCCCACCCTTAGGGCAAAGGTATTATCCTTATATATAAGGTGTGATTCCTTTTGTTATAAAATGAGGTTTCAAGTTTAGCTTCGCTCCGTTCGGCCCTTTGGGCCTCGGGTCAGGTTTCAGGTTTAGCTCCGTTCCGCCTTTGGCCTCGGG
Source organism: Flavobacterium sp. BFFFF2 (assembly GCA_002256385.1). GTDB lineage: Bacteria > Bacteroidota > Bacteroidia > Flavobacteriales > Flavobacteriaceae > Flavobacterium. The sequence continues at coordinate 12,777 of NKJD01000057.1, forward strand.
TCAGGTTTCAAGTTATTTCCCGAACACAAATTACTTGATCCAGACCCTCAGCTCCCGCAAGACCCCTCCGAGCCCACCCTTAGAGCAAAGGTATTCTTCTCATATATAAGGTGTGATTCCTTTTGTTATAAAATGGGGTTTCAGGTTTAGCTTCGCTCCGTTCGGCCCTTTGGGCCTCGGGTCAGGTTTCAAGCTTCAAGTTTCTCCGAACCAAAAATATGGGAGGCTCAAAACCAGCGCCCGCAAGACCCCTCCGAGCCCACCCATTAGAGCAAAGGTATTCTTCTCATATATAAGGTGTGATTCCTTTTGTTATAAAATGGAGTCCAAAGTCCAAAGTCCAAAGAAGGCAGCAGCCATTAGGCAACAGGCAATTTTCAAGTTTCAAGTTTTCCTTCGGACCGTTCCGCCTTTTCCCTCGGGTCAGGTTTCAAGTTTCTCCGAACCAAAAAAGTGCGCAGCTCAAAACCAGCGCCCGCAAGACCCATCCGAGCCCACCCATAGGGCAAAGGTATTATCCTTATAAATAAGGTGTGATTCATTTTGTTATAAAATGAAGTTTCAAGTTTCAAGTTTCAGGTTTACGGTCAGCCTTTGGCCTCAGGTAAGGCTCCAAGTTTGTCTATCCATGCAATAAGTTGACCGTTTTACTCAATAACCTCAAAAGATCTTTTATCCCTGTGGAAAAAATACATAGTACAAATTTGTACATTCTTATAACCGAAAGGGGAACGATGGTTGTGGATTATGAAACATCTGAATTATGGGGATTAATTCATTATTCAGGGTAATTGACCTGCTCGTCAAAGAGTCATAAATAATCATTAAAGTGTTACGCAATTATCCTTTGCCCTTGCGCTGAGGCACTGTTGTTTTAAAGTTAGTGATGCCCTTTTTTCACCAACTCAACCATTTGAAAATCAATAAAAAATAAATCTTCAAGAAAAAAGACAGTTGCTATTCCTTGTCCTTTGGTTTTGTACTTCTCTTAAATGGAAGGAAATTGGGGCATTGTGGCTGCATAGATAGCGCGGATTTGTGCTCCGCACGCCCTGGTTAAACATAAAATTATTCATTATTCCGAAGATTATCACTTTAGTTCTACACCTAACTTTGCTGAATTGCAAAATGATTTAGAGATAATCTTGTTATATTTGTTTTAGCACGGTTACCCTAGAGCAAAGCAAATAGACGAAGTAAATCGGCGCTATCGGGTTGAACACATTAGACGCACTAAAAAATCTTGTGACAAGCATGGTATTAACTGAGAAGGCAATAGACTCTGGAAAGCCTGTTGTTATTCATTATTTAGATAAATATTATGGGCAAAATAACGATAAATCAGTCAGTGTAAGGGTTTCACGTGAGAGGGATACTGTGGTGAGTAATCGAAAGGACGTTGGAAAAGTCAAAAATGCCATTGCTGAAAGAAATAATAGGAGAGAAAAAACTGAACTTGCTAAAGGAAAACGAAAATGAAAAATAGGAATGTGATATTATTTGGTTTGTTGCTGTTTATTGCAGTAGTTGTACTAGCCATTAATTTCTTGTTTTTGGGCAAACCAAAAGAAGAAGTAAAACCAAAAGCAAAGCCAGAAGTAATAACAAAAACAGTTATTAGAAAAATTAAATTTGGTGAATATAGTTGTAAAACGCCCGATTTCGCGTCAATAAATGAAAAAATTCTATTCAAAATTAAAAATTATAAATCATTAAATGACACATTAAAACTTGAGCTAAACAAAGACAGGTTTGTTTGTTTATTGGTTTCTAAAGAGTTCAAAAAAAAGTTAAATTTCGAAGATTTTCTTAAATCAAATCTCGACACAATATTTATGTTTGATGATCGTAACATGAGCATTTATTTAAGTTTTAATGATTCTGGAAAAAAGTATGTAAATGCATCTATAGAAGATCGTTTATATATTGATTCAAAAGAAGAATTTAAAATTTTAAGAAAATATACTGATGTCGGTTTTGAAATAGTTGTCAAATAAGGGGTAATGGGTAATGTGTCAAAGTTAGTGATGATGCACTTTTGCAAACTCAACCATTTGAAAATCAACAAAAAAAATTTTTTTTTCTAAAAAAGACAAGTGGTATTACTTGTCTTTTTTAGTTTTGATATGCTCTTACATACTAAGAAATTGGATTGTGGGGACAGCCCTGCGGGAACTAAGCGTCTGGTTTTAGTAGGTGCTGTTCGTAAAAAACCTGAAACTTGAAACCTGAAACTTTAAACAAAATTTTGCGTGAGGGATGGCAGTGGCATCCTTTTGCTTTAGCAAAAGATATAACGGACAGCCCGACCCGTTCCTAAACGAAGGTTTCTGTTGTTGAAAAAAGTACTGGAACGGGGCACGCCCAAAGCTAAAGAGCGAAAAGTTTGTTTTATAAATTACGGCAACATCAAACGAATGATTACCTCATGGCGCAATCAAAATGCCGAAGTAACCGACAGCCAGTTTAACTTGTATCACTACGATCAATTGAATCGGATTTTTGATATGTTCACCTATAAGGCAAGGTCAACAGACCAACAAATGAACTACCAACCCAGTTATCAGGCCAATTATAGTTATGACGCCAATGGTAACTTGCAAACCTTGAATCGTTGGGCCCACCGCCGCTCTGATCCGAATGACCAGAGTTCGGACATTGTTGTTGATCAGATGGATGCACTGAACTATACGTACAACAACCCACTCAACAACCGCCTGACACATGTGGATGATGATATTCCAAACGGGGTTTTTGGCAACGATTTGGACGACCAGGACCCTGACAACTACGTATACGATGCCATTGGGCAGCTTAGAGAAGATGTGAAGGAAGGGCTGAAGATATCGTGGCGCGTTGACGGAAAAGTGGCAGGTATTGAAAAGGCCGATGGCACCAACATTACTTTTGTGTATGATGGCTTGGGCAATCGGGTACTTAAACGCAACACCAGCAGTGGCGAATTGGGCAGCAACATTGCCACTCATTACTCACGCGATGCACAAGGTAATGTGATGGCGGTGTATGAGCATGGTATTAGCAAAGGCAAAATCAAATTGTTTACAAACCTTCCTAGAGAATTGGTGGACCAATTGGGTGGCATTGAACAAAACATTTACAGCTTAAAAGAACACCACATTTATGGTAGCAGCCGTCTGGGAATGCAGACCTACGACTATTACCTCCAACCCAACAACCCGCACCGCTATGTGGGCGACAAACGCTATGAGCTGAGCAACCATTTGGGCAATGTGCTGGGTGTGGTTACGGACCGCAAGCCGGTTAACAGCAAAACCAAAATACGTTTCCAACCCATTGGCGAAGACTTGTATACGACATGGGAAACCCCGAGTTTGTTTAGACTGGTTAACAAAACAGAAAATCCACACCCAGTGGTGTACGGTTTGTTAGACAAAGACCAATTACAAAACATGTATAACGCTTATCAATCAGCCAAAACCGATTATGACAGTGGCAAGGCAGATTTAGATAATAAACTAGCCAATGGCGATATAGATGCCGCGCGCTATCAGCAAGATTTACAAGTCTTGCAAGCCACCCTAAACAACCAAAAGACCGAGCCTTTTGTGGCCTTGAAAACACAGATTGCGTTGAACCCCGAAAAGAGTGACAACAACATCTTATATGCCGAGGTGAGTAAATCACCTGACTTTCCAGCACAGGGCAAGGCGTTTTGGGTGTTGCGTAACAAAAACGATTACACCGAATTGGCCCGATTTGAAATACCCGCCACAGGAATAGTGAGTGAACAATTACCCACTTTGCCCTCGGATACCTATTCGCTGCAACTAGAATTGGCGTTGCCACGCGACATTAACAAGACCGAGTTGGACCAAGCCAAGCCTATCAGTTTGGATTACAATGATTTGGTGGTTTTTGCCTTTGACACAATGCCAGATGATTTTTCTGCCTTATATTTGCCTGAGGTGGTGAGCTATACGGATTATTTTCCGTTTGGCTCTGAGGTGCCCGATCCTAGTAAGACCGGAGGGAATGAGCGGTTTAGGTATGGGTTCCAAAATCAGGAACGGGATGATGAGATTAAGGGAGAAGGAAACTCTTTAAACTACACCTTTAGAATGCACGACCCACGGGTGGGAAGGTTTTTTGCAGCAGATCCTCTTGAAAGTGAGTTTCCATGGAATAGCCCTTATGTTTTTTCTGAAAATAGAGTAATTGCGTCGGTAGAATTAGAAGGTTGCGAAGCACAAGATTTAAATACAGAACAAAATGGTGGTGTTGGCCCACAACAACCAATAGGTACAGTATATGGTCCATATAAGAGTGATTCTGATTCGCTTAATAGTGGACATATGAATCAACAAGGTGGCATGCACGAGAGCTTGAATGAAGTAGTGGTCCCATATTCTAAAGGTAATATTTCAACTATTAATTCTCCTGTTTCATACGTGGATTTTAGAAAAGAGATAATGCCAGTAATTTTTAAAAATGAGGGAGGATACCAAAATTTAAAAGGTGATAAAGGAAATTATGTAAAGATTGGAACTAGGAGGATTCTTATAGGGACAAATCATGGAATTTCGGCCCCAGTTTTGATGGAGCATTTGGGGAAACTTCCAACAGTTGAAGAAATGCGAAGTTTAACGAAAGAAGATGCAGCAGAGATTTATCAACAGAGATTTTGGAATAGACCTAAAATGAATGAAATTCGTGACCGCTCAAATGTGTTGCAATACTGCGACATGTACGTGAATGGCGAAAAAAGCTCTGTAAGAATAATGAAAAGGGCATTAAATAGTTTTGGGTATAATTTTAAAATAAATGGAAAAGTAAATAGTAAATATATAGAAGCTATTAATAGCGTTAACCAAGAGTCTCTTCATGAAAAATTTAAGAGCGAAAGAAAATTATTTTACAGGAAACTTGCAAAGGATAACCCTGAACAATATCAGCAGTTTTTAAGCGAATGGCTAAATAGGGCAGAAAGATTTAATTATTCAAAAAAATAGATTATGAAAAAAGTATGTGTTTTGTTGTTTATTTCAGCAACATTAATGAGTTTTATAGACAAAGATCTTAATTTTGTTGAGAAATCAAAAATTAGTAATTTCAAAAATTTTCTTTCTAGAAAAGAATTAATAGACAATAATTTGAAAAAGAGCGTTAAATGTTCAAATTATTTTTTCACAAAAAATAATTTTGTTGGAAAGTGGATATTTAAGGATAATGACATAAGTCATGTTTATACATTGAAAATAGAGCAAAGAAATAAAAAGTATTATGTAAAATAACCCGTTGGGTGAAATTGTTTTTAAGTAAAAAATAACGGTCAGATATTGGTCAAGATACTGAAATTCAGTATCTTGAAGTCTCAAAACAAACCAATATCCATGTCAAATATAGTGAAAAATTATTTTAGAGTTTTAGATGTTATACGTTCTTTAGATCTTGATTTTAATGATACATTTAGAGTCGGTAGAAAAGCAAAAATGACTGATATTGAAGTAGTTGCTTTGAGTTTAACAGCTGAATACATGTCTATTGACAGTGAAAATAATTTATTCAAACAGCTGGCTAATACATCGATTCCAAATTTAATTGAAC
>NKJD01000058.1 GCA_002256385.1 Flavobacterium sp. BFFFF2
TTTGCAAAAAGTTGCGCTATTAATACACTTTGATCCACCTGAAATATTTTTCACAAAGGTCAAATGATTTGAAATCAAAGCAATAAATACAGTCCAATAGTTGTCGAAAGTTAATAACAAAAGTGAATAAAAACGCCGTTTTTTAAAAACACCAATTGCATAACTCAATAAAATTGTTGATAACCTACTAGAAAACGAGAACCCACAAAAAATGAATAAATTAGGGACTGATTAGTTACAAAAGTTTAAATCACTTCTAAAACAATTAAAAACAAATTTTTATGAAACAACATTTATTCTTAAAATCAGTAGTCAACAAATGGCAATTACATGGCCTCACACTACTGTTAGCACTTTTTAGTTTGACGAGCAAATCGCATGCTCAGGGGAATAACAACCCAAATTATAACATTACAACATATCTTAATTCTCCTTCTAATGGCCTTATTCCATTTGAATCAGTTTCGATAGGCACATATCTTGGTAAAGTTAAATTTTATGGTGTAGTCCTGGATTCCTACATTAATTGGACAGGAACACGATGGGAAATGGGCTATGATTTTCAAGGAGGAGATCAAATTGTAGATTATATTGGTTGGATTAGTTATGCAAATTATGGAGATCGACCAAGCGGAAATGGCAGTGATTGGACGACCGTAAATGGTTATCCCATAGCCTCAATGTCGGGAACAGGTGTGCTATTCGAACCACAATATACCGCCATTCCAGATGCAAACTTTGAGCAAGCTTTGTTTGATTTAGGAATTGATGCGATTAATGGTGACCATCAAGTGTTAAGTTCAGTAATTAGTGAGGTAACGGATTTACAGATTTACTCTCGACAGATTTCTAATTTATCAGGTATTAAAGACTTCGTCAATTTACGAACTTTGCATTTTGGCGGAAATCAGGTGACCAATTTAGATTTAAGTGGCATGTCACATATACAGAATTTATATGCCAATTCTAATCAACTTACAAGCATCAATTTGAGTGGACTTACTTCGTTGAGTTATTTTAATTGTAGTTCCAATCAATTAACCGAACTCAATTTACAGGGTCTTACACAGTTAAGTACTTTTAATTGTAGTTACAATCAAATTACAAGTTTGGATTTTAGCGGAATAGCAGGTCTTGGTTCTATTGATTGTAATTTTAACCAATTAAGTAGTTTGGACGTTCATGGCATGTTGTATTTGGGCGGATTATCATGTGCCTATAATCCAATTAGTCAATTAAATGTATCTGGCTTAACGGCCCTGACTTTCTTAGGGTTTGAACATACTTCAATTAGTCAATTAGATGCATCTGGCTTAACATTGCTAAACTACTTATACGTTGCAGATAATCAGTTGACTAGTTTGAATTTGAGTAACTGTCCATCACTGTTTTATATGTATTGTAATAATAATCCAAACTTAACTTGTATTGCTGTGTCAGATGTCTCAGCCGCTAGTGCCAATACATATTGGAATAAAGACGCAACAGCAAATTATTCAATCAATTGTGACCCAGTACTTGCCCCTACTGCTGTCGCCCAAACTTTTTGTGCTGGGGTAAAGGTATCAGAACTTGTGGCTACGGGTTCTAACTTACAATGGTTTGCTGCTGCCACGGGTGGTTCGGCTTTGGCCAGTAATGTGACTTTAGCTACGGGTACTTATTATGTGTCTCAAACAGTAGGTGGTTCAGAGAGCGACAGGACTGCTGTGTCGGTCACACTAAATACGCCAGTCACAACCACATTCACACAGGTGTCACCCATTTGTATTGGTGCAACACTTGCTGATTTGCCAACTACTTCCAATGAAGGAATTGCGGGTACTTGGTCGCCTGCTTTGAATAACCAAGCAACAACTACTTACACATTTACCCCTAATGCGGGCGTATGTGCCACCACTGCAAACATGACAATCACTGTAAATGCCACTCCTGCTTTGGCTGCTCAGTCTTATTTTGTAGCCAGAGGCTTTCAATTATCAACGATTTCGGGTTATGGCACGTCGTACAAAGTTTTTGCTTCGGCCAATGCGGTGACTATATTACCAGCAAGTACAATACTAACCAGCGGTACGTATTACGCTACCCAAACCCAGAATGGCTGCGAAAGCCCCCGTTCTATGTTGACGATACAGACTTACCCACTTACTGCGCTTTACTCGCCAGCCTGTAATTCCAGATTAAATACCATGGCAGATGCCATCAGTTGTAGCATAGTGGCCAATGCCACCAACTATTTGTTTGAAGTTACTGGAAATGGAAGCACACGTACTATTTACACTTCTACCAATTCTTTTAATTTGACCCAATTGCAAGGTACAAATGCATATAACACCGCATACAGCATCCGAGTAGCGGCTGGTTTTAATGGCCAATACGGTGATTTTGGTTCAGCTTGTTCATTTACTACGCCAGCTTTGGCCAACTTTACGCAAGTGACGGCAAGCATGTGTGGCACCACTTTGGCAGCTTTGACTACGCCTTTGTATTGCAATCAAATTGCAGGGGCACAGGCGTACCGTTTTGAGTTTACTACCGGAGGCGTGTCAAAAACAATTGACAGCGCAACCAACAGTGTGCAAATTAATAACCTAACGGGTGGTGCCGCTTATGGCACGGCTTATTCAGTTCGTGTGGCTGCTCAAGTGGGCGGTTCATGGCAATCTTATGGAACTTCTTGTACCGTGACCACCCCTGCTGCCAGCTCTCAAATTAGAACCAACCAGTGTAACACTACTTTGGCAAATAGATGGAGTATATTGTATTGCAGCGCAGTAACAGGTGTCACTGCCTATCGTTTTGAATGGAGCAATGGTGGTTCTACATTAACATATACTTCCTCATTATCAAATATGCAATTAGGTAATTACACTGGTTGGGCTGTCAGCACGACTTATTCGGTACGTGTAGCCGTTCAATTTGGTGGTACTTGGCAAGCTTATGGATCAGCTTGTAACGTGAAAACACCAGCAACTTTGGCTCGTGAAATTTCAGAAAACGAAACTGCATTAACCGTGAAAGCCGTTCCCAATCCATTTGAAACCGAATATGTTTTAATGGCTCAAGGTGGCAATCAAACACCTGTTCAAGTTTCAGTTTATGACATGCTCGGCAAACAAGTGGAGCAATTCAGTGTAGAGGCATCAGACTTGGAAAACCGCAGCTTAGGAACCAACTATACTAGCGGTATTTACAATGTCATGATTTCGCAAGGCGACGACCAACAAGTGGTTCGCATTATTAAGAAATAAGTTTATGAATAAAGCCACCTCAAGTTCTGGGGTGGTTTTTTTTTTAGAAGAAAGAGCAAAGAAAAAAGAGTTAGGCGTAAGATTTGCTCTTTTGCCCAGAAAAATATAATTATTCCGAAAATGGTATATGACATAGAAAAAACAAGACGGCTACCATTTTAGGTCTCTTTAATTTCGGAATGAACTAAGATTATGCCAAAAAGGGCTAGCATAAACACAGAAGGAAATTACTTTCTTAAAATTCTACATATTATTCATTGCATTAATTATTTACCCATTTAAACAACAATCTTTTATTTATGAAAAAAATTATTCTTTTACTGCTGTTTGCCACTTTAGGTTGGCAGCAAGCAGGTGCGCAAAGTTTTGTCTTTGATGGTCTAGTTTACAATGTCACTTCTCCAAGCACTGTCGAGGTTGGATTTCAAAACTATTCAATAACAGGAGAGGTTATCATTCCAGAAGAGGTTACGGACAATGGTGCTGTCTATTCTGTAACCAGTATTGGTGTTGAAGCTTTTTACAGTTGTACTGGTATGACATCGATTTCGATTCCAAACTCAGTAACGAACCTTGGTGATTTAAGTTTTGGCTCTTGTCTCGGTTTAACAACAGTAACAATTCCAAACTCGGTAACCGGCATGGGTATCAATACTTTTTTCAATTGTACTGGTTTAACATCGGTTACTATTTCAAACTCGGTAACTGTAATTGGTAGTTATGCTTTTAATGGATGCACGGGTTTAACATCCATCACTATTCCAAGCTCGGTTTCTGTCATCGGGTATGGGGCTTTTGCCAGTTGTTCAGGTTTAACATCGGTTATTTGCAATGCAACTACACCCATAAACATTGATTATACTGTTTTTTTTGAAGTAAACCAAAGCGCTTGTAGTTTAACAGTTCCTGCTGAAAGTGTCCTACTGTATCAAGAGACCATTTATTGGCAGTTTTTTAATCCGATTGTTGCAGCATGTTCAACTGTCAACACCACAACCATATCTGCTTGCGGTAGTTATACTTGGTCAAACAATGACCAAACCTATACAACTTCTGGTATTTACACGGGTACAACAACCGATTGTGTAACTGAAAAATTAGATTTGACCATTTCAAATCCAACAAGTTTTAGTAGTGGGGGCGTTAATTATGTGGTTATCTCGCCCAATACAGTTGCAGTTGGCGACAATGCAGGTGCGGTTGGGGCCATTGATATTCCTGAATATGTTACTACTGATTGTGGCACTTATTCCGTAATTGGCATCAATGATTTTGCTTTTGCTTATTGTTCTGAATTAACATCGGTTACAATTCCAAACTCGGTAACGAGCATTGGTAATTATACTTTTTACGATTGTCGTAGTTTAGCATCGGTTAATATTCCAGACTCAGTAACGATCATTGGCGAAAGTACTTTTTCATATTGTATTAGTTTAACAGCAGTAATTATTCCAAACTCGATAGCTAGCATTGGTAATGGTGCTTTTAGACAATGTTCTAGTTTAACATCGATTACTATTCCAAGTTCTGTAACGAGTATCGGTAGTTATGCTTTTCATGCTTGTAGCGGTTTAACATCGGTTGTTATTCCAAACTCGATAACAGTTATTAATTATGGTACTTTTTACGCTTGTTCTGGTTTAACGTCGGTAATTATTCCAAACTCGGTAACAAGTATCGGCGGTATCAGTTTTGGTGGTTGTAGAAGGTTAACATCTGTTACTTGTAATGTGACTACACCACTATCTATTCCTGCGGATGCTTTTGTTAGAGTAAACCAAGGCGCTTGCTCTTTAACCGTTCCTGCAGGAAGGGTAGCGGCTTATCAGGCGGCGGCAGTTTGGCAGAATTTCGCGCCAATTATGTGTGCCAATCAAGTGACCAACACTTTTGCTCAAGTGGCGCCAATTTGTATTGGTGCTTCATTGGCTGCTTTACCGACCACTTCTAATGAAGGAATTGCTGGCACTTGGTCGCCTGCTTTAAATAACCAAGCAACCACTATTTATACATTTACCGCGAATGCTGGCGTGTGTGCTACCACAGCTACTATGGCCATTACGGTCAATAACACCCCTGCTTTGGCGTCGCAGTCTTATTTTGTTGGAAGAGGTATTCAATTGTCGTCGGTTCCGGGTTATGGTACTTCTTATAAAGTGTTTGACACAGCCAATGCAGCGAATATAATTCCTGCAAGTACTGTTTTAACAAACGGCACTTATTACGCCAGCCAAACCCAAAATGGTTGCGAAAGCACCCGCTCGATGTTGACTGTGATCGTCTATTCGCTCACGTCAGTGTACTCACCCGCATGTGGATCGAGATTAAATACTTTGGCTACTGCCATTTCTGCAACTGCGGTTCCTACTGCAACCAATTATTTGTTTGAAGTGACAGGCAATGGAAGTACCCGTACTTACTATTCGCCCACCAATTCATTTAACTTTACCCAATTGCAAGGTACAACGGCTTATGACACGTCCTATAGCATCCGAGTAGCGGCTGGTTTCAATGGCCAATATGGCGATTTCGGATCGGCTTGTTCAATAACAACGCCCGCAGTGGCAATTACCACCCAAATTACTTCAAGTATGTGTGGTACTACTTTGGCTACCATGACTACCACTTTGTATTGCAGTCAAATTACAGGGGCAGAGACTTACCGTTTTGAGTTTACCAGAGGGGGTGCGTCGCGCACCCTTGAAAGCGCATCAAATAGTGTTCAAATTAACAACATCAGCGGTGGCGCCGCTTATAACACCACCTATTCGGTACGTGTGGCCATAAAAATTGAAGGCATATGGCAAGCATACGGAACGGCGTGTACCATTATGACGCCTGTTGCCAGCACCCAAATTAGAACCAATCAGTGTAGTACTACTTTGGCAAATAAATGGGCCATTTTGTATTGCAGCGAAATAACAGGTGCAACCGCTTATCGTTTTGAATGGAGCAATGGTGGTTCTACACTTGTCTATACTTCATCTGCGTCACGAATGCAACTAGGGAACTATACTGGTTGGGCGTTAAACACGACGTACTCAGTGCGTGTAGCCGTTCAGGATGGCGGTACTTGGCAATCATATGGATCAGCATGTAACGTAAAAACACCCGCTTCGATGGCGCGTGGCATTTCAGAAGACGAAACGGCTTTAACCATCAAAGCCGTTCCGAATCCATTTGAAACCGAATATGTGTTAATGGCTCAAGGTGGCAACGAAACACCTGTTCAGGTTTCAGTTTACGACATGCTTGGCAAACAAGTAGAGCAATTCAGTGTAGAAGCCAATGAATTGGAAAACCGCAGCTTAGGAACCAACTATACCAGCGGTATCTACAATGTCATGATTTCGCAAGGTGATGACCAACAAGTAGTGCGGATTGTGAAAAAATAGTTTTATAAAATAAATTGTTTTGAAAGCCACCTCGGGAAACTGGGGTGGTTTTTTTTGTGACATGTTTTTTGTGAATTGCTTTTCATAAGATGTTTTGGTTTCTACATGACCTATTGCTGTTGATTCACAATTTTGTTCATTTTCTTTGCTGGCCCAAAGAAAACGAACCAAAAGAAAGGGCCTTTTTGGCCCGCATAAATGTCATTTTTGCCTTTGGCAAAACCAGTTTTCAAGCCGAAATTTCCTCCAAGGTTTCAGAAATTTTGCCGGCTTGAAAACCTATGACAACGAAGTGGCCTATACTTTCCTGCATTTATCAGAATTATAGAAATGACTTGGGGCAATAGCCCATTTTACAACGAATAGCAGAAAGTATAGGGCACTTCGATAAATGCGGGCCGGCACCTGTTAAGCTTCGCAGAACAGTAAACATTGATTGAATATTTTAGAATTCTATTCATAAGACCTGCTGGTTTTTGTCTGACGTATTTCTGTTGAAAGACCTTTGTTCATTTTCTTTGCTGGCCCAAGTTTAGAGGAAAGAGAAAAGAAGAAAGAGAAAAGAAGAAAGAGGAAATAAGAAAGAGAAAAGACAGAATCATTGTAATGCTTCGCAAATGACTTACCATTGATTAAAATTAAAAATATAACTATTCTTCTTTCTCCTAATTACCAGAAACATTACAAACATTACAGCAAAAAAATGACAGCCCACAGACCGTCACAAAATAGTCATAACCTGAAACCTGAAACTTGAAACTTGACCCGAGGCCAAAGGCCGAATTGTATGCAGCGCTAGCGGAATAAAAGCCCAGTGGGCCTCAGGTACGCGAGCTTTAGCTCGCTTCAACAAAGCAAACTTTAAACCTTAAACAAAAAAACTCACGGGAATTGAACGCCTGATTTTAAAAAGTGGTGTTCGGACAAAAACTTTAAACCTTGAACTTTAAACAAAAAAGTTTGCTTCAGAGGTGCCTTGCGAGAAAAAAACTTCTACCTACCATTAATTATTTTAGTTTAGGTTCAACATGTAGTTCATGATGAAAAACACATAATTTTCAAATATTAAGATCGATTTATTTAACAAAATAATTTTCTAAAATTTTTTTGCTATGTTTATAAATGCTTTTATTTCAGCATTTTACGCTTAATGACAAAAACCATGTCCTAATAAAAACAAAAATAATGATGTTTTTCGATACATCAAGTCACTTTTCGGAACACTATTATTATTTATAGCCGTTATTTTTACCGTAAGAAAGACAGCCGATATTTTTTTGACATTTAAACACTTGATAAATAGACGAATAAATATTCCCAATTACTTTTTAAAATTTATTAAACTATAATTCTCTTTAATCCCCGCATACCACAGCCCGTTTGCCTTTTCAACAAGACGCGCTTCTTTTTTCTGCTTTTTTAACCCAAAATACACGCTTAAAAATACCTAGTAGTAGGTATTTCACTGGTAGTTTTTATGCAGTTTTTTTGTAAGTGGTAAAATCCCAGATTTATTTATACAATTACTTTCAAATTTATAATTAATTAAAAAACAAGAGATTATTATGCAAAAACAATCAAAACTGACCAACCAAAAGGCGCGTTCATTGCCTTTCTGTAGCTTGAGAGTTGTGCAGTCCTCACCTATAAAACGAAAAGTTTTACTCTAATATATACGATTATGCATTTAACATGAAATTACACCAAAAAACAAGAATTAAAACCATGTTGTAATCAAATAATGAAAGTAAAAATTCAGTAGAACATTAAAATCGAGTTTGCCTATGTAACATCTATAAATAAGAATATCAAAATAGGGTCTGCTCCCTAGCCAAAGCATTATTAGACAAATGATGTAACGCGAATTGCAAAAAAAAACTATTAACAATCAACTTTACCTTAAAATGAAAAAAATTATTCAATTTTACAGAACACTATTTACAATTAGTGTACTGATTACTGGGTGTTATAGTAACGCTCAGGAAGTGGTGGGACTCAAACAACTACTAGATTCAAATGGATTTGACGCCTCTAAATCCAATTTCGTAGCAAAAGACAACAACAACAATATATTTGCTACGGGGCACTTTAAATCCAATGTAACAATTGAAGGAACTCAATTAAGTTGTGCAGGAGGATCAGATATTTATTTGATGAAGTATGATGTAGGCGGCACCGTAGTATGGTCAAAAAGGTTTGGTGGAAACGCCAATGACGTTGTAAACGCAATTACAACTGACAGCGCTGGAAATATTTACTTAGCTGGTAGTTTTACATCAACTTCCCTTGTGTTTAGCGACACCCAAACTTTAAGCGGCACCAATTCAAGTATGTTTGTTGTAAAACTAGACACATCAGGATCGGTTGTTTGGGCCAAAGGAAGTTCTACAAAAACAGCTTTTGACGAAGTAACTGCATTAAATGTAGATAGTTCGGGGAATGTGTTTATGGGTGGAAGTTATACATCATCCAGTTTAAAGTTTGGCGATATTACTTTGACAAATGAAAATGCCAATTCAAACCTTTTTATTGCAAAATTAGACAGTCAAGGAGCAGTACAGTGGGCTAATGGATATGGAGGCACAAGTGATGACAAGCTAAATGGGTTGACCGTAGATGCAGCAGGAAATGTGATTGCAGTGGGTAGTTTTGACTCCACAACATTGTCTTTTGATTCTTCTAATTCCCTTACCAACAGCAGCACCTTTAGCGATTTATTTATTGCCAAATGGAACACAAACGGCGCTATTCAATGGGTTAAAAGTGCCAGCGGCGCACTTTTAGATCAAGCTAATGCTGTTACGACTGACGTTGCCAAAAACATATATGTGGTGGGTGCTTTTAAATCAACTAGTTTATCTATTGGGGGTTTAACGATTTCAAATGGAAATACAGACAATTACATAACTTCATTTGTGTTGAGTTTGAACGAAACGGGAACGGCTGCCAATTGGTTTAAACAAGTTAATGCCAACTACTTATATGCGCTAGACATCAATGAAAATAGTAAATCTATTTACACTAGCGGAACGGTTAAAAAAACACCTAGTGGATCAATTGGTTTTTATTGCAACATTGTTTTTAAAGTAAATTACACTTCAAACGCGGCCGATGTAAAAGAAATTTCTTCAACACTTGACCATGGTGATCAGAGTAGGTCAATTATTGTTGACAATCAGGACAACTTTGTTTTTTCTGCCACTAAACAAACCCAACAAACCTTCACAAAAATAATGAATACCAAGTCGTTCTGTTTTGCATATGCTGCTCCAACTGTGGGTGCGTTGTCAACAGATTATAATTGGTATTTAACAGCCGATTCAACAGGTATTTTAACCGCTGGAACAGCACTTACAAGCGGACAAATAATTTATGGACAATTAATAGGAGGGTCAGGCAACAAAAGAAATCAACTTAAGTTAACAAATAGCTGTAGTAATTATGCCTTCAGAGATCAAGACGGAGATGGCTATATATCCAACCAAACGAACGACCAACAACCAGGTTCTGTCTTGTCGTTGCCAGAAAACGGAGAAACCCCATCGGGTTATTTGACTTATGGCCCTGTCGATTGCGATGACACCAACGCATCAAAGTTTATTACTTATTCATTTGGGCTTGATGCTGATGCTGATGGGTTTCCTTCAAATACAAATAGTCAAACGGCCTGTGCAGGGTCTACTTTCGATCCTCCTGCTGGATATGCCGTTTTTGGCGCATTAGATTGTGACGATACCAAAGCTTCTATTTACCCTGGGGCAACGGAAGTGTTTTTTAACAATATTGATGATGATTGCAATGGCTTAGTGGACGATGCTAAAATACTAACGTCAAATATTTTAGCGCTTTCAAACTTTATTAATTGTACCTCCGCTTTCGGATATACTGAAGGATACCGATTTGAAGTGAATGATCAATTTAATGGCCGATGGGTAATTGACACTGCGCTTCCTATGTTTAAGTTGTCAGATTTAAACGCAACTAATTTTATAGGAACATCAGCGGAGACTTCTCCTTATTATTTGTATAACAAAGCAGCTAACTCATATTTTGATATATCTGATTTTTCAATAAAAGTAGCCTTGAAAAAGAATGGTCAATGGCAACCTTATGGGCCAACAAAAAGGGTTACTACCCAAGATGCACCAACAGCAAAAATAACCACTAACCAATGCGGTAAAATCTTTGCCACTACCGATAAAATTACCATTGATCCAGTTACAAGAGTGGAAAGCTATCAATTGCATTTAGACACAGAGTCTCAGATATTATCATTTAATGTGTCAAACATTGCTACTTTGACAAATCCGAATCCAAGTTTTAAATTAAGTGATTTACCAGCGTTGAAAACCAGAAATTATCTTATTGGTGTTTCATTTGTTCAAAAAGGAATTGTGTTTGGGCCCTATTCTGTATGTAATATAAAACGTCAACCGGATCCTGTTATTGCAACTCCTACCCCCCCTGCTACTACTATACCTGAACCAGTTAAAATTACAAAAATCTTATCAACTCAATGTGGCACTACTTTGGCCTCAACCGCAACCACTTTGTATTGTGGTATAGTTTCAGGTGCTCAAGCCTATCGTTTTGAGGTTTCTAATGGCGGAACGGAACAAACTTTAGACAGAAGCAGCAACAACATTCAGCTAACTAGTTTGCAAGGAGGTGCGGCTTTTGCAACCACTTACTCAGTTCGTGTAGCAGTACAAATTGCAGGTTCATGGCAAGCGTATGGAGATCCTTGTTCGGTAACCACTCCATCAATGTCGCTGTCAACAAAAACAACCTCAACACAATGCAACAGTACGTTGGCAAACAAGTGGACTCCTTTGTATTGCAACGCAGTTACGGGAGCCACTGCTTACCGTTTTGAGTGGACCAATGGCGGAACTGCACTTACTTTTACTTCATCGCGCGCTAATATGCAGCTAGGCAATTATACTGGCTGGGCTGTAAATACTACGTACTCCGTTCGAGTAGCAGCCCAGATTGGTACCGTATGGCAAGATTACGGCTCACCTTGCAATGTAACAACACCTGCTTCAATGGCACGTGGTGTTTCTGAAAACGAAACCGCATTAACCGTGAAAGCCGTTCCAAATCCATTTGAAACCGAATACGTGTTAATTGCTCAAGGTGGCAACCAAACACCTGTTCTTGTTACTGTTTATGACATGCTTGGGAAGCAAGTAGAACAATTCAGTGTGGAAACAAACGAATTGGAAAACCGCAGCTTAGGAACCAACTATACCAGCGGCATTTACAATGTAATGATTTCGCAAGGCGACGACCAACAAGTAGTTCGCATTATTAAGAAATAACTTCATTCAGATCGAACTCTTTTTTTAAAGTTCAATTTGAATCACCGCACCATAATGTGAGTCTGCCAACGCAGGCGATTTATTAATGGTAATTTCATTTTTACTTTAAACCACCTCGGGGCGCCGGGGTGGTTTTTTCTTTTAGAAGAAAGAGAAAAGAGGAAAGAGGAAAGATTGTTGCAATGTACGTCGGAACAACCCTTGTGGTCGCCCGCTATCAGGGTCGCAAAATTCGTTTTTATCCATTGTTGCTAGAACAATATGTTCATTGTTTTAATATTGTTTTTCATAAGAAATTCTGGATTGAAAATGACTACTTTCTGTTGAAAGACATTTGTTCATTTTCTTTGCTGGCCTAAAGAAAACGAACCTGTAGAGGCGACCCTTATGGTCGCCCGCGATTAAGGTCGCAAATACGGTTTTGCCCGCTGTTGCCTAGAACAATTGGTTCATTGTTTTTATATTGCTTTTCATAAGATGTTTTGGTTTCTACATGACCTATTGCTGTTGATTCAAAATTTTGTTCATTTTCTTTGCTGGCCCAAATGAAGAAGAAAGAGAAAAGAAGAAAGAGAAAAGAAGAAAGAGAAAAGAGGGAAGAGGAAAGAAGAAAGAAGAAAGAAGAAAGAAGAAAGAGGAAAGAGGAAAGAGGAAAGAAGAAAGAGGAAAGAAGAAAGAGGAAAGAAGAAAGAGGAAAGAAGAAAGATTGTAATGTACGTAGGAACGACCCTTGTGGTCGCCCGCTATCAGGGTTGCAAAATTCATTTTTATCCATTGTTGCTAGAACAATTTGTTCATTGTTTAAATATTGTTCTTCATAAGAAATTCTGGATTGAAAATGACTACTTTCTGTTGAAAGACATTTGTTCATTTTCTTTGCTGGCCCAAGGTTAGAGAAAAGAGAAAAGAGGAAAGATTGTTGTACGTAGGAACGACCCTTGTGGTCGCCCGCTATGAGGGTCGGCAATAAGTTTCTGTCGGCAACTACCTATCAATATTAGGCGAATAATAATCATAGAGATTCGTAGGGGCGGGGCTTGCCTCCGCCCTCTAACATGGTACAATTTCCTCAATTTTATCATTTGGAATACCAACAACATTTCGGATAGACACGCAGGTCTACCCCTACAGAGTTTTCATAATAAAGATCCGTTAAAAAAACAGGGCGGAGGCAAGCCCCGCCCCTACGGATCTGTTGAAACAACTTTTGGCTTTCGACTTTCGACTTTCGACTTTGGACTTTCGACTTTGGACTTTCGACTTTGGACTTTGGACTTTTTGATTGAAGAAACGGCTATATGTTCCCAATCTTTTTAGTTGGCGTTTGCAATGGCAAACTTTATGCGCACAGTTGTTTCACAACATCGCCTATTGCTTCATTTGGGTTCAATCAAAAAAGCGAAAACCACTTTACATTCGAAACCCAAATCACCTCAAAAATTACATCCCTTTGTGGTGTTTTGAATCTCCAAAAAAACGGCTACTGTGGTTCAACAAACCACTTAAAAGTGCATGTAACTAACTGCTCAATTGTTAAATATTCAATTGTCTTATTAAGATTTTTAGACAAACAAAATTGTGATTTTAACAAAAAAGGCGGTCATTTAAGTTCATTTTACTAAATCAACAAGCCAGTGAAAGCGTGTAAATGCGGCAAATAAACATAACATTACCACAACATCACCCTAATTTTCGACCTATTCAAACGTTGTAGCTTAAAAACTTTCGTCGACAAATCAAGATTTACTTGACCAAAACGAACTTTTTCTTTTGTTTCAATAATTAATTCGCTCTCGTATAGTTTTTGTATGGTTACCACGCATTAACATCTTTTAAAACAATAGTACTTTGGCACTTTAACCATAAACTATCTTTTATGATGAACAAATTTCATTTATTAATTTTCTTAATGACTATTTCATTAGGATTTGCTCAGCCGGATGCGTCGCCTTCCGATCCGCCGACACGAAATGCATGGGATGTATTTTCCGTGTATAGTGATGCTTACTCAAACCAAGCAGGCGTTCAATTTTTAACTTTTGGTGCTGCTACCATCAATGCTGATTACACACCGGCTGGAGGAAATGCTGCAAAGTATTACACGGGTCATAGCTACTCAGGAATACAAGTAAACACTGCTGGTAGTCTTGATGTGTCTCAAATGACGCACTTGCATTTTGATATTTGGTCTCCAAACTTCAGCTCGATGAACATTAAACTAGAGTCTACTACTGGCGTTGCTAGGGAGTTAGCTGTGGCTGGAACTATTATTCCATCATCTACCACTAGAAACCAGTGGATCAGTGTCGATTTGGCCTTGAGTACTTATAACACAGGAAATATTTTATCGAACTTAAAGTATATTGTTCCTGTAACTTACGCACAAAATGCAACCATGTATGTAGATAATATTTATTTCTACAGACCTACAACTACTTCTCAGCCACCAACGTTTGGTGACTTTACAGTTCCTGCTAAATTAGTAGGTGATGCTAATTTTACTATTACTGCGCCAACGTCTAATAGCACGGGTTCCATAACTTATACAAGTAGTAATTCTACTGTGGCAACGATTGTAAATGGCAATCAAATACGCATTATTGGTGCTGGTACATCCATCATTACTGCCAATCAAGCAGCTGCTGGCAGCTACGTGGCTGGTTCTACAACCGCTGCATTAAATGTAACTTATCCCGCATTAACTACTGATGCTCCTACTGCTCCAGCACGAAATACTTGGGATGTAATTTCGATTTATTCAAGCGCTTACACCGATCTTGCTGGAACAAACTTTTTTCCAGGCTGGGGTCAATCAACTTCGCATGAAACTTATACGCCAACTTCAAATGAAACACATTTGTACCAAAACTTGAATTATCAAGGGATTCAATTAGATGGCAATAAGAACGTTAGCTCAATGACAACCATGCACGTTGATATCTATTCACCAGATGCAACTGCATTGGATTTCCGCATCATTGCTGGTGGTGAATTCAATAAAACATTAACGCTTGTTCCTGGACAATGGAATAGTTTTGATATTCCTTTATCGCAATATGCAGGCGCTAATTTAACGGTACTTAATCAATTAAAGTTTCAAACAAATCCATTTGGCGCATTGCGAAATGTGGTTTATTTAGATAACGTTTATTTCTACAGAGCACAAACTGCTTTGCCTTCTCCAACAATTACAAACTTTTCTATACCTTCAAAATCGATGGGTTCGTCTAGCTTTGCAATTACTGATCCTACTTCAGATAGTGCTGGTGCATTTTCATACACAAGCAGCAATACAAGTGTTGCTACTGTTACTGGAAATACCATTACTGTTGTTGGACTTGGAAGTACCACAATCACAGCTACACAAGCAGCAACTGCGGAATATAGCTCAGGATTTGTTACCACCGTTTTTGATGTAACACCTGCTGCTGCACCGTCACCAACAGTAGATGCTTCACATGTGCTTTCATTATACAGCGACGCCTATACAAACGTGGGTGGCATTAACTGGAATCCAAACTGGGGTGGGACATCAACCCAAGTATCTGATGTTTCTATCGATGGAAACACAACTAGAAGATATGCGACTATGGATTTCAGAGGCGTTCAATTTGCTGCTCCTTTAAATGTATCATCGATGGTAAGTTTACACTTAGATGTTTGGACTCAAAACTGTACTGCTTTTGATGTTTATTTAATCAATCAAGCTGTTAGAGAGCAAAAAGTAACTTTAACTCCTACTGCTAATGGTTGGAATTCTTTTGACATTCTTTTAAGTTCTTATTCAACCATTGATTTGACAAATATTGGTCAATTCAAATTTGTTGCCACGCCAAGCGGAACGTCAAATGTTTATGTTGACAACATCTATTTTAGCGATGTGGCTATTACTGTTGCTCCTATTATTTCTGGATTTACAATAGCTACTAAAGAATTGGGGATAGCTCCTTTTGCAATTACTCCGCCAACAAGTAGCAGTAATGGGGCCTTTACTTACACAAGTAGCAATACAGATGTAGCTACCGTTGATGGTTCTACAGTTACTGTGGTAGGCATTGGAACAACGACCATCACAGCTGATCAAGCAGCGAGTGGGAATTATACAAGCGGAAGTATTTTTACAAATTTAACTGTAATTGCTCCGCTTCCAACAGCTCCTGATGCAGCGGCTCCAACGCCTCCGACTAGAAATACGTCAGATGTAAAATCACTATTTAGCGATGCTTATACTAACATTACTGGAACAACTTGGACGCCAAGCTGGGGTCAAACAACAGCAGTTCAAGATATAACCATTGATGGAAATAACACTAAAGTTTATTCCAACATGAATTATCAAGGTGTTCAATTTGGTACTCCTATCAATGCATCTGCAATGACAAACTTACACATTGATATTTGGACATCTAATTGTACTTCATTTGATGTATACTTAATTAATCAAGGAATTGGAGAGCAAAAAGTAACGTTAACACCATCTTTAGCTGGTTGGAATTCTTATGATATTCTTTTAAGTCAATATTCCGCCATTAACATGGCAAATATTGGTCAATTTAAATTTGTAGCAACTCCTTCTGGATCTAAAGTTTATGTAGATAATATCTATTTCTGGAAACCAGATACAATTCCAAATATTTCTGAATTTAGTGTTCCTGCAAAACAAGTTGGCGATGCAGCTTTTGCATTAACAGCTCCAACGAGTAACAGTACTGGTGCATTTACATACACAAGTAGCAATACAAATGTGGCCACCATCGATGGAGACATGGTTACTGTGGTTGGTGCTGGAACTACAACTATTACGGCTAATCAGGCTGCTGCTGCTCCTTTAATTGCTGGATCTATTTCAGCCATTTTTACTGTTGCCTATCCTGGACCAACAACTGCTGCGCCAACGCCAACCGTAAATTCTAGTAATGTGATTTCTTTGTATAGCAATGCATATTCAAACGTGGGTGGAATTAACTGGAACCCAAACTGGGGTGGGACATCAACCCAAGTAACAGAAGTTTCTATCGGCGGAAACGCAACTAGAAAGTATTCAACTATGGATTATAGAGGAGTTCAGTTTGCGGCTCCTATTAATGCAACGAATATGACGTATTTGCATGTAGATGTTTGGACACCAAATTGTACAGCTTTTGATGTATATTTAATCAATCAAGCAATTAGAGAGCAAAAAGTTACTTTAACCCCGACCTTATTTGGTTGGAACTCTTTCGACATTGCATTGGATCAATATACTACAATTGACTTCTCAAATATTGGACAATTTAAACTGGTAGCTTCTCCATCTGGAACAAGTGAAGTTTATATTGATAATATGTATTTTAATAATGCACCTCTTGCCCCTACTGCCGCTGCACAAACTCGTTGCGCTGGTCAAACGGTAGCTGATTTGGTAGCTTCAGGTTCAAACTTGGAATGGTATACTTCAGCAGCAGGTGGTTCGGCTTTGGCCTCAACAATGGCTGTAACTGAAGGTACTTACTATGCATCGCAAACCGTAAATGGTGTTGAAAGTAATAGAACAGCCTCAGTTGTGACCATCAGTGCCACTCCTGCTTTGGCCTCACAATCGTACTTTTTGAACAGCGGCATTCCATTGTCTTCAGTTGCAGGTTATGGTACTTCTTACAAAGTATATAGCGCTGCTGATGCAGTAAGTATGTTGCCTGTCACTACTGTTTTAACAAGTGGAACTTACTATGCTACTCAAACTCAAAATGGCTGCGAAAGTACCCGTTCAATGGTTACAGTAGTTGTTTATTCACTTACTTCAGTGTCTTCTCCTGCTTGTGGTTCACGTTTAAATGCCATTACAGCTCCTATTACTGCAACGGCTGTAGCCAACGCTACCAATTACT
>NKJD01000059.1 GCA_002256385.1 Flavobacterium sp. BFFFF2
GCAATATTTTGGAGCAGGTGCACGATTTTTTAAACGTTTACTCATATTTCCTTGCACTTAATATCACAAATATAGCCCAAAATCCTTTGTGACAAAGAGATTAAAGTTTTTCAGCAGACCCTATTTAGGTTCGTGCAATTGAAAAGAATGATTTATTCGCCAAATCATTTACAGTACAATTATGATCGGCAAACAGCAATAATTCCCAACGATCCAACTAGCAAGTTTGCTGTTTTACTTCATTGTTTTGGGAAAACAAATTAATTGAATGCAAAGTCTACGCTATGCGCTGCCCAAAAGTGAGCAAATTGTGGTCAGGATCGAGTATCGAAAACTCTTTTTGTCCCCAAGGTTTTATTTGAAGCGCTCCGTTCGGATGAATAGAAACTTGATTTTTTAAAAAAGTCTGGTACAGCCCCTCAATATCATCGGTTCGAATATACACTTGTCCATCATTTTCAAGCACATTGAGGTCTTTATAGGCAAAGAAATGAATTTCAACCAAGTCCTTACTCACCATCAGATATTGGTCGTATTCGCCCACCAACTCAAATTGTAATTGATTGATATAAAAATCTTTGGTGGTTGCCAAATTGGTCATAGGCAACTTGGGGTTGATGGCTGTTAGCATGTAGTATGCAGTTTATCTCTTTAATAGAGGTTGCAATAATTGTAAAAATGCAGTTTACAACTCCTTCAATTTGTCCGCATCAATCCAACCGGTGGTTTCGTCACTAAGCTCAATTTTACGCCAATTAGCCAAGTTTTCAAGCACTTCGACCTTGGTGCCGGCGTGAAGCACAAAAGCATCAGGCGCTGAACTTTTGGGTTCACTTTTTACGGGAGCTGTTTCGTCAAATACAATGGCTGGGTGCATGCTGTTTACTCGGTTTTGTTCGTAAAAACCAGCAATGGCGGTCGTGGCCACCGCTATCAGCATACACAACATGCCAATAAAATACAAACGTTTAATTAACCCCACATAACTGAGGTAAAAACCAATGAACAAGCCCACCGCCATAAATGACAATACAATCGCCCAAATGCCCCAACTACTTGGTTTTAGTGCTGACGTATAGGAGCCTATAAGCTGGTGAAAACCAACCTTTGGAATCACTTTAATGTCGTCGATGGTGCGTTTGTTGGCATACACCAAATTGGTTTGGATTTCACGGTCGTTCGGATTCAGCTGTAATGCTTTTTCATAATGGTAAATAGCAGGCGCCACTTCGTGCAATTTGTAATAACAATTGCCCAAATTAAAGTGCAATTCCGCCGATTCTTGGCCACTATTCAACAACTTCTGATATACCTGAATTGCTTCCTTATACTTTTCGCGTTGGTAACTTTGGTTGGCTTTGTCAAAATCTGATTGTGCCATCCCGAACAAACTAAACTGCAAGCAAAACAGCAAAGTCCAAAAAGGAAAAAGTGTGATTAGTCCGTTAATATTTCTTGTTTTCATTTTAAAAATATTCGTTTTAATGGTCAATTTATCGTGTAATCAGATGCATCATTTTCAATTGATCGTTCAGTAAACAATTAAACTCAAAAATTGTATCATTTACCTTATTGTGACGTAAGATTGAAAAGTACAGAATTTGAAAAAATATTAATTATTAATGTTTCCAATTTTATGTTTTGATCTTAAAACATGCTTTGGAGTACACTGAAATAACCATCCCTAATTAGAACTAAACGTCTAATTTTCAATTTGTCTCATTTTCAAATTACTTTAAAAGAATTGAAAACTAATTTACCCCCCCAACTGCTTTTCAATGTTGGTGATCAATTGTTCAGCTCGGTCATAATCTTGTTGTATACCGCCTTCTGATGAGGGTGCATACCGCGCAAATTCACAACTTTCCAGCAATCTGATAAACTCGTCAAGGGTTTCCTTATCTACATTTCTAGCTTGCAACAAGTCAGAAATATGGTGTTTGGACAAGTCAGAAGTTTCCAAGTGCAATTTTGCTTTCAAGAAATTGTGCAAGGCACGTTCCAAAGACACATAAAAAGCCTCTTTATTGTTTTGGTTTTTCTTGGCTTCCGCTAAAAATTTACGGGCCAATTGGCTCGATTTTCGCATTTTATTACCCACCACATCCCGAGAACGTGCTTCTTTTTTACGTCGCCAAATCATGAGAAATGGCAAGGCAAGCCATGGTAAAACCAAAAAGGTATAAAAACGCCCTGACCCCATAAATGGATCGGTTGCAATAGGTTGCAATTGCGTTTTTTGTTTGATGTAGGCAAAAGGTTGGTTAATCGTTGTGTTTGATTTTGCGTCGTTGCCTTGGGCAATCGGGGCCGCGGTGGTGTTTCCGCCTGGGCCGTCTAAAATAGTCAACTCTATCGGGGCCGATTTCAGGGTTTTATACCGTTGGGTTTTTAAATCAAAGTAACTAAACTCCAAGGGCTTAATCGTGTAACTTCCTTTATAGGAGGGAATTAATGTGTATTTGTCTGAAATGCGTCCTGTCATGCCAGATAAGGGGGTAGACACTTTTTCGTCATGAACCGGATCGTACATTTCAATGGAACCTGGCACCACTGGTTTGGGCAAGGTGAATAATTTTAAATTACCCGTGCCCGACACTTTCACGTTGATATCCAAGGATTCGCCCGCTTGCAAAGTGGTTCTTGAAGGAATGGCCTGAAAATCAAAGCTACCCACCGCACCTGAAAAATCGAATGGTTTTCCGTTTTCTGGCAAGGCTTTTACTGTAATGACCCGGCTTCCGGCCGACACGCGCTTGCTGTCGTTGGTCAAAAGGGTTTGGCCCCAAAAATTACGCCGATTGGTAGGGACCTGCACATCAATGTCTAAGGAAAGGGGTTCAATTTCTAATTTCCCCGATTTCTGCGGGTATAAAACCGTTTTTCTGAGCACTACATAGCGGTAACGCTCCCCTTTATACAGGCCTTCTTCGGCTTGCAATTGTTTAATATCGATGTTTTGGCTCCAAAAATTATTGTATTTCGGCTTATTTAATTCGCGCCAATTGGTAATGCCGATGTTAAAGCTAAAATACAATTTGTACACCACCGTAATCGGCTCATTGATGTACGGGCTGGTTTTTGAAATGTCAGCCACCAAATAGAGGTTGTCATCGGCCCGAACAGTTGGTGCATCGTTCGGATCTTTGGGTATTTCAACCGCGTTGGTCACGGTTACCTTGATGGGCGCCGTTTTGTAGGTTTGTCCATTGATTTCAATGGAGGCTTGCTTAATCGTTAATGCCCCTTTTTGCAGCGGCATGAGCACATAAGTGTACGATTTGTTAAACGAGCTCCGGCCGTTAATCCACGATTGACTCACAGACTGACTGGGCCCACCAACGACCCTGAATCCGCATGATTCAAAGTTGGGTGGTGAAAAATTATCTCCGTCGGCATTCATCGTAAAATCGATGCGCAGTTTCTCGTTGAGTCCCAACGAATTTTTACTCACTTTGGCATCAAAATCCACTTGTGACCAACTGGTCCAATAACCGAGTACGAGCAAGCAGGTGGCAAAAAATTGTTTCATGTCTTTTAGCATTTTTTCATTCAGCGAATAACTTACCAGTCTTTTTCCGCTTTTCTTGGATTGGCTTTTACCTTCCGTTCGTTGACTTTATCTTGAACTTTCTTTTCTTCGTGATTCATGGCGTCAAGCAAGCTTTCGAGGCGTTGTTTTGACATGCCATTTGGGTTGGGTTTGGGCTGACCTCCTTGCGAATCTTTATTCTCGGTTTTGTCCTTTTGATTCCCTCCCGGCTTATTTTGATCTTGTTTGTCTTTTCCTTGGTCTTTGTTGGGATCCTCTTTTTTGTTTTGATCCCCTTTGTTTTTGTCTTTGTCTTTTCCTTTGTTTTTATCCTTGTCTTTATCCTTGTCTTTTCCGCCCTTGCCTTTGTTTTTGTCATCGCTTTTGGGTGGGTTTTTCTTTAACAACTTTTTAGCCAATGCCAAGTTATACCTCGATTCTTCATCAGAAGGGTCGTTTCGCAAAGCATTTTTATACGCTTCCACCGCACCCGTGTATTCTTTTTGATTCATTAAACAATTGCCCAAATTATGAAACGCGCGGTGTTTTTCGGTTTCCGTCTTGGCCACCTTGATGGCTTTGGCAAACTGATTCTTTGCTTCGGTTGATTGCTTTTGTTTGTAAATGGCATTTCCCAAATTAATGGTTGACGCAGCATTTGTTGTAAAACGCGCTTTGGACAACCGATAATTGGCCTCTGCTTCTGAAAAATTATTGTCTTCGTAGGCCGCATTCCCTTGGGCATAGGCCTTGTCTTTTTTTGATTGCGCAAACGCAGTGCCTATCATTGCACAAAAAAAACAACCGATCAGCCAGTATTTACTCATGATGTTTTTTCGTTAAATAGGTTCAACTTTTGAATCCATCGGGTTTTTCGTTCCCACATAAATGATTCGGCAAACAGCAACACAAAACCTAATGCCAAAAACCACTGGTATTGCGATTTAAAGTTGGCCATTTGCGTGCTTTCAAACTCTGTCTTTTCAATGTGATCGAGTGCGTTTTTCACAAAATCAACCACATTTTTGGTGTTGTTGCCGTCCACAAAACGACCTTTGGTATGCTGTGCAATCCCTTTTAATGATTCAACCACCCGACGGGTAATAACCACCTCATCGTTTTGGTCGCGCTGAAAATGATCGACTATACCGTTTCTTCGAATGGGTATAGGTCCGCCTTTTTCAGACCCCACCCCTATTGTTAAAATCTTTAATCCCATTTTATTGGCCTCTTCGGCAGCTGCCTCAGCCCCCTCTTCATGGTCTTCCCCATCTGAAATCAAGATCAACAACTTGTTGGTTTTGTCTTTTTTATCGAAAAAAGTGGCCGCCAATTCAAAGGCCGATTTCAATGAGGTGCCTTGAGCCGAAACAATCCCTGGATTCATGGTTTGCAAATACATTTTTGCAATGCCGTAGTCGGTGGTGATCGGTAAAACGGGAAACGCACTGCCTGAGTATGCAATAATACCAATGCGGTCGTTTCCTAATTGATTGATAATTTGCGAAATAACTTGTTTTCCTTTTTCCAATCGACTGGGGGCCACATCTTCGGCCAACATACTTTTAGAAACGTCCAACGCAAAAACGATGTCGATGCCTTCGCGTTTCACGGTTTCCATTTTGGTGCCCATTTTTGGGTTTACCAATCCAATGACCAAGCAACTTAATCCAATGATTTGCAAGCAAAACGAAAGAATTGTTTTAAACAAGGAACGTTCAGGGCTCAGTTGATTGAGCATGGCGTTTGAAGCAAACAAGGCTTGCTTTTTGCGCTTCCAATACAGCACATAAACGAATAGCATGACCAAAACGGGGATGGCCAACAACAGGTAAAAATAGCTTTTATATTCAAACTCCATCATTACACAAAACTTTTAAACCACGTTTGACGTAACACCATTTCAAGTAATAAAAGAATTAGAGCCGCCCACGCAAAAGGCCGGTAACATTCTTCGTAATCGTAAAACCGCAATTCTTCAATTTCTGTGGTTTCCAATTTATTAATTTCATTGTAAATCTCTTGGAGTCGGCTGTTGCTGCTGGCTCTGAAATATTTTCCTCCCGTGTTACGGGCTATGGTTTTCATTAGGGTTTCGTCAATTTCAACGGGCATCATCCGATACAGAAAGCCCCCATTGGGTGCATAAGCATACGGAAACTGCGCCATCCCATTCGTGCCAATGCCAATGGTGTATACTTTAATGCCGTATTCATGGGCAATTTGAGAAGCGGTTTCAGGTTCAATAAAACCCGCATTGTTCACCCCATCGGTTAATAAAATGATGACTTTGCTTTTGGCTTTGCTATCGCGCAATCGGTTAATGGCGGTGGTTAATCCCATGCCAATACCGGTTCCATCTTGCAATACGCGGTCATATTTGATACTCTGAATGGCATCCAGAATTAATGCCTTATCACTGGTAACGGGCGTTTTAGTGTAAGCTTCTCCAGCATAAACCACTACGCCAATGCGGTCATTGGGTCGGCCTTCGGCAAAATTTGCAGCCACTCTTTTCAGCGCATCCATGCGGTTGGGCCTTAAATCTTTGGCCAACATACTAGCAGAAACATCAATAGCCATTACAATGTCAATTCCTTTGGTGGTTTTGGTTTCGTTGCTAATGGCCACTTTTCGGGGGCGCGCCAAGGCAATTATGAGCGCACTCAACGCCAAACCACGAAGAATAAATAAATACGGTCTTAATGTGGCCCTGATGGATGACTTTTTTTGAAAGCCACTCGTTGAAGCCAAGAGAATCGTATTAAATGTTTGCTTTCGGAACCAAAATTGCCAAAAAATCCAGCCTGGCAACAGCAAGAACAACCAAAAAAAGGCAGGGTTCAAAAAAACGACGTCTTTCATGGCGCTTAGTTTTCGGGTGTTTGAAGTTCAACAGATTTCAAAATGCGGTCGGTTACTCGATCGGCATAGGTGTCGCCTTCTTCGTGCATCAATAAAATTTCTTGCAAGCCGCCATCTTGTTTAAACAACAGCAATTCGTAGAAAAGTTTGGTAGAACTCTTGGTGAGACTGTTAATTTTGGTCATGGTGCCGTATGCTTTTTTACCACTAATGCCTTTTTGTGTATCAAAACCCTCGGTTTTTACCAGAATGTCTTGGTAGCCCAACAATTCCAAATTTTTGATGGTCGAATCGACTGTTTGATCCAAATCAACGGCAGTTTCTTGTTTGTATTTAAACGTATGAACCAAGATATTATAGTCACTTTCGCCCGCATCATTCAACGCAAAAAGTTGCATCTCTTTGAACAGGGCATCACTGCCTTTGGGCAAATATTTCTCAGGATTCACGCGGGTTAACACGCCAGGGGTTTCTATTTTGACACTTGGATTTCCATAATCGCTCACGATCCATTCGCCTTCGAGCAACGATTTGGTCGGATGCCCCAACAAATTGTCTTTCACGGTATTGAAACCAAAAATGTAACAACTGATGCCAAACAACACGAGGCAGCTGGCCAACACGCCGTAAGCAACGCGTCGCATGCGCTCTTTTTTTCGCAAGCGCAATTGTTCCAAGCGTTGTTGTTCTTTTTGCGCTTCGTTCCAAGCTTCTAATTCATCGTCGGTTTCCACCTCGGCTGGTATGGCTTGGTGCAAATGCACAATGGAATGCGAAATGCGTTTTTTATCGGACTCTATTTCTGCTTCGGTAGGGATCGATTTGGCAAATTTGACCAAATCGGCTTGCATCAACACCTGCTCTAAGTTTTGAAGCGTTTCGGCTGAAAGACTGAATTTTTTGGTTTTGACGGTCGATTTTAAATTGGCAATCAATTCGCGGGTAGTTGATTCCTTGGCTGGAATGTGAATTTCTTCTTCGATATAAGTACGCGCAATGTCGGTGAGTTCTGAATAATAATCTTTAATTTGACCGCGCTGCCACAGACTCTTTTGTTCCAACGCTTGCAATTGGGCGGTTGCTTTTTCAATTGGCGTGGCATAGACAATAGCTTCTTGCTTAGGTTGTAGATTGCGGTTTTTATAAAAACGGTAAGCAAAAAATCCGACTGCACCTAGTAGAAGGCATCCCAACAAATAATACAACCAATCCCACGAACGCTCGGCAGGCAAAATGGGTTTAATGTCAAACATTTTTTGCTTAAGCGTATCAACCACCACATCGCGCACTTCTATTTGAATGCTATCGGTGTAAAATGGTTTTTTGTTGATGAGTATTTTGGCTTTGGGTAAGGTGTAATGCCCCGAATCAAATTGGATGAGGCCATACTTTTGGGTCAATGTCCATTGCTGCTCGTTGGCAACAGTGTCAATAGGATAGGTTTTGATGACTTCCAATGCCCCAAAACTTTTGGCTTTTGGGAACAACACACGGTCTCCTTTTTTGACTTGCGCCTGAAGCGTATACTTGCACTCAGCACCGATTTTAATGCGGAGCGTATCAGCCTTACTACTCACTTTTTGTGCCTGTATTCCCAATGAAAACACACATAACAGCATGGTGCACACGTGGAATACAAACCGTGAAGGAATATCAAAAAGTATATTTTTGGGGCTTCTCATAGCCGTTAGCGCGATTGAAAATAGGTTAATAATTTGGTTACGTAGCTTTCGTCCACCCGATTGTGGATGACGCCTAAGCCACATTTTGAAAATAACTCTTTAAAAATGGCGACTCGTTCAAGGTAGTGCTTCTCGTAGTGTTGGCGTTGTTTCTTAGATCCGGTATCTATGGTCATCAAAGCGCCCGTTTCGGCGTCTTCAAATTGAACCAGCCCTACATTGGGCAATTGGGTTTCACGGATGTCATAGACTCGAACGCCCGTTAAATCGTGTTTTTTGGCGGCAATTTTCAATGATTTTTCATAGTCCTCGGGCGAAATAAAATCGGAAATCATAAATACGATCGCCTTTTTCTTTTGGGTGGCCGACAAAAACTGCAAAGCCTTGGACACATTTGTTTTTCGGCTTTGTGGCACAAATTCAATGAGTTCGCGAATGAGACGCAACACATGCGACTTCCCTTTTTTGGGCGGAATGTAAAGTTCTATTTGATCTGAAAATAAAATCAACCCAATTTTGTCGTTGTTTTGGGTGGCCGAAAATGCCAATGTAGCGGCAATTTCGGTAATCGTATCTCTTTTGAATTGTTGCCCAGTACCAAAGTGCTCTGAACCCGACACATCGACCATGAGCATTAAAGTCAACTCGCGTTCTTCTTCAAAAACTTTGACATAAGGCTCATTGTAACGGGCAGTTACATTCCAGTCAATGGCACGCACATCGTCACCAAACTGGTATTGACGCACTTCTGAAAAAGTCATTCCGCGGCCTTTGAACGAGGTGTGATAAGCCCCCGAAAAAAGGTGGTCACTCAACCGGCGCGATTTGATTTCTATTTTGCGAACTTTTTTTAATAACTCTTTGGTATCCATGAATATAGGGCAGGAATCTGTTGATGTATGATCAATCTTTAATGGAGCCTAAAATCCTAGGGCACTTCTACCTCATTGATGATGCGGTTAATGATGTCAACAGAGGTGATGTTTTCGGCTTCCGCTTCATAGGTTACGCCAATTCTGTGACGCAACACATCGTGAACAATGGCGCGCACATCTTCAGGAATCACATAGCCACGGCGTTTGATAAATGCATAACATTTGGCGGCCGTTGCCAAACCGATACTTCCCCTTGGCGATGCGCCAAAGCTAATGAGTGGTTTTAATGATTCTAATTTGTAGTTTTCGGGAAAACGGGTGGCGAAAATAATATCGAGGATGTATTTTTCGATCTTTTCGTCCATATATACTTCTCGTACCGTTTCTTGCGCACGTAAAATTTGTTCAATGCTAACTACTTGACGCACCGTTTCGGTGTTTCCTTTTAAATTTTGGCGAATGACCAAGCGCTCTTCATCCATTTTCGGATAATCGATCACTGTTTTTAGCATAAAACGATCGACTTGCGCTTCGGGTAACGGATAGGTTCCTTCTTGTTCAATCGGGTTTTGGGTGGCCAATACCAAAAAGGGTTTGTCTAATGGAAAGGTCGTTTCTCCAATGGTGACCTGGCGCTCTTGCATGGCCTCAAGCAATGCTGACTGTACTTTGGCAGGGGCACGGTTGATTTCATCCGCAAGGACGAAGTTAGCAAAAACGGGTCCTTTTTTGATGGAAAATTCGTTTTGCTTCATGTTGTAAATCATGGTTCCTACCACATCGGCAGGGAGCAAATCGGGCGTAAATTGAATGCGGCTAAAACTACCAGCAACGGCCTTTGACAAGGTGTTAATAGCCAATGTTTTGGCAAGTCCAGGTACGCCTTCTAACAAAATATGACCCCGACCCAATAATCCGATGAGCAGCCGCTCAACCATGTGTTTCTGACCCACAATCACCTTGTTCATTTCAAGTGTAAGCAGATCGATAAAAGCACTTTCCCTTTCAATTTTTTCATTGATGGCCCGAATATCGAGCCCGGCTGTTTGTTCTTCCATAATTAAGATGCTTCCGTTTGTTAGCGGTTTATTTTAACAAGCCAAAATTGACAATTTAATCTAACTCCCGTTGTTAATGCAACGTTAAAAGTCAATTGAAGGCGGCCAGATTAAGAATGTTTTATGTTTCTTTTTTCATTTCATTTGTAGTCTGGAGGCGAAAAACACATTTCGCAATCGGCGCGCAAAAATATCTATTTTATTTTTTTGACAAAACGACATAATATAAGGTAAGCCGCAATTTTTTACAATTGAGCGCACTTCAACGAGTTGCTCCAATTTTTATAAAAACTGAATCAACAAATACAATTCTTATTTACTTTTACCACTCAATGGAAAACTTATGAAGCACCTGATTTTGTATGCGTTGCTATTTTGCCTTGGCACATGTTGGGGGCAAGATACACCTGTGGTACTTTATCGACAGTTTAATGGCCCATTTGATTTTACTTGTTTTGGCAATACGTTGAATACTGGCGAAAACAATTTGCAGATCCCTGATATTTGTGCCATTGAAACCCAATCATCAGCCAGCTTTAGTTTAAATGCAGGATCTACTGTGGAAAAAGCCTATTTGTATTGGGCTGGTTCGGGCACGGGCGATTTAAATGTAAAGTTAAATGGCGTCGACCTCCAACCCGACCGCGTGCTTTCATTGGTGATGGGCAGTTCGGGTTTGCCATTTTTTTCTGCTTTTAAAGAGGTCACCAATTTGGTGCAAACAATAGGCCCAGGGGTTTATACTTTATCGGACTTTGACTTAACCGCTTTAATTCCAGACTATTGTGGTAATGCGACCAATTTTGGGGGCTGGGCTGTTGTGGTTATTTATAGAGACAACAGTTTACCCATAAATCAAGTTAATATATACGATGGGTTGCAAGGGGTGCCTTCCACGCTGCAGATTCAATTGGACTATTTAAATGTTGTGGATGCGGTCGGTGCCAAAATTGGTTTTGTTGCCTGGGAGGGCGACGCCAGTTTGGCGGTGTCTGAAACCTTAACTATTAATAACAATCCGTTAAGTTCACTTCCGTTAAATCCAGTTAATAATGCGTTTAATGGCACCAATTCTTATACGGGTGCCAACAACATGTACAACATGGATTTGGATTTTTACGACATTCAAAACAACATCCAGCCAGGCGATACCACAGCCAGCATTGCCTTAACCTCTGGTCAAGATTTTGTCATGGTCAATGTCATTTTAACCAAGTTAAACACCCTATTGGCCGAAATTACCTCTTCAATAGCCACTGTTCAACCAAAATGCGGCCGCCAATTTGATGTGACCTATCAATTAAAAAATACTTTGGGCATTGCCGCCGTTCCAGCCAATATTCCCGTTGCTTTTTATGCGGGCAATCAATTGCTAACGGTTGTATTAAACAACACAATCATTCCGCCTGGTGGTAGTTTTACGGGCAGCGTCACCGTAACGATTCCGGCAAACATTACCGTGCCATTTGAACTAAAAATTGTAGCTGATGACACTGGAACGGGCACTGGGGTGGTTTCTGAAAGCAACGAGGACAACAATTCATTTGAACTAAGCGTCAATGAAATGTGGGACAACCCGAGCAACATCAACCCAACTGGTTTGGTGGCCTGTTTACAACCCAACGGCAGCGTCCAATTTGATTTGAATTTGCTCATTTCACAACTTATATTACAAACAGGCGATCAAGTGCGTTTTTATGGCAGCTTAAGCGATGCTCAAAATGGGAATCAAGTCATAAACACCAGCACGCCTTATGTGGTTTCAAATTTCCCGGCAAACGTGTACATTTTAATTGTGAGCAACAAGGGTTGTACAAGTATTGTTTCTGCCCCATTGCTTGCCAACAACTGCATGCCTCAGTTGGCTTTGCAAAATATTACCACTGCCTGTGATTCGCAAATAGCGAAAGTGACCGTCACGATTACCAATCCATACACCAACCTGACTTTGGTTGCTGGCATTCCTGTAAGTGTGTACCTGAATGGTGTGTATGTAGAAACCATCAACAGTGTTCCAATATTAAATCCGTTGCAATCATTTACCCTTGGTTTTTCTGTTACCGTTCCAATTGGCAGCCCCAATCCAAATCTGGTTGAAGTCATAGCTGGACAAAACGCTTTTGGTACTTTGCCCAACACCACTCCTGTATCCATTTCGTTTGATATAAACTTGCGAAAAACACCCGCAACCAACCCTTTAGCCGACTTAAAAGTGTGTAATTTGGGATTGGGAAAAGGCGTTTTCGACTGGAGTTTATATGAAAATCAAGTGAAGGTACAGCCGGCTGACCAAGTGCAATTTTATGCGTCGCAATCCGATGCAGACGCTATACAAAACCCGATTTCAAACATCCAAAACTATCAGGCAAACCACACGCCGCTGCCCATCATTGCTCGGGTCGATAACGGATCAGGGTGCCCTGCTTTTCAGGGATTTCAATTAACAACTTATAACTGCCCGCCTGAAATTTTTAATTATTTGTCAATCAACGGCGATGGCGCCAATGAGCGTTTTTACATCAAAGGACTCAAAGATGTGTTTTTGAATCATGAATTAAAAATCTACAACCGTTGGGGTGTACTTCTTTTTACAGGCAACAACCAAACGCCCGAATGGACTGGCGTACCAAACGAAGGCCAATTGATTGCCCAAGTGCCTGTGCCAGACGGCACTTATTTTTATGTTTTACAACTAAACGACCCCGATTTTCCTCAGCCATACACGGGGTATTTGTATGTGACACATAGGTGAAATAATAGAGATAAATGAAAAAGGATGAAAATTGTTTCATGGAATTGTAATGGCGCATTTAGAAAAAAGTTTGAACATTTAGTTTACTCTCAGGCCGATATATATATCATACAAGAATGTGAAAACCCAGAAGAAACGAAAGATATAGCGTATCAAACTTGGGCCAAAAATTATCTTTGGATTGGCGATTCTAAAAACAAAGGACTTGGCGTTTTTGCAAAACCAGCAATCAAACTGGAACAATTAAATTGGTCTAACAAATACAAGGACCACAAGGTAAAACACTTTTTACCTTGCAGAATCAATAATACATTTACCCTTCTTGCAGTTTGGACTCACAAAAATAATTCGCCCAACTTTGGGTATATCGGTCAATTTTGGAAGTATTTACAAGTTAATAATGAAAACTTAAAAGGCGCTTTAATTGTCGGCGATTTTAACAGTAATGCCATTTGGGACGAATGGGATCGGTGGTGGAACCATACAAATGTTGTCAATGAACTGAAAGAACTTGGAATTGAAAGTGTTTATCATAAATTAAGTGCGGAACAGCAAGGAAAAGAATCCATCCCTACATTCTATTTTCAACGAAAAATGCAGCGGCCATATCATATAGATTATATTTTTGGATCAGAAAACTTCCTCGAAAAAACTAAAAATTTTGAAATAGGAAATACAGAAAAATGGCTTCAATTAAGTGACCACATGCTCATTTTTTATGAAACGGAAGCTATTTGATACTTTAAACAACTGTTTCAGGAGTGTTTAATTTATTTGTGAATTTCAAAACAAGTTACTTTCCGTTTTTTGTCTATTTCGTAAACCTTATATGTTACTTCCTATTTCAAAACTATAGAAGTTGGACAGCAAAAATCTATGCCGTCAAAAAAACAACCACAAAAAAAACGGCCAAGTAAGCCGTTTCTTTTATGATCGTAGAGAATTGATTAACTCTTTTTCATGATGATTTTGTTGGCACCTTCTATCCAAACGGCAGGGCCTCCAGCTACATATCCTGAACTACCAAGTTTATCAAAATTTACTTTTTGACCTGTTTGGCTGGCATTAACAAACCAAACTGTTGGAAATCCTTGCACCTGGAAAAACTGTTGAAGTTCTGCATTTTGTTGTTGGATTTCTGGCGCCTGAGGCGTTCTTCTTGGAAAATCAAGCTCGACAAGAACTACGTTATCTTTGGCCCATTTTACAAACTCAGGCGTTTTAAACACCTCTTTTTGCAAACGAATGCACCATCCGCACCAGTCGCTGCCCGTAAAGAAAAGGAACATCGGTTTTTTGGTGTCTTGTGAAATTTTAGTGGCTTTGCGCACATCGGTGTGCCAAGTGAGTTCTTGAGCCTGAATACCTAAAGAGGCAAGAACGAAAAACAAGGTAATAGCTATTTTTTTCATCAGTATATTAATTGAACTGCAAACACAGTAAATTTAGAGTGCGAAAGGTACTAATTTATTTTATGCCCATTGTTAATTTTTTCATAATCGGATGTAAAGCAATTAAAATGATGCCCGCAACCAATGCGTACAGACTTAAATTGCCATAGCTGTCGGTGTATGCATGAAACTTTTCAACTGGGCTGAACGATTGGGCGGTTTGGGCAATATCAGCACCCAGCAAACCAGCAAAGTACTGGCCATAAGCACTGGCCAAAAACCACATTCCCATAATGAGACCTTGAGTTTTCTGAGGTGATAATTTGGTCATGGCACTCATGCCGATGGGCGACAAACAGAGCTCGCCAAAGGTGATGATAAACCAGCCAAAGGTGAACCATTCCAAAGAGGTTTTACCCGTTGCGTCAAAAAAGAGGGTAGCGGTGCTAAACACCCAAAACCCGCCTGCTAGAAATAAAAATCCAAGACCAAATTTAACGACGATGCTTGGTTCCTTCCTTTTTTTAGACAATGCCAACCAAATAATACCCAACACAGCCGCAAACAAAATGACAAATAATGAATTGGCCGCATTGTTTACGCCATTCGGATCGAGTGGAACACCTGCAAAAGTACTGTGCAAATAATCGGCAGCAAACAAACTGAGCGAACCGCCACTTTGCTCAAAGAAAGCCCAAAAAAAGATGGAAAATAGCATCAGCAACAAGGCCGCCAATAACTTTTTATTTTCAGCTATATTAAATGAACGCATTTCGTACAACAAATAAACAATAGAAGCTGGCCCAATGATGGCCATAAACACATCGGTGTAAGCCGTTTTAGACACCATAATGAGCACAATAGGAATCATCATTAAAGAGCCCACATAGGTAGCCAGCTCCGCCATTTTTCGTTTGCTTTTATCCCAATGAAGAATAGGTGAAAGCCCGATGGATCCCATCTTTTTTTGTGTTTGGGTAAAAGTGAGCAAACTGATAACCATCACAAAGGCAGCAAACCCAAAAGCCACATTCCAGCGGAGTGTTACGGGAATCATTGACTCCATGAGGTCGCCTTTACCCACCGCCACACACAAATAGCCACCAATCAGGGCGCCTAAATTGACACCTGCATAAAACAACGAGAATCCTGCGTCGCGCCTTGGGTCGTCTTCGGCATATAATTGGCCCACCATTGATGAAATATTGGGCTTAAAAAAGCCGGTTCCAACTATGGTAAAACTGATGCCCGGAAAGAAAAACACCACCGGATCGATGGCCAAG
Source organism: Flavobacterium sp. BFFFF2 (assembly GCA_002256385.1). Lineage (GTDB taxonomy): Bacteria > Bacteroidota > Bacteroidia > Flavobacteriales > Flavobacteriaceae > Flavobacterium. The sequence goes on from NKJD01000059.1 coordinate 15,439, forward strand.
ATCACGCTCCCCGCAATCATGAGCAAGCCACCCCAAAATAATGATTTGCGAAAGCCCAATAATTTGTCAGCAAATAAACCGCCGATAAAAGTAAAAGCATACACCCAAGCTTGGGTGGCGCCATATTGTAGGTTGGCTAAGGTTTCATCCAGTTTAAGTTGGTGCACCATAAAAAACACCAACATCCCGCGCATGCCATAAAAACAAAAGCGTTCCCACATTTCACTAAAAAAAAGGGACCACAATTGGGGCGGGTATTTGCCTTTAAAACGGATGATATCGGTTTGTTCCATGTTTAAAACTTGAACTATTATATTTACACTAAGTAAAACTTCGTTCTGCTATTAACAGACAGAAGCGGCAACAAATATAATTGTTCTGTACAAGCTGTGGCTGCTTTGGCGATACCTAAAGTTATAAAATGACAAAATTGAAAGATTTTAATTTTTTGCTCGGGACGATTATTCTACTTTGCTCGCTATCAGTTACTATTTGAAAGATTGACTTCGGCGGATTCTTGATTTCGAGTCGTAACAACGAGATTTAATCAATCCCGATCTAAACATCCCATTTTACTCAAATCAAGATTTGGTTTTACTTTAATAAACGGAAATTTTTGCTTGTAAGTGTCAAATTTATAAGATTTATCAAGCTTGTCCAAGTAGGTTTTTCCGTAATTCAAACTTATTAATTTCTCTTTCTTCGACGCATAATAAACCCTATAAAATCCAATTATCCCAAACTTTTTACTAGCAATTACATTATCACACCTCAAATATTGCATATAATTATCTGAAAAAACATATACAGTATCACCAATATCAGAGTCATAAAAATTAAATTTTAGAATGAGATCACCTGGATTTGAATATAGTGAATCTCTACATTTCAGATCAAAATCAAATACAAGCCATTTGTTTTTGGTGCAATTTAATATTGAATTTTGAATATTCTTTCCATGAAATGTTCTTTCTTCTGCGTCAATTCCTTTTTCTGAACCGTAGTTATAAGGAAAAGAATAACCTTTTTCCCCGATAACCATTAAATAATTTAAATGCCACAGTGGACCCATTCCTAGATCATTCAAACTGTATATCTTATTACCAGCATGTTTATAACCAGTATACTTTATATTTAAAATATTATCTGGACCCGTTGGGTGAAATTGTTTTTAAGTAAAAAATAACGGTCAGATATTGGTCAAGATACTGAAATTCAGTATCTTGAAGTCTCAAAACAAACCAATATCCATGTCAAATATAGTGAAAAATTATTTTAGAGTTTTAGATGTTATACGTTCTTTAGATCTTGATTTTAATGATACATTTAGAGTCGGTAGAAAAGCAAAAATGACTGATATTGAAGTAGTTGCTTTGAGTTTAACAGCTGAATACATGTCTATTGACAGTGAAAATAATTTATTCAAACAGCTGGCTAATACATCGATTCCAAATTTAATTGAAC
>NKJD01000060.1 GCA_002256385.1 Flavobacterium sp. BFFFF2
GGGATAAAGGTTATCTGTCTTCCACTCAACAAATAGATTTATTTCAATCGGCAAATATCATTTTGGAGACACCAATGAGAATGAATCAAAAAGGGTATGTAAAACAGCCATATATCTTTAGAAAGGCGAGAAAAAGAATTGAAACACTGTTCTCACAATTATGTGATCAATTCAAAATAAGAAACAATTATGCAAAATCTTTCGAGGGCTTTAAAACCAGAATATTGGCAAAAATTACAGCACTAACATTGGTTCAATATATCAACAAATTCATATTTGACAGACCAATTAATAATATCAAAATTCAAATCAATTAATTTCACCCAACGGGTAAAACAATGTAAAATAAGCAATGTGATATTTTTACATTGACTTGGTAATTAAAGACCGTTTATATGCCTATGATATTGTTTTACAAATCCAATTATTAAATGGGCTGAAAAAGCTGTTTATTAATGATTATTAATCAACAAGCGGTCAGAATATGATTGTGTACCTGAAACAAGCTGAACAAAATAAACACCTGCTTCTAAGTGGCTCACATTCATTTGTTTGGCAAATTCACCTTCAGCGGTATCATATCTCTCTTGAAAAACCAAACGCCCATTCACATCATACAATTTGAGTTGCACTGCTTCGCCAAAGTTTGGGGCGTACACTGTGAATACTCCAGCCGATGGATTGGGTACAATTTTCAATGAATCTTTGGCAAATTGAGTATCACTTAAAGTGCCTTGAACAACAAAATTATCAATAAATACGCCTTCAAAATTTTGCAATTCATCCGATTTAAACACAAACCGAAACACGATTTGGTCGGCACTCAACAAATTGTTTAATGATTGGGTGTAATGCCTTTTATTCCCATTTTGCCCATTACCTCCCGCGGGCGCAATACTATATAATCCAGTCCATTGACCGCCCCTGCAATTGGCACAATTGTTATCGTTGCTGTTGTACCAAGTGTTTGAATAACTCCCTAAAGTTTGCCAAGTTGAGCCAAAATCGGTGGTGTATTGCATATACAACACGTCGTAATTTTCTTCTAGGTCAAAGGCCATGTCAAATTGAACGGTAGCACTGGAAAGTCCTGCAAGCTGAAAACAAGGACTCAACAAATAAGAGGTGGTTAAATTGGGGTAATTTGAGGTGAGCCCTGTTGCAAGCACCTTTGAGCCAGCCACACTATTCGTAAAGTTTGTTTTATTGACCGTTCCTCGCTCCCAAAGAGCAGAAGTTTGTCCGAAAGAACTCAAAGCTATAAAATCATCTGCAGCCGTATCAAAGGTAATCACCGTTGAAGTAGGCGCTTGTCGATTCACTTTGAAATCGGTTTCAAAAATATTGTTCTGCGCATTTTGATCATTAGCCAACGAACAGCTTACACTCACATGGTGATTTAACCCTGTAAGCCCAGTCGGTTGCAAAATTTCTACATGGGTGGAACTACACGCGGCCAAATTGCCATTCCAATGAATGGTGGTGGGTGCATTACTATCAAATTGATAGGTCACATCAAATGCCGTAACGGCATTTATACCATTATTCAAGATTAATACATTTGATACATTGTTTGACAGGTCACAGTAATAGGAACCATTAAAAGTAGCATTTGCAATACCTATGTCAACAGTAGCAGCGACATAGTCGTTCCCTACATTTACTGCCTTCCATGCCTTGGTCAGCATTTCAACTTCATTACCTGTAAAGCAATAAATGGCATAGGCAGCTTGCAATGTGGCGTTTCTGAAATCCATAAAGGTGGCATTGGGCGTTAAATAATCGCGCTCCGCAAAATAAGTAATCGTTGCCGCCTTTTCCATTCCAATCCCTGTTACATGATAAGTAAATGGCCCACCCATGTTGGCAGGGGCATCATTGGTGCCTGTTTTACCTGCCGATAAAATATAAAACCAATGATTGATAACACCGCTGTTGGTGTGTACCCCGCAGTGATCAGGTGTGGTTGAATCGCAGCCCCCATCATCGGCTGTTGGAATGTAAAATGCTCCTAAATACGTATCAGGATCCGATTTGAATTTTGGATAACTCATCGACCGCAAACAGTTATTGGGCGAAATATCTTCACCCACTTTCCAAACACCTAAATTGCCCGGATAGACACCATCAGCAGGCGCATTTAAATTGCCCAGTGTACCGTATTGTTCCACGCAAGCACCCCAAATATCAGAAAGTGCCTCATTCAAGGCACCCGATTGATTTCTGTACACCAAATCGGCTGTTTCTTGACAAACCCCGTGCCCAATTTCATGGCCACAAACATCCAATGCCGTTAATGGCTGAAAATTGTTGCCATCGCCATAGACCATTTCTGCCCCATCCCAAAAGGCATTGTCATAGCCAATTGCATCGGTTGTATCATCATCATAGTGCACATAGTTGGTCAAAGGGGTTGATTGGTCGTCATAGCTGTTTCGGTTAAAAATATTTTTCCAAAACAAAAGGGTTTTTTCGGCGCCCCAATGCGCATCTAAAGCGGCATTGTCAAAAGCGGCATTATTAAATTCGGCCGCCGACCAATTGTTGTCATTGTCTGTAAAATCTGTGGTGGTTAAATTGGAGGTTGCCTGACAATTATAGGTATAAACCCCGCCAACAGTGACCAAGTCGTTCAGCACAAACTCTAATGCATCATTGGTAGATGTTTCAATGTTTTGGCTTCCATGATAGCGGGTATCGGCATTGGCTGTTAAAACCGCGTTTACCGCTCGTTTATCGCTCGAAATTACAGCGTCTTTACTACTTTCTTTATCCGCAGCAGTTGCATGATGAATTAAAATAGGGCTTTTTAGCAAGACCTTGCCCGTTTGGGCGTCAATATAAATTTTGTCTCTGGAAAGCGGTTTTACCGCATAGATATCAAACATATAGGCCAGGCGAACGTCGCCTGTATGAATCAACGGCAGCCACACCAAAGTGCCAGTTGGTTTAGTATATTTCAAAGACTTTACAGGCGCTTGCTCCCAACGGTATTTTTGCGCATTCACAAACGATAATGCGGCAGCAAATGCGCTTTGGGCCGACCAAGTTGCGGCGGCATTTTCAGTTCCAACTTTATACACTTCGCCATTTATAAAATAAGCTTCATTGGCTTTTTTGTGAACAATGGCAGTGCCAAATTCAACTAGAATATGCTTGTAAAATTGTTGATAACGCGTATGGCTCGAACCACTCAAATCTTGGGTTTCTCGAACCAACTTAAAAGTAGTTTCTGCTTCAAGTGAAAAGGTTTTTGCAAAAACCCCAAGTGCTTCTTCTTTGCTAGTTACGTTGGGTATTTGTAAGCTTTTTTGAAATGCTTTTTTACCGTTGTATGGTTCATTTTTTTGGGCAAATCCAAAAATGAAAACAAACAACAAAACAATAATGCAGCAAAAATGGCTGTTCCCCTTGTAACTAGGCATGGTTGATTTTTTTTACGGAGCAAATATAACTATTAACCAATTGGTTTACGGGCCACTACAAACAGGTTATTGTAGCCTGTTTTGCGGTTGTATTTTTGGTTTATTTTTTTATAATATTCTTCAAAAGTAAGCATTTCAAGCACATCAAAACCAGCCGCTTTCAGGTCATTTGCCCATTTATTTCGCTGGTAATAATAACATGAAACGGACCCGCCCGAAAACACCACATTTCGGTTTCCAACGCGCTCGCGCAACCATGGATACAACAACCTTTTCAACCGAAAATACCACGTTTTTTTAGGTGTGCCCTCTTGGTTGTGCACGGTGCTAATCAACATGCCACCCGGTTTTAATAATTGATAAGCATTTTGGTAAATGGTCATGCGGTCATGGTGGTCGGGCACATAAGTAAGCATGCTGTTTAAAATGGCAACCAGATCAAAATGAGCTTCTGGTTTATTGACTTCGGTGGCATTGGCTTCGAATACTTCAACCGAATGTTCCAATCCCCAAGCTTGGATGTTTGCCTTGCAACGCTTCACCATTTCCGATGAAATATCGGTGGCCACCACTTCGGTGGCATTAAAAAAAGCTTGAATGGGTTGTACTTCGCGGCCAGTGCCGCAACCAAATACTTTTATGGTTTGAATGTCATGGCCTAATCGGTTATTGGCGCGGGCTTGCTCAAACATATAAACCTCAAAATCGGCGGCATCAAGGTGCGCCTCTTGTTTGATGATGTTGTATTCAATTTCCCAAAACTCTTTGCTTTCCATATTTACGGTGTTGAAATCATAAAATGATACTTAGCTTTTTTTAAGGCGTTGCAATAAAAATGCGATTGGCTTTTTGTATTTCTTCAACCCTTTTTCAACGATTGAATAAAGAGTAAAAATAGTAGGTTTTAAAATCCAATACTTGGTTGAAGGCAGTTTTTGTTCGTGACAGCCAAAACCCATTTTAAAACGCAACACGCCTTGGCTTCCACCCCATCCCATGTCATAAGCTTTATAACCTCTTCGGATGGCATCTAACATAATTTGGTACTGCATAAAATGAGACGCACCCAATTGCTGGCCCAACTCGGTGGCCGCTCCGCTAATATAGGTTCTTATATGGGCATTGTCCATCACCAATGCGGCTGCCACAATGGTTTCATTTTGACGGACTACCGCCATTCGGGCATATTCTTTGACCAGTAAATCAATTAAACTGTTCCCCCAAGAATCATAAGAACGCACCGCATACCCTTTCTGATTGCCATTGGCTTCCATACAGGCATAGGCCGCCTTGAGGCCATCGGCATCTGAAGGTTGCAGCCAGTCAAAAATGAAACCTTGTTTTTGGGCTTTGGCAATGTTTCGTTGGTGGTTGCTTGAAAAAGTTTGCAATAATTCGGACTCCCTTAAACCGTCCAACAACTTGTATCGATAGCCTGTTGGGGCGTACACAAACTTAAAGCGCGTGCCTTCTTTCCCATCTTGCCACCAAGCAGGCAGCTTAATCTGACTTGAATGTTCAGTAGCACTAAAATCGGGCAATGAATCGGGGGTGCACAATTGCAGGTAACAACACTTTTTTTGCTGGGCCCGCTCCAATATAAGTGTGTATAGGTCTTCGGAAAGATGGGTAAATCCTTCTGTATATATAGGTGTTGCGGGTGCAATGCCAAAGGTGAAAAATGCCGCCTTGGCCCATACAATTCCCACTCCGCCTACCAATTGATCATCTTGAAATGCCAACAACAATTCAAAGCCAAAGCCATAGCTATCATAAGCCGAAAGCCAATCGGCATACTGCAAATAACTACCATTTGGCGCTTGCTGCAACCAACGGTCCCAAAGATCACAGTCGGTTGGATGGGTAGTAAAACGAAATTGGATGTTTGAAGGCACCTTTTATAATTAAAAAAACAAAAGTAGGGGTTTGTCCTTCATAAAAAAGTAGCCTCGCCAAGAATCGAACTTGGATCTAACGTTTAGGAAACGCTTGTTCTATCCGTTGAACTACGGGGCCGAGTTGACCAGCATGTGATCGGGCTGCGAAAATAATAGATTTTTTGTTATTTGGCGAGGGTTTAAAGTTTAAAGTTTCAGGTTTAAAGTTTAAGGTTTAAAGTTGTTTTTACCCATTCCTCTTCCTTCTTTGCTCTTGCTTCTTTGCTCTTGCTTCTTTAGGCAGGCTAAAAAAGCCAAACTTGACGTGTTTGACGCCAAATTTGGGGTTTTTCGCTTAAACTAAGGTGCAATAAACCTGAGTATTTGATTTTGTTAGGTTTAAAGTTTCAGGTTCAAAGCTTAAGGTTTGAAAGGTGTAGATGTGAAAATAAAAAGGCTCACATAAAAAACTTGCTTCTTTGCTCTTTCATCTTGCTTCTATTTAATCCTTGATACACCGTACCGAAAAACCGCTGGTTTTATAATTGCTAAATCGGTAGGCAGCGCTATTTTCATAATACAGATAGCGATAAGCGGCATAAATAGTAGAATGCTCAGTGGAACTCCATAGATAGCACCCCATGCCAATGTTTTGAAATGTCCCATTCATGTTTCGGAAACCGCCCGGATGCGCTATCAAACCACTGTCTTCGGAGGAAGCTGTGTTCGGAGTTTGCCAGTGTTTTGTGCCTTTTTCTTTCATTTTGCCACCCGCCACTTTTTCACCACCCAAATAAGTGGTAAGCGTCGTCCAATCGACATCGGTGGGCACACGCCAGCCAGCAGGAGCTAGGTTTTTACGCAAGGCAGGATCAGCAAATGATGCGTCATCATAAATACCTGCAGCGGCGTACCAATTGTATAATTTACCATAAACAGTTCCGTTTGCAGGGTCATTGTTGTAGTAGCACCAAGCCCCAGTGGTGAGGTGCTCCCAAGCCATAGGGTGGCTTACTTGCGGAATGGGAGTGCCGTCACTGTAAGTTGTCACCTCTAAATTCTTGGTGGCCCACACTTGGTTAGAAATGCTTACTTGCGGTAAGTTGGCAGCACGCGGATTCAATGTAATAGTATCTAAATCGGCGGGCTTCTTGGCATGTTTTTCTAATACTGACGAAGACTTTAACACATAAATGGAGTCGTTTTGGGCTTGAACGGAGGTGGTGATTGTTAGAGCTAGTAGGGTTAGGAGAAGGTAATGTTTTTTCATGGAGAAATTGTTTTGTTTCAGGTTTTGCTTCGGACCGTTCGCCCCTTCGGGTCTCGGGTCAAGTTTCAGGTTTGTTCCGATCATTACCTATTGCAACAACCACAGGATATTTCAATCTCAAATTTCAAATTTGCGCTCTTTCTTCTTGCTTCTTTGCTCTTGCCTCTTCGCCCTTTTCTCTACTTTAATCCCTAACACAACGCACTGAAAAACCGGAGGTCTTATAGTTGCTGGTGCGGGCGGCAGAGCTGTAGTTATAATACAAGGTGCGGTACCAAGCGGCTGTGGTAGAATTCTCAGACGAACTCCACCAATAGCCTGTAAGGCCTATGACTAAGAATGTACCATTGTAGAGGCGGTCACCGCCCGGAAGACCTGTAAATCCGCTACTGTTTGTATTGGTAATACTGCTAAAAGGCGTCCATAAGGTGGTGGACTTCATCATATCGCCTGCTATATTTGGAATAGTATGTCCTCCATTCGCGTTGGGGTCTGCACAATTAATTAGTGTACTCCACTCTGCATCAGTCGGTACGTGCCAGCCGGTGCGAGCAAGCTTTTTGCGTAAGGTAGGGTCGGCTAATGAAGCCGCATCGTATATGCCTGCGGCGGCATACCAATTGTATAACTTGCCATATACCGCACCATTGGCGGGGTCATTGTCGGAAAAACACCAAGCACCCGTGGTTAAGTTTGCCCAAGCGGTGGGGTCAGTTACTTGCGGGATCGGGGTGCCGTCGCTGTAGGTGCTTACGTCGAGGTTTTTTGTGCTCCAAATTTGGTTGCAAATGGTAACAAAGGCTGGTGTTGGCCGTTTAAACGTAATGCTGTCCAAATCGGTTGTTTTAATGGAACGTTTTTCCAATAAAACCCCCGTCTTCCAAAAGTAAATGGAGTCGTTTTGGGCGTGCATTAATGAAATGCTTAATACGCAAATGAGTAAATAAAACTGTCTCATGATTTATTGTTTTAAAAACTGAATCGTTTGGGTTTGGGTACCTGCCAGTATATTACACAAATAGATCCCAGCTGGCAAATGGCTCACCTCAATTTGTGGGTTGTTGCCTGTAAAAGCGTTTTGGGTAAGGAGCAAACGGCCATCTATGCTGTAAATAGCCAATTGGGTGATGGTTTGGGCGGCGTTGTCATTGGAAATATTTAAAACCGAACCTACCGGGTTTGGGTACACCAAAAAGCGGTTGTTTGCTAGTTCATTCGCCGCAACTTCTAAAGGGAAATCGGAGAATTTCACGTAGCGGTTGTCCGCCAAAGCAAAAAGTGTCGTTGCCTCCCGTAGTGTTGGTTACCAACATATTGCCGCCCGAAAAAGTAATTTTCTGAATATTGGCCACTGAATACACACTTTGTGTTCCTGCCGTGGGCATCACATACATGTTTTGGGCATTCACGGCCCAAAAAGCCATTCCAAAAAGAAGTAGCATACAAAGTTTGATTGATTTCATGGTATCTTTTTAATAGTTACAGAATTGTTGCTTGAATGAAATAGAAGCCATTGTTTGGTAATGCTCGCTTTTGTTTCAACTTAGTTGTCAAATATAACGAATGGAAATGAAATAATGATGGAAAATTCATCCGGTAAAAAAATCTTCAACACACGCTTGTTTCCCTATTGGGAAATTTATACATTTGACAAAAATTGCGAATGAAGCCAAAGTTTGACATTGAATTACTGCCAGAAGCAGTTGCATTTTTAGAAACCCTTGAAGAAAAGGCAAGAATGAAAATGTATTACAATATCAAAAAAGCGCAGTATGTGAATGACCCCGAATTGTTTAAAAAGTTGAACGATAACATATGGGAATTCAGAACATTATACAACAGTAAAGCATACCGACTTTTTTCATTTTGGGACAAGTCCGATGGCAAAGAAACATTGGTGGTGGCCACACATGGCGTTGTTAAGAAATCGCAAAAAACACCACCCAAAGAAATTGAAAAGGCAGAAGAAATCAGAAAACAATTTTTAGCAAATAAGACAAACAATCAATAACATGGCAACAAATAAATTTAAAACCGTCTCCATTGACACAATGATTGACAAACACATCGGAAAACGTGGCTCCGAAAACCGCGAAGCGTTTGAAAATGAGTTAAGAATTGATTTGTTAGGACAAGCCATTAAACAAGCGCGACAAGAGCGCAACATGACACAACAAGAATTGGGCGAACTGGTCGGGGTGCAAAAAGCGCAAATTTCAAAAATTGAAAACAGCATTAAAAACGCAAGATTTGAAACGATCATGAAAGTTTTTGATGCGTTGGGAGCAAAAGTGATTTTTAATGTAGAACTCGATAATAAAAAGTTAGCGTTCTAAAACACGCCTCATTACCCTCTGTAAAATGACATAATCTCAAATGTCAAACCTCAAATCTCAAATGATTAAAAACAACTTTAAACAAAAAACACCCCTTTCCAAATTTAATAGCCCTACCTTTGCTGCCAATTGGTTTTCTGCCAGTGCTTGTTCTGATCTGTAAATACACCCATTTCTTTCCTCTTCAGTTTGGCGTTTCAGTTGCCACATTATTCATTTAACAGATTTACATCATGAACATTTATGTCGGAAACATGAGTTTCCAAACCACAGAAGCACAATTACACGATCTTTTTGCCGCACATGGCGAGGTTGAATCGGTAAAAATCATCAACGATAATTTTACAGGACGGCCTAAAGGCTTTGCTTTTGTTGAGATGAACAACCACGAAGAGGCTGAAAAAGCCATCGAACAATTGAACAACATGAAAGTGGATACTCACTTTATTATTGTAAACGAAGCGCGTCCAAAAGCGGACAAACCAAGTTACAATAGTGCCCCAAGAAGCAACAACAGACGTTACTAAACGAACCTGAAAAACCAAGAATGGCCGCGGTTGTTCTTGGTTTATTTTACCATTTTAAAATAATTACAATCATTGCCAAATAGCGCCGAATAAATCCATTTGGCATTTTTACCGCCCCGCATTTTACCCTAAATATTATTTATGACATTTGAAAATTTAAATTTGATTGAGCCTATTCTTCGGGCATTAAAAGAAGAAAATTACCATACCCCTACCCCCATACAAGTTCAAGCCATTCCTATTATTTTACAAGGAAAAGACATCATGGGATGTGCCCAAACAGGCACCGGAAAAACGGCCGCCTTTGCCATTCCGATTCTACAACAACTTTCGTTAAATACGCCAGCTAAAGGGCGAGCCATTCGGACGTTGATTTTGACGCCGACCCGCGAATTAGCTATTCAAATTAACGACAATTTTACCAGCTACGGCAGGCATTTAAAATTACGGCATACCACCATTTTTGGCGGTGTATCGCAGGTGAGTCAAGTGCGGACGCTCCGTCAAGGAACCGATATTTTGATTGCCACCCCAGGCCGTTTACTCGATTTGATTCAACAAAAGGAAGTGAATTTGTCACAATTGGAAATTTTTGTGCTCGATGAAGCCGACCGGATGTTGGACATGGGTTTTATCCACGATGTAAAAAAAGTGGTGACCCACATTCCTGCCAAAAGACAAACGTTGTTTTTTTCGGCTACGATGCCGCAAACGATTCGACAATTGGCCGATAAATTATTGACCAAACCCGAATATGTACAAGTTGATCCAGTTTCTTCTGCTACACAAAAAGTAACGCAATCGGTCTATTTTGTGGAGAATAAAGACAAAGAACATTTACTAGCTACTTTGCTGAATGACCGCGACATTTCAAGGTCGTTGGTGTTTACGCGTACCAAAAGAGGCGCCAACCAGCTGGCATTAAAACTAAATACCCGAGGCATCGTCGCTGCGGCCATTCATGGCAACAAATCGCAAAATGCCCGACAGAAAGCCCTTGAAGATTTTAAATTGAATCAACTAAGGGTACTCGTAGCCACCGATATTGCTGCCCGAGGCATTGATATTGATGAATTGCCTCACGTGGTGAATTTCGACTTGCCCGATGTGGCCGAAACTTATGTGCATCGCATTGGCCGAACAGGCCGAGCTGGAAACATCGGCGTGGCTATCACTTTTTGCAGTTCTGAAGAACGTTCCGATCTTAAAAGCATTGAAAAATTGCTTGGAAAAAAATTAACGGTTACCGATTTTTAATGAAGAAGTGATTTAAACTTTTTTCAATTGGCTGTAAAATGGTCTTTTCGCCCCATATTGCCTCTTTTTATTACTCCGTAGCGCTGCTATGCAGTGCAAAAAAGTGACAATCTGGAACAAAAATCCTCATTTCTCGCTTCAATCAAAAAAATGTAAACCACTTCAAAATTAATTGAACATTTGATTATCAATTAAATCGATTAAAAACCAACTAATACCTTATTCTGTTTGACACATGCGTTGTTGCGGTTTCCGATATACGCTTGCTTGGCGGAATTCATTCGTTCATTTACCCCTACAGTAAAGAGAACATTTACCAGAAACCGATCACCTATTTGTAACATTTAAAAACGCAGTACACGATGGCAGATTCTTTTACGAAGAAAGAAAATAACAAAAAAAGAGCCTTAAAAAAGAAATTCAAAGACCTTAAAAAGAAAGACCGGAAGGTGAACAACAATAAAGGAAAAGGGTTTGAAAGCATGATCGTTTATGTAGATGATCAAGGGCAATTAACCTCGACCCCACCCGAAATTAAAAAACCGACGGAATCCAAAATTACACCTCGGGTAGCCATTTCAAGTGCTACCAAGTTGTAACATTCTTTTGAAATCATAGTCAAATGAACAGTAAATACACGTATTACCAGCTATTTAATTTACTAGGTAACTGCATGTAAGCCTTCATTTTACAACCTATTTAAAATAATTATCATTTTCCGTTTAAACCAACGAATGGAGAATTTTAAGCAATAAATAAACCGCCCTCAATGGATTGAAAACATCCAATTGGGGGCGTTTTTTGTTATCTTTGGGGGCACAATTCGCCCAAAAGATCTTTTTAAAATATGGTACTTGAACAACATAATGCCACCTTGTATGGCTTTAAACATTTAGAAGTATTGGCCCACCAAATTGTGGAAGGGTTTATTTCAGGGATGCATAAAAGTCCATTTCACGGTTTTTCGGCCGAATTTGCAGAGCATAAATTGTACAATGCCGGCGAAAGCACCAAACACATTGATTGGAAATTGTTTGCCAAGTCCGATCGATTGTACACCAAACGCTATGAGGAAGACACCAATTTGCGGTGCCACCTCATTATTGACCAGTCGGCGTCGATGCATTACCCCCAATTAACGACTGGCGAGCCCTTTTACCGCAGTAAAATTGGTTTTAGCGTCATGGCATCAGCCATTTTGATGAACTTGCTTAAAAAGCAACGCGATGCGGTCGGACTTAGCATTTACTCTGACAAATATGATTTTTATGCCCCCGAAAAAGGCAGCGATCGGCACCACCGCATGTTACTCAACCAGCTTGAAGGCATGTTAGAAGCACCAAAAGTGGCCAGAAGTACCGACAGCATTACGTATTTGCACCAGATTGCCGAAAAAATGCACCGCCGTTCGTTGATATTTTTGTTCACCGATTTGTTTCAAGAAGGTGATTCTGCGAAACTTTTTCAGGCTTTACAACACCTAAAACATAACAAACATCGGGTGGTTTTATTTCATGTTTTACATAAAGAAACGGAATCGGAACTACAGTTAGACAGCAAACCACGTAAATTTATAGACGTGGAAACAGGTGAAACGCTGCAATTATTTGCCGAAAATGTGCAAGAAAATTATAAAAAAGCGGTGTCAGCCCATTTAAAAGACATTGAAAATGCCTGTACGCAGTACCGAATTAGCTATGTTCCGGTGGCGGTAGAAAATAATTTCGATCAAATTATGACTACCTATTTAGTTGAAAGACAAAAATTTGCGTAATTACCGAAAAAATACCCTTTTTTTTTTATTGAATTATGTTGCAACATTAAAAAATCCCCCTATATTTGCATCCGCATTTGAGCAAGGTTTGGTAGTTCAGTTGGTTAGAATACATGCCTGTCACGCATGGGGTCGCGGGTTCGAGTCCCGTCCAGACCGCGAAAGTCAAAAAGCGATTCTTTAGGGAATCGCTTTTAATCGCATCAAAGAAAGTTGTGTTGTTTCGTTACTCGCAAGAGTAACAAAAGGTTTAGTAGTTAGACCAATGAAAAGCTTTCCCTTAACTGGGATGGCTTTTTTTATTTTAGGTCATTTCCTTCTTAATGATAATTTAAAACCAAAAGTTATATTTCGTTTTACTTATATTTAACTTTGCGGTTAAAAACTCTCGTGAAAAAGCACCTCTTGCTATTGATTGTTTTGCCCTTGTTTTCCTTATTAGGACAAGCACAATGTTTCAACATAGAAACCATCTTGGTTCATGCCTGTGCCCCGAGCCCGACACCTCCAGCAGTTTCAAATGAAGGGTTTAATGAAATGGTTCGTTTTAAAATTGGACCCACTGCATTAAACACCTCGAATTTGACGGTGAGTTGGCCAAACAACCCGTGGCAAGGTTTGGTCCAAAACAGCACCACAGCTTCAAAGGTAGCCACGCTAAATGCCGGTATAATTGCAGCGGGTAGTTGCGGTCAATTGATTGAACCAATCAGCGGCGTGTTGCCTGCTAATGCCCGAGTGATTTTGGTTACCAGTTATAATTTTGATGTGACCTCTAATTCATTTAACTCGTTAAATGAAACCTATTATATTATCTTTCAGGACAATCCATCCACAACAACAGGCCATTTTGTCAATTACAACCCAATTTCTGGTGTGCGAACTTTATCGGTAAACTTTATTGGAAGTTGTTCCCAATCAGTATCTTACAACCGGTCTTTACTTATTGACAATTCGGCAGTAACAGGCATTGTGGGCGATTACAAAGGCGCTTCCGTGTCTTTTGCACCCAATGGGGTGGCCACTTACATCAATAATGGCTGCACAGCGCCTGTTTCACCATTTACAGTAAATGCAGGCGCCAATCCGAATGTGGTGTGCCCTGGCGATGTGGTTACCCTAAACGGCAGTGCGCAAGGATATGTAAGTACTTTATGGAGTAGTACACTAGGAGGTAGCTTTACTAGTGCCACCTCATTTAGCTCAACCTACACCGTTCCGACTAGTGCAACCAGCGGGCCTTTCACCATTAAACTCACGGCAACCAATACTTGTGGGGGCACTATTTCAGCCGATATCCCAATAACCATTTCTTCTGTAAATACCCCTACTTTTACGCAAGTCAATCCGATATCGAGTGGCGGTACTTTGAGTGCGTTGCCCACTACTTCGAACAACGGGATTCAGGGAACTTGGTCGCCCGCCCTGAACAACACGAGTACAACGACCTATACCTTTACGCCCAATGCAGGTCAATGTGCCACCACACAAACAATGACCATTACAGTGAATCCAGTATCAACTTGCCCTGGCACACCGTGGAGTAGCACCATTGGTTATTTGGCACCGACGCCGGCGACCAACTTATCGGGTGACCAATTTATTGACACCACCAATGGCTATTTATTTGTCCCACCCAGTTTGGCAACTGTAGGCTACTATTGGACAAATTTTAAATACAACGGCAGCAATATGTGCGTGCCAGATCATTTCAGTTTTGAAGTTCGTTTAAAAACATCGGCCACCACTGGCATACCCTCCTATGACACCATAATAAATGTTCATGGGTCTAATGGGGACAACTGGGCTACTTTGATGGGAGAGGCCGCGGGCCAATCCTATACTGCTATTGGTGTCAATGGTACAACCGTATTAGCGGACGATCCGTCATTGGTTTTTCCGAGTTTAAACAACTGGACGGTGATTAAGATGGAATATGTGAACCACCAAATTAAATACTACCTAGACAACAACTTGTTTTTTACAGGCAATTACACGGGCGACATTTGCAACCTAAACGGATTCGACATCAGCTTTAAAGGTTCTGGTTATGTTGATTACGTGAAAATTAACGATGCTACAGGAACGCCTATTTACTCGGAAGAATTCACTAATTGCAACAATTTGAGTGTTTTCCCAAATGTGTGTAACCCACCCATCACGGTGGCCACCTCGGTTATTGCGCCGAACTGCACCAACGGAACTTTGCAGTTATTTGCCACCCCCAGCGTAGCAAGCTCAAATTTAAGTTACTTATGGACTGGACCCAATGGATTTAGTTCCAATAGTCAAAACCCTGTCATTTTAATTCCTACCACGGCACATATTGGCAGCTATACCTGTCAAATTTTAGTCAATGCTTGCACGCCGATTTCTAGTTCAAGTGTTCAAATCAATGCGTCAGATATTCCGTCACAAATTACCCCTACTTTTAATCCGATCAGTGCTATTTGCAGCGGAGACACTGCCACATTATTGCCCAGTCAATCGACCAATGGAATCGCAGGAACTTGGTCGCCTACCTTTAACAACAACCAAACCACCGAGTACACATTTACACCCAATTCTGGTCAATGTGCCACCTCTCAAACGCTAACGGTAGTTGTCAATCAAACCATCACCCCTCAATTTGATCCGGTATCTAGCATCTGTAGTGGCAGTTCCATTGCGCCATTACCGACCACTTCCCTCAATGGAATACTGGGTTCATGGCAGCCAGCGCTCAATAACACCCAAACGACAACCTATCAATTTACGCCCAATTCTGGACAGTGTATTCTTCCTCAAAGTTTAACCGTCATTGTATTGCCATTAGCATCGATCCCTACCTTTGATGGATTGGGTCCATATTGTATTGGTCAGGCAATTCCCGATTTGCCCACTACTTCCAACAATGGCATTTCGGGCACTTGGAGCCCCGCCATTAGCAATCAAATAACCACGACGTATACATTTACACCCAATAACACTTGTTCAGTAAGCACTCAACTACCATTAACCATTAACCCCCTTCCGACCGCCACGTTTTCGCTAGATCAAACGACTGCCTGTAAAAATGGCACCTCACCCATCCTTACCTTTACAGGTGCAGGCGGGACAGCACCTTATACGTTTACGTACACTTTTGATGGTGGCCCCTTCCAGACGGTGACCACTAGCAATTCCAGCAACACCGCTTCTGTTTCGGTGCCTACCAATACCAATGGAAGTTTCGATTATAATTTATTCAATGTGCAAAGCGGTAACAACCCGGCTTGTTCACAACCGATTTTGTCAACCACTACCGTAACCATTTTCCCATTACCTGCTGCGGTCATTACTACTAATACGGAAGAAGTTTGCCAAAATGACACCACCAATTCCATCGTGTTTATGGCAAATAGAGGTATTCCCCCCTACACCTTTAGCTACACAGCCAATGGCGTCAGCCAGACGGTAAGTAGTTTAGCTGGTCAAAACTCGGTAAGTGTAAGCGTTCCAACCAATGTGTCTGGGACTCAAACTTATGTTTTAACTGGTGTAAGCAGCAGTACAAGCCCCGTTTGTTCGCAGACACAATCGTCCACGACCACCATTACCATCGAACCGCTTCCAACAGCCACCATTGCCATAAATACTTCGG
>NKJD01000109.1 GCA_002256385.1 Flavobacterium sp. BFFFF2
AAGACAAAACAGCACCAGAATTAAGTACTGCACCAGCAAACATCACAGTAAGTTGCGAAGCCGTACCGACAGCAGCAATCTTAACAGCGACAGACAATTGTGATTCGGCACCAGTGGTAACTTATGCAGAAGTCAGAACCAACGGAGCTTGTGCAAACAGCTACACCTTAACCAGAACTTGGACAGCCACAGATGTATGTGGAAACAAGAGTAGCAAAAACCAAGTCATTACGGTAGAAGACAAAACAGCACCAGAATTAAGTACAGCACCAGCAAACATCACGGTAAGTTGCGAAGCTGTACCGACAGCAGCAATCTTAACAGCGACAGACAATTGTGACTCGGCTCCAGTAGTAACTTATGCAGAAGTCAGTACGAACGGAGCTTGTGCAAACAGCTACACCTTAACCAGAACCTGGACAGCCACAGATGTATGTGGAAACAAGAGTAGCAAAAACCAAGTCATCACGGTAGAAGACAAAACAGCCCCAGTATTAAGCACCGCACCAGCAAACATCACGGTAAGTTGCGAAGCGGTACCGACAGCATCAATCTTAACAGCGACAGACAATTGTGACTCGGCACCAGTAGTAACTTATGCAGAAGTCAGAACCAACGGAAGCTGTGCAAACAGCTACACCTTAACGAGAACCTGGACTGCCACAGATCTTTGTGGAAATACGAGCAGCAAAAACCAAGTCATAACGGTAGAAGACAAAACAGCACCAGAATTAAGCACAGCACCAGCAAACATCACGGTAAGTTGCGAAGCTGTACCGACAGCAGCAATCTTAACAGCGACAGACAATTGTGAATCGGCACCAGTAGTAACTTATGCAGAAGTAAGAACCAACGGAACTTGTGCAAACAGCTACAACTTAACGAGAACTTGGACTGCCACAGATGTTTGTGGAAATAAGAGTAGCAAAAACCAAGTGATCACGGTAGAAGACAAAACAGCACCAGAATTAAGTACTGCACCAGCAAACATCAC
>NKJD01000110.1 GCA_002256385.1 Flavobacterium sp. BFFFF2
CTGCTTCTTTTTTGTAAAACATATCAACTCTTTGATCGTCGTTGGTGTAAGGAACGCTCTGTTTTGTGCTATAACCGATTTCCTGATTGGCAAAATTCAACACACCGCCTCTGGCCATGTCGTTCAATACTGCTCCATTTGGATCCAATACTCTCATGTAAACTTCTTTGTTGTTTCTTTCAGTAAGTGGGTTTGAAGGAAGAATATAAGAAACTTTCAATTGGTCGATTCTTTTATTTTTCAATTCACCCTCTTTTTCTTTACCTTTTGAAGTTAAGCCAACTACTTGTACACTTACAGCCTTCAGTGCAGAACCTACGTTTACTTTTCTACGCAAATCTTCGTTTTGAGAACTTACTTCGCTCACTTTGCTATTCAATGAATCTTTAGCATAACTCAATGATTTGTTTTGCGTAATAACCTGCTCTTTTTCAGTTTGGAGTGTAAGATTTTGTGAGTTTAGTAGCCCATTTTCTTCTTTCAGTTTCAGTATATCTTCGTCTTTTTGAAGTAAAAATGCCTCATACTCAGCTATTTTACCTTCGTACTTTTTAGTTGAGAAATTTGAATCAGCCTTAAGTCTTTTCTTATCTTGTTCCAACTGTGCCTTTATTTTTTCTAACTCTTCTACACTACCACCTAGAAGTTTTTGTAAATCTGCGTTTTCGTTTTGAGAACCGTAGTATAAATATCCCAAAAGTCCTAAAGCTCCTAAAAGAACAACTAAACCTATTTTGAGTGTATTTGAGTTACTCGGTGAATGATTTTCCATTTCCATATTTAAATATATTAATTTCGATTATGCAACAAACTAAACACACTGACCTTAAACCTGTGTTAAATGGAAATTAAATTTAACTTAAAATTTGCCGCCTAGTTGAAAAAATTTGGAAGTGTAACCTGAAACAGGTTTCCGTTGGGTTGTGGAAGAACGACAATTTTGCCGTGATGCAGCTCTACGATTTGTTTTACAATGGCCAGACCTACTCCATG
>NKJD01000094.1 GCA_002256385.1 Flavobacterium sp. BFFFF2
GGCAAACTTTCATGGCCTTTGGCACCTACGGCTTGTACCGCAAAAATGTAATTGTCTTTAGAATAGGGGAGTTTGAGTTCGAGGTTTTCGGTGTAAAATTTCTTTTGCCAAAACGACTGGTGTGTTTCACGCATCAATACGTAGTATCCAGCAGCTTTGCCTTGTTTCGGGGCAGACCAATGCAAGTTTGTAGCGTTTCCGAGGCCTTGCACGTCTATCATGACGTCTTCGGGTACGGCAGGAGCGGAGGCTAAATTGGCCAAAGTAGCCAAGTTTACGGCCACATTTTTTCTCAAATATTCAAAGTCCATAAATTTATGCAAGTCGCCATATTCTACACCGTTTTCAGTTCTTAGGTCTTGGTGTTGGTGCAAAAAATTCTCGTTCATTTCTGACATTCTTACGGCTGCGAAGCCCTCAGTTACAAATGGCGTGTGGTCGCCGCCACGGAGAAATCTGTCGTTTCGGTAAATCATCACCACTTCTAGGTTGTCCACGTATCGCTCACCGATTTCCTTCACATATCTGGCCACTTGTCGAGAATGGCCATCGTTTTCGTATCCAAATTGCCTGATGGCACCTACTTTTTTGTCGGTCTCGAAAGCTGGAATTCCTTCACTAAAAACCCTGACTCTGGTGTTGTCAATAATATTGGTTTCGTTGGAATTGTTGCTGCCCATGATGTCGTTGTTCAGCAAAGCCACCAAATTCCAGTTTTCGGCTTTGGCTTTTTTTGCCAAATAATTTGCCCCTAAAAGTCCTTGCTCTTCGCCACTGAAAACCGTGAAAATCACCGTTGCAGGAAATTTGGAAGCAGCCAAGACTCTGGCCAATTCTATTACAGCGACTGTTCCGCTACCGTCGTCGTTGGCTCCCGGTGCGTCTGATGTACGGTTCATTACATCTGTTACTCGGCTGTCTATATGGCCACTCACCATAAAAATTCTGTTATCGGTGGGGTCGGTACCTTTTATTACGGCCATCACGTTTTCCATTTCTATTTTAGCATCTATGCGTCGGCCATCTGGCTCAAGTGTCCATTTGTCGAGATAAGCGGTCATACGCCCATCGGATTTTTTGGAGAATTCCTGGAATTTGTCCAAAACCCATTTTCGGGAAGCACCAATGCCTGTTTTCGGGTCTGTGGTATTGCTGAGGGTACTTCTAGTGCCAAAAGTCACGAGTTTCTTTACATAAGCACTTAAAGTATCACTCGATATTTGCCCAATAAATCCTGAGATTAAGGGGTCTCTTTTTACAATTTCTTGGGCAGAAGTTTTACCTGAAATTGACAAAATGAATAAACTTGAGAGGAAAACGGTTTTTATAATTTTCACTGGTTTTTTGTTAATTTGAAAGCTAAAATAACTTAAAAAATCAAAAAACTTTCGAAGAAGTAGACCTTTGTCGGTTTCTGGTAGATTGAATTGAACACTAATTTATTATTTTAAATAGCTAGACCAATGAAGTTTAGAACTTCAACTACAAAATAATTCGGAGGGATTTAGTGTTTTAGATCTTTCTTCTTCTTGAAATCGGCACAACTGTGCCATTAGAAAGTAGAACTTCTGCAATAGAGATGGCCACCACATGCTCCATGTTTACCATGTAAGTACGGTGTACCCTTTTAAAGTTATGTTCTTGGAGCAAGTTCTCGTATTTTTTAAGTGTATAAGAGCAAATGAAACTCTTGCTGTTAAGAATATTAATCTCCGTGTAGTTGATATGCGATTTTAGAAACAGGATTAGGCTGGTGTCTATCTTCAGTTTCGTGTCTAGATTTATAATCATTATAGTGTAAGTTTTCAGTAAAGCAATTAACGGTTTTCTATTAAGGGATGAAAATATTTTTTTGTGAAATGCCCCTTATTTTTTGTGAAATTAGATATTTAGAAAAAATATTGATTTTGAATGCTTTGAACATGATTTGTCTTTATTTTAGCAGGGAATAATTTCCTTTATGAAGTTTAAGATTCTGCTATTTCTGTGTTTGTGTATCAAATTGGCTATTGCCCAAACCAAGCCTACTTTTGAGGAAGAGAAGAAGGCCATCGCTTATTCTCTTTTGACCGAAGCCATAGCCAAAAACGACTCCATAAAAATGGCTGATGGTTATTATGAAATGGGCAAATATGAGGCGGGCATTGGAAATTATATATCCGGGAACGCTTGGTATCGAAAAGCTTTACCGATTTATAAAAAGCAGAAAAGATATTTTGAATATGGTAGGATTTACCAAAGAATGGCCGAAAACGAAGCTGCTAGGAAAGATTATAAGCAAGTAGGAATTTTCTCCGATAGTGCCGTAGCTATTTTTAAGAAATATGATTTGGCCAAAGGAATCATTTCAAATTACTTATTCACTTGTGATTTAAACTATAAACATTTAAAGAAAACACCCTCTGAAGTTCTGCGAAATTTTGATAAGATGTTGGTCTACGCTAAAAATAACGGTTTGGAAGTAGAGCATACATTTTTACATCAAATGAAAGGGTATATACTTCAAGAGTCCAATCCAGCTGAGGCCCTAAAATCATTTGAACTTTCGAAAACTTATATGAAGAAATTTGGCTTTGAGCGGCTATATACTGGCTTAAATGCTGCTATGGCTGTGTGCTATGCCCGAATGGGTCAACCCTCAAAAGCAAGGGAATTGTTAAAGGACAATCCGCACGCTACATATAGTCTTCAAAGCGATAAATTTATGTCCTATAGGGTTCAAAGGAATTTGGCTGAAATAGAAATATTTAAGGCAGAAAAAAACTGGGAGAAGGCTTTTGAAAAACAAGCAGAATATATTGATTTGCAAAACGAGATTCATACCTCAGAAGAAAATAGGCTGTCTTCTCTAAGAAGTTTGGTGGATGTTTCGGCCTTGAGTAAAAGTCAGGAAAGAGAACTCCTGCTCCAATCTCAATTGTTGCAGTCTAACAAAAGGCTCTTGAATATTTTGATAGTGGTTGGCTTTATGTTTCTAATGTTGTTGGTTCTATTGTTTTTTCAAAACAGCAAAAATCAAAAATTGGCTCAAAAATACCTTAACATTAGCCACAAAAACGAATTACTCATAAAAGAACAAAGTCACCGCGTCAAGAACAACTTGCAGGTAATTTCAAGTCTGATTGGCCTTCAAAAAAACCGCCTCAAAAACAAAGAAATACAGGATTCTTTGGAAGAAATGCAGGGCAGGATATCTGTAATGAGTGTTTTACAACAGCTTTTTTATGAGTCAAACGATTCGGTCAAAATCAAGATCGGCGATTATTTTGAACAAATATTAAACAAAACGGAGGTGATTTTCAACAAACCCGTTGAAAGGTTTTTTTCTGTCGAAAACGCATTAATTGACCCAGATTTAGCCATTCATTTGGGAATAATTTTTAATGAATTACTTACGAATAGTTTCAAGTATGCTTTTGGTTTTGAAAATCTCCAGCCGAAAGTTTCCGTGTCTTTTTTTATCAAAAACGGCGAGTTTTATTTTGAATACAAAGACAACGGTTCTAACGCAAATTTGTTGATTTTCGAGAAGGAATTTTATACTAAATCGCAGTCTTTCGGGCTTTGCCTTATACGTCTAAAGTCGAGTGAATTGGCAGGAGATTATAGTTTTGCTTACGAAAACGGCCTTAAGTTTAAATTAAAATGCATTTATCATGAAGCCAAGAGTCTTAATAGTTGAAGACGAGTTGATTACCGCCATGGAGTTCAAAGAAGCACTAATGGATGCTGGCTTTGAGGTGCCAGTCATTGCCGACAAGGTTTCGAAAGCCAAGGCTGCATTTGAAACGATGGCTTTTGATCTTCTTTTGCTCGATATTACACTTAAACATGACCATTTAAACGGCTTGGATTTTGCCGATATGGTGAGAAAAACTTCTACCGTACCCATTATGTTTATTACGGCTGACACCAACGAAACCATGCTTGAAAAAATGAATAGCTTGGGCAACTGTAACTACATGATGAAAGCCGTGAGAACGCCCGAGTTGGTGTTTAAATCGAAACTGATGATTGGGGCTAAGGAAAATAATGGAACAGAAAATGTTAAATATCAAGAGGTTGTATTGCTGCCAATCAATAAATCTCACCAAAAAGTAAAAAAAGCAGACATTGTGGCCATTAAGGGCAATGGTTCTTATTCGGACATTTACATTGCAACGGAAATCCACTACCACACCCTTTCCATGAACATGAAAAAACTCTTAGAAGGTTTAAATTATCCGGATTTGTTCAAACTAAATCGTTCCAATATCGTCAACTTGAACTTTGTAGAAAAAATAGAAAAAGATCAGCTTTATCTGAGCAGTCACGATCTTAAATTCACTTTGGCCAAAGGCATTAAAAAGGAAATTCTGGAACTTTGGCCAAATGTGAGGACCTGAGTCAGAGTAGATATTGAAAAATAAGACACAAAAAAAGCAACCATTACTGATTGCTTTTTAAAAATGCTCCCGAAGCTGGGCTCGAACCAGCGACCCTCTGATTAACAGTCAGATGCTCTAACCAACTGAGCTATTCAGGAATCATGGTGCAAAAGTAGAACGTTTTTTCTTATTGTTCAAATTTTTCCCAACAAAAAATTTATCTTTTTTTGAGTTTTCCCACCAAAAACACTTTAAGTTTTTACAAATCAGGGATTTAAATAACTATTTCAATATTTTAATTTTTTGTACTAAATTTGAGTTTGATTTGAAAATCATAGAATGAAAGCAGTTTTCAAAAATATTAAAAGTCGCGACGCCTTTCTTTTCTCCTAAAGAATATTTTTCCTTTTTTATTTTTTTAACCTCTCTTCCAAAATCTTTGGAAGAACATTTTCTATTTTTCAAAAATGAAAACAATCATTGAACCTTTTAGGATCAAGTCTATTGAACCTATATATTTTACCACAGAAACCGAAAGAAAGCAAATGTTGGCCGATGTAGGCTACAATCTTTTCGGCCTTAAAGCAGAGAATGTCATAATAGATTTACTCACCGACAGCGGCACCTCTGCAATGAGTGCCATGCAGTGGGCGGGAATTATGAACGGCGACGAAAGTTACGCTGGATCGCGAAGTTTTTATCGTTTTGAGGAAACCATCAAAAAGATTACAGGACTGACGCACATTATTCCTACTCACCAAGGGCGTGCAGCTGAAAAAATTCTTTTCTCTATAGTGGGCGGCGAAGGCCAAATAATTCCCAACAATACCCATTTTGATACCACCAGGGCGAACATAGAATTTAGTGGAGCAGAGGCTATAGATTTTTTGAATGAAAATGGCAAAAAACCTGATTTTATAGCCGACTTTAAAGGTAATATGGATGTAGAGAAATTGCGTACTTTTCTTAACGAAAAAGCTGAAAAAGTACCATTGGTTATGTTAACAATTACCAACAATTCTGGTGGTGGGCAGCCTGTTTCAATGGAAAATATACGCCAAGTTAGCGAAGTATGCAGAGAATTTCAGAAACCATTTTTCTTAGATGCCTGTAGATTTGCTGAAAATGCTTACTTCATCAAAATCCGTGAAAAGGGGTACGAAAATAAAAGCATTTTAGAGATATGCCAAGAGATGTTTAGCTACGCAGATGGAATGACCATGAGTGCTAAAAAAGATGCTTTGGTGAATATTGGAGGCTTTTTGGCACTAAATGACAGCGAACTGGCACAAAAATGCAGGAATGTGTTGGTAGTAACCGAAGGGTTTCCAACTTATGGCGGTTTGGCAGGGCGAGATTTAGAAGCAATAGCCCAAGGTTTGGAAGAAATTTTGGATGAGAGCTATTTGCATTATAGAATCAGAACCATTGCCTATTTGGGCGAAAAACTAGTTGAGGCAGGGGTTCCATTGATATTGCCAACGGGAGGGCATGCCGTCTATCTAGATGCAGGAAAATTCTGTGGACATATACCCAATTACGAGTTTCCTGGCCAAGCCATTGCATGTGCCTTATACCTGAAAGGTGGCATAAGGGCTTGTGAAATAGGCTCTATAATGTTTGGAAAATATGATGAAAACGGAAATACAGTTTCACCTGATTTGGAATTGGTAAGGTTGGCCATTCCAAGGAGAGTGTACACCCAAAGTCATATTGACTATGTGGCGGAAGTAATCATTGAGGTCTTTCATGAACGAGAAAAATTAAAAGGTTTTAAGATTGTAAAAGAGCCAACCATGCTAAGGCATTTTACAGCGGAGTTTGCTGAATTGTAAAAGAAAATATGCCACGAAATATCTGATGTTTGTAAAAAAAACATGGGTGATTTCGTGGCATTTCCATTCAGTTTTTTTAAAAATTAGCTTGGATTTTCCCAGTTACCCTATCTAAAATATCAAATGCCGTTTCGGCCATCTTATTGCCGCGGGTATCTAGAAGAGGGTTTATTTCCACTACTTCCAAACAAACCACTTTCTTTGAGGCCACTATTCCTTCTAATAACAGATTAATTTCGTTTTGATCGAATCCTTTCGAAACCGGCGTACCTGTTCCATCCGAAACCAAGTCTTTGTCCATAGAATCTACATCGAAAGATATGTATATGATTTCGCATTCAGAAAATTGCTTTAAGGCTTCCATTACACAAACATCCAAGCCCCTAAACCGCACTTCTTCTATTTTGTAATTTCTAATTTTAAATTGTTCAATAATATCGTTTTCAGCTGCCTCGGTATCTCTTACTCCAAAATAAATCAAGTTTTCGGGTAAAATCTTTGACCCTCCTATGCCGATATTCTTCATGTTTTCCCAATGCTTTTGGGTTTCGGCCAATGGTTCGTTGAGCTGTAAATGTTTATTGTCTAAACCTAAAGCTGCTGCCAATGGCATGCCATGAATATTGCCAGATGGCGAAGTATAAGGTGAGTGTATGTCAGCATGGGCATCTATCCAAAAAACACCTAGTTTCTTATCTGGGAATGCTTTTTTTATGCCGCTTATAGTTCCCAAGGCCGAAGAATGATCTCCCGAAAGTAAAATGGGGAAAAAATCATTTCTTAAATTGCGGTCAATGGCATTTGAAACCCGCGTACATTGTTCAGACACATGGCCTATTCGTTTGGCAAAAGAATTGTGGTCTTTGTTGTAGATGGATTCATTATGTGTAGGAATATCCTCAAAGGGAAATTCATTGAAATAGTGATTTTCCTTACCAATTGCCGCTATTTCCATAGCATCAATGCCCAAATCCGAGCCTCGAGTACCTGCTCCAATATCTGAGCGGTTTTTTAAAATTTTTATTTGCATTAAGGGTTTTGTTGGTTGTTGCAAATAATCAAATATTATTTTTAAAGAAAACAAAACAGTCAAATTTTCTTTTCTCTTATTATTAAAGTAAAAAATCACATAATTATACGCTAAAAGAAGAAATTTAAAACCATCAATAAAGTGTTTTTTTTGGGCAGCCGGGCGGGCTCTCGCCACTCGCTCTTTTTTTGTGGCTTAGGCAAAAGGAGCTCAAACAATGGCTCCATCCCTGCTGGGATAAACCAGTAAATAAAACCTTTGGGGTCAATAACTGCATTGTATTTCAAGCATTCACTACCTCAAAAACAAAACTCGCTGCCAGCTTGGCTGTTCGGTTGTCAATATCATGTTCAGGGTTGAGTTCGGCTAAATCAAAGGCTTTAAATTTCTCCGAACCGACGGCTTTTCTAAAGATTTTCTTAAAAAAATGGTCTGGCATTATGCCATTATAGGCCGTGGCACTCACGCCAGGAGCAAAGGGTGCCGCAAATACATCTAAACACACTGTAATATACAAAATGTCAATACTATCCATCCAGTCTTGAAGGATTTGAAATATTTTGTTTTCATTCTCAGGCACAAAATCATCTGCCAAAATAAAAATGGTAGAAGTACTTTCGGCTTCCTGAAAAAGAACTTTTGTGTTTGAATTCTGTTGAATGCCTATGGCTAAATAATTATAATTCTCATCTTGCCTTGCTATCTGCCAAAAACCTGTTCCTGAAGTGGCTCCAACTGATTTATCGATGGCTCTGTTATCAAAATGGGCATCAAAGTTTAAAATGCCAATCTTTTGGTTTTGGAAAGCCTTTCTAAGTCCCGAATAATGCCCAAACATTACCTCGTGGCCTCCTCCAAATACTAGGGTTTTTATATTTTTTGATTGAATATTATAAACTGCTTTTGCAAGGTTTTCTTGAGCTTGCTCTAAATTAGGTCCTTCGCAAACTATATTTCCGTAATCAGCTATATGTATGTTCTCAATGATTGGAAAATTGGCACAGGCTTTTCTTAATAATTCAGGACCCTTTTTCGCTCCAGTTCGGCCTTTATTTCTCCTTACACCCTCATCACACATAAAGCCTATTATTCCAAAATCAACAGATTCTTTTAGAGCCTCCACGTTTTCTGTGTTAATGGACTGATGCCATCTAAGGTATTCTTCCAAATGACCGTCTATTCGGCCGGTCCAAGGCAAAGCTTTTTCGTACATTTTGTATTAAATTAAAATACCCATTTTCCAAACATTACAAGGTTTTAACTGTCCTTGATGGTACAATATTTCTCTATAATCATCAGTGAGATAAGACTGAAAATCAGCTTTATAGCCGGTTCCAACTTTTCCAATATCATACAGATTCAGAGCTTTGGCGGCTCTAAATGTAAGTCCTGAAAAAACTTCGGCAGTGGTCAGTTTTTGAAAGGTTGCGAATATGGACGCTTGTGTGAGTAGGTCACCCATGGGTGCTGAGCCCGGGTTAAAGTCAGAAGCTATAGCCAAACAAGCTCCTGCATCCAAGAGTTTTCGGGCTGGTGTAAATGGCTCGCCAAGACCAAGTGAGGCACCGGGTAATGCCACAGCCACGGTTTCAGACTGACTCAGGATTTTAATGTCTTCGTCGGTGCTGGCCTCCAGATGATCGGCAGATAATGCACCAAGTTTAACTGCCATTTGGGACGAACCCGATGTAAACTGGTCGGCATGAACCGTAATTTTAAAACCGAGTTTTAATGCATTTTGTAAATACTGAGTAGATTCGGCTATGCCAAAAGCAGATTTTTCAGTGAAAATATCAATTCGATTGGTTAAATCCTTGATTTTTGGAAGTAGGTTTTCCTCCAAATGCATTAAGTATTCGCTTGCGGTTCCCTCATAATCTCTTGGCTTCACATGAGCCGCTAAACAGGTAGACACTACCGTTGATCTGGTTTTTAGCGTGTTAATTATCTTCAAAAGCCGCATTTCCTGCTCTACTGACAAGCCATACCCTGTTTTTATTTCTAGGGTTGTTATTCCTTTTTTTAGGAAATTATTTACCCGATTCTCCGTCAATGTCATCAAGTCTTCGTCGATAGCATTTCGAGTTTGGCTAACAGTACTCCATATACCGCCGCCCTTTTCAGCTATTTCCAAATAGCTGGTGCCAGCGTTTCTTTCTGCAAAATCCATTGCTCGAGAACCTGCAAAACATGTATGCGTATGACAATCTACAAATCCGGGTAGCAATACGCTTTTGTGAGCGATTTCTTCGATTTCTACCAGTGGATTTTCTCTTCTTAGGGCATCGAAATTGCCCACTTCCAAAATATGGCCATTACAAACCAAAACTCCTCCATTTTTCACAACCTCCAAGGCCTGATCTGGTATGGATCCTTTAAAATCAATATGGGCAAGAGTCAGAATTTGCGAAAATGGGCCTATAAGTTTCATGCCTTGGGAAATTTAGTTAAAAATAATACTTTCAATAATTTCATCATCTACCAAATTTGGTAAAGTAACTTTTAACTTTTTCGACCGTGCCATTTCTCGTTTTATGGCAAACATTGCATTTTCATTTCTTGCCCAACTTCGCCGTGCTATGCCATTGTTCACATCAAAAAATAGCATAGACTTTAATTTTTTACTTGCTTCCTTGGTGCCATCTAAAAGCATCCCGAAGCCGCCATTGATAACTTCGCCCCAGCCAACTCCTCCGCCATTATGAATAGATACCCATGTGGCACCTCTAAAACTATCTCCTATTATATTTTGAATGGCCATGTCGGCGGTAAACCTACTTCCATCTCGAATGTTGCTAGTTTCTCTGTAGGGTGAGTCTGTTCCGCTAACATCGTGATGATCCCTACCTAATACTACATTTCCAATTTTGCCCTTGGCTATGGCTTTATTAAATTCATCGGCGATTTTTGCTCTCCCCTCGGCATCAGCGTACAATATTCTGGCTTGTGATCCAACCACCAATTTGTTTTTATTGGCATCGATTATCCACTTTATATTGTCTTCTAGCTGTTGTTTTATTTCCTCAGGGGCATCCTTTAGCATTTTTTGCATCACTTTCAAGGCAATCTTGTCGGTTTTGTCTAAATCGTCAGGTTTACCTGAAGTACATACCCATCTGAAAGGGCCAAAGCCAAAATCGAAGCACATTGGGCCCAAAATATCTTCGACATAGGAAGCATATTTAAAGTCGATATTGTTTTCTGCCAAAATATCAGCACCAGCCCTTGATGCCTCTAACAGAAAGGCATTTCCATAATCGAAAAAATAAGTGCCTTTTTTTGCATGCTTATTAATGGCATTGGCTTGTCTAACCAATGATTTTTTGACCAAAACCTTAAATTCTTCTGGATTTTTACTAATCATGTCATTGGCTTCCTCAAAACTTAAACCCACAGGATAATAGCCTCCAGACCAAGGATTATGTAACGAAGACTGATCTGAGCCAATATGTAGATAAATGTTGCGGGTGTCAAATTCTTCCCAAACCTCAACCACATTGCCAATATAGGCTATGGAAACAACTTCATTACTTGACTGTGCCTTTTGAACTCTTGCTATGAGGTCTTCTATATTTTCAACCAAAACATCCACCCAACCTTGTTCATGCCGTTTCCACGCCGCTTTTGCGTTTACTTCTGCACAAATTGTTATACAACCTGCAATGTTTCCAGCTTTGGGTTGAGCACCACTCATTCCGCCCAGGCCGGATGTTAGAAATATTTTACCTGAAGGTTTCTCGTCTTTCTTCAGTATTTTTCTGAAAGCATTAATGACAGTAATGGTGGTTCCATGTACAATTCCTTGTGGGCCAATATACATAAAGGAGCCAGCTGTCATTTGACCATATTGTGTGACGCCAAGGGCATTAAATTTTTCCCAATCATCAGGTTTGGAATAATTTGGAATCATCATACCGTTTGTAATAACTACTCTAGGGGCATCTTTTGAGGATGGAAACAGACCCATTGGATGCCCAGAGTATAAGTGTAGCGTTTGGTCATCTGACATTTTTGCCAAATACTGCATCGTGAGTAGGTATTGAGCCCAGTTTTGAAACACCGATCCGTTTCCTCCATACGTAATCAACTCCTCGGGATGCTGTGCTACAGCAGGGTCAAGATTATTTTGAATCATCAACATAATGCTAGCTGCTTGTGTACATTGGGCTGGGTAATCTTCTAAAGGCCTTGCAAAAAGTTTATATTCGGGCTTAAAACGGTGCATATATATTCTACCATACTTTTTAAGTTCCTCAGTAAATTCTAAAGCCAAAATTTGATGCCAGGCAGTAGGAAAATACCGCAAAGCATTCCTGATAGCTAGTTTTTTTTCTTCTTTTGATAGTATGTTATTTCTAATAGGTGCTGAATTAACTCCAACAGGATATGGTCTTTTGTCGGGTAACTTTTCGGGAATTCCTTTTAAAATTATTTCTTGAAACCTAGTTTTTTCTTCTTGATTTTTCATTTTATTAGCCTTTAATCAAACTAATTTATACAGTATAGATTATACGAGTCATTTGCATTTATTTTTTGAGAAATAATTGCAGTCAAAGCTGGGCTTTTGATGAGTTGATGAAGCGTATTGATATCATATGAAAAGCTTCGGTCTTTGGTAGCAAAATCCACATGAATTCTTACCTCGGCAAAAACCTCCTCCAGCACTTTGGAAGATTTAAGTGGTCTTCTAAATTCCAATGCTTGGGCTGCATATAACAATTCAATGGCCAAAATGTATTCTAAATTGTCTAAAACTGCGTGGAATTTCCGACCGCTAATTGATCCCATGGACACATGATCTTCTTGCCCCAGAGATGTTGGGATAGAATCGGCCGATGCAGGGAAGCAAAGTGATTTGTTCTCTGAAACTAGAGCTGCAGTGGTGTACTGAGGTATCATAAAACCAGAATTTAAACCAGTGTCTTCTAACAATAATCTAGGCAAACCATATCTGCCTTCAAGCATCAAATAGCATCTTCGGTCGGAGATATTTCCCAACTCTGCGGCAGCAAGTGTGCAATAATCTAAGGGTAAAGCCAAAGGTTGCCCGTGAAAATTCCCCCCACTTATACTATCGTGCGAACCCAACACTATCGGGTTGTCAGTAACCGAGTTAAGTTCTATTTCGGTCAATTGTTTTAGATGAATATAAGCATTTCTAGAGGCTCCATGTACCTGAGGCATACAACGTAAGGAGTAAGGATCTTGCACACGGTCGCAGTCGAGATGTGCTTCTAAAATTTCCGAACCTGACAACAGACTTCTAAGCCTTTGGGCCACCCATTGGCTACCTTCAAAGTTCCGAATATCGTGCAATCTTTTGTCGAAAGGTTTGGCGGAACCCATCAGTCCTTCAAGCGATAAAGCACCTACAATGTCGGCGATTTCTAAGCAATGAAACAGCCTAGCCAACCCAAATACGGCATGAGCCAGAATAAATTGCGTACCGTTGATCAGTGCCAAGCCTTCTTTCGGACCCAAGGTGAGGGGTTCTTTGTTAAAAGTTTTAAGTAAATCCAAAGTTTGAAACTTTTCGCCTTTATGAAATACCTCACCTAACCCAATTAGCGGCAAAAACAAATGAGAGAGTGGGGCCAAATCGCCAGATGCCCCAACCGAACCTTTGCAAGGCACAAATGGAATAATATCTTTCTCAATCATCCACAGGATACGTTGGATAGTTTCTAAACGAATACCAGAAAATGCTTTGCAAAGGGAATGAACTTTACAAATCATCATTGCTTTTGCTAGTTGCAAAGCTATAGGTTCGCCCACACCAACACTATGGCTGATGAGTAAATTGTGTTGTAGCTCAGATGTTTGAGATTCTGAGATTTTGGTGTCACACAAAGGCCCAAATCCCGTATTTATGCCATAGACAACATCAGTACTAGCTACTATTTCATTAACCCAATTGGTGCTGTTGTTTATTTCCACCAATTTTTTTTCTGAAATTTGGCCTGTAAGTTCTCCTTTTACTAAAGCCAAAACTTCGTTTACACCTAGAAAATCTTCTCCGTATTTAAACATTTAATTTAGATTTTATTCTTTCGTTTAAAGGGATTTCTCCAAACCTATCTTCTATTTTTATCAATTTTTGTAACACTTCGCTTTCTTCTAAAAACGCATTCATGGTTTGGCTCAAAGCAATCCAAACAGGCTTTATTTTGTCCAGAAGGGCTATTCCTTTAGGGCTGAAATGGATGTCTTTTCGGCGGCCATCGTCATTAGAAGGCGTTAAGGCAACCAGTTTTTTTTCTTGTAAAGTTTTGATTAACTGGCTAATAGCCGAATGAGAAACGTCAAGCGTATCTGCGATTTCGTAAATAGATAAACTGCCGTGTTTGTCTAATAAATAAAAAACGCCAAACCATGATGCTTCAAATGGAATGTCGAGGTCAGTATACACCTTATTGATCTCGCTCAAAAAATAATCACTAAGTCTTTTGAGCCTTGTACCAAATACAAGAGGGCCGAGTTCTTGATAAAAATTCATAAACAAATATATATAAGTACTTATATATATTGTAATAATTTGTATATTTTTTTAAAATATTTTTATAAATTATTTATTAAAGAAAGAACTTGATGCTTTTGGTTGGTCAGTGTTGATAAAATCGACACTGAGGTCAAATAAAGTTTGCCATGCTAAAGGAGTATCTGGTGTTGCCCAAAAACGAATGGGATAACCATAGGTGTGTACGCTATCGATAATGGTCTTTAGTTTTAGCTTTTCTTCGTCTGTCATAGGTTTATCACCTTTCCATTTTGAGTAGCTTCCAAATGAAAAACTGACCAAAGCTATTTTTGATTTATCACCTTTGCTGAGATCTTTGAGCGACTGGTGGTCGAAAAAAATGTAATTGGGATATTTTGTGTATTCCAATATTGGTGGGCGATTTCCGGATATCACGAATTTGATATATTTCTTTAGAGAGTGGGCATTGGCTAGTTTTGGATACTTTGAAATGGCTTTTTCGACAGCTCTTAATGTTGGTTCTGCATTGGTTTTTAGGTCGATAAGGATCTGAAGTTCTTGCCTTTTTCTTGCCTTAACTACCTTGTTTAAAGGCTCCAAATATAGTTTTTCGAGTGTTCTTTCAGGATTGATTTCGTTTTTTTCGTGAGCTACATATAGTTTTCCATCAATCAAATAAACATCTGCTTCTATGGATTTTGCCCCCGATTCATAGGCTTCCCAAAACGGACGAGCTTGCACATAGTCGTTGTGCGAATGTATTTTTTGAGCTAACACATTGTTCAAACCAGCAATCAATAAGAAAGTAAGCAAGTTTCTAAGCATTTTTTTGAATTTGTTGCCGCCAATTTAGCAATAAAGCCTGATTTTCGTTACTTTAGATTTTTAAATATTCAATCTTATAAAATGAAAAAAATCTTAGTTCTTCTGTTTTCTCTCATTTCTATTTATGCAAATGCCCAAATCGGTGTTGGAGCCAAAGCTCCCAAAAAAGCTAAAATCCTTTTTGACGGATCGAATAAAATGCTCCATGAAAAGTGGCAATATTGGAACGGTCCAAGGCTGAAAGCCACCATGCCCATAAAATGGGAAATTCAGAATGATCCGGTAGAATCGGGAACTGTTGTAAACACAAACGATCCAGCAGCAGCGGGTGGACTTTACGGAGCTGCAGATATTGTAACCAAAGAAGAGTTCGGAGATTTTAGACTTCATGTAGAGTTTTTTATCAAAGAAAAAGGCGGAAATAGTGGGGTTTACCTTCAAAATAGATACGAGATTCAAGTTTTAGACGGAGATACAACTTCACATGGAATGGCAGCTGTCATCAACGAATCGCCATCGCCATATTATGCTTACAATGGCATCGGCAAATGGAATGCTTATGACATCATGTTTCGGGCGGCCAAATTTAAGGACGCTAAATTGGTTGAAAAACCGATGGTGACCATGTATTTCAACGGCAAAAAAGTACATAAAAATCAAAAGATTTCCCAGGTTTGGGGAGGGCCGAACTCAGGTCAAGATGGAGGTAATGATGGTGGAAAGGGCATTACGGATAGGCCAGGCGGGCTTAAATTGCAGGCCGAAGGACACAATGTTTACTACAGAAATATTTGGATAGTACCCATGAACATCAAAAAAGCAGATACAGATTTTTAATAAAATAAACCATTTGATTATGAGTATTGTAGATTTATTTAGGGAAGCCAATGGCAAGCTGAATGGCAAACATTTATTGGCAATTGGCACAGTTCTGATTTATTTTTTGATTGCTGGGATTCCTTCAGGATTCGACAAACGTTTCGGAATTCTTTCCTTACTGATATCGGCTCCGTTGGCCTTGGGTATTTCCTCTTTTTTCTTAAATCTTGTCAGGGGAAATGAGGTTAGAGTGGAGCAAATTTTTGATGGATTCAAAAACTATGTGCCTTCTCTGATTATGACTATTTTGATCACCTTAGCCGTTGGTTTTGGCCTAGTTTTATTGATTATTCCGGGTATAATTATTGGTATAGGTTTTTCAATGTCATATTTTATTTTAGCTGATAATCCACA
>NKJD01000061.1 GCA_002256385.1 Flavobacterium sp. BFFFF2
CTTTCTTTTGGTTCGTTTTCTTTGGGCCAGCAAAGAAAATGAACAAAGGTCTTTCAACAGTACTAGGTCAATTAGAAAACAAAAGGTATTATGAATATCACATCATGCTTACTCATGAACCATCGCGCGATTTAAGCACCATGATAATGAGATTTCTCCTTCGTCGAAATGACAAAATAAGGTTTTCAATCAATGTTCAGTGTTCTGCGAAGCTTTGAAGGAGCCGGCCCGCATATGTAGTCATAGGTTTCGCTAGCCGCATAAAATCCTGAAGCCTATGATATATAGAGGAGGACTTCCAGTGGAAGTCCGGGACTATATTGCTTATGAATTAAATTGGTAATTTATTAGATACTAGTTTTTAGAAAAAGGGATTTTCGGCTAAGCGAAATCACAACAAAATAACAGTTTGCGCAGCAAACACAATTAAAGAAAAGGTGATTCAAGCTGACCAATAAAAAACAATAAAAAAGGACAGATTAAACTGGTTTTGCCAAAGGCAAAAATGACCTTTTATGCGGGCCAAAAAAGCCCTTTCTTTT
This sequence comes from Flavobacterium sp. BFFFF2, assembly GCA_002256385.1. Classification (GTDB taxonomy): domain Bacteria; phylum Bacteroidota; class Bacteroidia; order Flavobacteriales; family Flavobacteriaceae; genus Flavobacterium. Next base: position 543 of record NKJD01000061.1, read on the forward strand.
GGTTCGTTTTCTTTGGGCCAGCAATGAAGAAGTTTCAAGTTTCAAGTTTCAGGTTTCAGGTTTCAGGTTTCCGGTTATGACTATTTAGTGACGGCCTGTGGGCTGTTTTTTCTTCGCTGTAATGTTTGTATTGTTTCTGGTAATTAGCCGAAAAAAGAATAGTTATATTTTTAAGTTCAATCAACGTCAACTGTTCTGCGAAGCTGAGCAAGAATGGATCTTTTCTCTTTCTTCTTTTTTCTTTCCTCTGAACTTGGGCCAGCAAAGAAAATGAACAAACGTCAAACAACAGAAATACGTCAGGCAAAAACCAAAAGGACTTTTGAAAAGGAATTTAATTTTCAATCAATGTTAATTGTAGTGCGAAGCATCGCCAGATTGGGTTTCTCTTTCTTCTTTTCTCTTTCCTCTTTCCTCTAAAAAAAAACCGCCAATTGGCGGTTTTTTTTGTTGAATGAAGTAGGTATTAATTCATTACTTTCTTGCTTACTGTTCGTCCTTCGGTATCCGTAATTTGAACAATCAACACCTGATTGGCCATGGTTTTGGCATCAAGCTGCGTTTGATTGGCTTGGATATTCTTTTGCGTAGCCAGTAAACGTCCACGTATATCAAACACTTTCACTGTTTGCAATGTGGCTGCACCTGCATGGATGTACACTGTTTGTTGGTTGCTGTAGGCTACGACACTGTTTTCGTCAAACTTAGGTGTATTCGTGCCCAATGGGTTTTGATACAACACATCAAAACGGTTGGCAAACGTACCTACGGCACTGGCGAAGGTGTAAGTTCCTTGGGTTAAATCGGTTACTGTGCCTGTTAAGTTATCACGCAAGTAAATGGTTTGGCCTTGCATAAACACCCCTTCAGTGTGGTTGATGTTAATGGTGTAGTTACCCGCCGTATTGGTACGGAACTGCATTGGAACCACATCAGTAGCATCAAAGCTCGATTTGGCAGTAATCACCAATTCGCGGTTATCAATGATGCTGCTCAATACCGTTGGGTTGTCGTTGATGTACAAACCGTCTAAACCTTCATCGTAACTGGCACTTGCCTCAGGCAAGTAAGCAATCATGTTCTGGCTGTATTTTTTGGCATTGCTATCGGTTAAATCAAGCCAAAAACGGTTGCGTTGCGATGTTTTAAAGAACTGATCGGCAAACGAATCTTGACGCATGCTGTTGGTAAACTGAACAGATGTTTGGTTAGGTTTTACTTTTACAAAGAAACCTTGCGCTGCCGACACCACTTGGTCGTTGTTGTATGAGTGGCCATTGTTCAAAGCACAACCTGCACTAGTACAAGTTGAGTACGAAACTGGATTGTTTCTGTCGTTGGTTTTACGCCAGAACCACAAGGTTCCCTCAATGGCATTGGCATTGGTGGTCAAAAACTCAGGTACGCTAATGGGCGATGGGTATGGATTACCAATGGCATTAAAACGCGTATCTGTTGTACCGCCATCAACCAAGCCACTTACCGTAAATGGACCGTTGTTTGGAACGCCTTTAAACACGCCTGTCCATTTCTCAGCAGTAGCTGTGGTGCTGTAAGGCACCCAGTTATTAGGCATTCTAATTAAATAACCTTTACCGTTCTCAAAGCTGGTGGTGTCAGGTGGCACCGTAGTATATAAATTAGTGAGTACATTGTACGTGTAAAAACGATTGGTAAGCGTTTCTGGTGAAAACTCAATCAGTTTTTGAGCACTTGATACTGGGGTTGACCACAACACATAATCCAATCGGAACAAAGGCGTGGTGCTGCGTTTGTAAGTAATCATCCCTTGGTTTGGCAAATCAGAGTTTTGGATTAAATTGGCGGTACTCTCAAAGGTCATGGAGCTGCCTGTATCTACTTTTAGTTCACGGTCAAGAGTTACACTGTAATTAGAAGGAATAGTAACTACCGCATTGTTGGTCACCAACATCGCACAGGCATTCACATCAACTGCTTGGTTGTAGTTACCTGTCATAATGGCTACTTTTGATAAGGTCGGTGTGCCATTGTTCCAAGTAGTTCCATTCCAAGTGGTATTGTTAATGGTCACCAAAATATCTTGCGAGCTGGCCGATGGACAGCCTGGCAATTGAACGATGGCTCTGAATTTGGTGTTCTCTGTTAATAAACCAGAGCTGAAAGTATCTGTCGTATTGCTAATGCTGCTCCAGCTTGTATACGGGCTAGAAGCACTTTCCCAACGAACCACATTACCAGCATAACTATTCAATGACATGAGTCCACTTGACGAACAAGTAGCGCCACCCAATGAAAGAACACCTCCAGGAGTGGTTGACACCGCACTGATGGTTTTGCTGCTGCTGTTACTACAATTTGCCGCGCTAACTGTCCATCGTAGGCTATAACTGCCCGTTGCCGCCGGAGTAAACACCGCATTTGCATCAGTTAATGATGAAAACTGTGAAGTAGCCGTTGAAGGCCCGCTAATGATGCTCCATGCACCCGTGCCGTTGGCTGGTGCCACCGCATCTAAAGCTTGTGAATATTGTAAACACTGGGTGCTTGAATTTGATGTAAACTGAGCTGCAGATGGCGCATTGACAACCGTAATCACTGCATCAGACGTGCTTGGCGTACAAACCCCATTGCTGATAGTCCAACGCAAAGTGTATGTTCCAGTTTGACTTGGGGTAAACACCGCATTAGCAGCAGTTAATGATGATAATTGCGAAGTAACAGTCGAAGTACCACTTACAATGCTCCATGCACCTGTACCCACATTGGCCGTGTTCCCACTAATAGAAGCGGTACTGCTGGCGCAAATGCTCTGAGTCGATGAAGTAGACGCAGTGGTTGGCACTTGATTTACAGTCACTGCCGCCGCAGTTGCATTGGCCGCTGAACATGCTCCATTCGTTACCACTGCACGGTAGTATGTAGTAGCCGTTAAGTTATTAGCAGTTAATGAAGTAGTCGTATTAGCAATGCTCGTTCCAGCTGTTGAGAAGTTATTTAGTGACGATTCCCAACGAGTAATAGCACCTGTATGGCCACTTAATGTTAAAGTAGTACTGTTTGTTCCAGCACAAACGGTTGCGCTTCCAGCAATTGTTCCGCCAACTGACGTCGGACTTACTGTAACTGTTGCAATGGCACTGTTCGTTGCACTACATGGACTGCTCGTTATTATTGCTCTATAATAGGTAGTCGCAGTTAAGTTTGTAGCAGTTAAAGAAGTAGTTGTATTGGCAATGCTCGTTCCAGCTGTTGCAAAGTTGTCAAGTGACGATTCCCAACGGGTAATTGAACCTGTATTGCCACTTAATGTTAAAGCAGTTGAATTTGTACCTGTACAAACAGTGGCACTTCCCGCAATTGTTCCGCCAACTGAGGTTGGACTTACTGTTACAGTAGCAACAGCACTGTTCGTTGAACTACATGGACTGCTGGTTATCACTGCTCTATAATATGTGGTCGCAGTTAAGTTTGTCGCAGTAAATGAAGTTGTTGTATTGGCAATGCTTGTTCCGACTGTTGCAAAGTTGTCAAGTGACGATTCCCAACGGGTAATAGCACCAGTATGGCCACTTAAAGATAAAGCAGTTGAATTTGTACCAGTACAAACAGTGGCACTTCCAGCAACAGTCCCTCCTACTGAAGTTGGACTCACCGCAATGGTTACGGAAGTACTGTTTGCCGATGCACAAACCCCGCTTGTCACCACCGCTCTGTAATAAGTAGTGGCAGTTAAGTTTGTTGCTGTAAGTGTAGAGGTTGTATTGGTTATGGCAGTTCCTGCTGTTGAGAAGTTATTTAGTGACGATTCCCAACGGGTAATAGAACCCGTATTACCGCTTAGTGTCAACGTAGTACTGTTGGTACCTGAACAAACAGTGTTCGCTCCTGAAATGCTACCTGAAACAGAGGTTGGATTAACTGTTATGAGCGCAGATGAACTGTTTGTTTGGGCACAAGCTCCACTAGTAATTCTTGCCCGATAATAAGTTGTAGCAGTAATATTTGAAACAACTAAAGATGCCGTATTATTTGAAATTAAAGTTGGACTCGTAAATGAACTGTTGGCCGATGACTGCCAATCAGTAACGGTACCTGTAAATCCTGACACAGTTAGTGTTGTTGAATTAGAAGTAGCACAAACAGTTGTTCCTCCTGAAATGGAACCTCCAACAGATACTGGACTCACGGTGATCGTCGCCACTGAACTTGTTGACGAAGCACACGTACCACTTGTAATGACCGCACGCACATAAGTGGTTGCCGTCAAATTTGTAACCGTTAGGCCTGGATTTAAATTGGAAATATCAATCACGTTGGCACTAAAATCACTTGTAGTACTCGTTTGCCATTTGTTGATATCACCAGAATAACCAGTTAAAGTTAAGTTGGTTGAATTGGTTCCTGTACAAACTGTTGTGCTTCCAGAAATACTACCACCCACTGTTGGTAAGCTTACTGTTACGTAAGCAGAAGCACTTAACGCTGATGGACAAGCTCCACTAGCCACAACAGCGCGGTAATAACGTGTTTGCGTCAAATTTGACACTGTTAAAACAGAAGTCGTACTACTCACAGTATTCACGTTAGACGAAAAATCTGCCACCGTTGAATATTGCCAATTAACCACAGAACCTGTATTTCCAGTAAGTGTTAAATTGGTTGAATTCGTTCCTGAACACACGTTGGCATTTCCAGTTACTGTACCGCCTACCGTGACAGGACTTACCGAAATAGCAACTGATGTGCTGGTCGCCGAAGGACAAATTCCATTGGTTACAGTGGCTCGGTAATAAGATGTTGACGCAATATTTGTTAAAGCCAAAGAACTACTAGTTTGGCCCGAAACGATACTAAAACTGCTATTGTTGGCAGAATAATACCATTGAATGGTTCCCGTATATCCTGTTAGTGATAAAGTGGTTGAATTTGTTCCTGTACAAACATTGGTAGTACCTGAAATAGTTCCAGCAGCCGAAGGAGCTTGAACAGTAATGGTCACCGTATTACTTGCAGCAGGTGGACAAACACCACTTGTAGATAATGCTCTGTAATAGGTGGTTGTATTCAAATTCGAAGCTGAATAAGTACTGGTGGTTGCCCCACTTATCGATGTAAAATTCGAATTATCGGTCGAAGATTGCCATTGTAACGATCCTGTTTGGCCCGATACTCCCAATGAAATACTATTGGTGCCCGCACAAAGCGTGGTTGCGCCAGTTGCCGTTCCCGCAACAGAGGTTGTACTAACCACCACACTTGTTGAACTGGAAGTAACTGGTGAGCATACCCCACTCGTTACAATTGCACGATAATACGTGGTTGAAGTTAGATTTGTCGCAGTATAGGAGGTATTAGTTGCTCCAGAAATCGATGTAAAATCAACATTATTTGCTGAGGATTGCCATTGCACTGAACCTGTTGAACCTGTTAATGACAACACCGATGAATTGGTACCAGTACAAACTGTCGTACTACTTGAAATGGTTCCAGCAGCCGAGGCCGGGTTAACAGTTACTGTGACAACAGCCGAAGTGGCTGCGGTACAAACACCACTCGTAACCAAAGCACGATAATAGGTGGTTGCAGTCAAGTTCGTTGCAGTATAAGTGCTTGAAGTGGCTCCTGTAATATTTGAATACGTACTGTTATTCAAAGATGATTGCCATTGAATAGAACCAACCGTACCTGTTAAAGACAAATTGGAACTGTTTGTTCCGGTACATACCGTTGTTGTGCCAGAAATACTACCTGCATTTGAAACCGGATTCACCACCATACTCACCACTGGTGAAAAAGCAGAACATGAACCAGTAACAGCATAGACCCTGTAATAAGTATTTGCAGTAAGATTGCTAATAGTTATTGTAGACGCATTCTGACCAGAGATTGTAGTAAAAGTAACATTGTCTGGCGATGATTGCCAATTAATAGTACCTAAAGAACCACTCACTGTCAACACCGTTGAATTAGTTCCTGAGCAAACAGTAGTTGACCCTGATATGGTACCACCTGTTGGCTGAGTAGTAACTGTTACTGTTACCGTAGAACCTGTTGTAGAAGAACATACGCCACTGGTTGCCACTACACGATAGTAAGTAGTAGCAGTCAAGGTTGGGGTGGTATAGGTAGCAGTTGTTGCACCACTAATATTAGTAAAACTGCTGTTATTTGGTGAACTTTGCCATTGTGCCCCACCAACAACTCCTGTCGCTGTAAGCGTGGTACTTGTTCCATTACAAACAGTTGTATTTCCAGAAACGCTTCCTGCATTTGACGTTGGATTAACCGTCACTACGGTAGATGAACCGGTTGCACTACATGTACCGCTATTTGTAATAATTCTGAAATACGTGGTAGCTGTTAAATTAGTGGCTGCGTATGTCGCAGAAGTAGCACCTGTTACATTTGAAAATGAGCTGTTATCAGCCGATTGTTGCCATTGAATGGTACCAACTGTACTAGCAGTACTCAAAGTGGTACTATTAGTGCCTGAACAAACCGTTGCGCCGTTCGAAATACTTCCTGCATTCGGCGTTGTATAAACTGTAATAGTTACTACGTTTGAATTGACTGAAGCACAAACACCACTCGTTACCACTGCTCTATAGTAGGTGGTGACAGCTAAATTAGCTGCAACATACGTAGCATTGGTCGCGTTGGTAATATTATTATAGGTTGTTCCATTTGTCGATGATTGCCACTGGATTGAACCTGTATTTCCAGTTAATGATAAAGTAGAACTGTTTGAAGAGGAACAATAAGTAACAGCACCTGATGCTGTTCCTGCTGCGGCAGTTGGAGAAACTAAAACACTGGTTGAAGGAGTAGTGGTTGCACTACCACAAATACCATTGGTAACAACCGCACGATAATAGGTGGTAGCGGTTAGATTTGTAGCAGCGTAGGTTGAGGCAGTTGCAGCAGTAATGTTACCAAATGTAGTATTATCGGTCGATGATTGCCATTGAATAGTACCTGTATTTCCTCCTAAAGTGAGTGTAGTCGAATTGGTTCCACTACATACAGTACCTCCACCACCTGTTACAGTACCAGCCACAGAAATGGGGGTTACTGTTACAGCTACACTACTAGAAGTAGCGCTTGCACAAATACTATTTGTCGCAACTACTCTGTAATAAGTGGTTGCTGAAATATTTGTGGCTGTATAAGTAGTTCCTGTTTGACCAGTAATATTATTAAAGGTACTGTTATTGGCTGATGATTGCCATTGAAGAGCCCCATTTTGTCCGGTAACTGTTAATGGCGTACTGTTTGTGCCTGAACAAACAGTAGCTGCACCCCCAATGGTACCAGCAACCGAAGCTGTATAAACGGTGATTACCGCAGCATTCGTAAAGGCACTTGAACAAGGAGAATTAGTTACTGAAACCCTGAAATAAGTTGTTGACGTTAAATTGGTCGCTGTATAAGTAGATGCATTCGCACCACTGATATCGGTAAAATTAATATTATCTGGAGAACTTTGCCATTGCAAAGTAGAACCTGTATTACCTGTTAAAGTCAGCGTGGTTGAATTGGATGAATTACAAACATTGGCAGCACCACTTACGGAACCAGCCACGCTTGGGCTCAACACAGTAACCGTCGTTGTAATTCCAGAACTGGTTGTCAAACAACCTATCGTATCCACTCTTCGCACCCAATAGGTGGTCGTTGCTGCTGGATTAACTGTAATAGATTCACTTGTCTGATTGGCAATAATATTGGAACCAACAGTTGAACCAGTACCCCACTGGTAAGTAACACCCGTAACGGTCGTCCCTCCGCTAGCAGTCAATGTCGTAGTGTCATTGCGGCAAATAGTGCTGGTACCAGTAATGGCTGTTGGCGCGTCAGAAACAGTACATGCTGTATAGTTAAATGAAACGCGATAGGCCCCATTGCCCTGATAGTACTCTAAAACAAGGTTGGTTGCTCCACTTAAATAAACGGTTTGAGTAGTTGTTGTATAACCTTGATTAAACCAACGTGAGGCAACAAAAGTAGCTCCACCGTCAACACTTAACCGAACCCCGTCATCGCCGCCAATAGTAAATGAGTAATAACCTGGGCTAAATGTTTTTTGCATTTTAAAACGGATTCCTACGTAATTAAAATAGGTACCGCATAAGGTGGGACCACTATAAGGGGTGTTATTAAGGTCGAAAGTTGTAGCCTGGGTAATGTAACCGCGATAAGGCGCTGTAAACACGTCTGTCGGCGGGTTGGTCGTTGTGGACCAAGCTTGATATACATATCCAATCCATGAATTGTTGCCATAGCTTGTTTGGTCACCTGCAATAGCGGTGGTTGAATAGGTGAATGTGAGTGTATTTGAGACATTATAACATATTCCATCAGAAACTACACATCGGTAATAAGTAGTCCTACTAATACCAGAAACCGTGTAAGGATTGGTGGTTGCACCTGAAATATTACTAAAATTAACATTATCGGTCGATGATTGCCATTGAAAAGTTGTTCCCGTATATCCGGTTAAACTTAAGGTAGTACTGGTATCACCACACCCAAAACTACTGGAAGTTGCTGTGCCCCCGACCGTTGTGTTTGGAGTAACAGTTACCGTTACAGCTAATGGGGTGGTTGGTAAACCACAAGTGGCAGTCTTACGTACCCAATAAGTCGTAGTTGTTGCGGGTGTTAAGGTGGCATATTGCGTATTGGCTATAATATTGGTATTGGTACTTGAATAAGTACCAACCCCCCATTGGTATTGATCACCTGTTTGGGTGGTGGCACCAATAGCGCCAAGAGTAGCACTACCTCCTACACAAATAGTAGTTGAACCAGTAATAGAAGTTGGCGAACTGGTGGTTATTGTACTTCCACAAGCGGAGTAATTAAATGAAACGCGGTAACCGCCATTTCCTTGGTAATACTCCATTACCAAATTGGTAGATCCACTCAAATACACCGTCTGATTAAATGTTCTGTATCCTTGGTAGTTATATCCAGAAAGTGGAAATGTAGCCCCGCCGTCAAAGCTTAATCTGACCCCATCATCACCTCCAATTATAAAGTTGTAATAACCTGGCGTAAAAGTTTTCTGCATTTTAAATCTAATACCAACAAGATTAGTGTAACTACCACAGGTGTAAGTTCCTGTAAAAGGGGTATTATTATGATCAAAAGTTTCACTTTTTGTAATGTAGCCTCGGTAAGTTGATGTAAACAAATCGGTTGGTGGCGTAGCGCCCGAAGTATAACTTCCGTACATATATCCTATCCAAGAATTGGTACCATAACTAGTTTGATCGCCAGGTCCGCCGATAGAAATCAATGCAGATGGTGAAGTTGCTGTACAACCATTATTAGTAACCACACAACGATAGTAGGTAGGAACAGTTATATTGTTAGCGGTATATGTGGCTGTTGCAGTCCCCGCTATACTGGTAAAATTGACGTTGTTTGTTGACGATTGCCATTGAATGTTACCCGTATAACCGCTTAATGTGAGTACTGTGCTATTGGTAGTTGAACAAACCGATCCTGCTCCTGAAATGGTTCCTGCAACAGCATTTGGATTTACAATAATGGTTATTGGCGAAGTAGTTACTGAGCTACATGCCCCATTGGTTACAAGCACCCGGTAATAAGTTGTTGCGTTTAAATTTACAGCCGAATAAGTGGTAGCCGTTTGACCTGAAATATTACTATAAGCAATGTTATCCGGTGACGATTGCCATTGTAAACTTCCACGATAACCGGAAATAGTTAAGGTACGGCTATTGGTTCCACTACAAACCGATCCAGCACCCGAAACGGTTCCAGCTACGGAAGTGGTAGAAACGACCACTGAAGCAGATGCAGAAGTAGATGCGGTACAGATGCCACTAGTAGCGATCACTCTATAATAACGGGTCGCTGTTAAATTGGAAACAGTATATGAAGTAGCCGTTGCTCCTCCGATAGAACTAAAAGTGGTATTATCTGATGACGTTTGCCATTGAAGTGTACCTGTGTTGCCCGAAACAGTTAGGGATGTGGTATTCGAACCTGTACAAACAGTGGTAGCCCCATTTAAAGTTCCGGCAACGGAGGTCGGATTAACTGTAATGGTAATGGTATTTGAATAAGCCGCCGAACACACACCGTTGTTAACTGCCGCTCTAAAATACCTGGTAGTAGATAAGTTGGTAGCGGTGTATGAACTGGCAGTTGCGCCTGTAATAGCTGTAAAGTTTGAATTATCTGTAGAAGATTGCCATTGAATGGTTCCTCTGTTTCCTGTCAATGTAATGTTGCGCGAATTAGTTCCCGCGCAAACGGTTGCGGTGCCCGCAGCAGTACCGCCCGTTGATGTGGGAATGGCCTGCAGATAAACAGAAGTTGATGTCGATGAGGTACATACCCCACTTGTAACTTGAATGCGGTAGTACCGATCGGCAGGAATATTACTTACTGTGTAGGTACTATTTGTTGCACCACTAATGTTACTAAAACTAACATTGTTTGTAGAAACTTGCCATTGGATGCTTCCCGTGTTTCCACTAATGGATAAAACAGTGCTGTTCGTTCCTGCACAAACTTGACCAGCGCCAGAAATGCTGCCTGTATTCGTACTCGGACTCACCACAATAACCACAGAAGCTGAATAGGCTGTTGCACAACTTCCAACGGAAACTGCAGACCTAAAATACGTAGTTACACTTAAACTAGCCGCGGTATAGGTTGAAGCGGTAGCACCAGATATATTCGAAAAATTTGAATTATCAGTAGATGATTGCCATTGAATATTTCCTGAATTTCCAGTAAGTGTTAAAACCGTACTATTTGAACCACCACAAACCGTAATACCTCCACCAGATATAGTACCTGCCGTAGACGAGCTATTGATTGTTACCACATCAGAAGGTGAAATGGCTGAAGCACAAACGCCACTTGTAACAATGGCTCTGTAATAAGTGGTAGCACTCACGTTTTGCGCATTGTAAGTAACCGCATTAGCGCCTCCTATATTTGAAAAAGTGCTATTATTTGCCGATGACTGCCATTGAATTTGACTACCGACCGATGAATTTAAAGTAAGTGTTGTACTGTTTATACCAGAACAATAAGAAGTTCCTCCAGTGATCGTCCCACTAACAGTAGTTGGATCAACAATAATGGCAACGGCTGATGAAACGGGCAAACAAGTACCATAAGTTACTTGAACACGATAATAGGTAGTAGTTGTTGAATTGGTAGCTGTATAAGTTGTACTTGTTGCTCCAGATATGGCAGCAAATGAACTATTATCAGTTGACGATTGCCATTGTATTGTTCCTAAATTGGCAGATACAGTTAATGTTTTTGTATTAGTCCCCGTACAAACATTACTAGCCCCAGTAATAGAACTAATTTGAGGCATGGCATCCACGTTAATCACGACGGAGGCGGTCGTTGCAGATGTACAAGGACTACTTGTAACTACAGCCCGATAATAGGTAGTGGCATTAATATTAGTAACATCATAAGTGGAATTGGTAGCACCACTAATATCAGTAAAATTGACATTGTTTGTTGATGATTGCCATTGCAGGGTTCCAATATTCCCAGTCAATGTTAATGAGTTTGAATTTACCCCTGCACAAACCGTACTTCCACCACCAGAAATGGTACCAGCAACTGAAACTGGATTCACGGTAATGTTTGCACTCGAAGATGTGAAGACTCCGCAAGTTCCACTAGTCGCTACTACCCTATAATAAGTAGTATTTGTTAAGTTTGTTGTAGTAAAGGTAGCAGCATTTGCCCCCGAAATATCTGTAAAATTGTTATTATCAGATGATGACTGCCATTGGATATTTGAATTGGTACCACTTAATGTTAACACTGTTGAGTTGGTACCATTACAAACAGTAGCAGTTCCACTAATTGATGGTAAATTAACACTTGACACAACTGTTATCGTCTTGGTACTAGAAGTCGAACTTCCACAAACACCGCTTGTTGCTACTACTCTATAATAGGTCGTTGTTTCTAAATTAGAGGCTATAAACGTATCATCGGTTTCAGCTGCTATTGGTAAAAAAGAAGAACCATCAGTTGAAACCTGCCATTGCAAGCCTCCACTGTAGCCGGTTGTTGTTAATGTGGTTGAATTAACACCAGCACAAACCACGCTGCCACCCGAAATTGTACCTGAATTCGCTACTGGGTCTACTGTAACACTGATTCCCTGAGAAACAGCGTCATCGCACACACCACTCGACAAAACCACACGATAATAAGTGGTTGCAGTCAAATTAGTCGCTGTATAAGTACTCGAAGTGGCACCAGTAATTGAAGTAAAAGTATTATTGTCTGGTGATGATTGCCATTGAATATTTCCAACGGAACCGGAAACACTCAGCTCTGAACTATTTGTTCCAGAACAAACAGTTGTTTGCCCTGAAATGCTACCTGTAAAAGGAGTCGGGCTGACTGTCGCAGTAATAAAAACTGCATTGGTATAGAAGGGACAACTTACCCCATCATATCTCCTTACCCAATAGGTGGTGGTAGCACTCGGAGAAACCGAAATGGTTGCACCTGTTTCTTCAGTAATGATGTTATTTCCAACCAATGACCCAGTTCCCCACTGGTAGGTAGCTAAAGCGCCTAAAGTTCCGCCTGACGTTGTTAGAGTTGTATAAGTTCCTTGGCAAATTGAAGTGGTCCCCGAAATTGTAGTAGGGGCAGTTGAAGCATTCGCAGAACAATTTACATACGAAAAACTTAACCGCGCATTATCGGTTTTTTCGTAGTAATCTATAATCAAGTTACTTACACTTGTTCCATCTAAATATACCGTATATTGGGAAGTGGTGTAATTGGTAACGTTTGAATTAGCAACAATATATGAATTCCCTCCATCTAAACTCAATCGATAGCCTTCGTCACCACCAATGGTAAAGGTGTAATTACCAGCTGCAAATGTTTTTTGCATCCTAAATCGAATGGCAAAATTATCCGTATAACTGCCACAAATATTTGAGCCAGAAATAGCACCTGTTCCCAAATTCATATCAAATGAATCCGAAAAGGTAGTGTATCCTCTATAGGTAGAAGTTAATGGCGTAAATGGTGCTGATGAATTACTCGTGAAATCAGAATACACATAAGCATTCCATGAGTCTGAACCATAAACGTTCACATCTCCCGTCGGGGTACATTGTCCTTGAACCTGCAAAGTAAAGGCCAATAACAAACTTAAAATAAGCGCACGAGAGAAAGTACAATTTAAAGATATAAATTGTTTCATAGGTTGGGGAAATTTAAATTTATTGTTCTAAGAACGCTGCAAATTTAGGCATGCATACATTACCAAAACTTTATTTTCGATTTTATGTATCATAAATTCGATAAAATACGTGTTATAAAATTAACATGTATTTTTTCTTAATATAAAAAATCGATAAAACACACGTTATCAGTAATATCAAGATTTAGAGGGAAAATAAAAATGCTTTTTATCGATTGATTTTGAATTAAAAAGAAATCGAGAATGGCTATTTACTTTAGCTTGCCAATCTAAAGATGGAAAGTTAATCAAATCTTCTTTCAAAGAAATTGTCCAAACGATCAGCGAATCAAAAATCAGGTTACAGAAGCAGAACACTGAAAACCGCTTGTTTACTTCAACCTCAAATCAGTACCAAATTGTTTCATTTAACTTTGCGCTACTAAACCAATTTGCCCAATTGAGTCGAATGTAGAAACTAAACGATTGGGTAATCAATCTAAATCGAGTAGGAAGATAGGGATTACTTCCCCATCTGTCCTCTCACACCACCCTGCGTACCGTTCGGTACAGGGCGGTTCTTCAAGTTTTGATGCTAACTTTTGGTTAATTAGCATCCGTGAGGTTGCTTTCAGTTATCCACATAAAAGTCTGCCCTCCCACATTGCCTTCGGATTCCGTCCTATTCTCTTGCGGGTAGGTCTTTTGTTCAAAGATTTTCTGCTCCTGACTTGTCCGTTTTAGTGCGGTGCAACAATTTTTGATAAATATTCTAACATTTGTTGGTTTGGTTGTGCTTTAAGTATCATCTCTTTATTGGTAATTTGATTTAGTATTCTTCCAGACGTTAT
>NKJD01000062.1 GCA_002256385.1 Flavobacterium sp. BFFFF2
GGGATAAAGGTTATCTGTCTTCCACTCAACAAATAGATTTATTTCAATCGGCAAATATCATTTTGGAGACACCAATGAGAATGAATCAAAAAGGGTATGTAAAACAGCCATATATCTTTAGAAAGGCGAGAAAAAGAATTGAAACACTGTTCTCACAATTATGTGATCAATTCAAAATAAGAAACAATTATGCAAAATCTTTCGAGGGCTTTAAAACCAGAATATTGGCAAAAATTACAGCACTAACATTGGTTCAATATATCAACAAATTCATATTTGACAGACCAATTAATAATATCAAAATTCAAATCAATTAATTTCACCCAACGGGTAATAAATAATCCCCATTTATTTATCCAAAAAAATAGAAATTATGAACAAGAGAAATCTACTATTGGTCATTTTACTGCTGCTCGCTTTGTGTAGTCATGCCCAAGCACCTCAAAAAATGAGTTACCAATCGGTGGTGCGCAATGCGGCTAACCAAATTCTGACCAATCAGAGTATTGGGGTTAAAATCAGTATTGTGGAAGGTTCAATTACGGGCACTGCGGTTTATTCAGAAACGCACACAATAACCACCAATGCCAATGGATTATTCAGTTTGGAAACGGGCGGGGGAACACCCCTTTCGGGAACTTTTTCAGCAATTAATTGGGGCAATGGCTCGCATTATATTAAATCAGAAATTGATGTGACTGGCGGTACCAACTACGCCCTTTCAGGTACTATGGAATTGTTGAGTGTGCCTTATGCGTTGTATGCAGAAAGGAGTGGGAATTCAACAACTCAAAACTATACTTCTGATGGAACTTTTATTCCCGCAGCAATATCAAATCCTTCTCCCTCTCCTTTACAATATTTACAAGCTATCAAATATTGTGCAGATTTAGTTGAATCAGGGTTTAGTGATTGGAGATTGCCAAAACAAGAAGAATTAGAAGAATATATTTTTGCTGGTGGGACCATACCTACAAGCGGAATTACTACATGGTTAAGAGTAAAATTTAATCCAGTCATATTTTCAAATTCTACTGTTAATAATGGATTATATATTTCTTTGGACGAAAATTATTCTTCCTCTTCTAACATTAAACCCATTTTTGTTTCTAGTTCAAACAGTAGTCAAAGTAATAGCTTGACGTGCCATTGTATAAGATAATAGCCTTAAAAAAAATAAATAAACAAAACATGAAAAAACGAGTCCTTCTAGTAATCCTACTACAAAGCATCATTACTTTGGCACAAGCACCTCAAAAAATGAGTTACCAATCGGTGGTGCGCAATGCGGCTAACCAAATTCTGGCCAATCAGAGTATTGGGGTTAAAATCAGTATTTTGGAAGGTTCAATTACGGGCACTGTGGTTTATTCAGAAACACATACAACAACCACCAATGCCAATGGATTATTCAGTTTGGAAACGGGCGGGGGAACACCCCTTTCGGGAACTTTTTCAGGAATTAATTGGGGCAATGGCTCGCATTATATTAAATCAGAAATTGATGTGACTGGCGGCACAAACTACGCACTTTCAGGAACTATGGAATTGTTGAGTGTGCCTTATGCGTTGTATGCAGCAAAGTCTGGTAATGCTTCATTAATAAATACTACAACTGAACCTGCAGGAGTTAATTGTGCAAACGGGGGCACCAAAATAGAAGTTGGTTTGGACATTAATAGTAATGGAATATTAGAAAATAGCGAAGTGAATAGCGCTGTGACCAAATATGTTTGTAATGGAACAAATGCAACTGGAGGTTCAGGAAGCGGAGCCCACATGCAAGTTTTTACTGCTGGAACATATAATTGGACAGTACCTGCTGGAATAACTAGTGTAATTGTTGAATTGTGGGGTGCTGGTGGAGGTGGTGGAGTTGGCGAATATACCCATTGTGGTGGTAACGGTGGTTGGGGAGCTTATGGAAAAGGTACTGTTTCTGTAACACCTAATACTGTAATAGTAATTAATGTTGGGAGTGGTGGTACAGGTTGCACTATTAATAATGATATTAGTTCTTTTTTGCCTTGTAATGGTTCTGATGGAGGAGATACTAATTTTGGAAATTTAATTACTGCAACTGGAGGGAAGAAAGGCACTGGTAATCCAACTAATGAAACAGGATATTGCAATTGTAATGGAGCTGGCGGAGCTAACGGAACAAGTAATGCTCTTTTGAATTGTATAGGTTGTATGACAAGTATGGGGGTTTCATATGGAAATGGTGGGATTGGTGCATGTCATACTGGATCAGGAACATTCGTTAGCACTAATGGTACAAACGGATATTTGATACTAACTTATTAAAAAAACGCTAGGTAATTTTTTTTAAAACATGTAGTATACTGCAATTCAGTGTCTTGAAGTCAAAAAATAAGCCAATATCCATGTCAAATAGAGTGAGAAATTGATTTAGAGTTTTAGAGGTGATAAGTTCTTTAAATATTGATTTTAAAAATACGCTACTAGTTGCCCAGATAGCGCGAGTTTACTTCGTCAGTTCGCTATCGCTCGGGTGCAATCAGTGCCCACATTCAACCCAAAAACAAACAACATGAAAATACTCTGTTTTTTATTCCTTTTGCTCACCGCCTCTGGTTTTTCCCAACAAGCAATTCCGGCATCGGGAGGCACCGTAAGTGGTGCATCGGGAAGTTTTTCAATTTCGGTCGGACAAGCTGCGTATGGGTATTACAAAAACGCAACACATTCGGTTTCGCAAGGCGTGCAGCAAACGTATGCCGCCTATGTCACGCAAGTAAAGTCTGCGCAATGCGGTACTGTTTTGGCCAATTTGGATACGGCAATTGTTGCCGACACCATTGTTGGTGCTCAAAAATACCGATTTGAAGTGACCACTGCCAGCAATGTGAGAACGCTTGATAGTACAACAAATTCTTTCTCGTTAGCACAACTCAGCGGTAGCGCTTGTTTTAATACGGCTTATGCAATTCGGGTTGCGGTACAATACAACGCCATTTGGTATGATTATGGCAGCTCATGTACGGTAACTACTCCAAACAATGTACCAACAGCAGCAGCACAAACCTTTTGCTCCGGTGCAACGGTTGGTAATTTAACCGCCAACGGAACAGCAATCAAGTGGTATGCTGACGCAATTGGCGGAACGGCATTGTCCACCACCACCTTAACCTCGGCAACCTATTATGCGAGTCAAACTGTAAATGGTTGCGAGAGTGCAAGAACAGCTGTGGCAGTAACAGTATTCCCAAAAACAACCCCCACCTTTGCGCAAATAGCAGCAGTTTGTTCAGGAGCAACGATTGCGGCATTGCCAATCACTTCTACTAATGCGGTAACAGGAACTTGGGCACCAGCTTTGAATAACTTGGCAACAACGACTTACACGTTTACACCAACTGCTGAACTTTGTGCGAATACAACAACCATAACTATTACCGTGAATCCAAATGTAACGCCAACATTCACGGCAATTGCACCAATTTGCTCTGGTGCGAGTTTGTCGCCTTTACCGGCAACTTCAATTAACAATATTACAGGAATGTGGTCTCCAGCGATCAATAATGCAGCAACGACGCTTTATACATTTACGCCAACAGCAGGAACGTGCGCTAACACGGTAGCCATGACCATTACAGTTAATCCTAAAACAACACCAACATTCACACAAGTGGCAGCGGTTTGTTCAGGAGCAACCATTTCAGCCTTGCCAACAACATCTACCAATTCAGTAACAGGAACATGGTCGCCAGCGATAAGTAATACGGCAACGACTACTTACATTTTTACGCCAACAACGGGGCAATGCGCTAACACGACAACGCAAACGATAACCATAACTGCCCCAAAAGTAACTTCAGCAATTTCCTTTATGGCACCTGTAGCTGCTTTACCAAGTGTTACTATTGGCACACAAGTTTGGACGAATAAAAACTTAGACGTTACTACTTACCGTGACGGCACCCCAATACCGCAAGTAACCGACCCAACAGCTTGGGCAAATTTAACTACAGGTGCTTGGTGCTACGTTAACAACGACTTTGCAAACGGAGCAATTTATGGCAAACTTTATAACTGGTATGCGGTAGCAGGAATTCACGATAATGACCCCAACACCCCAAATAAAACGTTATCCCCTCAAGGATGGCACATCCCCACAAATGCAGAATGGACAACTTTATTTACATTTCTGGGAGGTGAATCGGTCGCTGGAGGAAAGATGAAATATACATTGCTTTGGCAAAGCCCTAATACAGGTGCTACTAATGAATCAGGTTTTACCGGTCTCCCAGGAGGTTATCGCGACAACGATGGTACATTCTCAAGTTTTACAGGTTATGCTTATATCTGGAGTTCGACAATATCAAGCACGACAGCACCCATTTCAACCTACGCATGGTCTATACACCTTGGTCGAAATTATGGCAACACAAGTTTAACCCAGTTCAGTCAAGCTGGCGGTTATTCAGTGCGCTGTACCAAAGATTAAATATCGAAAATCTGCCATTCTAAAAAAACAAAACATGATTACAAAAACAAAAACAAACCAGCAAAGTATTATACCCTTTGCAACCTCGCCACTCACAAAGGCGGTTTCATCAAGCAAATTCTTTCAGGCACAAACGGAAATCACTATAGAAACACAACTATTTACAAACAGTACACCATTTTTTGGGAAAGAGGGATCAAACTGATTTTTTAATAAATATGTAAATTTAAAACTCTAATAATCAAAATGATACTATATTTTTTTTGCCCTAGCTTGAACTTAAATGGATAGATTAAAAAGCCTAGGTTTGTGAATTGTTGAATTTATTTATAAAAACTCAACAACATATTTATTACTGATGTTTTGAGTAAATAGTTTAATAACGAGTATATTATTGAAAATTAAAATACAAAAGCAACTGTAAATTGAAAACCAAAACCCTCAATCACCAATCGAATTTTTAACATCGAGGTAGAGATAGGATACGTAAGTATAATGAACTTTATAAAATAATGAGCAAATATTTCAACTTAGTAAAACAATTAGGCAGACCATATTGGTTAACAACAATAGTACTGTTGTTTTTTCTTGTATTTGGTTCGTTCAATATGAATGCCCAAGTCAGTGTCGTGGGAACCACAGCAGGTACAGCAGCAGTAAACTATACCACCTTGAACGCTGCCTTTGCCGCCATTAATGCCGGAACCCATAAGGGCGCTATTTCGGTAACCATTACAGGTAATACCACTGAACCCGCAACAGCCATTCCATTGCTAAAAAGTGCGTTACCTTCTTCATATACCAGTATTTTAATCAAGCCAAGCGGGGGTGATTTTACCATTAATTCGGCTGCAAATCCAACTTCCAATAAAGGGGTTGTTATTCTGCAAGGAGCCGATAACGTGACTATTGATGGTGACGACACTGCTACTGCTGGCACTCGAAATTTAAGTTTTGTGGTGGCAGCTAGTAGTACGACAGGTACTGCCGCCTTTCAATTGGCTTCCAACAGTACTTCGGGTACGGACGGTGCAGACAACAACACTATCAAAAATTGTATTATTAAAGGAGGTGGTAGTTCTGCAAGAACTGCAAACTTTAATTATGGTATTGTGATGTCCAATATTTCATCAATTACCTCAGCAGCATCTGTTAGTTTAAACACAATAATCCAAAATAACTTGATTACTCGTTCTTCATATGGCATATATGCTAATGGTTCTAGTAATGCTCGAATTCTAAACAACATTATTGGCAGCGCTACTTCAAATGATGAAATTGCTGTTACTGGTATTTATATTTTTCGTCCTGGTTCTGCAGGAATAGAAGCATTGATTCAAGGAAATGATATTCGTGCAGGTAATAATTCTAGTTCCAATGTCACGAATGGAATCGAAATAGGAATTATTAGTTCTAGGGTTAGCGTTGAAGGAAACAGTATTCATGACATTCACACTAATAGCAATGTTGGTACTTATGGAATAACTACGAATGGAGGATCATCATACGTAAACATTGATAATAACATGATCTACAATATTTATGGAGATACTTTCCGTAATATGGGCGTCGGCTTTTCAAGCGGAGGTAGCCCGTACACTAACATTAATTTGCGGAATAATACAATTTTAATAGGTGCGACTAATAATCAAGGAACAACTAATACAGAATATGCCTGTATAAGGTTTGGAGGTGGAGTAAATCTTACTAATTCATCTTTTTTAATTTTAAATAATATACTTGTAAATTTAGTAACGTCTGGAGGTGGGGGCACTAATTCTAGTTCTATTATTCAAGACAATGGTCTAATTTCTTCAGGTTCAGGAAATATAATTGATTATAATTGTTATTATGGCTCAACTTTTTCATCAAATTTAAGCAATCAAACTTTATCAGGTTGGCAATCTTATACCACTCAAGACGCTCATTCTATTTTTTCAAATCCACCATTTGTATCTGCAACAAACCCGCACATTCTTTATAATGGCAGCAACGCCGCAGCCCTTAACGGAAGTGGAACGCCCATTGCCGATGTAACAACCGATTTTGATGGAGAGGCACGAAATGCAACCACTCCAGACATTGGCGCTGATGAATTTAGTTTAGATCCAACTACAATTACAAGTTTTTCTCCCACAGCACTTTGCGCACAAGTAGGGCAAACCGTTACCATAACGGGAACCAATTTATCACAAATAACAGCCGTTAAATTTAATGGGGTCAATGCAACAAGTTTTACTACTGTTAATTCAACTACCATTACTGCGGTTTTTCCAATGGCTGCGACTGGCGGTTTTATCACCATTGTTAATGGGGTTGACACCGTTACTTCAACTGCTGTATACACAGTAAATCAAATTGTAACCCCAACGTTCACACAAGTAGCGGCGGTTTGTTCAGGAGCAACGATTGCGGCAGTGCCAACAACTTCTACGAATGCTGTAACAGGAACTTGGTCACCAGCGTTAAGTAATACGGCAACGACTACTTACACTTTTACGCCTACTGCTGGATTGTGTTCAAATACTGCAACAATGACTATTACAGTGAATCCAAAAACAACACCAACATTTACGCAAGTGGCGGCGGTTTGCGTGGGAGTAAACATTTCCGCATTGCCAACAATATCTACCAATTCAATTACAGGAACGTGGTCGCCAGCGGTAAATAATACGGCTACGACTACTTATACGTTTACACCAACAGATGCGGTTTGTAATAATGTTGCAACAATGACCATCACAGTGAATCCAAAAACAACACCAACATTTACGCAAGTGGCTTCTTCTTGTGCGAATACAACATTGACTGCTTTACCAACCACTTCCAACAATGGCATTTCTGGAACTTGGTCGCCAGCCATAAACAAAACCACGACAACAACTTACACTTTTACCCCAACAGTGGGGCAATGTGCAAACACAACTACGCAAACGATAACGATAACTGCTCCAAAAGTAACTGCTGCCATTTCGTTTGTGGCGCCAAACTATGTAAACATTTGCACACAAGTTTGGACCAATAAAAATTTAGATGTAACCACTTACCGTGACGGCACGCCAATACCACAAGTAACAGACTCAAATGCTTGGGCAGCTCTAACTACAGGCGCTTGGTGCTATTATAACAACGACCCAGCCAATGGTGCTATTTACGGAAAATTATATAATTGGTACGCGATTAATGATCCAAGAGGACTAGCTCCTTTAGGTTGGCATATTCCTACAAAAAATGAATGTGTAAGTTTAGCATATTGTGCTGGAGGAACAACTGATTTTTACACAGGAAATAATCCAGGAGTTTTAAATACCTATCATATAGCTGGTGGTGTTATAAAAGAAACAGGAAATATCCATTGGGTTAATCCTAGTACTGGTGCAACAAATTTATTAAATTTTAATGCTTTACCTGGGAGTTTTAGAGATAGTGACGGAAGTTTTTCGACTAGTTTAGGTACAATTTTTGAATTTTGGACTAAAACAGCTGATACTAGTTGGCCTCCTAATAGCACAAATCCTAACTTGTTATATTGGCATATTTTTGTAAGTAGTGGATCAAGTGATTTGCAGGTAAGCCCTTATGGAGATAAAAAATTAGGTCTATCAGTTCGCCTTGTCAAGGATTAAACGTTGAAAATTCATCTCAATAAAAAAAATGATTACAAAAATAAACCAGCAAAGCACTATACCCTTTGCGCCCTCGCCAGTCAAAATGGCGGTCTTATCAAGTACATTCTTTCCGGCACAAACGGAAACCGTTATAGCAACACCACTATTTACAAACAGTACACCCTTTTTTTTGGGAATTAAATAATTGAATTATGAAAACAAGAAAATTACTCACCGCCGTTATCGCATTTTTAGCATTTGCCGTAACCACCTTAGCACAAACCGTTCCTTCTTATGTGCCCACCAATGGGCTTGTTGGCTATTGGGGTTTCAATGGCAATGCCAATGACCAAAGTGGTAATGGTTATAACGGTGCCGTAAATGGCGCTACTTTAACCACAGACAGAAATGGGAATGCGAACAGTGCTTATTTATTTAATGCAACTAATGGTGGCATTTCTGTGGCTTCATTTTATCCATTAAGTACAAATTATACTGCTTCATATTGGGTTAAATACGACACACAAACAATAAATACGTCCATATTTGACATTTCATTAAGTTGGTTAAATTTAGGCGAATTTGTTGTATTTAGAGAAATAGATAACTCAATTAGTTTTGCAACTGCTGGTAGCAATGGAGCTTCTAACAATTTTTTTGTAAATAGCGCTACACCTACAAATACTTCAAGTTGGTATAATATTATAGTTAGCCGAAATGGAACTCAATTATCTATTTATATAAATGGAGTTTTAGTTGCTTCTAGCCTCAATAACAATATGAATACAGGTGTAAATAAAACAATGTATTTTGGCGGTGACCCAATTCAAGTTCAAGCAAACAATAATGCTCGTTTTAGCGGTAAAATTGATGACATCGCTATCCACAACCGAGCCCTATCCCAAACAGAAATCACCCAGCTTTATAACGCAAATCCCGTACAAACTTTATGTACTACAACCGTACAACCCTATAACGTCAATTTTGGCGATGCTACGCATGATGGTTCTACTTATGCTTGGAGCATTTCGCCAGCTACGCCAAGTGCGGTTATAACAGGCAATGGCACCAATTCAATCACAATAGATTGGACCAATGCACCCGATGGTACTTACACCCTTCAAGCCATAGAAACCAGCGTGGACGGCTGTGTGAGTACGGCAGTTAGTGCTAGTATTAATTTGTCTGGAACACCAACAGCGCCAGTGGCTCCCGCAACACAAACTTTTTGTACGGCTTCAACAGTGGCGAATTTAACTGCAACTGGCACCAATTTGCAATGGTATGCCGCTGCAACAGGTGGAACGGCTTTAGCGATCACCACCGCTTTAGTATCTGGAACCACGTATTATGTTTCTCAAACAACCGGCACTTGCGAAAGTACAAGAACAGCAGTAGCCGTCACCATAACTACAGCAACAGCGCCAGCTGCAGTGGCACAAACCTTTTGTGCTTCGGCAACAGTGGCGAATTTAGTTGCTACGGGAACGGCTATTCAATGGTATGCTGCTGCAACGGGTGGAGCGGCTTTAGCAACTTCTACTGCTTTGGTTACTAGTGCAACTTATTATGCTTCCCAAACTACTGGTACTTGCGAAAGTACCAGAACGGCGGTAGCAGTTTCAATTAATGACCCACAAATTACCGCGAGTGCAACAACG
Source organism: Flavobacterium sp. BFFFF2 (assembly GCA_002256385.1). GTDB lineage: Bacteria > Bacteroidota > Bacteroidia > Flavobacteriales > Flavobacteriaceae > Flavobacterium. Next base: position 9,741 of record NKJD01000062.1, read on the forward strand.
GTTTGTGCTGGAACGGCAGTAAATTTAACCGCTTCAACAACTTTATCCGGCAGCCCTGTTTTGCCAACTAACTTACAAACTGGTTTAGTTGGTTATTGGCCGTTTAATGGAAATGCTAATGATTTTAGCGTGAATGGTTTAAACGGAACTGTTAATGGTGCAACTTTAACCACTGATAGATTTGGGAATAGTAATAGTGCTTATAACTTTAATGGAACTTCAAATTATATACAATGTAATTTAACTTCAACACTTAACACTAGCTCTTTGAGTGGTATTACATTAAGTGGTTGGACTAATAGTACTTCTTACTCACAATCTGATCCACAAGTAATTACTGCTTTGTTTGATACTTCTAATAGTAGTTATCAAATTGGATATGGAAATTCAAATGGTACTAATGGATTTTTATCTGGAAGTTGTGGATATTCAGGAATAGGTGCAGCAATGCAAGTAGCTCAAACAACACCTCCTAGTCCTAATAATTGGTATCATGTAGTAATGACTTGTGACTTTAGTACTAATATTTCTAGATTATACATAAATGGTGTTTTCCAATCACAATCAACTAGTACTTTAATATCTGCGAACCTCAATAAAATAGTAATAGGTAAATTCTGGAATTCGTATTGGTTTCAAAATGGAAAACTAGACGATATAGGTATCTGGAATAGAGCTTTAACACAATCTGAAATTCAACAACTTAATGGTCAAGCTACTTACATTTGGTCAACCGGAGAAACCACGGCAACAATCAATCCAACACCAACAGCTACAACAACATATTGGTGTGATGTGACTGCAAATGGGGTAACTTGTAGAAAAAACATTACCATTACAGTAACTCCAAAAACAACACCAACGTTCACGCAAGTAGCGGCGGTTTGCGCGGGAGCAACGATTGCGGCATTGCCATCAACTTCTACGAATGCGGTTACAGGATCATGGTCACCAGTGGTAAACAATACTGTTACGACTACTTATACTTTTACCCCAACAGATGCGGTTTGTAACAATGTTACTACAATGACCATCACGGTAACCCCAAAAACAACGCCAACGTTCACGCAAGTGGCAGCGGTTTGTTCAGGAGCAACAATTTCCGCCTTTCCAACCACATCAACGAATGCAGTAACAGGAACTTGGTCGCCAGCAGTAAACAATACTGTTACGACTACTTATACTTTTACTCCAATAGATGCCGTTTGTAACAATGGAATAACAATGACAATTACGGTTAATCCACTTGCAACTGCACCAACAGCATCAGCTTCACAGACTTTTTGTGCAAGTCCAGCGCCAACTGTTGCTAGTTTAACAGCTACAGGAACGGCTATAAAATGGTATGCTGCTGCAACAGGAGGAACGGCTTTGGCAAGTACAACTGCTTTAGTTACAGGAACAACTTATTATGCTTCCCAAACTATTGGTACTTGCGAAAGTACCAGAACGTCAGTAGCAGTTTCAATAAATGACCCACAAATTACGGCTAGTGCAACAACGGTTTGTAGTGGTACAGCAGTAAATTTAACTGCTTCAACAACTATATCAGGGACAGGCACTTCCGTTTTACCAAGTAGTTTACAAAGTGGATTAGTAGCTTATTACCCTTTTAATGGGAATGCAAATGATTTGAGTGGAAATGGAAATAACGGCACTGTTAACGGGGCAACTTTAACTACTGATAGATTTGGGAATAATAGTGGAGCCTATAGTTTTGATGGAGTTAGTAATTATATTTATTCATCTAATTTCCCTTATTTAACTCAAAATTTCACTTTTTGTGGATGGATAAAAACTACAAATTCTTCATTAGCAATGCAATCTTTCGGTAATCATGGTGTTAATTCTCAATGTTGCCCCGAAACTTGGAATTTCTCCTATTCATCTCAAAACAATAGATTAGATTTATTTGATAATACAAATAGAACATGGTTAATAGGTACAAATAATTCTGATTTTATTAATAGTTGGAAATTTATTTCAATAGTTTATACAAATTCAATTGAATATCTATATGTTGATGGTTATTTGGTTAATCAAAGAAATGTAGCAACCCCTATTGCAACTACTGGCAGTAATATTTTAAGAATTGGGGCTAGAATTTCAGGTGATCAACAATTTGAAGGTTCAATTGACGATATCGCCATTTTCAATCGTTCGATTTCTCATCAAGAAATCACTCAGTTGTATACCCTAGGTCAAGCAACCTACTTTTGGTCCACAGGAGAAACTACTGCCACCATCAACCCAACACCAACTACAACAACAACCTATTGGTGTGATGTAACAACAAATGGCGTAACTTGTAGAAAGAATGTTACTATCACAGTGAATCCTAAAACAACGCCAACGTTCACACAAGTAGCAGCGGTATGTTCAGGAGCAACGATTGCAGCTTTGCCAACAACTTCTGCGAATGCAGTAACAGGAACTTGGTCGCCAGCGGTAAACAATACTGTTACTACTACTTATACTTTTAATCCAATAGATGCCGTTTGTAACAATGGAATAACAATGACCATTACGGTGAATCCAACGACTGCAGCGCCAACAGCCTCGGCTTCACAAACTTTTTGTGCAAGTCCAGCGCCAACTGTTGCTAGTTTAACAGCTACAGGAACGGCAATTCAATGGTATGCCTCAGCAACCGGTGGAACCGCTTTAGCAAGTACCACCGCTTTAGTCACAGGAACAACTTATTATGCTTCCCAAACTGTTGGCACTTGTGAAAGTTCAAGAACGGCTGTGGCAGTTACAATTAATGACCCACAAATTACTGCAAGTGCAGCAACGGTTTGTGCTGGAACAGCAGTAAATTTAACCGCTTCAACTTCTTTACAAAGAACTGGCATTTCAGTTTTACCAAGTAATTTGCAAACTAGTTTGATTGCGTATTGGCCATTTAATGGGAGTGCTAATGATTTGAGTGGGAATGGAAATAATGGTACTGTTTATGGAGCTACACTAACTACAGATAGATTTGGCAATTTAAATTCAGCATACAGTTTTGATGGACTTAGTAATTATATACAAGCACAATCAATAAATTTTTCATTTCATACTATTTCATGTTGGGTTTATCTAGAATCTCTTGGAACTACAAGTTCAGGAAGCGATAGTGCTATTGTTTCAACTTTAATGGGTCCAAATTATACTGGATACGAACTAAATATTGGAAGTGGTGGTTACATAAGATATAAACTAGGGCAAAATACATCTTGGTCTAATAACATAGGTACTTTGTTGTTTCCTAGCAACCAATGGGTTAATGTTACAGTAACTTGTAATGGAAATGATTCAAAAATTTTTATTAATGGTGTTTTAGTTTTAACTGTTTTTGTACAAAATTTTACTACAAATAATTACCCTTTAATTATAGGTGCTCGAGGTAATTATTCTAATGGATGCTGGTTTAATGGTAAAATAGATGACATCGGTATATGGAATAGAGTATTAACTCAACAAGAAATATCACAACTTTATATTCAACCTCAAACAACTTATGCTTGGTCAACTGGAGAAACCTCAGCGACAATCAATCCAACCCCATCAATCACTACAACCTATTGGTGTGATATAACAACAAATGGCGTAACTTGTAGAAAAAATGTTACTATAACTGTAACTCCTAAAACAAGCCCAACGTTTACACAAGTAGCAGCAGTTTGTTCTGGAGCAACGATTACGGCATTGCCATCAACTTCTACTAATGCGGTTACAGGAACATGGTCGCCAGCTTTGGATAACACGGCTACAACAACTTATACATTTACCCCAACTGCTGGATTGTGTGCCACTTCGGCTACGATGACCATCACGGTGAGTCCAAATGTGACGCCAACGTTTACGCAAGTAGCGGCGGTTTGCGTGGGAGCAACCATTTCCGCCTTGCCAACTACTTCAAACAACAGTTTGACAGGAACTTGGTCACCAGCTTTGGATAACACGGCCACCACTACTTATACATTTACCCCAACTGCTGGATTGTGTGCCACAACAGCTACGATGACAATCACAGTAAATCCAAATGTGACGCCAACGTTTACACAAGTAGCTGCGATTTGTTCAGGTGCAACTTTATCAGCACTTCCAACAACTTCAAGCAACAGTTTAACTGGAACTTGGTCGCCAGCTTTGGATAACACGGCTACCACTACTTATACTTTTACTCCAACTGCTGGATTGTGTGCTACCACTTCTACTATGACAATCACGGTGAATCCAAATGTCACGCCAACGTTTACGCAAGTAGCTGCGATTTGTTCTGGTGCGACATTGGGTGCACTTCCAACTGCTTCAAACAACAATTTAACTGGATCTTGGTCGCCTGACTTGAATAATGCAGCAACGACGACTTACACGTTTACACCAACTGCTGGATTGTGTGCCACCACTGCTACCATGACCATCACGGTGAAACCAAACATTGCACCCTCATTTACGCAAGTGGCTTCAGTGTGCTCGGGATCAACGATGAACGCGCTACCAACTACTTCTAACAATGGGTATGATGGTACTTGGTCGCCTGCATTGAACAATCTGAGCTCCACCAATTACACCTTTACGCCAACAGTTGGATTGTGTGCAACGACGACCACCATGTTTATTTCGGTGATCACACCGAGTACCCCATCTTCTTATTTGGTGAATATTCCTGTGGGAACTACATTAAATGGCATTCCTGGATATAACT
>NKJD01000095.1 GCA_002256385.1 Flavobacterium sp. BFFFF2
AGATTTTAGCTTTTTTGCACTGCATAGCAGCGCTACGGAGTAATAAAAAGCTGAAATATGGGGCGAAAAGACCATTTTGCAGCCAATTGAAAAAAGTTTAAAGCACTTCAAAATATGCGGGCCGGCACTTGCGTGGCTTCGCAGAAGAGTAGACATTGATTGAATATTTTAGAATACTATTCATAAGACCTACTGGTTTCTGTCTCATGTATTTCTGTTGTTTCACGATTTTGTTCATTTTCTTTGCTGGCCCAAAGAAAACGAACCAAAAGAAAGGGCCTTTTTGGCCCGCATAAAAGGTCATTTTTGCCTTCGGCAAAACCAGTTTCGCTTGGCCGAAAATCCCTCCAAGGCTTCAGGATTTTATGCGGCTAGCGAAACCTATGACTACATATGCGGGCCGGTCTTGCGAAGCTTCGCAGAACAGTAGACATTGATTGAAAACCTGATTTTGTCATTTCGACGAAGGAGAAACGTAAGTTCAGCGAAGCTAAATCTCATCATCTTGGGGGCTTAGCGCATTTGACTGGTGACTAGTTCACTTTGAAAGTTATCTTGTTGACTTTGAAAGGTGCCTTGTTGACTTTGACTGATGTCTTTTTGACTTTGACTGGTGTCTTGTTCATCTCACCCCCAAACCCCGTCTCCTAAGGCGAATGGGCTTTATTAGTAAGCAAATGTTGTCAATGCCCCCATTTTATTATTATCAAAAGCTAAAGTCGTAAGGCTGACGGCTTTTTTTTACGTTTATAGTTTTAGGTTTTAGGTTGGTTCGGGATTGATTGGTTTTGTTTGGAAATTAGTAGTTGTTTATTTAAGTGAAATGCATTTTTAATGAAATTGAAAATATCTTTAACATTTAATAAGTTCTGGGTATATTTTTTTTAATTTGTATTCGCTTTGATTTAAGATCATCGCGAGCAAATAATATGATGAATTTACCTTATTCAGATATTTTACCAACCAATAAATTAGCATCTTCGTTTGCTAACACCTCTGCAACCTACAAGTTTTATTGGTTAATTGCCGTGATTGAATTGGTTGAATTGGGTCAAACAAGAATCAAGAAACGGTCAATTTTTTCAAGAATGATTTGTAATTCTTGGTACACCGTGAATTACTTTAAATTATCTTTTGGCAAGCAAGATATCATTCAGAAAGCCGTGCAAGATATTTTAGATTTTGAAGGCTTGTCTATTGATTGTAACAAAGACCAGTTGCTTGCTATTCTAGAACTTTCAGATCATAAAGAAACAAAAAAGTCGTTGCAACATTTTAATTTAAATGTGCCGCATTGGTTTTTATCTCCTTGGTTCCCAAAACGGAAAGATGAAAATGACACCAATTATAAAAAGCGAATCTATTTGTCGTCGCAGCAATTTGACCATCATTGTCTATATGGCTTATATGATGATTTTATTGAGGTCAATCCGATTTGGATTCATTATTTGCAAACCAATGCTAAAATCCTTAAAGATTTCTGCTATTGGAATTTGTCCATGTTTTTACAATCTAGAAACCCCAGTGTTCCAGACATCCCGAATAAATTGATTAAACCAGCCGTCCGAAGTGGTTTAACAAAACAAACCAATGAATACTGGAAAATTGTTTTTAGGCAATTGGGGCATATTGAGTGCATTTTTACAGGAACAAAATTGTACTTTGACGAAAAGAATTTTGCCATAGACCATTTTATTCCGCATGCCTTTGTTTCACATGATTTAATTTGGAATTTAATTCCCATTGAAAAAAGCAAAAATGCTTCTAAAAGCGATATGCTTCCCATTTTTGATGATCATTTTGACAAATTCTATCTGCTACAAAAACAAGCTTTTGAAATCAATAAACAGCATAATGCAAAAAGCAGGTATATGGATGAGTATCTGTCTATTTTTCCAAGTATTGACCATTTTGAAAGGGAGAAATTCTCGAATACTATTCAGCCGTTGATTACCATCGCTAGTAATAATGGGTTTAGGTTTATGAATGCTTAGTGAGTTGGGTTAGGGGAAAAGCAAGGTTCGGAATGTTTAAGTTATTAAACTTTTTTTTTAAAGGAGTGTACAAAATGTTTTGGTTATAAATATATTCGTTGAACAATTTTGCTAATCCTAACTTACCATTTAAACTATGTTTTAATATTGATTAGAATTTTGATTCCTAATCATCAATAGATTTAAGTTTAGGATCCTAGAATTTTGTGAAATTATGCCCGTGTTTTTTTCTTTTAATTCTGCTTCTATTTCTTTCACCAGATTACTGTCAATTACATTTACTAATAGAATTGGTTTTAGATCTTTTGTTTTGAATTCAGGTAATTGATAAAGACGTTTTATATCTATTAGCAACTTGCCAAAATGCTCACGTATTTTACTTTTCAGTTTATTTGTATCAGTGTTAAGCTTATACATTTTTACCTCGACTACATATGTAAAATTAGCGTCACTAAAAATGCAGTCAACCTCTATATTGTTTAAAAATTTTAAATTTGTTTTGTATTGGTATTTCTGGGTATCTAATATATTACAATAAGCATCTAACAATAAACCATCTTTGCTTTTTACGATACTATAAATGTCTTTATTTAACTCATAGGGTACAAAATAAGTTAATTCTTTTGAGCAAACAGGACATCTTAAGTCTTTTAGTTTACTGGGATTAATTCGTAGTTGGAAAACACCTTTGTAAGTACCATAATCGCAATGTGAACATTCAATAAATGAATCCTCGGCACTTGCAGTAATAATTTTATTATCATAAAGTAAATGGAATAATTTTATGCGCGAAGCAAAATTATCTTCGCTGCTTAAAGTGTTTACAAGGATTTGATTTGTATTGTAAAGTTTTTTATATGAATAGTTTACGTACAGCTCTTTAATGAATTTTATTCCTTCAAAAAAAGTGTTTATTGTTTGTTCGTTTATTAAATCATTCCCCTTTTTTGGAACTAAATTTTGTTCAAAGTTATTTTGGATTGCTTTAAAGGAATCAATGTTATGCGATATAAAACCATATTCTTTTAGAAACTTGATGCTATTTTTTTCTCTATTTTCATTATCGGAAAGGATAGTAATAGCTTTGAAAAGTAAACTCAATCCCTTTTTATCAAAGTCATTGAATAGTTTTTCAAATGATTTACGGAAATGCTTGTCATAATAGCCTTCAATAATTGGTTTGAAAAACTCTACTTTAGCTTCCAGCGAACCATCTAAAAAAATGTTTTGGGTTTCAGTCCTGAACTTTATAGTATCATGAACCGCATCTTCACTTTCATGAGAATTGGATAAAGTAATCCTTGGTAAAGAATAACTAAAGGCATTTTCTCCTTCACCAATGGTTGTAGTTTCTAAGAGCTCTTCTTTAGAAAGCATAAATAAGTTTTGACATGATTGATTTTGCCAAAAGATATTATAGAAGACTTTTTTTATTTCAGACATTTATTTATAAATCTTTTTAAAAGGTATAAATGTATAAAATTTCAAGCTATTTTCACAATTCTTCAAATTCAAGATGCTAATTATAGTATGTGGTTTATCAGTTTTTGATTAATTAGATTTGTGCATACTAAAATTAGCAAAATGGTTAAATCTAATATTTTGGAAAAATTTGGAGATAATTTGAAACAATTAAGGAAAGTTAAAGGGATTTCTCAAGAACAATTAGCAGAGAAGGCCAATATGCATAGAACATATATTGGAATGATTGAAAGAGCTGAAAAGAATATTACACTATTGAATATTGCCAAAATAGCAAATGCACTTGATACTAAAATAGCAAATCTATTTGATGAGTAATAAAGTAATACCAAAAATAGATATGGATGAAATAATTAATTTGGCAGACAACAAAAGAGTTTGGCACCAAAAATTTATTGATTATACAGAATTTATAGTTGCTAGCCCAATTTACAAAGATTTGTATTTTGAACGTGGTGCGGATAAAAGGGTTAAATGGGTTATTGCTGGAAAATCTGAAAATGGCAAAAAAAGAAGGAAATGGTGGGTTGATCAATGTATAAAAAACGAAATTGCGATTGAACCCGGTTGTTATGCGAAGGTTGCACTAAAAATCCATCCAACAAAAATTCATATTTGTCAAATTTGTGGTAAAGGTTTAAGTATTGAATATGTATATCCAAATCGTAGAACAACTGCGTCATTAAAGAAAGAATTTAATGTTTCTATCGTCCCATTTTCTAAAGATATATTTCAGATAATTCAAGAAATTGTAAAAGGAAACAACGATATTGATAAAATCAAACGTGTTTTTAAAATTCCAAAAGATGAAACTATATCTTTAAACAATATTAAAAATTATATTAGGCAAAATTATGTTGATGGTTTTGCTAAAGGATTTCTTTCTCCTGGTGCAATGAGCAATTCTCCAGACAGATTTGATGGTTATCATTCGGATGGTGCTTGTTGCCGACACGAAAGTGATAAAGGACCACATAAAGATAATTTACAGCGTTACGGGCAAGATAGAAGAGTTTATGAAAATTGGGCTGATGGAGATTGGAAAATGGCTGACCGCTTGATGTCTTATTTTAGAAAACACGGAGTTAGCGCTGACCATATTGGTCCTATTTCACTTGGTTTTTGCCATCGACCTAAATTTCATCCTTTGACAAGAGCTGAAAATTCAGCCAAAAATAATAGAATGAGTTTAAGTGATGTTCAAGTTTTATTGGAAGATGAAAAAACAGAACAAGTAGTTTCTTGGCATTCAAAACAAATTTGGGATTTATTAAAGAATAAAGTTAAAACGGATGCCGATGCATTAAGATTAAGTGATTTAATGAGAAAAAATCTTCATTATGTACTTATAGTTTTCTCAATGATTGACGAAAAAGGTTTTAGAGAGTTTCTTACTAAATTCTTAAATCCTGATTATTCATATTTTGATTATAAATTCGAAGGCTTCGACCCCGAAACTGGTAAATATAGCAAGGTAATCTCAAAGAGACGTACGGGACAAAATCAACTTAACAATATTAATCATTATAGTAGAGTTGCTTTTGAAAAATTGAAAGAATATAGAAGTATTGAAAATAGAAAAATAAATATTTGGAAAAATGATACTATTCAAGCTGAATTAGAAAATCTTTTCGCTCTTTTAAATGAAGCAAATGAAGTAGATGCAAAAATTCAACTTGATAATCTATTTGGCTTATTGGCTGCACTCCTCGCTAAAGAGAATTGGTAATTTTTCTTTTTTAGATTGAGTTACATTCGCATAAAATGTTTTAAAGTCAATTTCATTCATCATTAGTTTTTCATAATCGGAAGTTGCTTTATAATCAATATTCGTTTCAAAATCTCCACTATCAGTTTTTAATTCAGGCAATCCAGCGATTGCCTGTTTTACTGTTATCGGGTTTGGCAAATTATCATCAGTACTTGAAAATAATATTTTAGGAGATTTTATTTCTTGTTTTACCACAGAACCAACAATTATAACTCTTTTACGTTTTTGAGGCACTCCAAATTCTTCTGCATTTAATTTGAAAGGTTTATTTACGTGGTAACCAATCTCTTCAAAAGATGCAATAATTTCTTTAATTGCTTCTCCATTTCTCATACTCAAAATACCTGTAACATTTTCCATTACGAATATTTCAGGTTTGATTTTATCCACTAATTCTACAAATTCTTTAAATAGTTGATTACGCTTATCTTCTGGATTTCTCCAACCGGCACTTGAAAAACCTTGACAAGGAGGACCACCAATTACAACACCAACTTTTTGATGGCCAGTTGTTGAAGCAATTATCTTTTCTTTTATTTCTGATGATGTAACATCTCCTAAAATTAAATTATCTCCATTGTCATAATGAGAATGATTTTGTTTATAGGTTTCAAAATAATTTTTCTCAATCTCGTTAGCTGAAATTAGTTCGAAATCTTCCATTATAAAACCCTCTGACATACCACCTGCTCCTGAAAATAAATCAACAAAAGTTTTATTTTGAAGAAATGGTTTAATTGTTTCTGCTATTGCTCTTGCTAATAATGGAGGAACTGCATTTCCAATCTGTTTATATTGAGCTGATTTACTAGAGTGAAAAACATAACTATCTTTAAAAGACTGTAACCTCGCACCTTCTCGAATTGATATTATTCGGTCTTGTGATGGATGTAAATTACAACCATTTCCTAATCGATTAAAATAGGTTGTAATAGTATAACTTGGCTTATTGTAATCCAATCTACCATAATATGTTGTTCTTCCTCCTGAACGTCTAATTTGCTCTAACCTTTGAGAAGGAATATGCACAGGAATACTTTGCCAATTTCCTCCCTCTGGAATATGTTTAGCCATTTTCCATTCTAAATCACTTAATCTTGGTGCAATGTGATTATATAATTTCTTGCTCATATACTGGCTTTAATTTCTTTGTTATTTTAGTTCCTGTTAGATATTCAGTTTCGATGTTTGTAAGTCCGTAAAGTTGACAAATGTAATTGTCTATTTCTGCTAGATTTGTTACTAAATCTTCAATATCAAAATTATCTAAATCAACAATTGGCAATTCATCTAATTCGTAATTATTAACATGGTTATTGCTGCTTGTAATTTTAAAACGCCAATTTAATAAGCGACTATTAAGAATATAATTTAATTTTTTAAGGTCATTCTCATTTCTTGTTGAAACAATATAATTACAAGAATTTCCGATAATATCTGTTTTCTCACATAACACAAATTTCAATCTTTTATGAGTGTCAATATTTGAAATCTGCTGACATATTAATCTTTTTTTATCAAAGTCATTATTCTTGTACTCATTTGATTTTTTTGCTAAAAAACTATCTATTTCAACGTACTCTCCATTTTTATCTACAACTCCATTTTCCGAAATCATATTTCCTCTAACTAAACGCCAACCAGTATTATTTCTTGTAATGCTTGACTTAAAAAGCGTTAAATCTAATTCTCCTCTTCGGTTTCTTATAAATGGTATTTCATTAATCTTTTTATGTTTTGAAATTTTAGACAATATTGACCAACCTACTTTGTCAATCAATGGAATTTCAAGATTTGTTGGAAAAATATTTTTAATAGTTTCTATATTAATATCAAATTTAGATTTATCAATTTCAATATTAATATTATTTGTTAGACCAGATTTTTGAACATAAAATATAACTGTTGATTGAGATACGTTTTCGAATAGTTTTGCTGCTTCTGGATAATAACGGATAAAATATAATTTGTGGTTTGTTACTATGTGCTTACGAAGTTTAGCAGAAGTCAAATCTCCAAAAATAGATGACGGACAAATTATTCCTATTTGACCTTTAACTTTAGTAATTTTAATAATCATTTCTATTGAAAGTTGATAGTAATTCAACATTCCTTCAATTGAGTAACTATAAAAACCTGATGTTCTAAAAAAAGTTATTTCATTTTGTATTCTATTCTGAAGATTTAAAAAATATCCATTTAGTTTCTTTTCATCCTCCTTTTTATTAGCTTTCAGCAAATAATATGGCGGATTAGAGAAAACGACATCAAAACCTCCTTTTGATAGTGCTTTTTCAAAATCAGTAGAAAGATTAAAATTATTAATATCAGCCTCTAACAAATTAATTTTAGGTACTAATGCGTTTCTATTTAGAATATTAATTTTTAACGCATTTATAATTCTTGGATTTAATTTTTTGAAATATGAAATTACCTTTATTCTTAAAACAGACAATGCCATTTCATCAATATCAATCGCAAATAAATTATCACAAACTATTTTTTCAAATGTTAAATAATGCTTTTTGTTAAGTGTTTCAAGAGCTTCAAAATAAAATCGCCCAGTACCACTTGCAAAATCTAAACAAGTAATCTTTTCAGCATTGACATTTTCATTAATTGCATTAGAAATACAATTATCTACTATTTCATTTGTAATTTGTTTTATGGTATATACTGCTCCTGTTTCTCGTAAATGATGTTTAGATTTTTTTCTATTGAGTTTACCGTTGGTTATTGAAAACTCTGAATTCAAAAATGCAATGTGTAATTCTTCAACAATTTCAGGAACTAAATCAATATAACGATGCGTAAAATCATTAATTTCCTCAATTATTTCAAATTCAAAAACATCATTAAGAGCAGTGTAATTATCTAAATGTTTTTCATTTATATAAATTGTTATTAGTGAATTTATAAGTCGCTTATGAATTTTATAAGCTACATTTAATTCATTAGTTAATAATAGATTAGCATTAACCAAATGTATTTCTGCTTGAGAAGTAGAAGTTATTTCATCACTTTCGGAGAAAAAAACATCTTGAATTTGCAACGTAATAAGTTGCTCTTCCTTTGTTAGCAAGTAATTTAAAACGTTTGCAATCATTTTTTCTTATTTTTTATAGTTCGTTGATATTGAATTTTGGCTTCTGCAACTTGCAGTATTTCTGAAAATGAATTCTCGTCTTGAATTTCATAAAAAACCATATCACTATAAAACGAAATAAGTAATTCGTCTTTCTCTACATTAAAGATGTTTGAAACTTCTTCAATCATCTTTATGTTCGGTTTCCTTTCATCTCTTTCAATTTTACTCAAAGTTGATTGGTCAACATCAAGTAATGCCGCCAATTTTCTTAATGGCATATCAGCTCCTTCACGCAAGTTTCTGATTTTAATTCCAATACTTTCTAGATTTTGCATAGATAAAATATTTCTTGACAAATTATGTCCAAATATATAATTGTTTTTGAAAATCACAATAATACTTTTAATAAAAATGTTTTCTATAGATATATTAGGTTATCTGCCGCGATGTTTCGAACGATGAAATTCATTCAAAATCTAAAAAAAGACCCCATTACTTTAACTACATTTTGAATTACGTTTATTTGACTGAGGTCAATTGTTTGTTAGTCAACATGAAAATAATTTTAACACACTCTAGAAACTTATTTTAATTTACATGAATATGACATACAGTATTTTATGGAAGACGTTATTTCAACTGTTTTATAATTTGCACCTAATTACAAGTATCCCCCTCACTCCAACCTCAAAGTCCCTGTACACCTTGGATAATTGGTACATCCCAAAAACTCGCTGAACTTGCCTACACGTTTCGTCATAAATCCGCTGTTGCATGTGGGGCAGAGCATGGCATGTTCCAAAATGTCGATGTTGTAAAAAGTTTGGTTGCAACTTGGATAATGCGAACACCCTAAAAATTGATTGTTGTTGACTGGGTTTTGCCTAATGACCAGGTGACCTGTTTGGCAATAGGGGCAATTTGTTTGGCTTCGTTGGCGCTTGTTTGCAGCCAGTAAGTGGTCGTTGTCTGTGAGCAATTCTTCGGCAAACAAAGAGACATCTGTCGGAATCAGTAACACCGCTTCGTTTTTTGTTCTGGTCAGGGCTACGTAAAACAACCTGCGTTCTTCGGCAAAGCGGTAGGCTTCGTCGTCGCTTAATAACAAGGACAACATGGGGTCGTCGGTCATTTTGTTTGGAAAGCCAAGCAAATGGTTTTTTAGGTTTAACACAATGACATTGTCTGCCTCTAAGCCTTTTGATTTGTGTACGGTAATGTATTTGATGTCGAGGTTATCAAAGCCTTGTACTGCTAATTGATCAGTGCGCTCGTTATATTTTATTTTGCTGTTGGGCGTCAGCTTGATAAACTCATTGATGTCAAAGCTGTGGCGACCTAAAACCAAAATGGGTTTGTGGCCATATTTGTCCACGAGCGCTTGTATTTCTTTGAAGAATACTTCTTCGGCATTGTTTGGCGAATAATACACCAACTTGATGGGGTTTTCAAGCGGTGCTTTGTTTGATTTCGGGTTCTTTTGAATCTGTTTTTTGTTTTTCTGAATGTACTTTGCAGTAATATCAATCAGCGATTGGGCGTTGCGATAAGTTTGTTCAATAAACAACTGCTCGCAGGTTCCGACATGTTTTTCAAATTGGCTAAACAACGAAATGTCACTCCCCGCAAAACGATAAATGGATTGCCAATCGTCGCCCACACAAATGAGTCGGGCGCCTGATAGGGCACGAATCTGTTTGATTAAATTGAAACGGGAATAAGATATGTCTTGGTATTCGTCAATAATGATATGCTGATAGGTGTACCTCGGTTGTTGCTCTTTGATCAGGTCAGTGGCCAGATTGATCATGTCATTAAAATCAATCTCGTTTAGTTCTTTCAGCGTTTGGTCATATTTTTTGAGCATGGGCAAAGCAAACTGTAAAAAGAGTTCTTGCCTTTTCTGCATGAAGTCATTTGCTTCTTTCTTGCTGTTTAAGAATAAGGAGGTAATTGCCTCATAGTCCAATTGTCTTGACTTGCAAAGGTTAATGAAAGTCTCAAGGAGCTTAGTAATTTCTTTTCCAAAATTTTTGTCATTCTCTGTAACGGTTGCGTAAATGCTTTTAATGTCTCTTGGCTTAAATGCCACGTTTTCATTTTGCAGCATGGCTTTTAATTTGTCGAGCAAAACACGGTCGCGGTTGTAATAGGAATAGGTTTCTAACAATTTGGTGTGGTACTTTTGGTGTGTTTCTCGTTTTAATGCCATTTCTTCCACATATTTTTGTTCATTTAAAGGCGAAAGCAAACTATTACAGTTGTTTTCATCCACACCAAAATGCTCTAAATAAATGTCATAATCTTTCAGGTAGAAATCGGGCCGATACACCACGCTACCATGTGGATAACGTTTTTCATATTCGTAGGCAATGCCGTTTAAGTATAAAAAATTGGCGATGGTCAGTTCTTCCACGCTTTTTACTTTTTCGCCTTGTATGGTGTCAAGCGTTGCTTTGGCTACTTTATTTAGTATTTCGGGCTCACATTTCGATTTTAAAGTCTGGAGGTCAATACCTTTTTCTGTGTCTATTTTTTCACCCAGCGAATCGTAATTTTCGTCTTCCTCTGGGATATTCATGTAGCACGCAATATATACGATGTAGGCTTTTAATGCCGCATCATCGTTGAAAATCTCATCCTTTAAATACGCTTTGACTACTTTGCTTAACGTGTTTTCATTGGTAACAGACGGAACCGTTGGATGGTATTTTTTGATGGTGTCGTAACCCAGTTTATGAAAAGTAGTGGCCCGAGCGCCCAATCCGATTTTTAGCAGTCTTTCATTTAATTCATCCACGGTTTTTTTAGTGAATGACAGTAAAAGAATGTCTTCGGGTGTCACGTTTTTTTGTTCAATCAGGTATTTTACTTTTCCAAGAATAGTCAAAGTTTTTCCAGAACCTGCGCCCGCAATAATCAGATTTGAATATTCATCCGTAATCACTGCCGTCCGTTGTTGGTCATCCAATTGCTTGCCCTCAACGTCGTCAAAATAAACACGTAGTTTTTCTTTCTGGGCCACAACATAGTTGCTGTTATAGTCTTTGATGTACTGGTCGAAGTATGGAAAAATATCATTGAACTTTTTCACATTGCCTTCATTCTTAAAATAGTCAGATTTGTTGTTAAAGTATTGCCCAACCGCAGCAAACCTTTTTTTAATCTGGTCCCGATGTACCCATGTTACATAGTCGTCCAGTTGTTGGATGGTATCAAAAAATAAAACGATTTGTGCTAAGTTAGATAGGTATTCGCTGCTTTGATATTTCTTCTTTTCCGCTACATTTCGGTAAACAATGATAAAAATTGCTATTAATGCGAAAATGAAAATCAGCGGCAATATCATATTTTCAAGTGGTGATGTTGAAGTTTGATTGAAGTGTAAATAGATCGGTCCCCATCTGATTTTACAGGCGCTATTTGGGCGGTCAAAACAAGCAATGGCTATAATTATTTGCTATTTCAAATCTAATAAAAAATCACTTTAATAAGATTTGATTATCGTTTTTTATAATAATAGGAAGTACGCAAGTCTCATTGATCTTGATATCCTTCAACCCTTCAATCCTTCAATCCTTCAATCCTTCAATCCTTCAATCCTTCAATCCTTCAATCCTTCAATCCTTTCCAAATTTCCAAATTGCCTCATTTCCAAATCATTAACCAATCCTTCAATCCTTCAATCTTTTAAACCCCAAACTAAAATTATTTTTGTACTAACTAAGCCGTGATTTAAGTATTTAGTAATTGAAGTTGGTACCATTTAGTAAACGGAAAACTTAAAATAAATTAAAAACTAACTCGTAAAACGAAAGTAAAGGGGTTGATATGGTAAAATAAAACGTATATTCGCGTAAAATTGACGAAAATCACTTTTATTATGCTAATTCAGTTTTCTGTTAAAAATTACAGATCGTTTAAAGAAAAAGCCACTATTAGTCTTGTGGCTTCAAATTATGATAAAGAAACTAGGGAGTTTGACAATATTAATTATCTAGAGAAATTTGATTTAAGAGTTTTAAAAAGCGCTGTAATTTACGGTGCTAATGCTAGTGGTAAAAGTAAATTTATTGAAGCAATAATGTTTATGAAGCACTTTGCATTGAATTCATCGAAAGACACCCAAAAGGGAGATGAGATTGATGTTGAGTCTTTTAAATTAAATACTTCAAGCGAAAATGAACCTTCTGAATTTGAGGTATTGTTCGATTTTAATAACATTATTTATCGATATGGTTTTGAAGTAAATAGAACTGCAGTAGTTGCTGAATGGCTTTACTACAAACCAAAAACTAAAGAGGTTGAGCTTTTCTATAGGGACTTTCAAAACTTTGATGTACATCCGAAAAATTTCAAGAAGGGTAATTTTGCGGTCAAAGAGAAATTGATCCGTGATAATTCTCTTTTGCTTTCACTTGCAGCACAATTAAATGACACAGTAGCGACATCAATTATCGATTGGTTCAGGAGATTTAAAACTATTTCTGGCTTGAATGAAGATGGTTATCAAGGATATACTGTCGGAAGAACAGGTACTCCTGAGTATAAAAACAAAATTCTAGAGCTCCTTAAAGCCGCAGACCTTGGAATTCAGGATTTACAACTTGAAATCTTAGATGTTGAAAAGCTACCAAAGGAAATGCCCAAAGATCTCAAAGAGAAAATTATTAGGGAATCAAAAGAGGAAGACACGAAATATGTTTCTGATATTCTCACTTCTCATAAAAAATATGATAGCAGTAAAAAATATGTTTCTGATGTGAATTTTTCTTTTCAAAATGACGAGTCTTCAGGAACCCAAAAGTTTTTTGCTTTAACAGGCCCGATTTTAGACACGCTTGAAAAAGGGAATACGCTGATTGTAGATGAACTTGATTCAAAATTACATGCAAACCTAATTTGTAAGATTGTATCATTATTTAATTC
This sequence comes from Flavobacterium sp. BFFFF2, assembly GCA_002256385.1. Lineage (GTDB taxonomy): Bacteria > Bacteroidota > Bacteroidia > Flavobacteriales > Flavobacteriaceae > Flavobacterium. Next base: position 13,265 of record NKJD01000095.1, read on the forward strand.
TAAAGAGTTGAATCCAAATGGCGCTCAATTGATTTTTAATACTCACGATACTAATCTTTTAAATACAGGATTATTTCGAAGAGATCAAATTTGGTTTACTGAAAAAGACAAATATGGAGAATCAATTTTATTTTCATTAGCAGATTTTAAATCCGACGAGGTTAGAAAAACTGAGGCATTTGAAGAAAATTATATTAGAGGAAAATATGGAGCTGTGCCTTTTTTAGGGTTGTTTGACAATATTACAAATAACCCGTTGGGTGAAATTGTTTTTAAGTAAAAAATAACGGTCAGATATTGGTCAAGATACTGAAATTCAGTATCTTGAAGTCTCAAAACAAACCAATATCCATGTCAAATATAGTGAAAAATTATTTTAGAGTTTTAGATGTTATACGTTCTTTAGATCTTGATTTTAATGATACATTTAGAGTCGGTAGAAAAGCAAAAATGACTGATATTGAAGTAGTTGCTTTGAGTTTAACAGCTGAATACATGTCTATTGACAGTGAAAATAATTTATTCAAACAGCTGGCTAATACATCGATTCCAAATTTAATTGAAC
>NKJD01000111.1 GCA_002256385.1 Flavobacterium sp. BFFFF2
GCAAAAGTAGCTGTAGGAGTCGTTATCTGACATACTGAGCCATAGTTTCCATAAGCGCCATTGTATTTTACCGCTACTCGAATACTATATGTGGTGTTGTAATTCACCCCACCAGGCAATTGGCTTAGCTGGAATGAGTTAACCGTTGAATCAAGCGTACGAGTTATGCCATTGGCACTCACTTGAAAACGATAGCCTATGGCCCCTAATGGCTGTGAACAATACAAAGTGCTTGACACACTGCTGAGTGTATTGCCACATTGTGACCCTAGAATCTGTGTAGTGTCTGGTGCCGCCGGAGTAGCGGTGGTGCAAGCCGTTCCATAAGGCGAGTATTGTCCATCAACAAAGGCCGACGCACGGATGATGTAAGTGGTGGAAAATGATGCACCGCCAGGTAATTGTGTAAGCGCCAATCCAGCATACCAAGAAGTGATGATGTAGACATTGGAACCAACAGTTACTTCAAAACGATAGCCAGAGGCCACCGCCAAATTGGTGCAATAAATAGACTGATTGATCGAGTTTAAAATGTTCCCACAAACATTTTCAATTACAGGTAATTTAAATGTTTTGATGGTTACCGTAGAACGGGTGCTTTGGCAGCCCGAAGAAGTAATTGAATAAGGGTAAACACCACTTGCTAAGACAGTGGTACCTGACATGGCAGTAGTGGAGGTATTGCTGCTGTACACATTGTACGATGAGTTATATCCAGGAATGCCATTTAATGTAGTTCCCACAGGAATATTCACCACATAAGAAGATGGGGTACTCGGTGTGATCACCGAAATAAACATGGTGGTCGTCGTTGCACACAATCCAACTGTTGG
>NKJD01000063.1 GCA_002256385.1 Flavobacterium sp. BFFFF2
GAACAAAGCTCGTCCCATGGTAACAATTTTGAAAGAACTACCCAACGATTAGAAGACTTAAGTGTTCGCTCAAAAGGAGTCTCAAATCCAACCAGCGATAACTGATTTACGCTGCAATATTTTGGAGTAGGTGCACGATTTTTTAAACGTTTACTCATATTTCCTTGCACTTAATATCACAAATATAGCCCAAAATCCTTTGTGACAAAGAGATTAAAGTTTTTCAGCAGACCCTATGTAGCCATCATGTTTAGTTTGGCTTCTTTAGTACAATACTCACTGCATTCCCCCCAAAACCGACCGCATTAACCATGATGGTTTCGATGTTTTTATGCTGTAATTGTTCGTTGATGTCGAAAGGAACAGCATAAAATGCTTGTTCTTGCAGCATGGTAAGTGCCATTTCGATACTAAGAATGCCGGACGCACCCAGAGTGTGTCCTAATTTCCATTTATTGCTTGTACAAAAGGGTTTTTTTCCTGCAAAAACTTTTTCTATGGCTTTTAATTCGGCTTGATCGCCTTGGATGGTCCCTGGCGCATGTAATATTATGGCATCCACAGTTTGAAGTTGAGCCATATCTAAAGCAAGTTGCATAGACTTTTGAAAGCAGATTGCGTCTGCACTTATTGAAGCTCCATGTTGTATTTTTTCGGTAGCATAGCCTATTCCGATAATCCATGCTAAGGCATTTTTATCAATTGCGCGGTCCATTGCAACAACGCCTGCCCCCTCGCCCAACACCATGCTGTTTTTTTTAGCAAACATATTCATTGACTGACATGGATATTCACTTGTTTGATTTTCAGTTGAATATATCTTTAATGCCTGCATTTGGTTTTGAGTAAATGAGGTTAAAGGTGATTCAGATCCGCCTGCTAAAAAGTAATCGGACATACCGGAATTTAACCATGCGATGCCGTTTAAAATGGCGTGTAAAGCCGTAGAACACGTTATTGAATGCGATAATGTGGGTCCTTTTGCTTCAATATCGTATGCGACCCAAGTCGCTAAATTTCCTAAAGTTGTAATGGGAGAAGCCAATACTGGGACCTGTTTAGTTGCTAAAAAATTCGCGTAAATATTTTCCCATTTTTCAGTAGCACCTCTGGAAGAACCCATGTTCACTCCCACAATTGAACTTGGATGCCAACCACTTTTTTCAAAAGCCAATCGAGCGGCATAAATACCAAGCAAAACACTGTTGTCTAATGGTTTATATAAATTATTTTCGTTGCGAATTTGATCTAATTTATGCCGATTCGTTTCTGAAATTTTACCGGCCCATCCTGAAAAATCATCTTTTTGAAGGTATGAAAGATGATGTTTATGTTCGTTTTTATAAGAAGTAAGAACCTCCTTATCACTGCCACCTAATGCTGAAATAGTTCCAATTGATCGAATTGAGATGGGCTTCATAGGTTGAACTTATTGGTTAATTTACAGGGCAAAGTTGGTATGTTTTACGTTGATTTTCAACTGAATTTACTGCAATTTTTAATCAAATTTCGGTGTACATAAACGCAGTACAAAGGTCGTGCAATTTTTTTGGAATAGGCACTACACCCAATTGCAGATTATTTTTGTTTCATTTGATTGATTTTTATGTCAGCTATATTAATTTTGGCCTATGCGTATATTTTTTGTTCCGTTTTGGATTTTATGGCGATTTTGGTACTACCTCCTAGTAACAGGAGCCATTTTGGTGTTATTCCCTTTCCTTTTCGTTTCCATTTTGTTTGAGTCGTGGTATCCGTTTTTTTTTAAAATTGCGCAAATTTGGGCTCGAATGGTGCTCGTTGGTATGGGTTTCAGAACCAAAAGTGTTTTTGAATTTGTGCCTGATCCACATAAAAGTTATGTTTTTGTGGCCAATCATACGTCAATGACCGACATTATGTTGATGTTAGTTCTCTTTAAAAACCCATTTGTTTTTATAGGAAAAAAGGAATTGGCTTCCATCCCTTTATTTGGTTTTTTTTACCGCAGAACATGTATTTTAGTAGACCGAAATGATCCAAAAAGCCGCCATGCCGTGTATGAAAGCGCACAACGCAGACTACACCAAGGCTTGAGCTTATGTATTTTTCCTGAAGGAGGAGTTCCCGATGAAAGTATTCTTTTAGATGCATTTAAAGACGGTGCCTTCAGATTAGCGATAGATCATCAAATACCCATCGTACCCATTAGTTTTCCCGATAATAAAAAATTGTTCTCTTACACTTTTTTTAGTGGCAGACCGGGGTTAATGCGAGCCAAAATACATCCAGCGATTTCAACAATGGGAAAAACACAAGACGATAAAAAATTTTTAAGAGAGGAAACGCGGCAAATAATATTGAATCAATTGATTGATTTTCAGGTAACAGACCGAATTTAGAAACGGTATTTTATACCGCCATAAAATCCTAAAACATAGGGCGTAAAATTTCCGGTGTTGTTACTATACGTATTTATCTGATATTTAAAACTGGGAGAAACACCAACACTCAAATCGTTTTTTAAATAGTAGCCAGCGCCTAAACCAATATTTGCACTATAATGCACTCTGCTTAAATTTGATGCTTCACCAACCGTCATTGAAATGCCCGTGCTAGTCAAATATATTCGGTTTTCTTGTAAAAATAAAGTACTCATTCCGCCAGAACATTCAAAAAACCAACGATTTAATTTCCATTGCATTATGCCTTCAACTGGCCATTCAACATAGCTACTCCGTTGATGCAATTGTCCATCAATCCCGTTGTTGCTGTTTTTATTTAGAGCTTGGTTATTTGACAACCCAGATTCAATTTGAATATATAATTGATCAGATGAATGCATATTTTCTAAATGGGTATTTTGATACCCTTCCCAAAACACAATATCGCTTGTTACATATTCAAAGGCCATGGTCTGCACCCCGCTGCGTATTGAAAATTGGCTCGTAACGGCATATTGCGCTTGAATGCCAAATGCTGTAACCGATTTAAATTGCTTGGCATTATTTGTAAATTTAGGATCAATAGGTGAGTCATTGCCAACAGCAGACGCAATTAAAGGCGCCATTACAGGCCCAACCCACCAACGGTTAGTCAATGCCTGTTTTTTTGGTTTTTGTTCATTCTGGGCCGTCGCAAGCTTGTTTAAAGAAGCTTTCGGATACATTTTGGCTAATGATTTTGAAAATGTAGAAGGAACCACATTTAATTCGCTTTTTAATGATAACGCAGATTCACTGATAATTGCGGTTATCATGTCAAGTTTAGTAACAGGTTGTTTAACCGCGCTTCCTTCAAATGCCGTACTTGTTTGGCTGCTTTCCTCTTCGGAATTATTACGAAACAATGTACGTTTACTACTATCATTTTGCAATAGGATGCTATTGGTTTTCAACGCCTTATTTTTTGTCACAAAACCACCATTTACTACCTGATTTTTAATTGATTGATTTAAAACATTTTTATTGTAAACAATTGTATTCCTGGTTTTTGTATTGGAATTGAGGTCCTTTGCTGGCAAAATGTTGTCTTTTGAGGTAACAGATTCCTCATTGAAAGGTACAGGATCAGTAGAAACATGCTTTTTGAAATGGCTGTTTTCAAATGGATTCAAAAAATAGGCTCCTAGACCTAAAAACAAAACAAAACTAGCGGCTATAGACCACCAAAACGGCAGCACTCGCCTTTTTTTGTGTTTCAGTTTTTCAGAAATCACCTCCCAATTTTCAGCGGCTGGTTCAATGTTCAAATCTCGCAATGAATCTGAAAATAACCGGTCAATATTGTGTTTATGCTTCATAGTAAATTACCTATTTTCAGGAAGTAAATCCAGATGCATTTCGGCCTAAACCAACGGCACTATTATTTTTTTTTTCACGGATGGCCTCAATTTTTTGTTTCAATGAAGCCCTCGCCCTAGATAAATTTGACTTAGAAGTTCCAACTGTAATATCTAGCAAATCAGCAATTTCTTGGTGGCTGTATTGATCCATTACATACAAATTAAACACCAAACGATACCGATCGGGAAGTTCTTGTACCAGCTCCAAAAGATCGTCTAATTGTAAATCAATTTGTTCCACATCAAAATCCACATTAATTTCGTCGTAATCGTGGTCTTGGACAATTTCGAAATAGGGTTTTTTGCGGTAAGAAAGTAGAATCCGGTTAATAACGAGTCGTTTAAGCCAACCTTCGAAAGATCCTTTAAAACCAAATTGCTTTATTTTTGCAAAGGCATGTAAAAAACCATCTTGAAGGTGGTCTTGTGCTTCTTCGTAATTTCTGGCATATTTTAAACAAACGCCAAAAATGACACCTGAAAACTGACGATATAATGCGGCTTGCGCTGTGCGTTCCTCATGCTGGCAGCGGCGAATTAAGTCATCTAATTCAGTGTCAGTAAACATATGCTAAGGTTCCACGTGTATCACATTAGTGAGGAAATTGTCGGTGCCGGCAGTACTGGTACCTTGCCAAAACTTAAAGGTATAATCGCCAGATTGTTGTGGTTGAAATTTTAAAGAAACATCAATAATGGTATTGTCCGTTAAACAATTACTGTTTAACATTTCAACACTATTAATTGCCACCGTACGGGTCATTTCGCTTTTGCTGTAGTAAAACCCATTGAACAAATTACAAGTATTTGGTTTTTTATAGTGAATGGTAATTACTGATATGCTGTCAACTTTAAATTTGGCTGGCAAATCAATTGTTTCAATAGGCAACAAAACAGACCGATAATCGTCAGTCCGTGTATCGGGGGTGCAACCTGCCAAACCCAGCATGATTGAAAGTAAAACAAAAAAATATTTCATTTGTAATTAACTTATATATGTTAAGATGTGTTTTTGACAAATGGTTGCGCCAAAAACGCATTCACGCCCCAATTGGAGCGTGAAATGAGGTAATTTAAAGATTAATTTCTTTAATGTGTGCTTTTATTTTAAGCTCTAATTCCTCGGCCAATTCTGGATTGTCTTTTATTAAAGATTTTACCGCATCGCGTCCTTGTCCCAATTTGGTGTCTCCGTAGCTAAACCATGAACCTGCTTTTTTAATGATTTCAAATTCAACGGCCAAATCAAGAATTTCTCCGGTTTTTGATACACCTTCGCCATACATAATGTCAAATTCGGCAAACTTAAATGGGGGCGCTACTTTGTTTTTTATCACTTTTACTTTGGTTCGGTTACCGACCACATTTTCACCCTCTTTTATTTGAGATGACCGGCGAATATCTAAGCGAACTGAAGCGTAAAACTTTAATGCATTTCCACCAGTGGTGGTTTCGGGATTGCCAAACATCACCCCTATTTTCTCACGTAACTGATTGATAAAAAATACGGTACAATGTGTTTTGCTAATGGTTCCAGTCAATTTTCGAAGTGCCTGCGACATTAATCGGGCATGCAAGCCCATTTTTGAATCGCCCATTTCGCCTTCAATTTCACTTTTTGGCGTTAAGGCAGCAACAGAGTCGATTACTACAATATCAATGGCTCCTGAACGAATTAAATTTTCGGTAATTTCTAAAGCTTGTTCCCCATTATCGGGTTGAGAAATAATTAAATTATCAATGTCAACGCCCAGTTTTTCAGCATAAAACCGGTCAAAGGCATGTTCTGCATCTATGAAAGCAGCAATGCCACCCGCTTTTTGACATTCGGCAATGGCATGAAGGGTTAAGGTGGTTTTACCAGATGATTCAGGTCCATAAATTTCGATGATTCGACCTTTTGGATATCCATTTACACCCAATGCAAGATCAAGGCCTAAGGAACCAGAAGGAATTACTTCCACTTCTTCAACGGCTTTGTCTCCCATTTTCATGACTGCGCCCTTTCCATAAGCTTTGTCGAGCTTGTCAAGGGTTAATTGTAAGGCTTTTAATTTGGCTTCTTTTTCTGTGCTCATTATGTTTAAAATAAAATGATTTTAATAATTTTTTATAGGTATGTATTCTTAATTAGTTCAACCAATAAACTGCCAACACCGCGGGAATAAAATAGATGGCAATAGTGCGGGCCCCGTCATAATCTTTCGCTAATCGCTGGCCAAGTAGCAGTAGAATCAGTGTTACTGCCGATAGCACCGCCCCATAAAATCCGAAAGTTCTTTCGCCATTTACCAATAATTGAATAATGCCAACAAGTGAAAAAATACCCGCAAAAACTTCCAGTACTAAAACCATCAAAAGTGCTGCTGGAACCTGATTTTTGAGAGGTGTTTGAGAAAAATGTCCTTTGAGCCAAGACACATTGCCATTCCAGTCGGTAATTTTATCATAACCTGATTGGATGAACGTGACTGCTAAAAATAATAATACCAAAATGGAGGCAGTGTTTGTCATTTTTGTTTTTTTATAAATTATATAAATGAAAGGCAAATATAACGCCTTTTAGTTTGTGCTTTAATTAGTTAACTTAATTCCTTTTTGTGAATAAGCCGTGTCATTTTCAAAGACAAATCAGAGAAAATGATTTTCGGATTTCCATTGCGTTCCACGTGGTAATGCGCTTCGCTTAGTTCTTGAAAAAACTCAAAAATATTGGCACTATTTACAAAAGGTGCCAATTTATCTAATGAGAAATTTGCCTCTTCCGATTCAAAATAAACCAAATCATGCACTTGATAATTAGTCAATAAAGCTTGCCGAAACAGTTGCAAACAGAATGCTAAAAATTGCTTTTGGGTTTCGCGGCCCAATGAGGCGATGTGTTCACTCCAAACAATGAGTTCTCGCACCACCCCCGGATTTCCTTTTGCTTTATATGCGGTTCTCAACCAATCCACAAACCATTTTTCAAATGGCAAAGCATCATCATGATGGAGCAAAAGATGCAACGCACGGTTGTAATTTCCTTGTGCTTGATGAGCTAACAAAGCCGCACTGCTTGTATCTAAAAAATGAAACTGTTGCAACGCTTGTCCAATCACAGCTTCTGGTAATGGTTGAAAGCGAATGGTTTGACATCGAGAATAGATCGTATTTAATAGATCATCTTCTTGATTGACCACCAAAAGGAACAAGGTTTTTTGAGGGGGCTCTTCTAGTAATTTCAAAATGGTATTGGCAGCTGCGATGTTCATCAATTCGGCCATCCAAATAATTACTACTTTATAGCCGCCTTCATACGATTTTAAACTTACTTTACGTATGATTTCATGTGCATCTTCAAGCTTAATATTGCCCTGTTTGTTGCCAGCCTGAATGCTTTGAAGCCAATCAAAACAGTTTCCATAGGGCGTTTTTTTAATGAATTCACGCCATTCAGTTAAGTAATCGGCACTTTTGCTTTTTGAGGAAGCACCCTCTCCCCCAACGACAGGAAAAATGAAATGCAAATCAGGATGTGCCAATTGATCCATTTTAACTTGGCATGACCGCCATTTTTCGGAATCGGGTTCTATCCCTAACAACAAAACTTGTCGGGCATAAGCCAATGCCATAGACAAAGTACCTGTGCCTTCGGGCCCCGAAAACAATTGGGCATGCGCAATTCGACCGGTTTGTAACCCGTAATAAAGCTGTTTTTTCAGCGCATCGTGACCCAAAACATCGGTAAACTGCATGCAACAAAAGTAAATCAAATTGTTGGAACGCTTCTTAAACTTTTGTTTTGAAATGTCATTAAAAACGGGGTTGCGAACAATAGCTTGCGATTGGCAGCTTGAGGGACTTAAAAAGCCAATTTAATTTCGAGAATTCAAGACTAAAATATAACAAAATGGTATTGAAAGCGCGCTTCATTCTTCGCATAGGGCCGTTCAAATTCGTATCTTTGCCCGTCTTTGAAAACCAAATCATTAAAACCACACTTCATGAAAACCATTCAAGATTTCAATTGCAAAGGGAAAAAAGTATTAATCCGTGTCGATTTCAATGTGCCTTTAGATGCGCATTTTAATGTTACTGACGCCAATCGGATTGAAGCGGCAAAACCAACTATTGATAAAATTTTGGCCGATGGCGGAAGCGTGATTTTAATGTCACATTTGGGTAGACCAAAAGGCGTTCAAGACGAATTTTCGTTGCGTCACATTGTGGCAAAAGTAGCGGAAGTGTTAGATGTTCCTGTTCAATTTGCCGCCGATTGCCGCGGCGAAGTTGCGCAGAAAGCAGCCAATGATTTGCATTCAGGTGGCGTTTTATTATTAGAAAACCTTCGTTTTTACAAAGAAGAAGAAGCAGGCGATGTGGCATTTTCCAAAGAATTGGCGCAATTGGGCGACATTTATGTCAATGATGCTTTTGGTACCGCACACCGGGCACATGCTTCTACCACCATTATTGCGCAGTTTTTTCCAACTACCAAGTTTTTTGGTTTGCTTTTGGCCAAAGAAATTGACAGCTTGAACAAGGTCTTAAAAGACTCAGTTCGTCCTGTAACCGCTGTATTGGGAGGTTCAAAAGTATCTTCGAAAATCACGGTTATTGAAAACATTTTAGATAAAATTGACCACATGATTATTGGTGGTGGTATGACTTTTACCTTCATCAAGGCGCTAGGCGGCGAAGTGGGCGATTCCATTTGCGAAAACGACAAGTTGGATTTAGCGCTCGAAATTCTAGAAAAAGCCAAACAGAAAAACGTAAATATTCATTTGCCTGTTGATGTGGTCGCAGCCAACGCTTTTTCGAATGATGCCGAAACCCAAATTGTTGACGTTCGTCACATTCCTGCGGGTTGGCAAGGACTTGATGCGGGCCCCGCTTCATTGAAACAATTTGGCGAAGTGATTGCGCAGTCAAAAACCATTTTATGGAATGGTCCATTAGGGGTATTTGAAATGGAAAAATTTGCCAAAGGCACCATTTCATTGGGCGAAGATATTGCGAAAGCAACGGCCAATGGCGCTTTTTCCCTGGTAGGTGGTGGCGATTCTGTATCGGCTGTAAAACAATTTGGACTCGAACACAAAATGAGTTATGTTTCTACAGGTGGTGGCGCGATGCTTGAAATGCTTGAAGGGAAATCATTGCCAGGTATTGCTGCTATTTTAGCCGATTAACATTCTTTTAGTGTTTTACTTAAAAAGTTAAGATTCGTTTAAAACTCGATTAAAAAACGGCCCTTTAACAATAGATTATACAATAAAACAGGGAAACTGGCGTAACTTTGCCAGTTGAAGTTATGTTCCACATTCTACACCTTTTGGATGTGAATGTTTAATTATAGCAAGTGAACTTTTGTGTTCAACACGTGGTTCAACCCTTAAAATTGAGTTCTATGAAGGTACGAAATCTGGCATTTACCCTGTTAGCTTTAGGAAGTATTTCTCTATACGCACAGGAAACACCCCTGATTGTTCAACCCAAAAAACCATTATCAAAAAAGGAAGTACTTGACTCTATAAAAGCGTCATTTGTTCATGATAAAATGGCTTCCTGCATCGATAGTTTGTGGCGCAGAGAATTGGCCAATTTGGATTTGTATAAAGAAATGTCTATTGACATTAAATCGATCAACTTAGATGAAAAAGTCGATTTTGAATTGCCCACTGACTTATTAAAAGAAAGGTTGCAAAAACTAGACGAAAAGTCACCTTTTAATATTGAATACAATCCGGGTCTTGAAAACATCATTAAATCGTTTTTGAAAAACCGCAAACGCGCTTTTGAACGGTTGATGGGCTTGTCACAATATTATTTTCCGATGTTTGAAGAAGCATTGGCAAGTCAGAACATTCCTTTAGAAATAAAATACTTAGCCGTTGTTGAATCGGCGTTGAACCCGAGAGCCGTTTCGCGCGTTGGTGCAACAGGTCTGTGGCAATTTATGTACCAGACGGGCAAACAATACAACCTAAACATCAGTTCGTATGTTGACGACCGTTGCGATCCGCTCAAAGCGAGCAACGCCGCCACACAATACATGACCAATATGTATGCCATATTTGGCGATTGGGATTTGGTGTTGGCTTCTTATAATTCAGGACCTGGAAATGTAGCTAAAGCGATTCGTCGTTCTGGAGGAAAGCAAAATTATTGGAACATCCGCAAATTTTTACCCAAAGAAACCCAAGGGTATTTGCCAGCGTTTTTGGCCACCATGTACATTTTTGAATACCACAAAGAACATGGCATTAAACCAGAAAAAGCCATATTTAATCATTTTGCATCAGATACCATCCGAATAAAACAAAGCCTTACCTTTAAGCAATTGTCTGATTTGTTGGATGTATCAGAAGCCGAATTGCAATTTTTGAATCCAGCTTTTAAACGCAACGAAATTCCGTTTGTAACTGGAGTTGATCATTATTTGCGCCTTCCCGTTGATAAAATAGCCATTTTCGCTTCCAATGAAGAAAAAATTTATGCCTACGCCAGCTATGAATCCAGCATGCGCGAACGGCCGTTTCAAGGGCTTTTGGTACAAAGAGATTCTGTTAATTCAAGAACAGATAGTTTAGCGGTTCGTTACAAATACCACAAAGTACGGCGTGGGGATAGTTTGGGCGAAATATCAGCCAAATACGGGGTGGCCATAACAGACCTCAAAAAATGGAACCACCTACGTTCTGATAAAGCACCTCGAGGTCGCCGTTTGAAAATTGTAATCGAATCAGAAGCCATTGCACAACAAACACCGAAAAATGCAACGCCAGAAATTATTGTTAAAACTGATTCAACGTCTAGTTTAGTAGCTCAGGTGGCCAAAACCGCTAAGGTTTTTAAAGAAGAAAAAGTGGTGACAAATCGGGAAGTTGTTAAGACTCACAAAGTGAAAAGCGGCGAAAATTTGGCGCTAATATCTGAAAAATATGGCGTCACAGTGGCCGAGATTAAGAAATGGAATCATTTAAAAAGTACTGCCATTGCTGCGGGCAAACGGCTTTCCATTCACACCGAGCAACAAGTGGTGGCTTATGTGAAAAAGGAAATCAAACCGAGCGTTGAGAGCAAAGTAGAGAAAGTAGCCGTTGCGGAAGCTAAAAATGTACCTGGTGACAGTCCCAAAGATTATTATGAAGTGCAAAAAGGCGACAATCTTTTTACCATTGCCAAAAAATTCAATGTAACCATTGAAGAATTGAAATCATGGAATAGTTTAAATGACACCAACATCCAATTGGGATCAAAACTGACGTTGAACCAAAAAACAACTGAAACCACCACCATTGACACAGCAAATACGGCCAATACTAAATTGGACTACGTGGTGCTTAAAGGGGATAATTTAGGATCCATTGCTCGTAAACACCAAGTAACGGTGGCCGATTTAAAATCGTGGAATCAATTAGAAAGCAATGCCTTAAAAGTGGGACAAACAATACATATTGCAATCAACGAGGTGCAGCCTACTGAGTCGAACAAGCTTAATAAAACAGAGCAAATTGCGCAGTCTCAAGCACGTGAAAAAGTGAAGTTGTATTATGTAAAAAGAGGAGACTCTCTTTTCAGCATTTCAAAAAAATACCCGGGCGTGACCATTTCAGACCTTAAAAAATGGAATGGCATCAAAGGCGAAAGCCTTACTCCCGGCATGAAGTTGCGCATTAACGGCTAATTAGCTGAACAAAGTGCATAACAGTAATCAAAAATTAAAAGGCATTAAATTACAACAATATACTGTTGGATTTTTTGCCTTTTTTTTATTTTTCACTTCATGCCAATCTAAAAAAGAGGTAGAACCAACCGAAGCGCCCCTCAACCAAGTGGCAGTATTGGTCGATGACAAATTGTGGAATGGCGAGTTGGGCGACTCCTTGCGCAATTGGTTTGCTTCGCCCGTTGAAGGATTGCCACAAGAAGAACCCGAATTTACACTCAATCAGTATCCAATTAAACTTTTTGAAGGGTATTCGGCCCAAAGCCGGAACATATTGGTGATAAAAAAAACAGCCCAATCTGAATTTAAAATCATTGAAGGAGATCATGCGTTTTCACAAAACACGGTGCAAGTAGCGGGGCATACTTTGTCTGAAATCATAGACACCCTTATTGTACATGTTCCTGAAATTCGCCAAAAATTTAGGGCAACAGAAATAGCAGAATGCCAAAAAAGATTGGCCAAAAACCACGCAAGTACCCGCAGACCCAACCGTAAATTTCGGGTTCAAATGAACATTCCCCCTGCATTTGAAGTGGCATTTAGCCGTAAAAAATTTCTTTGGCTAAAAAAGGACATTATTAGTGGCAGCGTGAGTTTATTGATGTATCAGGTGCCAGCGTATAAAGTAAGCCGAAAACAACCATTAAAAGACCTGATTCAGTTAAGAGATTCCATTGGCCGAAAGTACATTCATGGAACGGTCAGCAAATCACGAATGATTACTGAATCGAGTTACTCGCCCTATTTTTACAAAACAAAAATTGATGGGCATCGCGCCTATGAAATTAAAGGAAATTGGCAAATGAAGCGCAATTTTATGGAAGGGCCATTTTTGATGTATGCCATTCAAGACCGCGTCAATCGGCGGTATTTAATTGTGGAAGGCTTCTGTTATGCGCCGTCCAAAGAAAAGCGTGACATCATGTTTGAACTGGAATCAGCCATGAAATCGCTTCAATTTTTAGAAAAAAAATAGATCTACAAAGATGAATATTACCTGGACAATAAAGCTATTTGCTGATTTAACCACCTTTGAACTCTATGATTTGCTGCGCTTGCGGTCAGATGTGTTTGTGGTGGAGCAACAGTGTGTGTATCCAGACGTTGACGGAAAAGATAAGTATGCTTGGCATGTCATGGGCTATGCAGACGGCCATTTGGTGGCCTATGCCCGTCTCTTTAAGGCAGGCGATTATTTTAGCAATGCCTCCATTGGGCGCGTTGTAACGAAGTTTTCGGCCAGAAACACCGGATTGGGCCATCAACTCATGAAAGAGGCTGTAAAGGCCTTATTTGATCTTCTAGGCACTCAAACCGTAGAAATATCAGCGCAACAACATTTAGAAGCGTTTTACAATGCGCACGGTTTTATATCAAGAGGGGAATCTTACTTGGAAGATGATATTCCGCACATTCGGATGTTTTATACAACAAACACCCGTTGGGTGAAATTGTTTTTAAGTAAAAAATAACGGCCAGATATTGGTCAAGATACTGAAATTCAGTATCTTGAAGTCGCAAAACAAACCAATATCCATGTCAAATATAGTGAAAAATTATTTTAGCGTTTTAGAGGTTATACGTTCTTTAGATATTGATTTTAATGACACATTTAGAGTCGGCAGAAAAGCAAAAATGACTGATATTGAAGTAGTTGCTTTGAGTTTAACAGCTGAATACATGTCTATTGACAGTGAAAATAATTTATTCAAACAGCTGGCTAATACATCGATTCCAAATTTAATTGAAC
>NKJD01000064.1 GCA_002256385.1 Flavobacterium sp. BFFFF2
CACCGTGATGGTCATGGTAGCCGTGGTGGCGCACAAACCAACAGTTGGGGTAAACGTGTAAGTCGTTGTAGCCGTGTTGTCCAAAGCAGGCGACCAAGTTCCGGTCAAACTGTTGTTGGAAGTGGTTGGTATAGCTGATAAACTAGCACCCGCACAAATCGCTGAAACTTGCGTGAAGCTTGGCGTCACATTCGGATTCACCGTGATGGTCATCGTGGTTTGAGTTGCACAAAGTCCAGCAGTTGGGGTGAAGGTGTAAGTCGTTGTAGCCGTGTTATTCAAAGCAGGCGACCAAGTTCCCGTTAAACTATTATTTGAAGTCGTTGGAAGCGCAGATAAACTTGCTCCTGAACAAATCGGTGTTACTTGTGTAAACGTCGGCGTCACATTCGGATTTACTGTGATAGTCATCGTCGCAGTCGTAGCACACAATCCAGCAGTCGGAGTAAACGTATAAGTCGTTGTTGCCGCGTTATCCAATGCTGGTGACCAAGTTCCTGTTAAACTGTTATTCGAAGTGGTTGGAAGTGAAGCAAGTGTCGCTCCAGCACAAATTGGCGTCACTTGCGTGAAAGTCGGCGTGATGTTTGGATTCACCGTGATGGTCATCGTCGCAGTTGTGGCACACAAACCAGCAGTTGGTGTAAACGTGTAGGTCGTCGTTTGCGTATTGTTTACCGAAGGTGACCATGTTCCCGTTAAACTGTTGTTTGACGTGGTTGGAAGCGCAGATAAAGTAGCTCCAGAACAAATTGCTGAAACTTGTGTGAAAGTCGGCGTCACATTCGGATTTACTGTGATTGTCATCGTAGCTGTTGTGGCGCACAATCCAGCAGTTGGAGTGAAGGTGTAAGTCGTTGTAGCCGCGTTATCCAAAGCAGGCGACCAAGTTCCCGTTAAACTGTTGTTTGAAGTGGTTGGAAGTGCAGACAAACTAGCACCCGCACAAATCGGCGCTACTTGCGTGAAGCTTGGCGTCACATTCGGATTCACTGTGATGGTCATCGTGGCAGTTGTTGCGCACAATCCAGCAGTTGGGGTAAACGTGTAAGTCGTTGTCGAAGTATTGTTTACGGCAGGTGACCAAACTCCAGTGATCGCGTTTGTAGACGTGGTTGGAAGCGCACTTAAGGTTGCTCCCGCGCAAATCGCTGAAACTTGCGTGAAAGTTGGCGTTGTTCTTGCTGTTATTGTAACACTTGCAGCGGTTCGTGTACTTTCAACACCATTTACCGTTTGTGATACATAATACGTGCCTGTTGTCAAAACCGCATTTGATGTAAGAACTGACCCGCCTGTGGCACTTGCATACCATTTTAAATTGGTACCCGAAGCCGATAAATTGGCAACAGTTGCATCGGCACAAAAAGTTTGTGATGAAGTGGTTGGCGGTGTAGGCGTTGCAATAATGCTGTAAACCAGTGTACTTCTGTTAAAGGTAATGCTATAATTTCCAGCAGGCACCGAAATATTACCCCCACCCAAAGTGGCCGTGCCGCCCGTGTAAGGTGCGCTGCTGCCAAATCCATAATTCCAACTGTGGTTGTCTCTGAATTTTATTAATGTGGTTGCTGTAAATACCTGATTGGTCAATGTAAAAGTAACATTGTCCGTGGTAAACATATCTACATCGGTAGCCCAACTATTAAAATCACCCATAAGTGAAACCACGGTAGGTTGAAACACATAGGCTTTGGTAGTGTGGTTATATGACACATTATAAGTTCCTGCAGGAATTGAAATCAAGGTGCCCGAAAGCGTCCCTGTCCCTTGCGGAAAGGCAGCACTTGACCACTGATTACTTGTTCCATTAAGCATAAAACTGGCCGTGCCGCTTGTAAATGTGACACTCTCTTTGGAATAGTTAATTCCATCGGTTGTAGACAAAGTAACCGCTGTGGAGCCCACGGCTGTGCCACTTAAATTAATCACTGGATTTGGACTGCTGCTTGCGGTAAAACTATACGCTTTAGTTTGATAGTTGTAGCTCACATCCCAAAAGCCTGGGGTGGCCGCAATATTTGAACCTGAAACTGAAGCGGTACCTGTTGGGAAACCTGAACCTGCTACTGAGGAACTATTCCCCAATGCACTGGCCCACGTACCTTCGGTAAATTTTACCTCCGATGAAGCGCCGCCTGAGCCAAGAATTTCAACTCTTGATTTAGTGAAAGAAATACCATCTGTTGAGCTCAAAGCAACCATGCCCGCTTCAACCCAACCACCAACGCCAGCGCCGGTCAGTAAAATGTTTGGAATAGTCGTGATGGAAATTGTGGTGCTTCCACTACCTATTTCATTGTAACCTGTAATAGTGTAATTTCTTGAAGTACTTGCCGAATAGGGCGTGCCGCTGATTTCGCCCGTGGTACTGTTAAAGTTCAGACCACTTGGTAAAGCAGGGCTTATGCTGTAACCTCCGTTGGGCTGAGCTATTTTACGGATTTTATTGTTAAAATAATCGGCCACATATATATTCAAATCGCTATCAACAGTAAGGCTAATTGGAAGTGAAAAACGAGAACTGGTCCCTGCCATATTATCCGAACCGTCGATACCAGAACCCGCCAAAGTGCTTACCACACCAGAGGTTGAAATTTTACGGATCAGATTATTGGATCCATCAGCCACATATATTTGACCCAATCGGTCAATGGCCACCCCTTGAGGGTACTTAAAACTGGCCACGTTCCTTGCGCCATCGGCCGCTCCAATAACGCCCGAACCAGCAAAAGTACTTACCACACCAGCTGAGGTGATTTTACGAATCTTTTGATTGCTTTTATCAGCGATGTATAAATTACCCGCCGCATCCATATCAATGCCTACGGGGTCATAGAAACTGGCCGCCGTGCCTGTACCGTCTGCTGAACCAGTAGATCCAGAGCCAGCAAAAGTACTTGTGGTACCTGTTGGTGAAATTTTACGAATTTTATGGTTGCTAAAATCTGCGACGAACAAATTGCCCGAAGAATCTAACTTGACCCCCGTTGGAAAGTAGAAACTGGCAGCTGTGGCAGAACCGTCAGCTGCGCCTTGAGCGCCCGAACCAGCAAAAGTGCTCACTACCCCAGCTGGGGTAATTTTACGAATTTTATTATTCCCGCTATCGGCCACATACACATTGCCTGCAGCGTCAACGGTTAACCCAAACGGCAAATTGAAACTCGCAGCGGTTCCCGTGCCATCGGCTGACCCAACGGTTCCTGAACCCGCAAAAGTGCTGACAACTCCCGCAGGCGTAATTTTACGAATTTTATGATTGTACTGATCGGCCACATACGTATTCCCAGCGGCATCTAAAGCCACACCTGTCGGACGGGAGAAACTAGCGGTTGCCGCTGTACCATTCGCCGCACCATCGGAACCAGATCCAGCTAAAGTGCTGGTTTGTCCAAATACGATGGCTGGCACCGCTCCTCCAGTATTATTGGGTGAAATAGCCGTAATGGCCGTTCCTACATAGTAAGTCTGCGAATTGGTTGGGTAACTAATTATTGGTAGACTACCAACATAAATTGTCATGGTAGTAGTTGTAGCACATAAACCAGCTGTTGGTGTAAAAGTATAAGTTGTAGTTGAGGTGTTGTTTATAGCGGGGCTCCAAGTTCCTGCTATACCATTGTTAGAAGTGGTTGGCAAAGCAGACAAACTGCCACCAGTAACAATAGACGCCACTTGCGTAAATGTAGGGGTTGTTTTTGTGGCGCATACCGCAAAACTAATATTTGTGCTACTTCTACCCCCTGTATTGTATGCCGTAATCGTATAAGTAGTTAAAGGACTTGAAGTCGTTGGTGTTCCTGTTATGGCACCTGTGCCGTCAAGACTTAAGCCAGCAGGTAAACTAGGAGTAACAGTATAGCCTTGTTGAGAAATTTTGCGGATAATATTATTGTAAATTTCCGAAACATACACATTCCCCATGACGTCAACAGCTAAACCTACCGGGCCTGAAAATCTTGCATTGGTTCCAATTCCATCGGTTGAACCTGTTGTTCCTCCAGCCAATGTACTAACAACGCCTGCTGCGGTAATTTTACGGATTTTATTATTGGCCCGATCGCCAACATACAAATTACCCCAAACGTCTGTGGCTACACCCATTGGGTCGCTGAAACTGGCAGTAGCGCCTGCACCTTCTACAGTTCCAGCAGTACCTGAGCCAGCAACGGTAGTTACCACTCCTGCAACGGTGATTTTACGGATTTTATTGCCATCTCGTTCGGCAACATATACATTGCTTGTAGAATCTACAGCAATGCCAAATGGGGTTTTAAATGTAGCGGAAACACCTGTTCCATTTGTTGAAGTAAAAGCACCAGAACCTGCCAATGTACTTATTATTCCGGCAGCGGTAACTTTCTTGATTTTATAATTATTTGAATCAGTAATATAGATGTTCCCTGAAGCATCAACTACAACGCCAGCAGGTCGGTTAAGCCCCGCCGCTGTATCAACAAAAGTAGTAACGGCTGCTTCAGGCGTAATTTTTCGTATTTTATTATTAAAATAATCGGCAACATATACATGGCCAGACCCATCAACTGAAACTGAATTGGGAGAATTGAAGCTTGCTGATGTACCAGTTCCATCCGTGGCACCCGAAGTGCCAGAACCGGCAAAAGTACTGACCGCACCTGCTGGGGTAATTTTTCGAATGGTGTTGTTGTCTCTATCAGCTACAAATAAATTTCCTGAAGTATCTAGTGCTAATCCATTAGGCCAATTAAATCTGGCCGCTGTTCCAATACCATCGGTTGCCGCGGCAGACCCTGCGGTACCAGCAATGGTAGTTACATTTTGGTATATAGCATTTGGTACTGAACCACCGGAATTGCTTGGTGTTAATGGTGAAATAGCCGAACCTACAGTGAATGCCTGATTACCGCCGACATAGCTAATGTTTGGTGCTACGCTATTCACTACAATATTATATAAGGAATTATAAGCGCAAACCCCAGCAGTTGGGGTAAAAGTATATGTTGTCGAAGCCGTGTTATTGAGTGCAGGACTCCACGTTCCTGTGATGCCGTTATTTGATATTGTAGGTAAAGCATTTAAATTACTACCCGAATTAATAGGGGCAATTTGTGTAAAAGTTGGCGTTGATTTAGGATTTACGGTGATGGTCATTGTGGCGGTGTTGGCACAAAGTCCAGCAGCAGGCGCAAATGTATAGGTGGTGGTTTGCAAATTATTAACGACAGGACTCCAAGTTCCTGTAAATCCATTATTTGAGGTGGTTGGCAAAGCTGATAAACCAGCTCCTAGACAAATTGGTGAAACTTGTGTAAACGTGGGGGTTTCAGCAGCGTTTACAGTAATAGTCATCGGAGCTGTAGATGCACATTGCCCAGCATTTGGGGTAAATGTATAAACGGTCGTTGTTGTGTTGTTTAAAGCTGGTGCCCAAGTTCCCGTATATCCATTATTTGAGGTGGTTGGCAAAGCAGCCAAACTGCCACTTATACAAATAGGGGCTACTTGCGTGAAGGTCGGTATGCTTGCAGTATTAATAGTCACTGAAACAGCGGTTCTGTTGCTTTCACAAGTGCCAAGCGTTTGGGAAACATAATAGGTTCCGGTGGTTAATGAACCATTTGAAGTAAGCGCTGCGCCAGCGGTGCTGTTTGCATACCATTTTAAATTACTACCTGTTGCAACCAAATTGGCCACCGTTGCTCCTGTGCATAAACTTTGAGCTGAGGCGGTAGGTAAAGGTGCATCTACAACGACACTAACAGCCACGCGGTTCGAAGCAATTCCAGGGCCTATCTTTTTGACGGCATCATTCATCTGATCCGCCACAATAATAGACCCATCTAGCTGCACTGCAACCCCTGATGGACTTCTAAAACCGCTGCCAAGTATTTCTATGCCACTGCCATCTGCATTCATTCTTTTGACCGCATTGTTGCCCGTATCTGCTACCAAAATCTTTCCATCGGGCTGAAAGGCAATCCCCCGCGGGTAAATAAAACCATTGGCAACCGTAACAATCCCCGTACCGTCAGCATTCATTCTTTTGATAGAATTGGAACCCGAATCGGCAATTAATATTTTACCGTCTGCTTGAACAGCAAGGCCACTTGGGGAATTAAAACCGCTTCCTAATGAAACGATGCCCGTTCCATCGGCATTCATTTTTTTTATGGCCGTTGAATAATTTTCTGCAACCAGAATAGTACCATCAGCCTGCACGGCAACACCCGAAGGATATGATACCCCTGACACAGAAACCATACCAGTTCCATCAGCATTAAATCTTCTTAATTTGGCATTTACACCATCAACCACTAAAATTTTACCATCGGCTTGCAAAGCAATTGCACCAAGACTTGATAAACTTGAGAATGACACCATATTGGAGCCGTCGGCATCCATACGTGTTAATCCATAATTATCGGAAACTAATATGCGACCATCGGGTAAAATGGCAACGCTAGTTGGGGTATAAATTCCACTTCCAATGGTACTCGTAATGGCAAAATTGGACGTTAATTGTTCTACGTAGTATGTACCATTTGACAAACTAGTATTGTTTGACAACGGAAAACCACCCGAACTGGTTGCAAACCAATTGGCCGTAGTTCCAGCACTCGGCGTGCTGACCAAATTTGAAACGGTGGCATTTGTACAAATACTTTGCGTAGCGCTGCTAATGGCACGAACGGTCACTGCCAAACGACTGGGACTGTCACAGTTTGAAATGGTTTGAGAGGCAAAATAAGTCGTACCGTCCACTAAGGCGGTGGAAGACGGCAGCAAAGTACCTCCTGTTGAGGCATTGTACCAACTAATATTCGTTCCACCAACCGTCAAATTAGCCAAAGTATTGGTAGTGCCAGCATAAACTTGTGTACTTAAGCCCGTTGGAACGGAGGTCGCATTGACAGTGATGGTTAAAGTAGTAGTTGGTGCACAACTTCCTTGCGAAGGTGTAAATGTATAAGTGGTGGTAGCGGTATTGTTTATCGCTGGCGACCAAGTTCCCGTAACACCATTATTTGATGTCGGTGGCAATGCAGCTATGCTTGCACCAGCACAAATATCAGCAACGGGTGTAAATGTCGGTGTCATAATTGGGTTCACCGTAATACTCACATCCAATCGACTGCTTTCGCAACCAACCGTTTGGGTGACGTAATAAATGCCCGTTGTAAGCGCGGTTGTTGACGCCAATGCCGTTCCCGCAAATGGCACATTGTACCATTTAATATTCGTTCCTGTGGCAACCAAATTGGCCACGGTGGCACCTGCACAAAAACTTTGAGCAGAAACAGTGGGTGCGGCAGTTAAGCACGGTGTAGTGGCAATGAGGTACCTCGTCCGATTGGTGTTTTGGGTTCCACACATCACGTTGGTATGTATGTAAAATCGAATGGTGCCGGTATTGGTGCCAGATGACCACATTAAAGGTGTGGTGCCAAAGGCATATACGGTGCTTCCTGTTGAATTCGTAATAGTAACATAGTCAGTAGACACATTGCTGCTAAACATATAATTTTTACCAGCCTGTATAGTCACATTAGAATATTCACCTGCATAAGTTTGAGTTGTTATGGTTTCTGCAACTCCTGTAAAGGCAGGGGTAAATGTGGTGGTTGGAAATAATGTGCCAATTGTACATCCGCCAGCAGTTGTGGTGAAACTGCCCGCTGAAACCCATGAACTATTGGCAAAACCACAAACAGCACGCACCCATGAATAATAGGTAGTAGATGGGGTTAAACCAGACGCGTCGAAGAAGTTGGTGGTGGTGTAATTATCGGTGGTTCCAACAGTATCTAAAGGTGGCGTATTGCTGGTGGTAAAAAGGCATTGATAGGCAGATGCGGTAGCTGTCCATGCAACTCGAACAGTTTGTGATGCAATATTTGAAATACCAAAATTTGAGGGAGCGACACAATTAGGTACATATTTTACATACTTTGACCTTGCCGAAGTAGAAGATCCACAAGCTACTTGTGAGTGAAAATAATAGCGAAAAGTGCCTGCAGTGGTCCCGGAATTCCAAGTTAAGGGCGAAGATCCCTTGGTAATCACAGTGGTTCCTGCCTCATTGGTTATAGTGATGTAATCGGTGCCCGTATCACTTTGGAAAGTATACGTTTTATCAGCCGAAATAGCAATATACGAAAACTGACTGGCTGCACTTGCATTGGTAATTAATTCCAAACTACCTGTGCCAGCCGGGGTGAATAAAGTGGTCGGATTTAACCCGTAAGTGGCGCCATTGCAACTTTGAGATATGGCCGCATTAGTAACAAAAGTCCCTCCTGCCACCCAAATGCTCGATGAAGATGTACAACTCGAACTCACCCAATAGTAGTAAGTGGTGTTGGCCTGAAGTCCACTAAGAAACATAGACGTAGTGGAAGAAATGGCGGTGGGTTGAGTGGTCGATATGGGTGCAGAATTTGTAGTACTGATGTATGCATAATATTGACTTACAGTCAATGTAGGGGATGATGGGGCTGTGACTTGGACATAAGCCGAATTGGAGGTAATGTGTGCCGCTGTTAAACCAGTTGGCGCCCCACATGGAATCACAGTGGTACTGGTAATTGATTTGGCACGCAGGACTGCACCAGAAGTACAGTTTGAATTAGAATGAAAATAGTAACGAGCAACGCCTGAATTTGTTCCTGATTCCCAGGTTAAAGGGGTTTGTCCTGAGGCATAAACAACAGTTCCTGCCTCGTTGGTAATGGTGATAAAATCGGTTAAATAAGTACTTTTAAAAACATATTGCTTATTTGCTAAAATGTTTATATTGGAATATTGGCTTGTTCTACAATCGGATGCAATTTGCTCTTCCACTCCTGTGTAGGTAGGCGTAAACGTCGTTGTTGGATACAAGCCGTAAGTAGCACTATTACAAGCTAAGGTTGTTAACGTTTTAAAATTTCCCCCTGCTATCCATGGGCTTTTGGCTGTTCCGCATTTTGATCGGACCCAAAAGTAATACGTGGTGTTATTGGTTAAATTATCAATAAAATAAAAATTACTTGTAGTGGCGAAGCCCGCAGTTGCGTTTGTTGGTGCTGTAGTTGCCGTTGCATAATACACTTCATATCCGCTACTTGGGGCCGTAGCAGGAGCCGTCCATGAAACCGATGCCGAATTCGATGATAAATTGCTGGCTACTGGCGATGAAGGCGAGCCGCAAGCGGTTGAAACCGTTTGAATGTAGCGTGTTCTGGCTACATTACTGGTGCCGCACGCAGCGTTTAAATGGATGTAATAACGAATGTTGGCCGCTACTGTCGATGTCCAAGTTAAAGGGGTTACGCCACTTGCATAAATAGTACCTCCCGTTGAATTGGTAATGGTGATGAAATCAGCAGAAGCAGAACTCGAAAAACGATATACATTATCGGTTGAGGGAATTTCTATCACTGAATATTCTCCGGCAAAAGCACTGGTAGTAATTGTTTCGCTGGTTCCATTATTTAATGGGATATAATTAGTACTTGGATACATCGATCCGTTAACACATCCCGCCATTGTAGTAGTGCCCGAAGTGGTATTTTCGATTTTATTATAAATGATTGTACTACCCGAACAATTGTATTCATAAATTGCGAAGTAATAGGTCGTTGTACTTGTCAAATTGGTTACTGCGACTGAGGTTCCGGCTGTGCCTGCAAACACCACTTGTTGTCCACTTCCCGAATAAACCGTGTTGGCGGTGTAGGCAGTTCCGTTATTTGGATCGGTAAAACTATTGGTCGAATTAAAAAGTACCAATCGCCCAGCGCCGCTACCGGCAGTGATTACTTGGGTTAAAGAAGTTGCTGCGGGTATGCTATTGCCAAAAGTGGCTTGTGTTAACGGGGCATTGCAACCCGGCACGCCACTAATATTGATGTCATCAATCCCTATACCTGCGGTTCCTGTGGCTCCTAAACTTTCAAATTTAATGCGAATTTGCGAGCTCAAATAGGCTGATAGGTCAAACTGAGTGACAGCCGTTAATGTTGAACTGCTGGCCGTTCTGGTTCCTATTGAAGTATAGGTTGATCCATTGTTGGTTGAAATGGAAACAGTGACCACATTGGAGCTGCCCGACGTGCCCCCAAAAGTTCGGAGTTTAAAATCGAGGGTTGGACTCACGTATGCCACAAAGTCCATTGTTGGCGCAATGGTCTTTGAGGTCGCCGAAAGCAACTGCAAATAAGTGGTTCCACCCACCGACGTGTCGGTCCACGAAATAAAGCCACTCACATCGGTACGAACCGGCGTAATGGCCGTTATTTGGCCAAAAATCTTTGGAGAAATAAACAGTAAAGCCGAAAACAGGAATAGGGTAAATTTTGAATTCATAAGTAGCATTTTCCGGAGGTTTTACACATAAATACTATAGTATCAATGCTGCTACCTCCCTTTTTTTGTTGATTAATTTCGCAAACCGTTTTAAAAAGGGTTGCTGCTGTTTGTTTTTTGATTCTTTAAACAACTTTAAAACTTCCGTTAAAAAAGCCATGTTTAAGGCCCCAAATATAATGGATTACAGGCATATTTTCTGAAATATTCTGCGTTTCCTTTCTCTTTATTTCTTTTAATTAAATGTAAAACAAGTTGTTACTGATGAACTGCACGGAGCTGCTTATTAAGATTTATTCACAAATAAATGAAACGAATCAATTTATATCGATCAAAAATGTATGATTAAGTACAAGTAGTAAAATACCCAATGAAGGTGCGGAAGCGCTCAAATTGTTTTTTGCAAAGTGTTTAAAAAGCACCTTTTCCCGAATTTATAAGCCTAGTAATTTTGCTTACAAAGCAATGATTTCAATAAAAAAAAGCCCTAAACAAAAGTTTAGAGCTTAAAGTACCCGGAGTGGGAATCGAACCCACACACCTAAGTACACGAGTTTGAGTCGTGCGCGTCTACCAATTCCGCCATCCGGGCATAGGTGTTAAGAGGGTGCAAATTTATTAAAAAAAGTACAGCCACAACAAAATTTCTATGTTTTTTTTACCAAGGGTAATTGATTTTATTCCTACTTTTGCAGCGCCTTTATAGCAACACAACAACAATCAACTACTAAAGAGCCAATTACCATGTCGCAAAACGAACCGGAAGCGAAGATTTTCGCGTGTTCCCAGAGCGTACATTTAGCAGAACAAATAGCCAAAAACTATGGTGTTCCGCTGGGAAAAGTGACGTTCTTACATTATAGTGATGGCGAATTTCAGCCTTCATACGAAGAATCGATACGCGGATTGCGTGTTTTCATCGTTTGTTCCACCTTTCCTTCATCGGACAATTTAATGGAACTTTTACTGATGATTGACGCTGCCAAACGGGCTTCAGCCCGCCACGTGACACCGGTTATTCCGTATTTTGGGTATGCACGCCAAGACCGCAAAGACAAACCTCGTGTGCCGATTGGGGCCAAATTGGTTGCCAAATTATTGGAAACCGCTGGTGCCACACGCATTATGACCATGGATTTGCACGCAGATCAAATTCAAGGCTTTTTTGAAGAGCCAGTCGATCATTTATTTGCATCGGCGATTTTTCTGCCTATGTTACGGTCATTAGAAGTCGACAACCTCACTATTGCCTCGCCTGATATGGGTGGTTTAAAAAGAGCTTACTCTTATGCCAAACTATTAGATTCGGACGTGGTGATTTGCTACAAACAACGCAAAGCAGCCAATTTGGTGAGTACCATGGAGCTGATTGGCGATGTTAAAAACCGCAATGTCGTGTTGGTCGATGACATGATGGATACAGGAGGCACCATTTCAAGGGCTGCCGATTTAATGATGGAACGTGGCGCAAGCAGTGTTCGGGCATTATGCACCCACCCCATTTTGTCGGGTGATGCGTATGAAACCATTGAAAAATCAGCGATTACGGAATTATGGGTTACCGATTCCATTCCGCTGAAAAAAGAGAGTGCCAAAATAAAGGTAATTAGTTGTGCGCCTTTGTTTGCAGAAGTAATGAAAAGAGTGCAAAACAACAACTCCATTAGCAGCACATTTTTGCAGTAGGTGGAAACCAAAATTGAATATTAATTAATTATTTATATTTTACAATGAAATCAATTACGATTAAAGGATCAGAAAGAGAAAGCGTAGGCAAAAAAGCAACAAAAGCCTTACGCGATGCTGGAATGGTTCCTTGCGTTATTTACGGAGGAAATCAGCCAGTACATTTTGCAGCAGACGAGCGCGCATTTAAAGGTTTGGTATACACTCCAAACGCACACACCGTTGTAATTGACCTGAACGGCAAAACAGTGAATGCTATTTTGCAAGACATCCAATTTCACCCAGTGTCAGATCGCATCAACCACATTGACTTTTTCCAATTGAGCGATGACCGTGAAATCATCATGGAAGTTCCTGTAAAAGTGACTGGTACATCGCCAGGGGTACTTTTAGGTGGAATTTTACGTTTAAACCAACGTCGTTTAAAAGTAAAAGCACTTCCTGCAAATCTTCCAGATTTTGTAGAAGCTGATATTTCAGAAATGGAAATGGGTAACAAAATGTACATCACCAAAATTCAGACGAATCAATTTAAATTGATGCACCCTGAAAACACGGTAGTATGTCAAGTTCGTATTTCACGTGCAGCTATGAAAGCAGCTCAAGAAGCAGCAAAAGCAGCGAAAGCACCAGCAAAAGGAAAGAAAAAATAATTTTCTTCACTTATTGTATAATAAACGAGGCTCTAGGGCCTCGTTTTTTTTGTGCGCCGTGCATGGTAACCAACTAGGTGGTGTAAGTCCACTGTGGGGGTTTGTAATCGCCAACCACTAGCCAATAGCAAGGGTGTCCACTGTGAGGTGGAATCTGAAGGAAGCTGGCGGCAAAACT
>NKJD01000065.1 GCA_002256385.1 Flavobacterium sp. BFFFF2
TGTATTTACTATCCTAATTTTAACCATTTACCAACCGTTAGTGCGGTAAAATTAAAAAAATAAAATTTTAAAACACTTATTTACAGCATTTTAAAAAACATATAGATAAAGGGCGGACAAGTCGGGAGAATAGTTGTAATTTTATTTTCAATCAATGTTAACTGTTCTGCGAAGCTTTGCAGGAGCCGGCCCGCATATTTTGAAGTGCTTTAAACTTTTTTCAATTGGCTGCAAAATGGTCTTTTCGCCCCATATTTCAGCTTTTTATTACTCCGTAGCGCTGCTATGCAGTGCAAAAAAGCTAAAAACTGGAACAAAAATCCTCATTTTTCACTGCAATCAAAAAAGTTTAAACCACTTCATGTCATAGGTTTCGCTAGCCGCATAAAATCCTGAAGCCTATGATATATAGAGGAGGACTTCCAGTGGAAGTCCGGGACTACCCTTGTTATAAATTTAATTGTTGAAATTTTAGAAAGTAGTTTTTAGAAAAGGGATTTTCGGCTTGAAACATCACCACTAAAAACCAGTTTGCGCAGCAAACACAAATAATGAAAAGGTGATTCAAGCTGACCATTAAAAAACAATATAAAAGGACAGGTTACATCACCACTAAAGACGAGTTTGCGAAGCAAACACAATTAAAGAAAAGGTGATTCAAGCTCACCATTAAAAAACAATATAAAAGAGAGCTTAAACTGGTTTTGCCGAAGGCAAAAATGGCCTTTTATGCGGGCCAAAAAGGCCTTTTCTTTTGGTTCGTTTTCTTTGAGCCAGCAAAGAAAATGAACAAAGGTGTTTCAGTAGAAATACGACAAACCAAAACCAAAAGGTCTTATGAATCGGTTTCTAAAATATTCAATCAATGTTAACTGTTCTGCGAAGCTTTGCAAGACTGGTTTGTCTTTCCTCTTTCCTCTTTCCTCTTTCCTCTTTCCTCTTTCCTCTTTCCTCTTTCCTCTTTCCTCTTTCCTCTTTCTTCTTTCCTCTTTCCTCTGACTTTGTGCCACCAAAGAAAATGAACAATCAATATTGTCACTATTGACATCCCGCAGCCACCGAAACAGGTAGATGTTGGCAGCCGTAATTCTAATCGTAGTGATGTCTACACTTTGCGATTTGTATTTCATCGTCAACAAATCTATAGACAAGTCTGTGTTCATCATCAATTCTACGCGACCAAAATCCCGCATATTTATGCTTAAGCGGTTCCGGCTTTCCAATACCTTCAAATGGAGTTCTTGAAATATCTTTTAAAAGGTCATTAATCTTTTTGACTTTCTTTTTGTCAATTTTCTGCCAATACAGGTAATCTTCCCAAGATTCATCAACAAATACATATTTCATTTTACTCCTCGATTAAATCCCTGGAAAATTTATTTCCATTTTTTAGCTTATCAATTGCTGAATCAAGGCGCTTTTCATTTGCTCTTGAAGACAATTCATAAGTTGTAGCCATGAGTGAATTATACTCCTCAAGAGACATCACAACAATTCCTGAATCCTTTCCACGGTTAATGATAAGCGTTTCAAAATTTTTGGAGACTCTATCAAAATAAGATTTGATGTCTTTTCTGAAATCTGAAATATTTGCAACCACCATAGTAATTTATTTTGTACAAATGTATGTACAATATCCATTTGTTGTTGTTTTTCCTATGTCAAAAATTATGGCTGCCGTTAACTAGATGCGTTATTGAACCGAAGTTATTTTTAAGGTCAACGAATTCAAACCCAACTTTCGGCTGTTCCAGCGATCGCACCGCAATCTTTCGCACCAATATGCTCCACATCATCAATTTATATGTTCCAATCTTTCGTGCCAACATATTAAAAGGTTTCAAATATCAGACACCAAACGGTCAACGTATAACCATGCAATCAATTGTTTTTTACGGTAGGAGAGGAGTAGTTAAACCATATTACCAATAATGAAAAATGGGCGGTAATATAGCTGCTCACATTGCGGATCCAGACGCGGTCTCGGCTTGGCTACCGATTTTTATCAATGTGGAAAAAGAAGGTCAGAAAATAATGGGTGAATGCACCGAAGGCCAACGATTATGTCTGACGCGCGCTAAAGTCAGACAGCTATTCAAATGTAGCCCATTTGTTTGCGCTTGGGCAAAACGTGGTTGTCGATGATCGCTGGATTTTGTCGATTTTTAATCAACCGATCGTTTCACCAAGCATTTGGCGTAACTTCGCTTCCAATTATCAGCAATTAGTGAAATGCCACAAATTACCAAAGTAGAATTACGCAATCTTCGCATTGAAGATTACAACGAACTGAAATCGTCCATGGTGCAAGCCTACAGCGAAATGGAAGGGTCGTATTGGAAAGAACACCACATCAAGAAACTCCTCGCCATTTTTCCTGAAGGGCAACTGGTCATTCTGGTCGACGGAAAAGTCGTTGGCTCGGCACTTTCGCTGATTGTGACCAATGACCAAGTGCTGGCCAATCATTCATATACTGACATCACCGGAAATTATACCTTTTCAACACATAATCCGTCAGGGGAAGTTTTGTATGGGATTGACGTTTTTATCCATCCAGAATACCGCGGCCTCCGGCTTGGCCGCCGACTATATGATTCCCGCAAAGAACTCTGTGAGCAATTAAATTTGTCATCCATCGTCTTTGCTGGCCGAATTCCGAGCTATACGGAGCATGCAGCTAAGATTACGCCCAAAAAATATATCGATAAAGTGCGCCTGAAAGAATTGTACGATCCGGTACTTTCTTTTCAGCTCAGCAATGATTTTCACGTGATCCGTGTAATGAAAAATTACCTGGTTGGCGACGCTGCCTCTCAAGATTATGCCGTATTGTTAGAATGGAATAACATTTATTATGACAAGAGTCCTAAATTGATCAACGTCCGCAAAAGTGTCATTAGACTGGGTTTGGTGCAATGGCAAATGCGCCCTCTTGCCAATTTGGACGCGCTTTTTGAACAATGTGAATTTTTCATTGATGTGGTTTCAGGTTATGGCTGTGATTTTGCCTTATTTCCAGAACTGTTCATCGCCCCGTTGATGGCCGATTACAATCATATGTCTGAATCTGATGCCATTCGCGAGATTGCCCGTTACTGCGAACCCATCAGGAAGCGTTTTCAGGAGTTTGCGATTTCATATAACATCAATATTATTACGGGCAGCATGCCCTATTTGGAAAATGGAAAATTATATAATGTGGGCTTTTTGTGCAAACGCGACGGCACGTATGAAATGTACACCAAAGTACATGTAACACCCAACGAAGTCCAATATTGGGGTATGATCGGTGGCTCGGAAATTAAGACTTTTGATACGGATTGTGGTAAAATCGGGATTATGATTTGCTATGATGTGGAGTTTCCAGAATTATCCCGATTGATGGCCGATGAAGGCATGGACATTCTTTTTGTGCCATTTTTGACCGATACGCAAAATGGCTATACACGGGTCAAACACTGTGCGCAGGCGCGTGCCATTGAAAATGAGTGTTATGTGGCCATTGCAGGCTGTGTCGGCAACTTACCGAAGGTTAACAATATGGATATACAGTATGCGCAAACCGCCGTATTTACGCCGTCGGACTTTGCTTTTCCAAGCAACGGCATCAAGGCTGAAGCCACGCCAAATACGGAGATGACGCTCATTGTTGATGTTGATTTGGACCTGCTAAAAAAACTGCATGAACATGGAAGCGTCCGAATATTGAAAGACAGAAGGCACGATCTTTATAAGATTAGCAAATTAAAGTAGGAATAGCATTGTCTTCAAGCTGTTTTAGGATGCTTTTTTACAATTGCTACGACGTTTCGCCGCTTGGCTAAGGTGGCGCATTAATTAAGTGAAAACTTTCGCGTAACGAATAATTGTACAAGGACAAAACCAACTTTAAATTAAGCTCAAAACCCGCCATATTACCAAACGGTGGTTGGTGAAAATTTTTTAAAATGGTTCGTCACTCATAAGTATTATCCACGTTGGAACTTTCGCTGCGCCTTTTATTAAGCTAACATTAGTTTCAGTATATTCATACATCATAGCTACTCGACCTCTTGTAGAGCTTAAAAAATAATTATCATCAATACTAATTTCTCTATATCTAGAAACAGCAGACATTTCATTTATACCATTTGTATTGAAGAATGCAATTTTTCCATAATAAGGTTTTGGATATTTTGGGTTAGAAATTGTAATGTCATAACTTATATATTTATTTTTTTTAAAAGCTTTTAAAACCCAATTTATATCTGTTATATTATACAAATCCATACTTTGTTTTACTTTATTACTTTCCAATGATTTTTCAGAAAGGAGAAAAATTTCATCTTTAGATATGGAAAAATTTTTATTCGTAAATTTAATTGTAGCGTTACTTACTAATTTATTTTTATCAATTGGCACGTTAAAGGTTGCACCGCAAGAAATCAAAAGAATTGATAATGAAACTAGTGTAATTGATTTAAATGTTTTCATAATTGTATGATTTTAAAGTATTTATTTGAGTAGAATTTGTTTTTGTAATATATTTGAGATTTTTTAGCGTTTATGTTTTGTCTAGTGTATAATAAAATTTTTCCATTTTTTGAATATGAGCATCTTGGACCATCACTAATTGATCCATTTGAATTTCTATTTTCAGAAGCACCATCTTTATATCTATCATTTACATCTCCATCTTCATCTCGTTCATCGAATTTTCCTTCCTTATTTCTGTTATTTCTGTTACTTTTTTTAGTTCTTTCAACGATACCACCTCCCTTTTTTCTTTCATCACTATCACCATCTTTATAACGATCATCACTATTACCATCACTATTTCTATCATTTATACTGCCATCAAATAAATGTGTTAAACAATCACTCCCAATAGAAAATATTTTATCTTCTGTTACTAACAATGGTTTATTAATACTATCTGCAATTTGTTTAAGT
This sequence comes from Flavobacterium sp. BFFFF2, assembly GCA_002256385.1. Classification (GTDB taxonomy): domain Bacteria; phylum Bacteroidota; class Bacteroidia; order Flavobacteriales; family Flavobacteriaceae; genus Flavobacterium. The sequence goes on from NKJD01000065.1 coordinate 4,936, forward strand.
TTTTCAATGTTTTCATATTTACCAACATATGAAAATGTCATATCTTGTGCGTTGATAAAAGAGAAGTAAAATAAAAAGAGTAAAAAAGATAATTTTTTTTTCATTTATATAAGTTTTAATGCCGAGTTTTCAAAATTAGGTTTCGGCAATTCCGTTTTTTGGACAAATGTTGTTTTGAGTTGTGGTCGTCAAAAATTACCACCAACGTTCCGCCGCTTCTAGTCAGTGAAGCACTTCGGAACTTTTTATTTGCCCGTAAAGATAAAAATTCTTGCGAAACGCAAATGGGAAGTTACCACAAAATGCGCACCCGAACGAAGCGCACTGCCGAAGGAATTGCGAAACACGAGCGCAGCGACTGCCGAAGGACATGGCTGTTAGAAGAGGTTGCTTTCACTATTTTGTAATAACTATTGAAAAACGATGATGTATGTATTCGTTATTCTTGTTTCGGAATCCCACATGAAGATTTAATGTATCTTTCTCTGTTACTTCTCTATCAGGTGTGACTTCAAGTTTTACTTCTTCTGTTGGGTTTTTACTTTTAATAAATCTAATTCCAGGCGCTGACATTGTCATTTTTTGAAGATCTATATTCTCTATCTTTAAATTGAGAATTGATTTCTTTCCCCAAGTTAAAGTTCTAACACCATTGTCAATTTTTAAAACTACTTTCTGATTTTCGTTTACAAATGTGAAATCATCTTGTATAGCGAATAAGATTAAAAGAATACTTGATAATAATACTTTCATGATATTTTGTTAATATGTTTCCGATGCAATCTCTGCTAACGTTCCGCCACCTCTCGTCAGTGACGCGCTTCGGAACGACATATTTTCCCCTAAGGTAAAAATTCTTGCAAAAGAAAAATGTGAATTTTGCACATTTTTCACCATTTTTTGAAACGGCTGCTATCTGCTGGCATTGTTCATCATTTACAAAATTAAAATTATTCTAATGGGTATTTAAACTTTTCAGCATAATCGTCTAATACCATTCCAATTTTCAGCAATCTGAAATCGGAATAGCGTTTACCAATCACTTGAATACCGATAGGCAAGGAATCTTTACTGAGTGAGATTGGCATAGACAAAACTGGGCTTTCTGTTAATGTAAATGGAGTCGTATAAGCTTGTGTTGCCATATAATAATGTATGTCCTCATTATTTACTTTTAAAGGTGTGTTATAGATACTAAAACTACCGAATGATTTGCTTGGTGCATGGTGATTAAAGGCTGTTACAGCACTCACTGGGCAAATAAAAGCATCATATTCATTCATGAAATTTTCCATAATGTTAATTATGGAATCTTGAATATTCATAGCTATCATATATTTTTCAACAGAAGTTGGTTTAACTACATTTTGGTGCATGGGAACCTCTTTCAGTACACCTTTTATAAAAGGTAAACCCATCCATTTTACAAAATTTGAAGTGTTATAACCGCCTTGCATACCAATAAAACTACCCCAAGTTTTCCATGCCAAATTAAAATCTATTTCAGGAGTTACTTTTACAACTGTAGCACCAGCTTTTTCTAATTTTGAAATATATTCCTGTATTTTTAGTTTAATTTCATTATCAACAGGCACACCACCAAACTCATCAGTCCATCCAATTTTTAAATTCTTAATAGCAATGGTATCTGTGTTTTTAACCAATGGGGTAAGTCTTCTGTCCTCAGTTGTCGTTTGTGCAATGATACTCATTGCTAATTCAAGATCGTCAATATTTCTTGCTAGGGGTCCTGCAACTGCTAAGGTTTTTAAGCCATTTACTTTTTCTTTAGGATCAGTCTGTATTCCATGGAGAGAAACTGCTCCAAACGATGGTTTGAATCCGTAAATTCCGCAATATGCTGCTGGTAGTCTAATTGAACCTGCAACATCGTTGCCAAAACTTAAGGGAGTCATACCAGTTGCTAAAGCTGTTGCACAACCTCCGCTGCTTCCTCCACTGGTTTTAGTTGTATCCCATGGATTATTTGTTTTTCCAAAAATTGGATTGTCTGCTTGCATATCCAATGCCAGAACCGACAAGTTCGTTTTCCCGATAATAATTGCACCTTCTGCAATCAACAATTTTACAATTTCCGCATCAGTATCAGGTGCATTATTTGTCAATGGTTTATATCCTGACGTTGTACGTATTCCTTTTGTTTTGTAGTTGTCTTTTATTGTAATCGGAACACCGTGAAGTTTTCCCCAGATTTCGCCTTTTGATAGTGCAATATCAGCTTCTTTAGCTCTTTTTAATGCTTCCGTTTTATTAAGTGTCACCACCGCATTATAGGTCTGATTATACTTGTCTATTTGCTCAAAATAAGCTGATACTACGTCATAGGAAGTAACTTCCTTGTTCCTGATTTTAGCTGCTATTGCTGTAGCAGACTCAAATAAAATATTGTTTTGTGCCATAAGTGGAATTGTCAATAAAGTAAAAAATAGTGTTTTTATAAAAAGTCTCATGTTCGTAATTCGATTTATAGTTAAAAATTATTTTGTCCCAAACACAGTGCCAATCAGTAAACTTATAAAGCCGGTTATGCTGGCAATTTGCCTGTATTGAAAAATAGTAAACCATTTGTCCCTGAAAGCAGTCCAGTTTGAAGGAATAGTATCTGCAGACCAAGTATTGATTACATCATTGATGGGTAAATTCCCTTTTAATGTAAGCAGTATTTCAGCAACCAACGCAACCAACGCAATTGTTGCTGTAATAAATACAAGACTGTTAGGAGTTTTTACCTTTGCAAGTACAAGTAAGAAGTTTGCAAGTAATGCAGCATAGATTACATATTTAAAACTGGCTCTCATACTGATGTCTATCAGCTTTCTTATTTCGGTATAAGAGTTAGCACCCAAATTAAGTTGGACCTGTTTTAATGAAAGCATGTACATGAAAGCCTGGCTTGCTATAATGGCGTACATTAGTAGCGTAATTGCTAAAATTATCTTGGTTGTCATAACTAAATTATTTTTTTTATGAAACATTTTGATTTCCGTTTTTAATAAATACAACACCCACTATGATAAGCCAAACCAGCCAGAGTGTACTTCCAATAAAGCCAGCCATATCCCATACAGGAAAACCTTTTAGTACCGTTGCAAATAATTCAGCTTGTGCCAATAGGTAAATCACAGAACTGATAATCCCCAACCAGTTTACCCATTTTGGCATCAGTTTTAATTTGGCAAATGAAATGGTCATCATCACTGTCCATGCAATGGTAAAAAGTTGGCCTAAATGTTCGCCCAGTATCACGCCGCCGAACTGGTGAATAGTTTTAAAGGAAAGGATGGCAGCAACTTTCGTTGCTTCGTCTGTTGCATGCACAAACGTATCAGCAAGGACAGGCACAACAAATGTCCATCTTAATAAGCCAATCATTTGTACAATTAAACCAATTACACCAATTGTTGTTGCCATGCGAACCAATGGTGCTTTGATTTCAAGTTTTTGCCCAATCATGATATAGGCTGGTAGTAAAGGAATGCCAGTTATAGCGAAAGCAAACCATGTCCATACCAATGAATTGCCACCTTGGTAAAACTTTGTAAGAACTGTTCCGGTGTCCTGCCTTAAAATATCAGGATACTCAAAAAAGATGGTTAACATCGTGTAGGGAATCAGTAAAGCAATTGCACCTATAATGAGTAATATTCCAATTGTTTTATTATTACTTTTCATTTTTTATAGTTTTATTTGTTTAATAATGTAAAGGTATATCTGGTCAAATTACTGTTGTTGGACATTTGTCCATAAATGCACCAACTGTTTTTTTTATTTATTTTTTTGCATTGATAAGTACCATTCAACCGTTTCATTTACGATGTCTGATGGAAAGGTAAAATGGTTACCGAAGCGGTTTAAATATTTGTCATGGATTACCAAGTATGGATATTCAAACTGGTAAGCCATTTCATAAAGTTCTCTGATAAATGAATTAAAAAGTCCAGCGATTCTGATTACAAACTTTGGCGTAACCGTTTTTTTTATTTTTTTGTTGGTAACCATTTCAAACAAGTGTAGCCATTGATCGAAACTTAATGCAGGTCCATTGGGTACGTGCCATATCTGTCCAAATGCATCATTGGCTATACCTACATTTATCATCACCGCTGCAAAGTCATTGATATAAGTGAATGTGTGCGGTAAGTCTATATTTCCAAACAGCCTAACTGTTTTTTCATTGTACACATTATCTAGAAAATCTTTGCCAAAAATGCCTTTGTGAATGCGTGGGCCGATAAAATCTGCAGCTTTTAAAATGGCAACCCTGTTGTTAAAATCGTCGGCAGAGTAGAGCAGGGTATTTATAACACCTGCTCTTATTTTTCCCTTTTTTGTTTTGGCTGAATGCGGCATTTGTTCATTCATTTCTATGCCCATAACATTACCGTAGGGGTATAGGTTATCAGCAAAAACAAGCTTTGCATTGGTTTGACTTAACGCATGAGCAAGTGCAGTTGACGTTGCTGGATAAAAAGCTACCCATTTATCGTAAGGCATATCTGTGCAACTAAAAATTAAATCAGACTTTCTGGCAATAGTAACCATATCTGTTTTGGATGTTACGTCTGCGGCTGTTACCTGTACGTTTTGCGGAATTGAAATGTTCAGTTTTCCGGTTCTGTTTATTAACAAAATATTTTCGTTCGGGTTTTTATCTAATAGCAATTGCATAATGGCAAGTCCCAGCTGTCCAGTTCCTAATATTGTTTTCATTTTTTTTTTAATTGGCATTAAAAATTAAAGAGTATAGCGGTTTCGCAAGTTTTCCAAACGACCATTCTTGATGGCGCGGTTAGCAATAAGATTTAGTAACCCACCAACTAAACTTCCCAGTCCAGGCATTTTAGAATTGTTGAGTTTTATAAATAAAGCTAGGTCGGATAGTTTCTTAGGAACGCCACTTTTACTAACTTGCCCCTCTTTTTTAAGACCATAATAAATATTCATAGCATCCTCAAAATCAGTATTGCCTGGGCTTAAGGATATTCTAATGCGGCAATTTTGTTCGGTTTTGTTTTTAAAGAAATGTACGCTTCGTATTGGAACCGTAATCGACTGTCCCGGACGCAGGATCGAAGTCATTTTATCCATTCCTATACAAAGTTCACCTTCTAGTACTTCAAAAGTTTCTTCAAACAGGGTATGATAATGTTTTGGATTACCCGTATTCGGTGCAACATCCATTTCTAAAACACTCATAGCGTTATCAAAATAAGCAGTTGTTCTAATCTGTAATTCTTTCACAGTGCTCATTTTTAAAAGAGGAATGAATAACTAATGCCTGGCGTTGGATTGATTTTCGGTGATTCACCTTTAGCTATTAAAGTAGCTACACCCAGTCTTAGGTTTAGTCCTTTCCAAACCATCCAACGGAAACCAAATTCATTGATGAATGCATCCTTGTCTTTGTAATCACCATTGATACCTTTGGCATAAGACAAACTCGAATAAAAAGAAGAAGGATTTTCTTTTTTGCCAACAGGCATGTAATAATAAGTTACACCTGCTTTATAGAAGTTGGTGTATTCTCCATTTTTAAAGGCGGTAGTGTAATATCCGGCATGAACCGACACTTGATGATAACGGTATTCCACGCCAATAGAAGGGTTACGAAATCCGTTAATACTAAATTCTTGTTTTGAGAATCGGCTTTGCCCATTCATGTTGCTCATTAGTGATAAAAGTACCACTGTAAGAATCATTTTTTTCATCGTTATATTTGTTTATAATTAACGATGCAAAGATGATTTGCCTGAAAATGAAGTTACTAGACAAATGTCCAATAATGAAATTATCGAATAGTGCCTCTTATTCTGCTTAAATGTCTTGGGGTAACACCTAGCATAGAAGCTAAGTACTGTAAAGGGATTTGTTGTAAGTAATGGGGTTCTTTTTGGAGCATTTTAGCATAACGCTGTTCTGCGGTTAATACAATTAAGTCATGACGATCTTCATCGATACCGCATATAGATACCTCTAGTAATCCTATATAAAAGTCTTTGAATCCGGGAACTTCCTCTACCAGTTTTTTTAAATTGGTTTTGCTAATCATATAAACGCTAGTATCAACGAGTGCGGTAATGTTCTCAAGAGCGGGTGCTTCGCTAATAAAACTCAGCAGAGAAGCAAACCAAGTATTGGTTATAGAGATGTAGTGGGTTTTCTCTTCACCGTCTTTTAAAGTGTAATAATGCAACATGCCGTTTTTTACAATGCCAATATACCTACTGACTTTGCCCTCGGTTACAATAAAATCATTTTTTTTAAATTCCTTAATTTCAAAGTAATCTATAATTATATCTAAGTTATCTCCTGTGAAACCTATACTTTCAAAATACAATATTAAATTTTCCATGATATTTGTTTTGATAAGCCTTTGTTCAGATATAATTAAAAAAAGTAAGTGGATTCTTTTTTAGTTGTTTGTTATTTACTTAACTGAAAGTGTCGAAAAATGCAAGATATTTGTCTGGTTTTAAAGTTGCCTATAACGATTCTCATTTTGACGCAGGCGGGGTTTTAGTGAGTTTTATTTTCAATTTCAAACCGCGGCGGCAAAACCGTTTTTATTTTTTGTAAACTTACAAAAAAAGGCAAAAAACTAAAAACGGTTTTGCCACTTACAACGATTATTTTTTCTTTTCACCACAGAAAACCCGCTTGCGTCAACATGATGTTATGCCCAGTTATTCTGTTGTTCTTCATCTTAGTAATAGTTTTAAATAAAAAAAATCCTTTTCTTTTGGTTGTCCATTTTCTTTCATATAATTTTCTACTGATGAAACTTTTATAATTATTGAATTGTCTGATTCCCAGACAAAATCATCGGGTACCCATATCTCTTGATTAAGTTCTAAATATTTATGTAAGTTGTTTTTGTTCGTCTTCTTAATTTTCCAAATTTGAATACCGTTTGGTTCTCCTTCAAGTCCATATTCGATAGATAAATTTGCAAAGTACTTTGAAGTTGTCGAAAGTCTTGGTTTGTTCCAAATTGTTGTTTTGCTACCGGTTTTTTTGTCAATTAAATAACATTCGTAATGTTCCCAGAAAGTTCCAGAAACTAAATATTTACCAATGATAGGAAATTGTCCAAGATAATTAAACTCCTTTTCTTCAGTTTCTTCAATTCCAGCTGGGGTGTCCTTAAAAATGAGTGAATGTGGATAGTGCGGTTTTTTTAAAGGAACTTCTGTCACACCGTTGATTTTCCTTACGTTAATAGTATCTTGAATAAACTCGTCTTTAGATGTTCTTTTTGCTCTCTTAAAATTTTCTATAGTAGTTTTTGAAATTGAAAAGTTCTTTGTTCTATCCTCTAAAACTAATAAACGATTTGAAATTAGACCTTCGTCTATTGTGTTGTTTTTCTGTCCGCAAGCTGCAAGTAAAAGTGTTAAATAAATTGTTAGTCTTCGCGTTTTCATATAATTGGGCATAACGTTTCGCCGCTTGGCGACAGTAGCGGCCTGCGGGAACATTTTTTTCTTCTTGTAAAGATAATATTTTTTCGTAACCGTAAAAGTTCAGTTTAAGAAAAAGTAGCTATTGCGCCAAACGGCTGT